>NZ_JAHUWM010000012.1:0-225029 GCF_019218985.1 Pseudomonas sp. PDM30
AACTCAGCAGTGAAACGATGCATCGCCGATGGTAGTGTGGGGTTTCCCCATGTGAGAGTAGGTCATCGTCAAGATTAAATTCCGAAACCCCTATCTGCGTATGCAGGTAGGGGTTTTGTTTTTGGCGCCCCTGTAGGAGCGAGCCCGCTCGCGAAAAACCCGAGAGCGCTGCAGGGCGTCAGGTTTCCCGCGTCATCGTTAACGTCCATCGCGAGCTCGCTCCTACAAGGTCATTGTAAAAAAAATCACATAAACCTGACTCCGCGCTTTTGCTAAGGTGCAGCTCATTTTTAATGGACTGAGTTTGCGCCCACGGATCGGCATTCTTTTCAAAGAGTTGCTGTAGAGATGCCCGAACCGATACCCATCAAGGACCACGAGAAAGAGACACGCCTGGTCAATAAAAGGCTGATGGCCTGCGGCTTGTTCGTTGCCGCTGTCACCTGTGCGCTGGTAGTGCGCCTGTATGTCCTGCAGGTAGTCGAGTTCGACTATCACTCGACCATCTCTGAAAACAATCGCGTACATGTCCTGCCAATTACACCGACTCGCGGGTTGATCTACGACCGCAACGGCGTACTTCTCGCGGATAACCGTCCCAGCTACAACCTGACCATCACCCGCGAACGTGCTACCGATGTAAACGAAGAGCTGGACGAGGTAGTCAATCTCCTGCATTTGCCCGCTGAAGACCGCTCGCAGTTCGACAAGGCGATGAAGCAGGCACGTCACCCCTTCGTACCTGTGACGTTGTTCTATGAACTGAGCGAAGAGCAAATTGCCGTACTCGCCGTCAACGAGTTCCGCTTGCCGGGCCTCGATGTCGAGCCGCAGTTCGTTCGGCATTATCCATTGGGCGAGCACTTCGCCCATTCGGTCGGCTACGTCGGACGTATCAACGAGAAAGAGTCAAAGGCTCTGGATACCGTGGAGTATCGAGGCACCCAATCCATCGGCAAGACCGGGATTGAAAAATTCTACGAGAAGCAACTGCACGGCCATGTCGGTTATGAGGAAGTCGAAACCAATGCCCAGGGCCGCGTGCTGCGAGTGCTCAAGCACACTGACCCGGTGCCAGGCGAAAACATTGTCCTGAGCCTCGACGTCAAGCTTCAGGAAGCCGCCGAGCAAGCCTTGGGCGATCGCCGTGGCTCGGTGGTCGCACTGGATCCCTCGACCGGTGAAGTGTTGGCCATGGTCAGCAACCCGAGTTTCGATCCGAATCTGTTCGTCACCGGTATCAGTTCCAAGGAGTACTCCACGCTACGGGACTCCATCGACCGACCGCTGTTCAACCGTGTGCTGCGCGGTCTCTATGCGCCGGGTTCGACCATCAAGCCGGAAATGGCAATCGCCGGCCTCGATGCCGGTGTCGTCACGCCACAGACCCGTGTGTTCGACCCCGGTTATTACCAGCTGCCGGATTTCGATCACAAATACCGCAACTGGAACCACAGCGGCGACGGCTGGGTGGATATGGATGCGGCGATCATGCGTTCCAACGACACCTACTTCTATGACCTGGCACACAAGCTCGGTATCGATCGTCTGCACGACTACATGGCCATGTTCGGACTGGGTGAAAAAGTCTCCCTGGACATGAATGAAGAGTCCCCCGGCCTGATGCCATCCCAGGCCTGGAAACGCGCCACCCGTCGTCAGGCCTGGTTTCCGGGCGAGACGGTGATTCTCGGTATCGGCCAGGGCTACATGCAGGTCACGCCACTGCAGTTGGCCCAGGCGACGGCGCTGATTGCCAACAAAGGCGTGTGGAATCGCCCGCACCTGGCCAAAACCGTGGACGGTGTCGCGCCGGTGGATGAGCATCCGATGCCGAACATTCTGCTCAAGGATCCTCGCGACTGGGAGCAGGTCAACCATGGCATGCAGATGGTGATGCACGATGCCCGCGGGATTGCCCGGGCCGCAGCCGCGGGCGCGCAGTACCGTATCGCCGGCAAGAGTGGCACCGCGCAAGTGGTGGCGATCAAGCAGGGTGAGCGTTACAACCGGGAGAAAACCCGCGAGCGTAACCGCGACAACGCCTTGTTCGTCGGTTTTGCCCCGGCCGAGCACCCGAAAATCGTGATTTCGGTGATGATCGAAAACGGCGAGGCCGGTGGTCGCGTCGCCGGACCGGTCGTGCGGGAGATCATGGACGCCTGGCTACTTGATCAGGACGGGCACCTCAAGCCGCAGTACGCAGCGCCGAACAAGGCACCGGGCGATCCTCACGTCTGAACCTTCATGGCTTCACAGCACAGGCTCACGGATGCTGAGCATGTGCTGGAAGCTCTCGAGGAACACCGTTTCGGCCTGGCTCATCTTCTGTTCGCGATTCCACAACAACTGGATATCGAAATCCACCACCCCGTCTTCCGGCGGCAAGCGCCAGAGCAGACCTTGCTCGACATCCCGGCGCACCAGATGGGTGGGCAAGGCGCCGATGCCGTAACCCGCGCAGATCAAGCGGTAAATTTCTTCGAAACTGGTGGAGGAGGCGACGATCTTGCCGGTGAAGCCTTGCTGGTCGCGGAACAGCGTCAGGGGTGAAAGATTGCCGCCGAGTTGATCGCTGGTGAAGCTGACGAAGTTTTCCGCCGCCAGTTGTTCCAGGGTCAGATTCTGTTGCCCGAACAGCCGGTGACGTTGGCCACAAAAGTAAGCATAGGTCTCGCGAAACAGTACCCGTTGTTCCAGTCGTGGCTGTGGCAAGCGGCACAGGCCAACGCCGACTGTCGCAGTTTTTTGCAGCAGCGAACTGATGATGTTCGAGCTGCCCATCACCTCGACTTCCAGCTCGATTTTCGGATGGGTTTCATGGAAATCAGCGAGGAAGTCATCGTAATGCCGAGCCTGCACACCGCTGACGGTGAGGATGCGGATCTTGCCCACCACGTCGTCGTGACGACTCTCCACTACCGTCCCCAGGCGTGAAATATCTCCGTAGATATCCGCCGCTATGCGCAGGACTTCTTCCCCGGTTTCCGTCAGATCAAAGCGTCGTCCGCTGCGGGCAATCAACACGCATTCCAGTTGTTCTTCCAGTCGTTTCAGCGCCTGGCTGACGGCCGACTGGGTGATGTGCAGTCGCGCGGCGGCGCGGCTCATGCTGCCTTCCTGGCCGATGACCAGATAGGTGCGCAGCAGGTTCCAGTCGAGGCGGTCATTGAGAAAGCGGCGGCCGACCCACGGGTTGGAATTGGAAGGCATAAAACCTCATGCAGTAGCAGTGCTAATAGTAAAGATAAGGAATTGAAAATTGACTAATCCTGGCATGGAAGCGATAAAGCCCACAAGTGCCACAGAGCGCAACCGTCATCAGCCTTAACACCTGCCCAAAAACTATAAGTACACAGGGTCCTTGCATGCACACTACTCCCCAACCGCGCCGAGCCGCGGCCGCTGCCTTCATTGGCACGACCATCGAGTTCTACGACTTTTACATCTACGCCACCGCGGCGGCGCTGGTCCTTGGGCAAGTGTTCTTCCCCAGCAGCGACCCGGTCATGAGTACCCTGGCGGCGTTCGGCAGTTTCGCGGTCGGCTTCATTGCCCGTCCCATGGCCGGGATGGTGTTCGGTCATCTGGGCGATCGTCTCGGGCGCAAGAAAATGCTGTTGGTGACCATGGCCTTGATGGGCGTCGCCACGGCGGGTATTGGCCTGTTGCCGAGCTACGCCAGTGCCGGCATCTGGGCACCCATTGGTCTGATCGTGCTGCGTGTCATTCAGGGCATTTCGGTCGGTGGTGAGTGGGGTGGGGCGGTGTTGATGGCGAGCGAACACGCGCCGGCCAAGCGCAAGACGTTCTACGCATCGTTCGCCCAGCTCGGCAGTCCCGCCGGTTTGTTGCTGGCACTGATCGCTTTCCGTCTGGTGACGTCCCTTGAACCAGAGGATTTCCTCGCCTGGGGTTGGCGCTTGCCGTTCCTCGCCAGCGGCGTGTTGATGATGGTCGGGCTGTTGATCCGTTCCGGCGTTCACGAGTCGCCGGAATTCGCCAAGGCCAAGGACAACAACGAGACCGCCAAATACCCGGTGATGGACGTGATCCGTACCTGCTGGCGGCAGATCCTGTTCGCCGCCGCTGCCGTGACCATCGGCTCGGCCGGGTTCTTCTTCACCAACACCTTCATGATCACCTATGTCACCCAATATCAGGGCATTGCCCGATCGACGATTCTCGATTGCCTGTTTCTGGTGACCGTCATCCAGTTGCTCTCGCAACCGCTCTCGGCGCTGATCGCCGAACGTATCGGCGAAGGTCGTTTTCTCAAATGGGTCGCGTTGCTTTGCATGGTCACGCCATACCCGATGTTCCTGCTGGTAGGCACGCAGAACATTGTGTTCATGACTGCCGGCATTGCCCTGGCAGTGGTGATTCTCTCGGCGCTTTACGCGGTGATCGCCGGCTACATGACCCAGGCCTTCCCGGTGCACCTGCGCTACTCGGGCATTTCCATCGCGTACCAATTGGCTTGCGCCGTGGCCGGCGGCACCACGCCGCTGATCGGCACCCTGCTGGCCAGCAAGTTTTCCGGACAATGGTTGCCGCTGGCGGTGTTCTTCACCTTGCTCTCGGCCCTGTCCCTGATCGGTGTTTGCGGCCTGGCCCGCCTGCGCGCCAACCCGGTCGTCACCCACGCTGCTAAAGAGGTGTATTCGTGAGTAAACCTGCACACATCGACCCGGTTGAATGGCAAGCCCGTTGCGAACTGGCTGCGCTGTATCGACTGGTCGCGCACTTTCGCATGACCGACCTGATCGACACCCATATCACCCTGCGGATTCCGGGGCCTGAGCATCACTTCCTGATCAACCGCTACGGGGTGATCTTCGACCGCATGCGCGCCTCGGACCTGGTGCGCATCGATCAGGAAGGGCGGGTGGTCGACCCGGAGTACGCGGGCCATCGGGTCAACGCTGCCGGCTTCGTGATTCACTCGGCGATCCACATGGCGCGTCCGGACCTGAACTGTGTGATCCATACCCACACGGCGGCCGGCATGGCGGTCGCGGCGCAGAAGCAAGGCCTACTGCCGATCAGTCAGCATGCGCTGAAGTTCTACGGCAAGCTGGCCTATCACACCTATGAGGGTATCGCGCTGTCGCTGGATGAGCGCGAGCGCTTGATTGCCGACCTCGGTCCGCACCGGGCGATGATCCTGCGCAACCACGGTTTACTGGTGGGTGGATCGGGCGTGGCCCAGGCGTTCCAGGAAATCCACTTCCTGGAGCGGGCCTGTCAGGCCCAGGTGCAGGCGCTGGCCGGTGGTTCGGCACTGCATTACCCGTCGCCGGAAGTCTGCGCGCACACCGCCGAGCAGTTCGACCGTGATGAGCAGGACAACATCATCGACCTGGCCTGGGAGGCCGCCCTGACGTTGATCGAATCCCAGCGCGAGTCATATTTGTCATGAACGCCGTCATCAACACTGTGGTTCTGCTGTCCCGCGATACCTTGCTGCTCAAGCAATTGCAGGCGGCGTTTGCCCGCAGTGCGCCGCAGCTCACCGCCGTGCTGGCCGACGATTCCCGGGCCGTCAATGCACAGATGGCGGCGTGCTGGTTTCCCTTGCCGGGCAGTCTCGGCGCATTGCCGAACCTGCAGGTGATTCACTCGGTGGCCGCCGGTATCGATCACCTCGATCACGATCCGTCGTGCCCGGACCTGCCGGTTTGCCGTGTGGTCGACCCGGGCCATCGCCAGGGGATGACCGAGTACGTGCGCTGGGCGGTGATCCACTATCACCGCGGTTTCGATCAGGTGTTGTCGCACCAGCGGGAGCAACGCTGGGAGCGGCCGCTGCAACGGGCGGCGGGGCAGTTCAAAGTCGGTGTGATGGGGCTCGGATCGCTGGGCAGTGCGATTGCTCTGGATCTGGTCGCAGCCGGTTACGACGTGCGCGGCTGGGCGCGGCGCAGCAAGGATTTGCCCGGTGTGCGCACGTTCGCCGGGGGTGATGCGTTGCATCCTTTTCTCGACGGCGTCGAGTTGCTGATCAACCTGTTGCCACTCACCAGCGAAACCCGCGGGATTCTCGGACGAGCCACTTTCGAACAGCTCGCCAGCGGCGCGGCACTGATCAACTGTGGCCGGGGCGGTCATTTGAACATCGACGATCTCGAACAGGCCCTGGCGAGCGGGCATTTGCGCGGCGCCTTGCTGGATGTTTTCGAGCAGGAACCGCTGCCGGTCGATCACCGGCTCTGGACAATGCCCGGTGTCACCATCACCCCGCACATGGCTTCGGCGGCTTCCCATGACTGTATTGCCGAGCAAGTGGCAGAGAACTTTCGTCGATTGAATGCTGGCGAGCCGTTACTCAACTGCGCCGACCGAGTATTGGGATATTGAACTAACTCACCCCCTGTAGGAGCGAGCCCGCTCGCGATGGTCGTTAACGATTTCGCGTGTTTGTCGGTTAAACGCGGTGTTCTTGAGTTCATCGCGAGCAGGCTCGCTCCTACAGGAACCCGTTTCCCGTAAGCCATAACAACAACCGTCGCCTCAACCGTTTTACTGCCAGTTCAAAACAATTAAATAAATTCCTGGAGACAGTGATGAGCGATCTATCGTCCGCAGAAAAGTCCGGCGCACCACCGGAAGTTGCAATCAGCATGAAAAAAGTCGCGGTGGCCAGTGTGATTGGCACCACCGTGGAGTGGTACGACTTGTTCGTGTTTGCCACGGCTTCAGCGCTGGTGTTCAACAAAGTGTTCTTCCCGGATTTCGTGCCGCTGATCGGAACGCTGCTGGCGTTCGGCACCTTCGCTTCGGCGTATCTGGCACGGATTGTCGGTGCGGCGTTGTTCGGGCATTTCGGTGATCGCCTTGGGCGCAAGTCGATGCTGTTGATCTCGCTGCTGACCATGGGCGCGGCCACCTTCGCCATCGGCTTGTTGCCTGACTTTGCAACCATCGGTATCTGGGCGCCGATCCTGTTGTTGCTGCTGCGGGTCGTGCAAGGCCTGGCATTGGGGGGCGAATGGGGCGGGGCGGTGCTGATGGCGGTGGAGCATGCGCCGGCCAACAAGCGTGGCTTGTACGGCTCCTGGGTGCAGATCGGCGTGCCGGCCGGGACCATGATTGCCAACCTGGCATTCCTGTTGATCGCGGCGTGGCTGTCCCCGGAGGATCTGTTGGCCTGGGGGTGGCGTATTCCGTTCCTGGCCAGCGTGTTGCTGATCGCCGTCGGTTTGTATATCCGCCTGAACATCTCGGAAACCCCGGCTTTCAACAAGGTCAAGGAAGCCGAAGTGCAAGTGAAAATGCCGTTGGCGGAAGTGTTCCGCAAGTACTGGAAGCAAGTGCTGCTGGGGGGTATTGCCACCATGTCCACGGGCGCTTCGTTCAACATTATCGTGGCGTTCGGCTTGACCTATGGCACACAGAACCTCGGCTTCAGCCGCAGCGTGATGCTCGGTGTGGTGCTGCTGTCCTGCGCCTGGTGCATTGTCATGTTGCCGGTGTTCGGTGCGCTTTCGGACCGCTTCGGACGCAAACCGATCATTGTCGGCGGCATCATCGCCGAAGCGCTGGTGGCGTTCCCGATGTTCTGGCTGATGGACACCAAGGAGCTGTCGATGGTGGTGTTCGGTTATCTGTTGTTGATGACCGCGTTCGCCGCCAACTACGGGCCGATCGCGACCTTTCTCGCCGAGCTGTTCGGCACCCGGGTGCGTTATTCCGGTTTGTCCATCAGCTACATGTTGTCCGGCCTGCTCGGCAGCGCGGCGACGCCCATCGTCACCACGGCATTGCTGGCCGCGACGGGCAAAGGTTCGTCGGTGGCCTGGTACATGATCGGTGCGGCATTGATTTCACTGGTGGCCCTGTTGCTGTTGACCGAGACCTTCAAGAAGGACATCAGCGAGATCCCCAGCGTCGTCCCCACAGACGATCTGGCCTCCGGTAAACCCTTCAAATCGGCTACGGCCTGACATCTGGAGTTCTACAACATGCGCAGAATTCAATCGGCCCCGGGCTACATCGACCCGGTCGGGCCTTACTCCCAGGCCGTGGTCAGCGGCCACCTGGTGTTCACCGCCGGGCAGATTCCGGCCCACGGCAGCCTCGACGAACAGCCTGCTGATTTCCCCGAGCAGGTACGGCAAACCTTGCGCAACCTCGAAGCGATCCTGATCGAGGCGGGCTCCGGTTTCAGCCATGTGATCAAGGTCAATGCCTACCTGACCGACCCCGCGCAACTGGAGCCGTTCAACGCCGTGTACCGCGAGTTCCTGGGCCATGCGCCACCGGCGCGCACCACGGTGTGCGTGGCATTGTGGGGCGTATCGCTGGAGATCGACTGTGTTGCCGAACTGATTGCCGGGGAGCCGCAGCATGGATGAGTCGCAGCTGATCGAACAGCTCAAGGCCGTGAGCTTTCCGACCCTCGGGCACTTTCTCGAAGAGGGTTTTGCCGATCCGCAACTGCGGGCCATGGTGCCCAATGTGAAAGTCGTTGGCCGTGCGTTGACCCTGAAACTGGTGGGCGCCGATGCCATTGCCGTCAACCGGGCCCTGGCGCAAATCAGGCCGGGCGACGTGCTGGTGATCGACACCGGTGGCGATCATCGGCATGCGCCGGTCGGTGCGGTGACCAGTTGCGCGGCACGCTGTGCCGGGGCTGTGGGTATTGTGGTGGACGGCGCAGTGACCGATCTGCTGGAGCTGCGTGAAGCCGGGTTGCCGGTGTTCGCCCGAGGCACCAGCCTGTTGACCACCAAGCTGCACGGCCGTGGCGACAGCGCCATCAATCAGCCCATCCACTGCGCCGGCGTGACGGTGCAGCCGGGGGATTGGGTGCTGGCGGACGACAACGGCGTGTTGTTTCTCGACACGGCATCGGCGGCGGCAGTCATCGATCAGGCGCTGGCTTCGGATCGCAGCGAGCCGCGCTTGCTCGAACGTTTGCTGGCCGGTGAACCGGTGACGCAAGTCTTGCGCGTTTAGTCCGTCAGCCGTTGTTGCAGGCTTTCGAGAAAGATCGTCTCGGCACGGCTCATGCGCTGTTCGCGGTTCCACAGCAAATGAATGTCCACATCGGCAATCCCCTCGTGGGGCGGCAGGCGCCAGAGCAATCCGGCGTCGACGTCGGCCGCCACCACGTGTTCGGGCAGACAGCCGATACCGAAGCCGGCGATCACCAGTCGCCGGACTTCTTCCAGGCTCGGTGAGGACGCGACGATGCGACCACTGAAACCCTGCTGATCGCGGAAAATCGTCAGCGGCGAGAGCATGCCGCCGATCTGGTCACTGGTGAAACTGACGAAGTTCTCCCGTTGCAAATCCCCTTCGGCGACGTCCTGCTGGCCGAACAGCCCATGGTGCTTGCCGCAGAAAAAAGCATAGCGTTGACGCAGGAACAAGCGCTGCTCCAGGCGTGGCTGCGGGCGCCGATTGAGGCTCAGGCCGAGGGTCGCGGTTTTTTCCTGGAGGGCGCTGACGATGTCGGAACTGCGCATCACATCGACTTCCAGGTCCACTCGCGGGTATTGACGATGGAAGTCGGCGAGAAAGTCATCAAAGCGCTCGGAGAAGATCCGGCTGATGATCAGCAACCGCACTTTGCCGATCACTTCGTCGGCCGGTTGTTCCAGCACGCTACTGACCTGGGACATTTGCCCGTAGATTTCCCCGGCCAGGGCGAAGATCTGCTCGCCGACTTCAGTCAGGGCAAAACGTGGCCCGCGACGGGCAATCAATTGGCGGCCCAGTTGTTCCTCCAGGCGCTTGAGTGCCTGACTCACTGCCGGTTGTGTCAGGTGCAGGCGGGCGGCAGCGCGGCTGATGCTCTGCTCCTGGCCAATCACCCGAAAGGTGCGCAGCAGGTTCCAGTCCAGGCGGTCGTTGAGCAGGCGTTGCATAGGCGGTCAGCAGAAAGTCGGGGGGCTAATAGGGAGAGTCGACGGCTTGCACACATCCTGCGCAAGCCATGGAAAATCTACAGTCGCGGGATCGTAACACTGTTGGAGCGCAGCAGCAGAGACAACTCGGATCTGCAAAAAAACCTCATGCGTAGGCGAGGGCTTTTTCTTCCAGCAGCTCCTCATACAGCGCGGCCCATTTGCGACCCATTTCGTCCGCGGTAAACAGATTTTGATAACGGGCCTGCGCCTTCTCGCCCATTTGCGCCGCCAGCACCGGGTTTTCCCAAAGCGTGCGCATCGCCTCGCGAAACGCCGATGGATTGCTCGGTGGCACCACCAGCCCGGTTTCGTTATGGATGTTGATGTAACTGGTGCCAGTGCCAATTTCACTGGAGATCATCGGTTTGCCATACATCGCGCCTTCCAGCAGCGAAATGCCAAAGGCTTCGGAGCGCAGGTGCGACGGGAACACCACCGCATAACTCAACTCGAGCAAGGCGACCTTGTCTTCGTCGCCCAGGAACCCGAGAAAGTGCAGGTTCCGCAGGCCCAGCGCCCTGGCCTGGGCATGCAGCTCCACTTCCAGCGGGCCGGCGCCCACGATCACCACGGGATAGTTCAGCCCCTGCATCGCTTCAAGCAGGATGTGCAGCCCTTTGTAGTAGCGCATCACACCGACGAACAGGAAGAACTTGTCCCCCAGCTTCTGGCGCCAGCGCTCGGTCCGCGCCGCGTCTTGCGTCGGATAACCCGACTTGTCCAGGCCATAGGTGATGACACGGGTCTTATCGTGGTAGTCCTTGAGCACGTCGCTGGTGTGAAAGTAGTTCGGGGACGCCACGGCGATTCGATCCGCGCTGTCCAGGAACCGACGCATCAACGGACGGTACAGTTTGAGCAGATGGCGTTGGCGAATGATGTCGGAGTGGTAACTCACCACGCTGGGCTTTTTGATGTCGCTGACAAAATGCACCAGGTCCATGAAGGGCCAGGGGAAGTGATAGTTGACCACGTCGGCTTCAGCCGCGAGCTCTCGAAACTGCTTGAACACGCTGTAGGAAAAACCGGTGGAGGCGAGTTGAAAATCCATCCTGGCCTGATGCACCTGGTGCTCGCGGATCTGCAACACGCCCGGTGCCGGATTATTGCTCAGGGTCAGCACAGTGCTGTCGACACCATGGCGCGCGCCACTTTCGCTCATCTGGAAAATGACTTGTTCGATGCCACCCATGGAGTCGGGCAAGTAGGTTTTATAAAAGTGCAGAACGCGCATATCAGTTCTCCATTGCCTGGCGGTAGGCGCGGGCGGTCACCGTCGCGCAACGCTCCCAGGAAAAAAGCTTCGCTCGCTGCAAGCCTGCCTCGCGACAGACCTGCCAATGCGCCGGGTCGTCGATCAACCGCAGCAAGGCATCGCGCAAGGAGTCGGGGTCGTGCGCCTCGATGTAGTTGCCGGCATCGCCAGCGACCTCCGGCATCGCCGACTCACCCGTCAGAATCACCGGAGTGCCACTGGCCATGGCTTCCAGCACCGGCAGGCCGAACCCCTCGTACAACGAAGGGAAGACCAGCGCCCGGGCTCCGGCCAGTAGCTGCGCCAGATCGTCGTCCGACAAGTACCCCAGAAGGCACACATGACCTGACGCAAGGGCCGAACGTAATTCGTCGTTGAACTGCTGACGTTGCCAGCCGGCCATGCCGGCGATCAGCAACGGAAAACGCTGGCGCACGGTTTCCGGCAGCCGGGCATGGGCGCGCAGGGCCAGGGTCAGATTCTTGCGTGGCTCCAGGGTACCGACGCAAAGGAAATACTCCCGCGCCTCGACGCCGTGGGCCTTGAGGACCTGATCGATGGCCTCGGGTTCACGGGGGTGGAAGCGCGCGGCCACACCCAGCGGTGCCACCACGAAGCGCTCGGCCGGCAGTGCGAACCAGGCCTGCGCTTGCTCGGCGATGTACTGCGAGTCCGTCAGAATCAGCCGCGCCCGCTGTACGCCGTCGGCCAGTCGTCGCTCGATTTCGCGCAGGCGTGCCGGTGGTTGGGTGTCGGGATAGTGCAGGTGCGTGAGGTCATGCAGTGTGATGATGGTCGGGCCGTTGAACGACAGCGGCCACAGGCTTGGCTCGTGATAAAGATCGATGGCCTGGGCGGGGCGCTGATCAAAACGCTTCTGCTCCAGCCAGCGCCGCGCCTGATAGGCTCCCGGAATCTGTCGCAGCAACGGCGTCAGACGCGAGTAACCGGGCATCGCCGCCTCAGGCAGAGTCGAACTCCAGCCCCAGCCGTGGAACAACGACAACTCGACGTCCGATTCGCGGGCCAGGGCCGTCGCCAGTTCGGCGACGTAGTGGCCGATGCCCGTGCGCGGGGCCTGAAGGATGCGGGCGTTAAGGGCAATTCGCATGCTGACTCTCAGGCACCTTCGCATCGCTGTGCAGATTGCGCTGGATGCGTTCGACCAGTTGCGCACTCGCCTCGCGCCAGCTCAGCCAACGCCAGTTATCCAGGTTGAGGGGCGCGGGAAATGCGCCGCCGCTTTCCATGTCGATGACCAGATCGGCCAGGTTCTGCGGGTCGGAGAGGTCGAAATACGCCATGTACTCGCCACCGATTTCGCGGAACACCGGGATGTCGCTGGCCATGGCCGGCAGGCCTCGCTGCATGGCTTCCACCAGCGGCAAACCGAACCCTTCGACGTAGGACGGGAACACCAGCGATGTCGCGTGGGAATAGGCGTGTTCCAGGCTCTTGTCCGAAAGGTTGTTGAACATGAACAAACGCAGGTTCAATTGCGGATGCTGGCGTATACGCTCGATCAGCGCCTCGCATTTCCAGCCAATCTTGCCGACGATGCATAACCGGGCTTTGGAGCCGGCCGCCCAGGCGCGCTCGAACGCGTCCAGCAGATACGCATGGTTCTTGCGCGGCTCGATGGTGCTGACCATCAGGAACACAGGGTCTGGCGTCTTGAACATCTGCAGCAGCCCCGGGTCGACGGTAGACCGGGCATCGGTCAGGTCGAGTTCGGAGCCGAGGTGAAAATAGTCGAACCAGCGTTGCTGAACCTGCGCGGTACCGATCCTGCGGGTCATCTCCTGGCGGACCTGGTCGCGGATGGTGGTCGAGATCGCCACGTAGCCATCGGCGGTGCGGGCGATCCAGTCGAACCATTCGTTGAAGACCTTCACCAATCCTGCGTCGCAAAACTGCGGGTGGGTCAGGGGAATCAGGTCGTAGATCACCGAAACGATACCGACCCCGTCACGCTTGAGTTGTTCGGCCAGGGGGAAGAAGTTGGCGTGCCAGGACGAGTCCAGCAGCACCAATTGGTCCCTGGCGCGATGCTGCAACGGCACGCAACGCTCGGGAACCTTCTGGCCCTTGAGTGCCCGATCGAGCAGGCGCATCGGCAGGCTCAGGCAGGCGAACGCGGTCAGACGGCAACCGACGTAAAGCACCCGGCGGGCGAACTTCGATTGGCTGAAAGGACGGCGACGTTCCAGCGCGCGGTGGCGCAGCCAGAACTGATTGGCGAACTGTTCTAGCTTCACCCGCAGGCTCACCAGATCCACTTTGACGGTCGGCAGGGGTGCCAGGCTTTTCACCTCGAACAACGCGCCATTGATCATCACCACCGGAACGCATTCGCGCTGGGCGTTCGCGGCCGGCAATTGCTGAATCACATTGCGAACGACCCGCTGGATGCCCGAGTTGGCATCCGGGTGTTCGAAGACGTAGGTACATTCCACCAACAGTCTGGTCATCGTGTTTCCCCAATGGATTCCACCCGATTCTCACTGGAACGGGTCACGCTGGTCTGCGCTTCGAGCCAGGAGCAACCCACGAAGTCTTCCTGGCGATTGTTGATCACGTGGAAGACCAGCCCGTAGTCACGCCATTCGAAATTGCGATCCAGGTGCGAATCCAGTCGCGACAAGCTCAAGGCCACCGAATAATTGCCCTTGCCCAGGCGCATGTCGAAGGCAAAACGGTAGGTGACGCGCTCGCCGGCACTCAGGTCGGTGAGGGCTTTGTCCACCCGGTGGGTATTGATGCCGTACATGGGCTGGCCAAGGCGATCCTTGATCATGAAGCCGAGAATCAGTCGCTCGATGTCCTGGCGCACCTCGACCTGCACTTCCAGGACCATCGCCTGGCCGACTTCAGCCACATCCACCGAACGCCCCTTGGGGTCAAGCAGGCGGACACTGAGAATGCCCGCTTCGCCTGTCCCGGAAATGGTTTGCACCTGCCCGTTGGCGAGCATTTCCTGACGCACCGTCTGGCCCTCGCGCTGGGCGAGCATGGCGTTGTAGTAGTCCATCACTTCTTCAGGCTTGCCGCGCATGGCCATGCGTCCGTTCTCCAGGAGGATGGCGGTGTCGCAGATCGACTGGATCGCCGAACGGTCATGGGACACGATCAGCAACGTGGTACCTGCCTTGCGGAAGTTGCGGATGCGATCAAAGCTTTTGTGCTGGAAGTAGGCATCACCCACGGACAGCGCTTCATCGACGATCAGGATGTCCGGCCGTCGCGCGGTGGCCACGCTGAACGCCAGGCGCATCTGCATGCCGCTGGAATAGGTGCGAACCGGATGGTCGATGGCCTCGCCGATTTCGGCGAAGCTCTCGATCTCTGGCATCAGCGCTTCGATTTCTTCGACCTGCATGCCGAGCAACTGGCCGGCCATGAAGGTGTTCTGCCGACCGGTGAAGTCCGGGTGAAAGCCCATGCCCAGCTCCAGCAGCGCCGCTACGCGACCTTGCAGCTGGATGTCGCCGCAGGTGGGCTGGGTAGTGCCGGTGATCATCTTCAGCAGCGTGCTTTTGCCGGCACCGTTGACCCCGACGATGCCCACGGCTTCACCCGGCTGAATCTCGAAATCGACCCCTTGCAGCACCCAGTGCAGGTGATGCCGGGTGCGGGAAAACGGCACCAGCCATTCGTACAGCCGGCTCCAGCGATTCGGGTACTGCTTGTAGGCCTTGCCCAGGCCACTGACACGTATATGTCCCATCAGAGCTCGTCCACCATTTCACCGACACGCTGGCGGAACAGCCGCAGCGCCATCCCACAGAACAACAGGCCGATCACCAGCAACGGGACCAGCGAGCTCCAGTCTGGCCATTGGTTGTAGAGAAACAGGTTCTGGTAGCTGTTCATCAGTGCCGTCATCGGGTTCAGCTCGATAAAGCGCTGGATGCCCGGCGGCAGGATCGACAGCGGATAAACGATTGGCGTCAGCCAAAACCAGAATTGCAGGCAGATGCCGAAAAACTGCCCGACGTCGCGAAAGAACACGTTGAGCACGCCCAGAATCATCCCCAGCCCCGCAGCGAAGATCACCTGCAGGACCAGCAACGGTACCAGCGCCAGCAGCGCCATGCCGGGCAGCCGTCCGCTGATCAGCAGGAAGCCGAGGAACAACCCCAGGATGATCGCGAAATTGATCCCGGCATTGAGCAGCACGATGACCGGCAGGCAGATGCGCGGGAAGCTGATTTTCTTCAGCAGGTTGGCGTTTTCCAAGAACATGCTCTGGCTGCGCGTCGTGATCTCGGCGAACAGGCCCCAGGTCAGCAGGCCGGCGCACAGGTAGACGCTGTAGGCCAACCCGTCATCCACACCCGGCAAGCGGGCGCGCATGATGGTGGAGAAGATCACCGTGTAGACCAGGATCATCGACAGCGGATTGAGCACGGTCCACAAGGCACCGAACAGCGAGTTGCGATAACGCGCCTGAAACTCCCGTTTGACGCTGCCGAGGATGAATCCCCGGTAACTCCACAGCGATTGGTAAAGATTACGCAGCATTCAAACCGTCCTGCCGTATTGATCTTCGAAGCGGACGATGTCGTCCTCTCCCAGGTATTCGCCGCTTTGCACTTCGATGATCACAAGGTCGATCACGCCGGGATTTTCCAGGCGATGCTTGTGACCGGCGGCAATGAAGGTCGATTCGTTCTTGGCCACCAGGTGCGTGCCGGTGCCATTGTTGGTGACCTTGGCCATGCCTTCGACCACCACCCAGTGTTCATTGCGATGGTGGTGCATCTGCAATGACAACTTGGCGCCGGGCTTGACCACGATGCGTTTGATCTTGAAGCGCGGACCTTCCTCGAGCACGGTGTAGGTGCCCCATGGCCGGCTGACCGTACGGTGCAGGCGATAGGCTTCGTGCTCTTTATCCTTGAGTTGCCTGGCCACCCGGCGCACATCCTGGGCACGGTCGGCGTGGGCCACCAGCACCGCGTCGGCGGTGTCGACGATGATCAGGTTATCCACGCCCACGGTCGCGACCAGGCGGTTTTCGCTCTGGACGAAATTGTTGTGGCTGTCGATGAAAATCGACTCGCCGACGGTGCGGTTGTTCTGTGCATCCGCCGGTACCAGCGCGGCCACCGCCCCCCAGGAGCCGATGTCGCTCCAGTCGAAACGGGCCGGCACCACGACCACTTTGTCGGAGCGTTCCATCAACGCGTAGTCGATGGAAATGTCCATGATTTCGCCAAACAGGACCGGTGACAGTTCCTGTTGCAGACTTCCGGCGTTTTCCACCGCGGCGCTGGCGGCCATGCAGGCCTGCGCCTGCTCCAGCAAGTCGGGAGCATGGGTTTGCAGCTCGGCCAGCAGGCTGGCGACCGAGAAGCAGAACATCCCGGAGTTCCACAGGAAGTTGCCGCTTTCCAGGTAATGCGTCGCGGTTTGCAGGTCGGGTTTTTCGACGAAGCGCCGCACACTGGCAGCACCTTTATCGTCCAGTGGCATGCCGGCCTCAATGTAGCCGAAACCGGTTTCCGGAGCGGTCGGCACGACACCGAAGGTCACCAGGTGACCGCGCCTGGCCAATGCCACGGCATGCTCGACCGCGTCCTTCAGTGCGTCGACATTGACGATCAGGTGGTCGGCGGGCATGACCAGCATGATCGCGTCGTCACCATGCAGGGCCTGGAGGGAGAGGGCGGCGGCGGCAATGGCCGGTGCCGTATTGCGCCCTGTCGGCTCCAGCAGGAAGTGTCCGCGATGGCGGCCAAGGTGCGCGTCCCGAAAGTGATCCTTGCTCTGGAAGTAGTACTCGCGGTTGGTCACCGTGACGATATCGCCCCAGCCGTCGAGCAGGTCCGCGGCACGCCGATAGGTCTTGCCCAGCAGCGACTGGCCGTCGGGCAATGCCATGAACGGTTTGGGATGGCCTTCACGCGACACCGGCCACAACCTTGTCCCGGCACCGCCGGAGAGAATCACGGGAATCAGCATGGCCTACTCCTTGGCGACGCGTTTCATGTCCGCATCCATCATCATGCGGATCAAGGTATCCAGGTCGGTTTTTGGTTTCCAGCCCAGCACACGCTGGGCCTTGGCCGGGTTGCCGAGCAGCACTTCGACTTCGGCCGGGCGGAAGAACGCCGGGTCGATCTTCACGAAGTCGCGGTAGTTCAGGCCCACGTGATCGAAGGCGATCCGGCACATCTCGCGCACGGTGGTGGTGACGCCGGTGGCCACCACGAAGTCATCGGGCTTGTCCTGTTGCAGCATCAGCCACATGGCTTCGACGTAGTCCCCGGCAAAGCCCCAGTCGCGCTTGGCGTCGATGTTGCCCAGGCACAGTTCCTGCTGCTTGCCCTGCTTGATGCGGGCGGCGGCGTCGGTGACTTTGCGCGTCACGAACTCGATGCCGCGCAACGGTGATTCATGGTTGAACAGAATGCCGCTGCTGGCGTGCAGGTTGAAGCTTTCGCGGTAGTTCACGGTTATCCAGTGGCCGTACAACTTGGCCACGCCATAAGGGCTGCGCGGATAGAAGGGGGTGTTCTCGTCCTGCTGCTCGGCCTGGATCAGGCCGAACATTTCGCTGGTGGACGCCTGGTAGAAACGCGTGTGCGGGCTGAACTGACGGATCGCTTCGAGCAGGTGGGTAACGCCCAGGCCGTCGACGATGCCGGTGGTCACCGGTTGATCCCAGGAAGCCGCGACAAAGCTTTGTGCGGCAAGGTTGTAGATTTCGTCCGGCGCCGATTTGATCACCGCGCGCTGCACTGAACAGGCATCGGCCATGTCGCCGTCCAGGTAGACGATGTCCGCCTCGACCCCCATCTCGCGCAGGCGCCAGCGCGAGTCGCTGCTGCGACGCGCCACCAGGCCGTGGACTTTGTAGCCCTTGTCGAGCAACAGTTTCGCCAGATAAGCGCCATCCTGGCCGGTGATACCTGTGATCAATGCACTTTTAGTCATTCTTGTCGTACTCGCTTCTCCCAGTCGGACAGGATCGCCCGCAGGGATTGTTGTGTTGTGATTTCAGGCTTCCAATCGGTGGTTTGGGTCAGCCTGGCAGGGCTGCCACACACACGTCGCTGATCCGCGCGGCGAAGTCGCGCAGGGTCCTGGACCAATTGCAGGTCGACCTGGGCAAGATCTGCCAGTTGTTCGATCAAACTGCGAATGCTCTGCTCGCGCCCCGAGCAAATGTTGTAGACCTGCCCCGGTGTGCCTTTTTCCAGCAATGCCAGGTAGGCCGAGACCACGTCCCCGACATCGAGGAAATCGCGCGTGACGTCGATGTCCCCGACCTCCAGTTGTGGCCCTTGCAGGCCTTGCTTGATCCGGCAGATCTGACGGGCGGCGCTGGCGATGACGAAGCTGTCTTTCTGCCCGGTGCCGATGTGGTTGAACGGGCGGGCGACCAGTACGGGCCAGTCCTCGCTCAGGCCCCATTGCAGGCTCAGGAACTCGGCCGACAGTTTGCTCACGGCGTATGGGTTGCGCGGGCAGGGTGGTTGCAATTCAGTGATGGGCAGATGCTCTTCAGCGACCTGGCCATAGACATCGCCGGAGCTGACGTACAGGAACGTGCCGCTGAAGTCGCGTGCCTTGAGGGCTTGCAGCAGGTTCAGGGTGCCCAGCAGATTGATATTCAGGGTACCGGCCGGATCACGAAAAGCCTCCGGGACGAACGTCTGGCCGGCCAGGTGGATCACCGCATCGGGCATGACCGGCCACAAGCCTTCGAGGCTGTCCGGCGCGGCAAGATCGTAGCGGCCGGGAACAGGCAGCAGTTCCCATTCCGAGGCGTCAGCCTGCAAACGCGATTGGATGTGTTGTCCTACGAATCCAGTCAGACCCGTGACAAACAGACGTTTTTTCAACAGCGACCCCCGGTCATACATTTCATCCATTTCCTACTGGCTTAATGGAAGGGTCTCACGAATCAACAGGATCGCTCGTAAGACAGATGAAATGTTTTGTTGTAGTTGTTTGGTAGCCAATCTGTGCCATTTGCTCGGCAATTTCAACAGGTCCAACCGTGACTGATCAGTTCTCGTCTGCGTAGCCTGATTTATTCTCGTCGGGCGGTTCACGAATCCTCAACGGATGTGGTTAGAATGCCCCTCGTCACGATTACCCGGGGTTCGGCAGCGTCGCTTCGAAACTGCGAGAAACTGACCACTAAAACAAGAACGAAGACGGGCAGGAAGACGATGGACGAGCGCCAGTAAACACGGACTCGAACCGTATCCTCCCCGTCATAGCGTGAGGCTGCCGGGATGGCGGCGTCACCGTGGGATGCCATGAATTTTATTCTTTACTCCGACGTCAACGACAGCTCCATCAGCCGGAGTCTCGGCCGTCCAGAATACAGTTACTACTTCGTGCTCAAGGCTTACCGACCGTTGTTCGAAAGCCTCGGGCCGGTGCATGTGGTGTCATCGGCCGCCGAGGTCGACCCGCTGTATCGGCAGTTGCAGCAGGCCGGCCAGGACTGCCTGTTCATTTCGTTCGCGCCACCGCACAAGACTCCCACCGACCTGCAATGCCCGATGGTGTGCGTGGTCGCCTGGGAGTTCGACAGCATTCCCGCCGAGCACTGGGACAACGATCCGCGTCAGGACTGGAGCCAGACACTGGCGCGCCTGGGGCGAGTGATCACGTTGTCCACCCACACCGCCGAAGCCATCCGCCGGACCCTGGGCGACGACTTCCCGGTGCTGGTGCTGCCGACGCCTTTGTGGGAACGCTTCGCCGACATTCGCCAGCAATATCCCGGTACGCCGGTGAACGCGGGTGCCACGTTGCAGATCAAGGGTTGCATCCTGGACAGCCGCTCGATGGGGTTGTCCGCCGATGGTTTGATCGCGCCGATCATCGAGCAAGCACCAGAGGAAATCGTCGAGCCGGAACCAGAGCCGGAACCAGAACCTGAATCAGCGCCACCGCCACCGTTGACCCTGCGGCGGCGCCTTTTCATCACCAAACATTACCTGCGCGAAGCCTGTCGAGCCCTGTCGGCAGACAGCAAGCACTCGTCGCTGTTCCTGCTTAAACACTACCTGCTGTTGTGGTATCGCGAAGCTGTTCGCGATCTGGTGCCGGATGCCGTTCGGCCGTGGCTGGCCAGGTTTCGCACGCCTCAACCGTTGCCGATCGAACCTGCGGTCAGCGAAGCTCCCGCGCCGGATGAACCCGTCATCAGCGCGACTTGCGCGCAGGACGAGCATCCACAAGCGGCTTACCCCGACACCAGCGAAACGGTGGAAATCGAGGTCGATGGCGTCATCTATGTGAGCGTGTTCAACCCCGATGACGGGCGCAAGAACTGGCATCACCTGATCACGGCGTTCTGCTGGGCGCTGCGTGATGTGCAAGACGCCACGCTCGTGTTGAAGATGACCCAGAACGACCTGTCGACCTATTACGTCGAGCTCATGACCTTGCTGTCCCAGCTCTCGCCCTTCGCCTGTCGCGTGGTGGTCATGCACGGTTATCTGCAGGACGAGCAGTTCGCCCGGCTTTATGGCGCGGCGAGCTACTACGTCAACGCTTCACGTTGCGAAGGCTTGTGCCTGCCGCTGATGGAGTTCATGTCCTGCGCCCGGCCTGTCATCGCCCCGAACCACACGGCGATGCGCGACTACATCGACGAGCGTGTGGCTTTCATCGTCAAGTCCAGCCAGGAGCCGACGATCTGGCCGGAAGACGCGCGCATCCTGTACCGCACATTGCGCCACCGTCCGGACTGGGGGTCGTTGAAAACGGCTTATGAGAACAGCTACGCGATGGCAAAAAATCAGCCGGACGCCTGGCAGGCCAAGGCGGACGCGGCCAGCGAACGCATGCACCAGTACTGCAGCTTCGCGCCGGTGCAGCAGCGGCTGGCGCTGTTCTTCAAACAGGAACCTGCCCGTGACGTCGTGCCGGTGGTTGCCGAAACGGGGGCTGCATCGTGCTGATCATCATTCATTCGGAAACCAACAAGAGCAACATCCAGCAGAATCTTGGGCGGCCCGAGTACAGCTATTACTTCGTCCTCAAGGAATTCCGCCCGGTGCTCGAACGGCTGGGGCAGGTGATCGAGGTCAGCAACCCGGACGAGCTGGTCGATCGGTTGTATTTCGATTGCCTGAGCCGGGGCGAAGACTGCGTGTTCCTGTCCTTCTCCCCGCCGCATCGCACGCCGGTCCACTACGCGTGCCCGACGATTCCGGTGTTCGCCTGGGAGTTCAGCACCATTCCCACCGAGAGCTGGCAGGGCGAACCACGGCATGACTGGCGGACGGTGTTGGGCTCCTGCGGGACAGCGATCACCCACTCCAGTTTTACCGTGAATGCCGTACGCGATGTGATGGGCCCCGATTACCCGATCAGCGCTATCGCAGCACCTGTCTGGGACCGTTTTGCCGCCCGTGGCGAGCTTCTGGACAAGCGTCCGGTCGTGGGCCCCACACGTCTGAACCTGCGCGGGCTGTTGATCGACAGTCGTACCACGGACTTGCGCCCCTACGGCCCTGAACGTTTGCGCGAAGGCACGCCGATCGCCTTCGACCAACCGCCGCGCGATTGTGAGCTGGTGCTCGAGGGCGTGGTCTACACCTCGGTATTCAATCCCTACGACGGACGCAAGAACTGGAAGGACATGATCAGTGCATTTTGCACTGCCTTTCGCGACACGCCCGACGCGACCCTGGTGCTCAAGCTCACGCACCATGACATCGCCAACGCTTTGAACGACATGCTGCACCACGTCTACAAGAATCAGTCCTACCAGTGCCGCATTGTGCTGATCCACGGCTTTCTGTCCGACATCGACTACGAGCGCCTGGTCGAGGCCACCAGTTACGTCGTCAACTGCTCCTACGGCGAAGGGCAATGCCTGCCGTTGATGGAGTTCATGTCCTGCGGCAAGCCGGCCATTGCGCCGCTGAACACCGCCATGGCCGACTACATCGACCGTGACAACGCGTTCATCGTCGAAGGCACCGACGAACTGACATCCTGGCCCCACGATCCTCGCGCAGCGTATCGTACCCTGCGTTACGTCACGGATTGGGACTCATTGTGTACGGCATTTTCCGCCAGCCATGACGTCGCCAGGCAGGACGTCGAGCGCTATCAGCGAATGTCGGCCCATGCCGTGGGCAGCCTGCAGGGGTTCTGCAGCCAGGCCGTTGCCGAACAGCGCCTGAAGGCGGTGTTCGAGCAGTTGCTGCAACGGCGTGAAGCAAACTGCGCACAAGCGTCGGGCACATGATTCGGCGCCTGCTTGCGAAGTTGCGGCCCGCACCGGTAGCGGTCGCCCCAGCAGAAATGCGGGTCTCGCCCAGGGACATCGGTTTGTACGATGCCCTGCTCGACGGCTGGTTTCTCGGCGACAGCGGTGAATTGCTCAAGGGGTTTGCCATCACCGCCGACGACACCTTGCTGGATGTTGGCTGCGGTGAAGGCGTGGCGACTTTGTTCGCGGTCCGCCAGGGCGCTTCGGTGATTTTCACCGACAGTGAACACGACAAGGTCCGCGAGCTTGCCCGACAAGTGGCGGCGCAATCAGACAAGCCGAGCCTGGGGCTGGTCAGCAACAGTTTGCCGCTGCCATTGGCCAAGGGCTGCGCCAGCAAAGTCGTGTGCATGGAAGTACTGGAACACATCGATCAGCCAGAACCCTTCATGGCCGAACTGGTGCGCATGGGTCGCCCCGGCGCGCTGTACCTGCTGAGCGTACCGTCCCCGGTAGGCGAACATTTGCAGAAAGGCATCGCTCCGGCCAGCTATTTCCAATCGCCCAATCACGTACAGATTTTCAGCCCCGAGCGATTCGCCGCGCTGGTGGAAGACGCGGGCCTGGTCATCGAGCATCGCCAGGCGTCCGGTTTTTTCTGGGTCATGGGCATGATTTTTTTCTGGGCCAGCGAACGGGCTGCCGGGCGTGAATTGGGTGGCGCGGTTCGCGACCGGATTCAGGCGCCGTATCCGCCGCTGATGGAGAGCTGGGCGAAAACCTGGCAGGACTTGCTGGCCCAGCCCGACGGGTTGGCGATCAAGCAGATGCTGGATCAGTTCATGCCCAAGAGCCAGGTGATCATTGCTCGCAAACCTCATGTCCAGGAGGACGCATGAGCAACGAAAAACGGATCATGGACATCGAGTTGCTGCGCGGCATTGCGGTGCTCGGCGTGCTGTTTCATCACCTGCAGGACAGCCTGTTCGCGGCGACCGTGCCGTTGTTGCAAGCCATCACGCTGTACGGTCAGCCGTGGTGGGGCGTGGATCTGTTTTTCGCGATCTCGGGCTTCGTCATTGCCCGCAGCCTGATCCCGGCCTTGCGCCGTTGCACAACGCGTCAGGAATATTGGCAACAGACGCGTAATTTCTGGTTGAGACGGGCCTTTCGATTGCTCCCTTCAGCCTGGTTATGGCTGGCGCTGATGTTGCTGGCGTGCCTTTTTCTCAACCGCTCAGGCGCGTTCGGCACCCTGCACGCGAACATTCAGGCGACCCTGGCCGGCATCGCCCAATACGCCAATTTCCGCTTTGCCGACAGTTTTTATCACTACGAGTACGGCACCAGCTTCGTGTACTGGAGCCTGTCGCTGGAAGAGCAGTTCTACCTGCTGTTTCCGTTGATGATCGTGCTGTTTCGCAAGCACCTGGTGTGGGCGTTGCTGGCGCTGGTTGCGGTGCAATTGTTCACCTTGCGCACGCCGATCCTGATGGTAGTGCGCACCGATGCGCTGGCCCTTGGCGTGCTGTTGGCGATGTGGAGTACGCAACCGTCGTACCTGCGCTGGGAGCCAAAATTCTTGCGTCGTCCATGGGCGGGCGTTGCCGCATTGATCGCGCTGTCGTTGCTGCTCAGCTTCATGGCAACGGATCGTTTCACCTTCACCTCTTACCGGATCGGCGTGATTGCGGTGCTGTGCGCGCTGCTGGTCTGGATCGCTTCTTACAACCGCGATTACCTGTTGCCGCGCGGCGTGTTCAAAAACCTGATGACGTGGGTCGGCAGCCGTTCCTACGGGATTTACTTGATCCATATCCCGGCCTATTTGCTGGTTCGTGAATTCATTTTCCGTTTGCAGGCTGCCGGGCTGCCCAGTCCGGCTGGCCATCCGATCTTGATGTTGCTGATGGCTGGCGGCCTGATCGTGCTGCTGAGCGAACTCAACTATCGCGTCATCGAAATGCCCATGCGCAACCGTGGCGCCTCGCTGGTCAAACGCCTGGGCACTTCCCGAACAGCCGTCACATCCTCTGGAGCCACCTCATGCTGAGCCTTTTGAAGAAACTCACGGCGGGCACGCCCGCGCCTGTGCAGCCAGAGACCCCGCCCGCGGCGCCAGTGGCGGAGAAAGTCGACCCTTACATGCTCGGCCTGCACGATGCGATGCTCAGCGGCTGGTTCAATCAGCAGACCGGCGAACTGTTCAGCGGATTCCCGGTGACCCCCGAGGACACGCTGCTGGATGTTGGCTGCGGCGACGGTGGCAACGTGCATTTCTGCGGGATGCGCGGGGCGAAGATCATCATCGCCGATATCGACGCAGCCAAGGTCGAAGCGACCCGCCTGCGCCTGAGCGATACACCGGCCCGCGACGTCGAATGCCATGTCACCGACTGCAACCCGCTGCCGATTGCCGATGCGACCGCCACGCGGGTGGTGTCGACCGAGGTCATCGAACACGTGGACGATCCGGCACAGTTCCTCGCTGAACTGGTGCGCGTCGGTAAACCGGGCGCGCTGTACCTGCTGAGCGTCCCGCATCCCAGCTCCGAAGACCTGCAAAAAGATATCGCGGCGGCCGAGTATTTTCAGAAGCCCAACCACATCCGCATCATCAGCGAAGCGCAGTTCAAGGCCATGGTCAGCGATGCCGGCCTGGAAGTGATCAGCCACAGCCAGTACGGATTCTACTGGTCGATGTGGATGCTGTTGTTCTGGGAAGCCAAGGTCGACTTCAGCAACCCGGACCATCCGTTGCTCAACCACTGGGCGGATACCTGGCAGGCGATCCTGGCTTCGCCACGGGGCGCACAGATCAAGCAGGCGCTGGATGCCGTGGTGGCGAAAAGTCAGGTGATTATTGCGCGTAAACCCTGATCAGCAATACTCACCCGGGCGAGGCCGCGAACTCCAGCCTGATTGCCCGGGTACACCTGCATAGCCCTTGCCCATTATTGGCTGGAGCGAACGGCCCCTCCATCAATCAACAGGTTCTGCCCGGTCAGGTAGCCCGCATGGTTGCTGCAAACGAAGGCACACAGCGCACCGAACTCTTCGGGTGAGCCGAAGCGTTTGGCAGGAATTTCGCTACGGCATTGGCCAAGGAACTCCTCGCTGTCCTGCCCCGACTCCTGGGCAGCAGCGACCAGGTTGTCACGCAGTCGATCGGTGTCGAATGAGCCTGGTTGCAGGTTGTTGATCGTCACATTGCGACTGGCGATGTTTTCTTGCCGGGCAAGCCCTGCGATAAAACCTGTCAGACCACTGCGCGCGCCGTTGGACAGGCCCAGGCTTTCGATAGGGGACTTCACGGCACTCGACGTGATGTTGATGATTCGACCAAATCCACGTGCCGCCATACCGTCTACCGTGGCCTTGATCAACTCGATAGGCGTCAGCATGTTGGCATCCAGCGCCTTGAGCCAGGCGTCGCGATTCCATTCGCGAAAATCCCCGGGGGGAGGGCCTCCAGCGTTGTTGATCAAGATATCGAAATGCTCATGGGCCATGAGCGCTGCCGCCCGACCCTCGGCCGTCGAAATGTCTCCGGCTACGGCGATGACCGTCACTTCAGGATTTAGCGCTCTGAGCTCACGGGCTGTTTCATTGAGCGTGTGCTCGCCGCGTGCGGTGATCACCACGTTCACGCCTTCATGGACGAGTGCCTGTGCGCAGGCTTTGCCCAGACCTTTGCTGGCGGCGCATACCAGCGCCCAGCGTCCTGCTATTCCCAGATTCATGTGCGTTTTCCTGAAAGAAGAAAGCTCAAAGAGAGTAGTTGCCTATTCATGCATGATCCACCGTTGCAGACCGGCTTGGCGATCGAGCACTGATGCCCATGAAGCGCCGCACTCGTTCTCCTTCGGCATCGCATCGTATGGTTTCAGGTGCGGCATCCAGTTGGATATTACCGTTCTCCATGAATACGACCCGGTCGGATATCGACATGGCAAAGTCCATTTCGTGGGTCACGATCAGCATGGTCATGCCTTCTTTGGCCAGGTCGCGGATCACGTTCAGCACGTCGTTGACCAGTTCCGGGTCGAGGGCCGAGGTCGGCTCGTCGAACAGCATGATCTGCGGTTCCATCGCCAGGGCTCGAGCGATCGCCACACGCTGTTGCTGCCCACCGGAGAGCTGGTGCGGGTACTTGTGGGCATGGGCCAGCAGGCCGACCTTGTCCAGTAGCGCATAGGCACGATGTTCACTCAGCTCACCCGGCTGGCCATGGTAACGGGGCGCCAGGGTGACGTTGTCGAGAATGGTGCGGTGCGGGAACAGGTTGAAGTTCTGGAACACCATGCCGATGTGCCGCACGCCTTTGCGCAGGCGGGTGCTGTTGGGTTTGTCCGACGCTTCGATGAATTTTTCGCCAAACAACAGAATGTCGCCGGTATCGATGGTTTCCAGGCCGTTGACGGTGCGGATCAGCGACGTCTTGCCGGAGCCGGATGGCCCGATGATCGAGACCACCTGGCCGTACTCGACATTCAGGTCGATGCCCATCAGCACCTGGTGGGTGCCATAGCTTTTCTGGATGTTCTTCAGTTGCAGGATGGGCGTCGCATTGTTGCCTGCCGCTTTGCGCGCAGTGTCGGGCAACGCTTCGGCGCTGGCCCTGAAGTTGGCTATGGCGGCCGCGTCGAGTGTGTGAGGCTTGCGGAAGTTCAGGTCCAGGTAGCGCTCCAGGCGCTGCAGGAAAAAACCGAACACGGTGACGATCAACACGTAATAGACGCCTACCGCCGCCAGGGTTTCCATGACCAGAAAGTTGGTGGCATAGAGGCGTTGGCCGACCGTGAGGATTTCGGTCAGGGAGATGACCGAGACCAGCGATGTCAGCTTGACCACCGTGATGTATTCATTGATCAGCGTGGGCAGCGAAATACGGAATGCCTGGGGGATCACGATCAAGCGTTGCATGCCGAACAGGCCGATACCCAGCGCGCGCCCGGCTTCCTTCTGGCCTTTGGCCACGGAGATCAGGCCACCACGATGGATTTCCGCCATGTACGCCGCTTCAGTGACCACCAGGGCCAGCAGGCCCGAGTAGAAGGGGTTGGACAGAATCGGTCCGCTACCGGGAAACAGTTGCGGCAGGTTGTAGACGAAGACCACCAGCACCAGCAACGGAATGCTGCGGAAGAACCAGATGTAGACCGCTGCGGGAATGCGCAGCAAGGGCGTGTGGGACAGCTTGGCCGTGGCCAGGACAAAACCCAGCAGCATGCCGATGAACCAGGCCAGGGCGCTGAGCTGGACCACCGTTACGCAGGCCTTCCAGAAGTCCGGCAGGGAGAACAGGGACAGGAAATATGACCAATCGAATTGCATGGGGCACCTCGATCTGCCGCCCCGGTGCAGGGGAGGCAGATGACCAGACTACAAGGACAGGTTCTTAATTGGCAGTCGGTTCTTCCAAGCCATATTTCTGGAGAATTGCGGCGTATTCACCGCTCTTTTTGCTCTCCTCGAAGGCCTTTTGCACGGCCTGGAAGGTTTCGTCGTTACCTTTCTTGACGAAGATGCCCAGGGTTTGCTGATAAATCGGATGCTCGGTGGTGATCACTACCCGGCCGTTGGTCTTTTCCGCGATCATTTTTGCCGCGCCGGCGATTTCAACCTGGGCCTGAATGTTCCTGGACAACAAGGCCTGGGTCACTTCGGGGGCCGAAGGGTACTCGCTGACGGTGATGGCGCCTTTGTTGTTCGGCACGCAGTAGTCGTCGGAGAGCTTCTTGAATTCCTTGACCCAGGTGGTGCCCTGTTCCAGGCCCAGTTTCAGGCCGCACAGATCTTCAGGCTTCTTCGCATTGATCTCGCTGCCCTTGGGCACCATGACCGCGGCACCGGTGTTGGCGTAGGCGATGGTCTGGGCCTGAGTCTGGCGCTCAGGCGTGATGTACATGCCGGAAATGACTGCGTCGTACTTGCCGGAGTTCAAGCCCAGGATCAGGCTCGGGAACTTGGTGTCGACGAACTCCACCTTGGCGTTCATGTGCTTGGCCAGTGCCGTTGCCAGTTCGGGGTCCGAACCCACCACGTTTTTGTCCTTGTCATAGGACTCAAAGGGAGGGTAGGTGATCTCCATGCCGACCTTGAACGTGTCTGCCGCGGCCATGCTCACCGAGGCACCGAACATACCGGCTGCCAACACAGCCAGGCTCAAAAGGTTTTTCTTATTGTTTTTCATGATGTACTGACTCCGGCGTAGGTAGGGGGTTAGCTGAAAACTTCAATCAGGACGGTTGAGCCTGATTTTTCAAATGTCCGAAACTGGCGGGCTTGCGTGCCTTGCCTGGCAGTTGAACTTCCCCGTTGGCCACCCTCTGGCGCAGATACTGATAGGTCTGCAGCGCCTGGCCATACATGTGTTCGCCGATGGTGATTTCTTCGTAGTCGTTGCCTGCCTGTGCGAACCCGGGCAGTGGTTTGATCTGGGTGTGATAGTCGCAGGCATAAAACAGCGGAAAGGAATAACGTTCCTCCTTCACGCTGCGCACCCGGTGCGCGGTGGCTACGAATGCGCCTGCGGTCATCACCTCCAGCATGTCGCCGATGTTGACCACAAAGGCATCGGCAATCGGTGGTGCATCGATCCATTGGCCAAGGTTGTTCATCACCTCAAGGCCTGGTTTATCGGCCAAAAGGATGGTGAAACACTCGTAATCAGTATGGGCTCCAAGACCCGGTGCGTCATGGGCGGCACCGTCGAAGGGGTAGTGGATGAGGCGCAGCTTGGACGGCGGACGGGTGACCAGGCTGTCGAAGTAGTTTTCTTCCAGGCCCAGGGTCAGGGCGAAGCCACCGAACAGCCGCCGGCCCAAGGCGAAGATGGCTTCATAGTAGGCCTGCACCGACGCCTTGAAACCTTGCAGCTGCGGCCAGTCATTGGGCCCCAGCAATGGCGTGTTGGTCAGCACCAGCGGGTCATCGGCCGGGACTTCGAAGCCGACGTCAAAGGCTTCCTTGTGGTCCGGCTTGCCCTTGGAATAGACCTCTTCGCCTTCGGGCACAAATCCCTTGTGGGTTTGGGAGGTGCCGATGTAGTGCTGCATCTTGGTGTCGAAGGGCTGGTCGAAAAAGTCCTTGGCAGCCTGGCGCAGGTTGGCGATCAGTTGCGGGTCGATACCGTGATCGGTGATGTAGAGGAACCCGACCTCGCTGGCGGCGCGCCCCAATTGTTCGGCCACGGCCAGGCGGTGTTCCAGTTCAACGCTGAACAGACCGGCGATGTTGACCACCGGGATGCTGTTGAAGTTGGCTTTGTGTGTGTCAGTGCTGGCGCTGTTGTTTTTATTATCAGGCATGACGCATCGGCTCCCTAAGGATGGCTTGAGTGGCTGAAACGGTCGAAGTGTTCGCGCTCGGTCTGGCCCATCCACACGTTCAACGACCATAGGTCGGCGACCGGGACATTGGTGAAGGGCAAATGATGCAGGTAGCCGTCGGCGCCGAATTCCGGGGTCAGGGTGCTGACCTGGTAACCGCGGGCTTGCTGCGAGCGCCAGATGCTTTCCCAGTGCTGCTGGTGGAAGGCCAGTTCCCTTGCATATTCGGGAGCCGCCGGGTGCGGAACCTGCGGGCCCTGGTCGTAACCGACCCGGGCCTGGATATGGTGAACCCGCTCGATGAAAGCGCTCAGGTCATCGGCCGGGTCATTCAACAGGCGTTCGCAGGTCACGACCCAGTGGCTGATGTCACTGGTGAACAACAGATCGGGCAATTGCCGGATCAACTCCAGAGTCACCCAGGGGTTGAACAGCGAACGCGAACGGTGGGTTTCGAAACTGCAGACCTGGCCGTGCTTGCGCGCCAGATCCAGCGCCTGGCCGAAAAACTCCACTTGCTGTGGCAAGGACCAGCGGTCATTGCCCGCCAGCACGTTGACGAAGCGTGGGCCGAGTTCAGCGGCCCAGGCGAGTTTCTGGTCGAGGTCATTGAGGTGAATGGCGGGGGACGCAGACTGGTCCGGCAGCACGTCATACGCGGTGAAGACTGTGCTGATATAGCCCAGGCGATTGGCCTGGAGAAAGGCGCCAAACTCGGTCCGTTCACGGGCGTCCAGTGGCAGGCGTGCTTCCATGCCATCAAAGCCCGCTTGCAGCAACTCCTCGAGTGCCTGAGCCTTGCTGGCGGTGTAACCCCACAGCGTGCGAAAAATTTCCAGCTTCATCGGTGATCCTCAAAAATCCCAAGGCCTACTGCAAATGCACTTCGACGGCGCCAGGCTGCCAAGAGGCTGGTTCGCTGTGGAGTCGATGTTAGGCACAGGCCGCGCACTGAAAGAATCTGAAAGTTCAAATGAATACTTCAGACTTTCATTAACAAATAGCTTGCTACTTATAGCGCTGGCCGGAAGGGGTTTTATGGGCGAGAACCTGTCTACGTTGGCTATTAGCGAGAGATGCCATTGTTGCGGCATCATTTTGAAGAGTCCTAAGCGACCCCGGGCCGATAAGGGTTCGCTTTTGATCGATTGCTGCCTGTCCAGAAGAGCCGCGACCTGTAACTGACATTGCAGACCCCCGTTTACATTCTGCTCAACGCCTGTGCGTTGCACACCGCGTTCGACTGTCGCTCTCAATTATAAGCTTAAGTAATACTTCGAATAATAAATAGAAAATTGACTAATCATGGCCCGGGAACGAAAAATCATCCCCAGACCGGCGCCGCCAGAGCGCCGCGGATTTGCCGTTTCTCTCCTGCCAGAAAAATAACCAAAGGAGCCCGACCCCATGAAGCCTCAAGCTTCGTCCCAGCCGCGCCGTGCGGCCGCCGCTGCCTTCATTGGCACCATGATCGAGTGGTACGACTTTTACATCTACGCCACCGCCGCCGCGCTGGTGTTCGGTGCGCTGTTCTTCCCCTCGGACGACAAGCTGTTCAGCACCATGGCCGCTTTCGGCACCTTCGCCGTGGGTTTCTTTGCGCGGCCGTTGGGCGGGATTGTCTTCGGTCATATCGGTGACCGCATCGGCCGCAAGAAGTCGCTGATCATCACCTTGTTGATGATGGGCGTGGTCACGGTATGCATCGGCTTGCTGCCGACTTACGCGCAAATCGGCGCCGCGGCCCCGGTGCTGCTGATTCTGTTGCGCATCGTCCAGGGCATTGCCGTGGGTGGCGAGTGGGGCGGGGCGGTGCTGATGGCCGGCGAGCATGCGCCGAAAGGCCGGCGCAATTTCTTCGCCTCGTTTGCGCAACTGGGCAGCCCGGCGGGTTTGATCCTGTCGCTGCTGGCCTTCAGCGCCGTCACCCGTCTGCCGGAAGAAGACCTGATGAGCTGGGGCTGGCGCCTGCCGTTCCTCGCCAGTTCGCTGTTGCTGCTGGTGGGCCTGGCGATTCGCCTGGGGGTCAATGAGTCGCCGGAGTTTCTTGCCAGTCGTGAATTGGCGAGCAAAAACAAACGCAAGGAGCAGGCGCCGGTCATGGAGGTGCTGCGCACCGCGTGGCGTCCTTTGTTGCTGTGCATCGGCGCCAACACCCTGGGGATCGCCGGGGTGTATTTCACCAACACCTTCATGATCGCCTACACCACTCAGCAACTGGAACTGCCGCGCTCGCTGATCCTTGAGTGTCTGTTTGTCGTCGCGATCATCCAGTTCTGCATTCAACCGCTGGCGGCCTGGGTCGCCGAGAAGATTGGCGCCACCCGCTTCCTGTGCCTGGTGTCGCTGCTGGCGATGGCTTCGCCGTACCCGATGTTCGTGCTGGTCAGTTCGGCCCAGGCGCCGTTGATCATCCTCGGCATTGCGTTGGCGGTGGTGTGCATGGCGTCGTTCTACGCGGTGATCGCCGGCTACGTCAGCGGCATGTTCGAGACCCGTGTGCGCTACACCGCGATCTCTCTGGCATACCAGATTTGCGGCGCTGTGGCCGGTGGCCTGACGCCACTGATCGGCACGCTGCTGGCACACAGGTTCGTCGGCCAGTGGTGGCCGATGGCGGTGTTCTACAGCCTGATCGCCGCGACTTCGCTGCTGTGTGTCCTGTCCCTTGCCCGTCGCCATGCCAGCGCTGAACGCCTGGAACTGGCCAAGGCCTGACCCCCGAATTTTCCTGGAGAAACACATGTTGAAGATCAATGGCGAACGCCTCTGGGCGAGTCTGATGGCGATGGCCGAAATCGGCGCTACCGCCCGTGGCGGCAGCTGCCGCCTGGCCCTGAGCGACGAGGACAAGGCCGGTCGGGAACTCTTTGCCCACTGGTGCCGCGAAGCCGGCATGACCCTGAGCGTGGATGCCATCGGCAACCTGTTTGCCCGCCGCGCCGGCACCGATCCTGATGCCGCGCCGGTGATGATGGGCAGCCACCTCGACACCCAGCCCGAAGGCGGGCGTTTCGACGGCGTGTACGGCGTGCTCGCCGGCCTGGAAGTGGTGCGCTGCCTGAACGATCTGGGCATCCAGACCCGCAAGCCGCTGGAAGTGGCGGTGTGGACCAACGAAGAAGGCGCACGCTTCACCCCGGCCATGTTCGGCTCGGCGGTGTTCACCGGGATCATGGATCTGGACGCTGCGCTGGCGGTGCGCGATATCGATGGGATCAGCGTTGCTGAGGCGCTGCAACGTACCGGTTATGCCGGCGAGCGCCCGCTCGGCGGCGCGGTGGATGCGTACTTTGAAGCCCACATCGAGCAAGGGCCGATCCTCGAAGACAACGCCAAGAGCATCGGCGTCGTCAGTGGCGGCCAGGCGATTCGCTGGCTCGACGTACGGGTCGAAGGCATGGCGGCCCACGCCGGCACCACGCCTATGCCGCTGCGCAAGGACGCCTTGTACGGCGTGGCGCAGATGATCCAGGCCATCGAAGGCCTGGCGGCGGACTTCGCTCCCGAAGGCCTGACCACGGTCGGTGAATTGAGCATCAACAAGTCGTCGCGCAACACCATTCCGGGGCTGGTGAACTTCACCGTCGACCTGCGTCATCACCGTGATGAAACCATCGAGACCATGGAACAACAGGTCCGTGCGCGGCTTCAGGCGATTGCCGACGCTCGCGGTTTGAAACTGGCGATCACCCCGCACTGGATCAGCCCGGCGACGCCGTTCGACGTGGACTGCGTGGCGGCGGTGCAACAGGCCGTGGACGCCCTGGGCTACGCTCAGCAATCGATTGTCAGCGGCGCCGGACATGATGCGATCCACCTGGCGCGGTACTGCCCGACAGCGATGGTGTTCATCCCGTGCGTGGGCGGCCTGAGCCATAACGAAGCGGAAGATGTGCTGCCCGAGGATGTGCGCCAGGGCACCGATGTGTTGCTCAATGCCGTGTTGGCCCGCGCGGTAAAAACTGAATAAACGCCGTCAATGTGGGAGCGAGCTTGCTCGCGATAGCGGTGGATCAGTCGCCATGAATGTTGAATGTGCTGACCTCATCGCGAGCAAGCTCGCTCCCACAGTGGAATGCGGCTGGTTTCAAGATCTACGTTAACTGACAGGTATTCACTCCATGCGCAGTTTTTTCCATCCCGAACAATTGCTCCACCATCCACGCAGCTACTATTCCCGTGGCCAGATGCGCACGCCGCAGGAAGTGCCGGAGCGTGCGCAGCGCCTGGTGCAGGCGTCTCACGCGTTGGGTTTTGCCGTTGAGCAACCGGCCGATGCCGGGCTCGATCCGCTGCTGGCGGTGCACGGCGCACCGTACCTGAGGTTTTTGCAGGAAGCCCATCAGCGCTGGAAAGAGATTCCCGAGGATTGGGGTGACGAGGTGATGTCGAACATCTTTGTCCGCGAACCCAATGCCCTGCGCGGAATTCTCGCGCAAGCGGCGCGCTATCTGGCCGATGGCAGTTGCCCGGTGGGCGAGCAGACCTGGCGTTCGGCCTACTGGTCGGCGCAAAGCGCCATCGCCGGTGCCCGGGCTTTGCTCGATGGCGAGCCGGCAGCCTATGCCCTGTGCCGGCCACCGGGTCACCACGCCCGGGCCGAAGCGGCGGGTGGTTTCTGTTATGTGAACAACGCGGCGGTGGCGGCGCAGGTATTGCGCGCCGGTTTTTCGCGGGTAGCGGTGCTGGATACCGACATGCACCATGGTCAGGGTATTCAGGAGATTTTCTACGACCGCGATGACGTGCTCTACGTGTCGGTGCACGGCGATCCGACCAACTTCTATCCGGGCGTCGCAGGTTTTGCCGAAGAGCGTGGTGTCGGTGCAGGCGAGGGTTTCAACCTCAACCTGCCGATGGCCCATGGCGCCAGCGAGGCGGTTTTTCTCGGGCAATTGGAAGTAGCGCTGAAGGCGCTGAAGGACTTCGGCGCCGAGGTGCTGGTGCTGTCCCTGGGCTTCGATATTTTCGAGCTGGACCCGCAAAGCAAAGTAGCGGTGACCCGCGAAGGGTTTGCCCTGCTCGGTGAGCGCATTCGCAGCCTCGGGTTGCCGTGCCTGATTGTGCAGGAGGGCGGGTATCACCTGGAGAGCCTGGAGGATAATGCCCGGGCGTTTTTTGTGGACCCTGAGGTTTGGCAGCTCTGAGATCTTTGCTGCCTGGTAGATCGCTATCGCGAGCAAGCTCGCTCCCACACTGGTCAGTGTTGAACACAAATATGCGGTTCACCTCGGTCAAGTGTGGGAGCGAGCTTGCTCGCGATGAACGATTACGGGGTCCTCCTGACGGAACACAAGCGCCCTACGGCACTTGCCATAGCCCTGACGTTAACGTAAAGATTGCTCCAGGGCGCCGACGTATGAAGGCGCAGGGTGGATGACCCGGAGCGCTTGATGACGCCAATAAAAACAAACTCCCCCAAACTGCATCGCGAAGCCCGGCTGGCTCGGGAAAAGTTGCACCTGGAAGGCGAAGTGCCGGATGGCGTCCTGCGTGCGGAAATCGATGCCTCGTGGCGACGCAGTCTCAGCCATGGCGTGCATTTCAATGCCAAGCATGAGCTGGCGCTGGAATCGAGTGCTAGCCTCGACGTGTTGCTGTCCAGCAACCGCTTGTTGATCGACGCTGCGTTGCCGGCCATCGATTACCTGGCCGAGCGTCAGGGCAAGGAAGGGCTGATCATCCTCGCCAACTCCGACGCCACCATCCTCGCCGTCGAAGGCCGCGCCGACCGTCTCAAGGGCAGCGGCCTGCAGGACATCACCCTCGGCACCTGCTGGAGCGAAGCGGTTCGCGGCACCAACGCCCTGGGCACGGCACTGGTGGAAGCCCGGCCGACCCTGATCGATTGCGGCGAACATTATCTGGATCGCCTCAGTGATTTTTCCTGCACTTCGGTGCCGATCCATTGCCCCCAGGGCGACATTCTCGGCGTCCTCGACCTGACCCGCGAAGGCCCCCTCGGCCGTGCCCACGACAGCACTGCGCTGCTGGCCATGGCGGTCAGCCAGATCGAAAGCCGGGTGTTCAACGCCAGTTATCCGGACGAAATCGTCCTGGCCTTCCACAGCCGTCGGCAATATCTGGAATCCCCGTGGCAAGGCCTGCTGGCCGTGAGCCTCGGCGGGCAGATCCTGGCGGTCAGCGCCCAGGCCTGCCAGTTGCTCCACGCCGAGCGCTCGGCCCTGATCGGTCGGCGCTGCGAAGAGTTTCTCGGAGTCGACGGCCTGCAATTGTTGGCGCGTCTGCATCAGGGTGGAGCCGGCAGCCTGCAAACCGCCAAGGGTGAATTCTTCTACAAGACCCTGCGCGCGCCGCAACGCTCGATCAACGTCAGCAGCCCGCCGCGCACAGTCGCGAAACCGCCCAAGGCGCAACCGGACCTGGAAGCGCTCGCCGGCAGCAATACGCGCTACGCCCGTGCCTTGCGCATGGCCCGCCAAGGCCTGGCCAATGAACTGCCGGTCCTGTTACTGGGCGAAACCGGCACTGGTAAAGAGGTGATCGCCCGTGCCCTGCACATGGCCGGTGCGCGCTGCGAAAAACCCTTCGTGGCGGTGAACTGCGCGGCCATTCCCGAAGGCCTGATCGAGTCCGAACTGTTCGGCTATCGTGAAGGCGCGTTCACCGGTTCACGCCGGGGCGGCATGGTCGGGCGCTTGCAGCAGGCCCATGGCGGCACCTTGTTCCTCGATGAAATCGGCGATATGCCATTGGCCTTGCAGGCCCGGTTGTTGCGGGTGCTGCAGGATCGCAAGGTCGCGCCCCTGGGTGCAGGCGAAGAGCAGGACATCGACGTCGCGCTGATCTGCGCCACCCACCGCGACCTCAAGCGTCTGGTGGAAGAAAAACACTTTCGCGAGGACCTGTTCTACCGGGTCAATGGCATCAGCGTGATGCTTCCGGCCCTGCGCGAACGCGAAGATTTCGGCGCGCTCGTCACTCGCATGCTGACGACATTGGGCGCACCCGCCGTGGTCCTGCACGATGATCTCGATCGCTTGCTCAACGGTTATCAGTGGCCGGGCAACATCCGCCAACTGGAGATGGTCCTGCGCACCGCGCTGGCCATGCGCGAACCGGGCGACACCGTGCTGACCCTCGACCACTTGCCCGACAGCATGCTCGACGAGTTGACCACCGGCGAACGGCCCCAGGCCGGCAGCATCCGGGAAAACGAACTGGAGCTGATCCGTCAGTCCCTGGACACGCACCAGGGCAACGTCTCGGCCGCCGCCGACGCCCTGGGCATCAGCCGCGCGACGCTTTATCGCAAGCTCAAACAGTTGCGTTCGTGATGCAGCGCTTGATCGTTCGGCTGATCGACAGCCAGAACCCCGAGGCTCTGCAAGCGGCATTGCGTTGGCTGTACAGCTTCGTGCGACCCCATCGCCTGGCGATTGCCGGGCTGCTGGGTTTGTCGGTCTGCGCCTCGGCGCTGGTGCTGGTGCAGCCGTGGCTGACCAAACTGCTGATCGACGATGGCCTGTTGGCGCGCAATTTCCCGATGCTGGTAATGATCGCCGGGCTGATGATCGTTGCCGGGTTACTGGGCACGGCGCTTTCGGGCATCAACCGCTACCTGCACACGCGACTGTCCGGGCGCATGCTGTTTGCCCTGCGCGATGACCTGTACCGGCATTTGCAAACCCTGTCGCCGAGCTTTTACGGCCAGCGGCGTATCGGCGACCTGATGTCGCGCCTCGATGGCGATGTCGCGGAAATCCAGCGGTTCGCCGTGGACTCGCTGTTCTCGGCGGTGTCGAGCGTGATCGGCCTGGTGGTTGCCATTGCGATGCTGTTGACCTTGTCCTGGAAACTCTCGTTGCTGGCCCTGGTGCTGATTCCCCTCGACGTCCTCTGGCTGCGCTGGATGCGGCGCAAGGTGGAGCGCGATGTGCGGCAGTTGCGCGAGCGTTCGGCGGACATGTCGTCGTTCATGGTCGAGACGTTGCCGGTGATGAAGTTCATCCAGTCCGCTGGCCAGCAACAGCGTGAAGCGCGACGCCTCGAGACGCTGGGGCAGGGCTACATGAGCCAGTTGCTGCGCCTGCAAGTCACCGAATTTTTCACCCAGGCCGTGCCCGGTACCCTGACCTCGCTGTCCCGGGCCTGCGCATTTCTGATTGGCGGTTACTGGGTGGTGCAGGGCACCTGGCAACTCGGCGCCCTGATTGCCTTTTCCACTTACCTGGGCATGGCCGTGGGGCCGGTGCAAAGCCTGCTCGGGCTCTACGTCGCGATCCAGCGGATGACCGTCAGCCTCGGCCGGGTCATGGAGTTGCGCGGCGAACAACCGACGGTGTTGACGCCCGCCACGCCAAGGGCAATGCCCACTGGCGGCGATCTCTGGTTCGACAACGTGCACTTCGCCCATCCCGGCCGCCAATCGACCCTGCGCGGCATCGAGGCGCGGATTCCCTACGGTATGAAAGTGGCCCTCAGCGGCGGCTCGGGCGTGGGCAAGTCCACCCTGATCGACCTGCTGCAACGTCATCACGATCCGCAATCGGGCCGGGTACTGCTGGGCGACGTCGATCTGCGCGAGCTGGATCTGTTCCAGTTGCGTCGGCGCATCGCCATCGTCAGCCAGGACATCGTGCTGTTTCGCGGCAGCCTCGCCGACAACCTGGCCTACGCGGCACCGGACGCCAGCCGCGAGGCGATTGCCGACGTGGCGCGACTGGCGCAACTCGACAGCCTGATCGAGTCCTTGCCCGAAGGTCTCGACAGTCCCTTGGGCGAGCGGGGCCAGCAGTTGTCCGGCGGGCAGAAACAACGCATCGCGATTGCCCGGGCACTGTTGCAGGACCCACTGATCCTGGTGCTCGATGAAGCCACGTCCGCAGTGGATGAAGCCACCGAGCGCGAAGTCATCGACGCCATCGACCGCCTGTTTGCCGGGCGTACGCGCATCCTGATCAGCCATCGCCCTTCAACCCTGGCCGACGCCGACCTGCGCTTCGAATTGCTCGACGGCGTACTGACCTCGAAAACGGTGCTGCATGAAACCTGAGTTGCGCATTGGTGTGGTGGACAGCGGTCACTCGGCGGCACAACGGGTGCAAGTGATCGCCGGTCGACGCTTTTCATTGCTCGAAGACGGCCTGGCCGAGGGCGACTTGCGCGAAGACCCGCTGGGGCATGGCAGTGCGGTGATCGAGGCCATCGGCCGGCGTGCACCCTCGGCGCTGTTTTGCGTGGCTCAGGTGTTCGACCAGCGGGGTGTCACCAGCGCCTTGCAGATCGCCACGGCGATTGACTGGCTGCTGACGCAGGACGTTCGACTGATCAATTTGAGCCTTGGCCTGCGCCAGGATCGCAGCCTGTTGCGCGCGGCCTGCGCGGCGGCGGTGGCGCAGGGCGTGCTGCTGTGTGCGTCGAGCCCGGCCCAAGGGGAAGGGGTGTTTCCGGCGAACTATCCGCAGGTGTTGCGGGTGACCGGCGATGCGCGGTGCGCCGAGCAGGAATGGTCGTGGCTCAACAGCGCCCAGGCGGATTTCGCCGCGTGTGTGCATGGCACCTACCCGGGGCAATCCGGGGCGAGCCTCGGTTGTGCCGCCTTGAGCGGACACATTGCCAGGTTCCTCGTCGAACAGCCTGGTGCCAGCAATGAGCAAGTCATCGAGTGGTTGCGCGAGCATGCCCGTTACCGTGGTCCTGAACGGCGTTTCGGGCCGTGAACGACATCGTCATTCTGGGCGCCGGCCCGGCGGGGGCCGCGGTCGCGCTGGGTTTGAAGCGGCTGGGCCATGGCGTCACGCTGATCAGCGAATGGCGCCGGTTTGCGGCGCTCGAAGGCGTGTCCGTGCGGGTTCTGGAAGCCTTGCGCAGCGCGGGTCTGCACCAGGCGTTGGCGGAGGCGACGCTGCCTTCTCAACGCCAGGTGAACTGGAATGGCCAGCAGCATGCGCAGAACATCGAATACTTGCTCGACCGTCCGCTGTTTGACCGAGGTCTGCGTGAGGATTTGCGCCTGGCGGGGGTCGAGTTGATCGAAGGCCGGGTGCTGACGGTTCAATCATCGACCAATGGCCACCGAATCGAAATCGACGGCCGCGAACCACTGCTGGCGCCGTTTCTCGTAGAGGCCCGAGGACGTCAGGCCCCCGCTATCGGCAAAGGCTTGCGTGGGCCCGAGACCGTCAGCTTGCTCAATCGCTGGCAGGGTTCGCCGGGCAGCACCGCCAGTGCCGTGGAAAGCCTTGAGGACGGTTGGGCGTGGATGGCGCGGCGCGCCGACGGCCAGTGTTACTGGCAATGGACGGTGGATGTGGCCAGTGCCGGGTTGCCGGGCAAGGCTATGTTGCTCGATTACTGCCGACAGCGGCGCGAGGGTTCGCGGCTGGCCACTGCATTTTTTGCTGGCGCAGCGCAAAGCGATCTACAACTGCACGCCCGCAGCAGCACGGCGATTCTGAGCCCGCAGGTGTGTGGCGATAACTGGATTCGGGTCGGCGATGCGGCAATGGCGGTGGACCCATTGTCGGGCAACGGGATCTTTCAGTCCTTGTCTTCGGCGTTGCAGGCGCCCGCGGTGATCAACACGCTGCTGTGCAAACCCGAACGAGCGGCTCTGGCCCAGCGTTTCCACCAGCAGCGGGTGGGGCAGTTGTTTTTGCGGTTTGCGCGGATCGGCCGGGATTTTTATGCCGATGAGCAACGCTGGCCGGACCAGCCGTTCTGGCAGGCACGGCGGAGCTGGCCGGATGCCGAGGTGGCCCATGCCGAGGCGGATTTCAATGCGCTGAGGATTGAGCGGGCGCCGGTGTTGCGTGATGGGCTGGTCGATGAAGCCGAGGTGGTGATCACGGCGGATCAACCGCTGGGTATCTGGCATGTGCATGGGGTTGAGGTGGCGGCGTTGGTGCAGAGGTTAAAGCAGGGAGAGCCGGCGGATCAGGTATTGGCCGGGCTGACGGTGGAGCAGGGGCGGATGGTTCGCAGCTGGTTGCTGGGCCAGGGTTTCAAACCCTGAATGAAGAACGTCCGGATACGGCGAAAAAGCCTGTTCTCCCAGCGCAAAGCATCGTAATTTACGCGCCATAATGACAAGGAATGTTGGGGTGTAAGTGGGAGTTTATCGTCTGCTATTGGCCGTTCTGGTGGCCGTTTCTCATATGGGCAAGACATTCATGGGGCTAAACCCCGGCGTGATTGCCGTGATTTCCTTCCTGATCATCAGCGGTTTCGTGATGACTTCGCTGATCGAACGCAACTACAAGGCGCCGGAGAAAGTCGGCCTGTTCTACCTGGACCGCGCCCTGCGGCTCTATCCTCAATTCCTGTTCTACTTCGTGGTTTCCTGTGCGGTGATCTATTTCCTGCTGCCCGGCACGCCTCAAGCCGCCGAGCTGACGCTGCGCAACATCGCCGCAAGCCTGGCTATCGTGCCACTCGGCTTCTACATGTTCGGCGCGGCGGGATCGTGGATCTTGCCGCCGGCCTGGTCTTTGGGGCTTGAGATGTGCTTCTACCTGATGATCCCTTTCCTGATCATCTATAGGACGCGGGGCGTTGCGTTTGCTCTATCCGTCGTCGTCTTCATGGCCGCGTGCCTGGGGTTCATCAACACCGACCTGTACGGCTACCGTCTATTGCCGGGTGTGCTGTTCATGTTCCTGTGCGGCAGCTACCTGTACAAAGCGCAGCCGAAGGATTTGGCGATCGCTGCCGGCACCGCCGTGGTGGCGGCCCTGATGTTTGCGGCCATCATGGCGGGATGGATAGAGCGCCGACCGTTCAATGCCGAAGTGACCGCCGGCATAGCGCTGGGCGTGCCCGCCGTGTACCTGCTGACAAAGCTCAGGTTTCACCGGATTGACGAGTTCCTCGGCAATATCAGCTACGGCGTGTTCCTGAATCACTATGTGGTGATGTACTTCCTGCACGCTGTCTGGTCGGTTACCTACGATGGGGCCGTTGTTGCAACAGTGCTGGCCTTGTCGTTGCTGCTCAGCGGCGTTTCGTACTACTGCGTCGAACGGCCGGCCCTGAAGCTTCGTCACGCGCTTCGGGCCGGCGCAAAATATGGGGTGGGTCGCCCACTGGACCGCGAAACAGCGGCGTAGTGGCTGGGGGGGCGCCTTCGCGGGCAAGCCCGCTCCCACAGGGGAACGCATTCCAATGTGGGAGCGGGCTTGCTCGCGAAGGCGGCCTGAAGGACGCTACGAGTCACAACTTGATCAACACCGACTTCAGCTCGGTGTAATGCTCGATCGCCGCATACCCCATCTCACGCCCGACCCCGGACATCTTGTAGCCTCCGAACGGCAGCGCCGGGTCCAGGGCGCTGTGGCAGTTGACCCACACCGAGCCTGACTTGATGCGCGGAATCATCCGGTGCACCGCCGCCAGGTCATTGGACCAGATGCTCGCGCCCAATCCATACGGACTGTCATTGGCCATGCGCAGGGCATCAGCTTCGTCATCGAACGGGATGGCCACCAGCACCGGGCCGAAGATTTCTTCCTGCACCAGTGAGTGCTTCTGATCGACGTCGACAATTACCGTTGGCTTGACGAAGAACCCCGGGCCGAACTGCTCGCCACCGCAGGCGATGGTCGCGCCGCTTTCCCGGCCCTTTTCGATGTACCCGTAGACGCGTTCCTGCTGGCGCGCCGAGATCAAGGGCCCCATGTCGACGCTCGGGTCCAGGCCGTTGCCGAGTTTCATGGCGTTGGCAATGTCGCTGATGTCCGCCACCACATTGTCGAAGTGCTTGCGCTGCACATACAGCCGCGAGCCTGCGCAGCAGACCTGGCCCTGGTTGAAGAAGATCGCACTGGCAGCCCCGGCCGCGGCGGTTTTCAGGTCGGCGTCGGCCATGACGATGGTCGGTGATTTACCGCCTAGCTCCAGGGTGACCCGGGTCATGGAATCCATGGCGATCTTGCCGATCTGCTTGCCGACGGCGGTGGAGCCGGTGAAGGTCAGCTTGTCCACCAGCGGGTTGTGGGTCAAGGCAGAACCTGCGGTGATGCCGGTGCCGGTGACCACGTTGAATACGCCTTCGGGATAACCGGCTTCCAGCACCAGTTCGGCAAGTTTAAGTGCGGTCAGCGGGGTTTCGTCGGCCGGCTTTAGCACCACGGTGCAGCCGGTGGCCAAGGCCGGGCCGAGTTTCCAGCAGGCCAGCAACAGCGGGAAGTTCCAGGCGACGATGGCACCGACCACGCCCACCGCTTCACGGCGGATGAAGCTGTGGAACTGGTCGTTGGGCATCAGCGGTGCCGACACGTCAACCGTAGAACCTTCGATCTTGGTCGCCCAACCGGCCATGTAGCGCAGGAAGTCGATGGCCAGTTGCACGTCCATCACCTGGGCCACCGCCGCGCTTTTACCGTTGTTCAGGCATTCCAGTTGCGCCAGCAGTTCGGCGTCGCGCTGCATCAGGTCGGCGAGTTTCCACAGCAGGTTCTGCCGCTCCCGGGGACGGGTGCGGGTCCAGGCCGAATCGTCGAACGCCTGGCGGGCGGCGAGCACCGCACGGTCGACATCTTCCGGTGTTGCCCGTGGCACCACGCACAGCACCTCACCGGTGGCCGGGTTGTGCAGGGGCATGGTCTGGCCGTCGGCGGCCTCGACCCAGTCACCGCCGATGAGCATGCGCGGGGCGCGCTGGATGAATGCCGAAGTGGCGGGAAGCAGGTTTGGGAGCGACATTGGCGAGGCCTCTTGTTGTTCGTGAGAACCGGGCTTTCGCAATGCCTGTGCCAGTTGTGTTTTTTCGGCCGCAAGGCCCGATCTAGTGGGGTGATAGATATTTTTCGGGTCACCCTGACATCGATAAACGTCGCAAATTGCGACGACGTGAGACGTCCCGAACACAACACCCTGTAGGAGCGAGCCTGCTCGCGATGGACGAAAGAGCACTACGTTTAGCCTGTAAGCACGCGATATCGTTAACGACCATCGCGAGCAGGCTCGCTCCTACAGAAAACTATGCTTGTCTCAGAGTGAAACAGTTGTCGCGAAATTAAACGTGCAACGCCCATGACGTCTCCCGAAAAAAAACGGTTATTAGTCACAAGTCATTGATTCATTGAAATATTCATAAGCTGGCACGCTCCGTGTATTGCTCATCGCAGACGTTTCTCTTGCCTCCGTCAGCGGATCAAAGCCGGCGGCAGAAACCATAAAAACGATAAGCCACAACAATAAGAACGCACCGTGCGAGGTTCGACGTTGATGAAGAGAAAACTCCGATCAGGCATGAGCGCCAGCCTGCTGGCCGTAGCCGCTTGTGTAGCGCTGCATTCGCCTCATAGCCTGGCAGCCCGCGACGCCCAGACCATCCTCAAGGAAACCTGTCAGGGCTGTCACACCCCCGAAGCCGATAACGCCCTCAGCCGCATCAGCCACCAGCGCAAAACGCCGGAAGGCTGGCTGATGAGCATTGCCCGGATGCAGACCATGCACGGTTTGCAGATCAGCGATGACGACCGTCGCGCGCTGGTCAAATACCTGGCCGACACCCAGGGCCTGGCGCCGAGCGAAACCGACGGCGTGCGCTATGCACTGGAGCGTCGGCTCAATACCGTCGAGCAGTTCGACGACCAGACCAGCCAGATGTGCGGCCGCTGTCACTCCGGTGCGCGGGTCGCCCTGCAACGGCGTCCGGCCCAGGAGTGGGAGCGTCTGGTGAACTTCCACCTCGGCCAATGGCCATCCCTGGAATACCAGGCGCTGTCCCGGGACCGCGACTGGTTCGATATGGCCCGCAAAGAGATGGTGCCGCTGCTGGCCAAGCGTTATCCGCTGGACAACCCGGCCTGGAAAAAATGGCAGAGCGCGGCGCCGAAAGCCGATGCCCTGGTGGGCGACTGGAGCTTCAGCGGCCACTTGCCGGGCAAGGGTGAGCTGGCGGGTGTAATGACCGTGAGTGCCGATGGCAGCGACACCTTCAAGGTCAGCGTCAAAGGCCAGTATGCCGACGGCACGCCGTTCAACGGCGACGGCAGTGCAATCCTCTACACCGGCTACGAATGGCGCGGCAACGTGACCATCGATGGCGTGACCATGCGCCAGGTGTTCGCCGCCCAGGGTAATGCGATGCAGGGCCGGATGTTCGAGGCCGAGCACGACGAGCGTGGCCTGGACTTCGTCGCCGCCAAGCAAGGCTCCAACCGTTTGCTGGCGGTGCAGCCGGGTTATCTGAAGGCCGGCAGTGAAACCGAAGTGACCCTGATCGGCAGCGGCCTGACCGGCAAGCCGGACTTCGGCAAAGGCGTGGAAGTGCTCGAAGTGGTCGAGCAGAGCCCGGAGCGGATCAAGGTCAAGCTCAAGGCCGCCGCCAATGCCCAGCCAGGTTTGCGCGCGGTCAGCGTCGGCACGCTAAAGGGCCCGAGCCTGTCGGTGTACAGCAAGATCGCCTCGGTCAAGGTTGTGCCGGAATTCTCGGTTGCACGGATCGGCGAGGGCGGTGGTTCGACGCCGAAAGTCCAGGGCCGTTTCGACGCGGAAGCCTGGGGCAAGGGCGCTGATGGCAAGCCGTACCGCATCGGTGTGTTCCCGGCGCAGTGGAAAGTCGAGGCCTTCGACGACCGCGCCAGGGAAGACGAAGACGTCAAGTTCGCCGGCACCATGCAGGCCGACACCGGCGTGTTCACTCCGGGCGATGCCGGGCCGAACCCGGCACGCAAGATGTCCACCAACAATGCCGGCAACCTCAAGGTGATCGCCGCCGTCGACGACGCAGGGAAATCCCTGACCGGCGAAGGCCACCTGATCGTGACCGTGCAACGCTGGAACAATCCACCCATTCCGTGAGTTGGCTGACGGCACAGGCTTCAGACACTTTTCGGAATGACCGCAAGCCCCGCCAAGCGGGGCCTGCACAGGAGGTTTGCCATGGGCGCTATCTTGAATCTGGTCGAACGCAACCTGCACGAAGTGCAGGTCGATGCTGACCGCATGCTGTTTCACATCCCCAGCAGTTCGCTGTTCGCCAGCGATGAACTGACGGGCACCATCATCGACACCTTGCGCGGGCCAGGTTGTTCCTCGGACGACCTGATCCAGCGCCTGGCCGCGCGTTTCAACGGCGAGGAAATCACCGAGACCCTGCGCGAGCTGATGGCCCTGGAACTGGTCAGCGACGGCTCGCCGCTGACCCCGGACATCGCCACCAAGCGGGTCGAGCGTACGGCGATCAATACCGTGGTGCTCAACGTCAACACCGGCTGCAACCTGAGCTGCACGTATTGCTACAAGGAAGACCTCGACAAGCCGTCGGCGGGCAAGAAAATGGACGTCGAAACGGCGATCGCCTCGGTGGAAATGCTGCTGCGCGAATCCCCGGACGAAGAGCGTTTCACCGTGGTGTTCTTCGGCGGCGAACCGCTGAGCAACCGCAAGCTGATCGAGTACATGGTCGACTATTGTGAGAAGCGTTTTCGCGAGGCGGGCAAGTTCGTCGAATTTGTCATGACCACCAACGCCACGTTGCTCACCGAAGAAACGGTGGATTACCTCAATGCCCATCGTTTCGGTTTGTCGGTGAGCATCGACGGGCCGAAGACCGTGCACGACCGCAACCGCATCACCGTGGGCGGGCAGGGCACCTATGACGTGGTGCGGCGCAAGGCCGAGATGCTGTTGTCGCGCTACAACAGCCGTCCGGTCGGAGCTCGCGTAACGCTCACCACCGGCGTGACCGACGTCGAAACCATCTGGGATCACCTGTTCAACGAACTGGGTTTTGCCGAAGTCGGCTTTGCCCCGGTGACCTCCGGCGACATCAGCAGCTTCAACCTCACCAGCGATGAACTGGTGCAGGTGTTCGCCAACATGAAGGCGCTGGGTCGTCGTTACCTGGAAGCGGCGCTGGAGCACCGCAACATCGGGTTCTCCAACCTGCACCAGCTCATCACCGACATCCACGAAGGCCACAAGAAAGCCCTGCCATGCGGCGCGGGCCTGAAGATGCTGGCGGTGGATCACAAGGGCGAGCTGAACCTGTGCCACCGTTTTACCGGTTCGAGCCTGCCGACCTTCGGCAACGTCCATAGCGGTGTGAAACAGGTGGAGTTGAACGACTTCCTGTCCCAGCGCCTGGACCGTACCAACACTGGCTGCGAAGACTGTCAGATCCGCAACCTGTGTTCCGGCGGCTGCTACCACGAGAGCTACGCCCGCTATGGCGATCCGACCCACCCAACCTATCACTACTGCGAACTGATGCGTGACTGGGTCGACTTCGGCATCGAGGTCTACACCCGGATCATGGCCAATAACCCTGCGTTCATCAGCAGTTACATCACTCCGCGCAAGGCTCACTGATATGAAACATCTCAAGGCAATCAATAACAAAGCATTGAAGCTGGATCAGGCCGCGGATGAAAACCGCATAGAAGAAGTGGTGGCCATGAGTTCCGTGGCGGGCTGTGCCTCGACCACCGACCCGGGCTGGGAAATCGATGCGTTTGGCGGTGTGTCGTCGCTGTGCCAGCCGATGGAGGCCGATCTCTACGGGTGCTCCGACCCTTGCTGGTGGCCGGCCCAGGTGCCCGACATGATGAGCACCTACCCGGACTGGAACAAGGATGCCCAGGCGTCCAACGACAACTGGCGCAACCTCGGCACTGTCTTCCCCAAAGACAAGTGATCACAGAAGAAGGATTCCAGAATGCGTAACATCAAAGCCTGCGGCCTGGCCGCGTTCGCCGTCCTGAGCAGCTGTTCTGTCAGTGTTCTGGCCGATGAAAATACCGCGCTGCAAGTCGGTCACGAATACATGGTGACCACCAACTACCCGAACAACCTGCACGTGATCGACCTGGCCACCGATACGCTGTTCAAGACCTGCAAGATGCCCGATGCCTTCGGTCCCGGCTCCGTGCAGTTGTCGCCGGACCGCAAGACCGCCTACGTGCTGAACAATCACTATGCGGATGTCTACGGTGTCGAACTGGACAACTGCAAGCAGGTGTTCCACGCCAGCATCACCCAGAAGCCGGGTGAGAAGGCCAGGTCCATGTTCGCCTTCACGGTCAGCCACGACGGCAAGGAACTGTACACCGTCGCCAACCCGACGCTGATGATGAACGATCGCTACGAAGTGCAGCAGCCACGGCTCGACGTGTATTCGACCGATGCCGGCATGGACGCCAAGCCGCTGCGCAGTTTCCCGGCGCCGCGCCAACTGACCATCATGCAGAGCGGTGACGACGGCACGCTGTACGTGGCGGGGGCGGATGTCTACAAGGTCAACGTGCAGAGCGGCAAGTTCGATGTGCTGATCCCCAGCCGGCACTGGAAGCGCCCGAACTACAGCGCGCCGGACGTGCTCTACGTGTGGAACCAGCAGACCTACCGGCATGACTTCTCGCTGCTCTACACCGCGGCGAAATTCAAGGACAAGAAACAGGACCCGGCCACCGCCGAATACCTGTACGGCCTGTTCAGCGTCGACCTGAAGACCGGCAAGACCGAAACCACCGACTTCGGGCCTCTGACGGAGATCTACTTCAGCGGTATGCGCTCGCCCAAGGACCCGAACCTGATGTTTGGCGTACTCAACCGCTTGGCCAAGTACGACATCAAGCAGAAGAAAATGCTCCAGTCCGCCGCGCTCGATCACTCGTATTACTGCATTTCCTTCAACAAGGACGGCAGCAAGATCTACCTGGCGGGGACGTTCAACGACGTGGCGATCTTTGATGCCGACAGCCTGAAGCAGACGGGCAGCATCAAGTTGCCGGGCGGAGACATGGCGATTACCACGGCGCAGATTTTTGTCCGGTAATTGCGGCGCCTGAACTGACGCCTTCGCGGGCAAGCCCGATCCCACAGTGGATTCGCAGTGTGATCACTATTGTGTGAACACCACTGAACCCTGTGGGAGCGGGCTTGCTCGCGATGGCGGCATGTCAGGCAACATCAATGTTGAATGTGCCGACCTCATCGCGAGCAAGCTCGCTCCCACAGTTTTTGTGGTGACGCCGGCATTGCGAGTACACCCTAATCCCCTGTGGGAGCGAGCTTGCTCGCGATGGGGCCCTCAAAAACACCGCAAAAACAGCAAAAATCAAACCCCCGGCACCGGGCAACTCATATCCCCCTCCTGGCACTTCAGATAGTTCTTGAACGTTTGAACCCGTGCCTTGGTCAGTTCCGTGGTGCAGTTGCTGTAAATCAGCGGATACACACTCCCGCCTTCCACCCCGGATGCCGAAAACTTGCACTCGGCATCGCGGAACGCAACCCACGCCCGTTGCGCACCCACCAACTGCTTCTTGCTGTCCGGGTTGCTCTTGAGCCGCGAAGTGATTTGCTGGTACAGCGCATTCAATTCCTTGTCGGCGGCCGCGTTCTGCTGCGCCGCGCACTGGTTCATCGTCGCCTGATCGCTGGCGTTGTCGCAGTCCACGGCGAACGCCATGGAGGTGAACAACAAGGGTGTCAGCGCCAATAAGAAGCGTGGGTTCATGCTGGAGTGCTCGCTGTGACCGAAAGAGAGGTGCAGTGTAGCGCCGAGGGGCATTTGGCTCTCTACGCTTGCCATTGCACGTGCTTTTCCACCGAATCGTATTCAAGCCATGGCACATCGTGAGACGTCCAGATATGCGCTTGGGGCGTCATCCGCGGATCGGTATCCAGCGTCGCCACCCGAACAATCACGTGAGGCTGGGCCGGCCGTTCGGCCATCAGGTGTGAACCGCAGACTGAACAGAAATACCGAAACTTGCCCGGCGACGATTCATGGTGGCTCAGGCGATCCTGGCCTTTGGTCCAGCGAAAATGCTCGCGCATGACTCCGGCGGTCGATGCAAAAGCCGCTGCGTGTGCCTTGCGGCAGGTTTGGCAATGGCAGTGGCTGATGGGCATGTCGAGGCTATCGAGCTCGTATTCGATGGCCTTGCACAGGCAACTGCCGCGCAGATTTTTCATGTCGCTATCCTTTTCCATGCTGTTTCGAGGGCGAACGTTAGCAGTTTCGACCCGCTGACTTTGCGATTGCCCAGAACTTATCCACGCAAATGCAACCGAATATCTCAGGTATGGTTGATTGCTTATCCCGATTGGTACAACTTTAGAGTTGGTCTTGTGGTCTTACTGACCTACTGTTCAAGTACAGGAGGTGACTTATGAACCCAGCATCTGATCGCATCGAAAGGAAAATCCTGCTCAAGGCCAAGCGTTCACAGGTCTGGCGTGTGCTGGCCAATGCCGAAGTGTTCGGACAGTGGTTTGGCGTGGCGCTGGAAGGCAAGCGCTTTGTGGCAGGCGAATGGACCCAGGGGCAGGTTACCTATCCCGGTTATGAACATTTGCGCTGGAATGTACTGGTAGAGCGGGTCGAGCCGGAGCGGCTGCTTTCGTTTCGCTGGCACCCGTATGCCGTGAACCCTGAAGTCGATTACTCCCAGGAACCCACCACCCTGGTGAAATTCGAGCTCGAAGACATGGACAACGGCACGTTGCTCAAGGTCTCCGAGTCCGGTTTCGATCACATTCCCCAGGCCCGTCGCGAAAGGGCTTTCCGCATGGACAGTCGTGGCTGGGAAGAGCAAATGAACAATATCGAGCAGTTTTTGATCGACAATGCCAAAGCCCACGAGCAACAGAGTGGCTGAAGTCGGCTCGAAACCTGAGGCGTCTAAGGGTTTTCGGAGGGTGGTTTATAGCGAATGTCTTACACGCGATGGTAGCGATATCGCCTGTTACAAATTGGATCCGAAGCGTAATCTGGTCTCACCCACTGAAGCACAGGATGTGCTCAGGATCATGGATGATCGACCATATGCAAGGAACGCTACGACAAGGAGTCGTCATGGTCTTGGAAAAACCCGCTTCGGCGGGTTTTTTTTGCGCGCATGAAAAGTCGTGGCGGCAGGAACCGGGTTCCCGCCGCCATTTTTTCACTGTCGATCGAGTTTCGCCGCCGCGCGCTCGGTGATCTGCGCCCGCAGTTTCAACGAGCCGGCAGCCCGCTGGCGAGCCTCTCCCAACACGCTGGCCGGGGCCGTCTCGGGGCTGCCCGCGGTAAACGGCGGGGCCGGGGCGTATTCCAGTTGCAGTTGCACCAACTCGGCGGTGGCCTGGTCGAACAGCTCGGCGGCCAGGGTCAGGGCGAAGTCGATACCGGCGGTGATGCCACCACCGGTCAACAGATTACCGTCACGAACCACCCGGTCTTGCACCGCGATTGCGCCCAGCGGCTTGAGTAGTTCGTGATAGGCCCAGTGAGTGGTGGCGCGTTTGCCCTTGAGCAATCCCGCCGCACCCAGCACCAGCGAGCCGGTGCACACCGACGTGATGTACCGCGCGTTGGCGGCCTGGGCCTTGAGAAAGTCCAGAGTCTGGTCATCTTCCATCAAGGGTCCGACACCACTGCCACCGGGCACGCAGATCACGTCCAGTGCCGGGCAATCATCGAAGGTGGTGGTCGGTTTCAACAGCAGGCCGGTGCTGGCGGTGACCGGCATCAGGTCTTTCCAGATCAGATGCACTTTCACATCCGGCAGCGAGGCCAGTACGTCGTAAGGGCCGGTCAGGTCCAGTTGCTGAACCTGTGGAAACAACAGAAAACCGATCTGCAACGTCATGGTGTTTTTTCTCGTGAAGTGGGTGGACGGTTTGACTCTAGGCTCGTAGGCTTTGGCGCATACGCCAATATCCCCACGAATTACGCCAAATGTCGAAAACCATCCATGTACTCGCTTTCGCCAACGTGCAATTGCTCGACGTCACCGGGCCGTTGCAGGTATTCGCCTCGGCCAACGACATTGCCCGCCAGCAAGGCCTGCCGCCACCCTATGCGCCGACGGTGATTGCCAGTGGCGGCGGGGCGGTGATGTCGTCGGCGGGGTTGGCGCTGTTGGCCGAACCGTTGCCGGATGAGGGCACTGATACCCTGATCATCGCCGGTGGCTGGGGTGTTTACGCAGCGGCGCAAGATGCGCCGTTGGTCGCCTGGGTGCGCGAACATGCCCGTGGCTGCCGGCGGGTTTCCTCGGTATGCACCGGTGCGTTCCTGCTGGCGGCCAGCGGCTGGCTCGACGGCCGGCGCGTGGTCACCCACTGGACCCGTTGCGAGCAACTGGCGCAGCAGCATCCGCAACTGCACGTCGAGCCCAACCCGATCTTCATCAACGACGGCCCGGTCTGGACCTCGGCCGGGGTGACCGCCGGCATCGACCTGGCGTTGGCCATGGTCGAAGAAGACCTGGGGCGCACCATGGCCCTCGAAGTCGCGAGGCAACTGGTGGTGTTTCTCAAACGTCCGGGTGGCCAGTCGCAATTCAGCGTGACCCTGTCACTGCAACAGGAAGGCAACCGTTTCGACGAACTTCACGCCTGGATCAGCGAAAACCTGGCCCACGACCTTGGCATCCCGACTCTGGCCTTGCAGGCCGGCATGAGCGAACGCAGTTTCGTGCGCCACTACCGCGCCGACACTGGCCAGACCCCGGCCCGGGCCATCGAACTGATCCGCGTCGAAACCGCGCGGCGTTTGCTCAGCGATACCGGCGTGCCGATCAAACGAGTAGCGGTGCAATGCGGCTTCGGCAGCGAAGAAACCCTGCGCCGCAGTTTCCTGCGGGCCATGGGCGTGACGCCGCAGGCATATCGGGAGCGGTTTTCGGTCAGTGCCGGCGCAGATCCACTGGTGTCTTGAGCCACCTTTTGCCTGAGTTCGAACATTGTTTAACCCGTGTTCACGGCTGCCAAAACCTCTTCTCCCCACTCAACCTCCGATCCAGAAAGCAAGCCGCACTGATCAATGCCAGATGCGTCAATGCCTGCGGCGTGTTGCCCATGTGCCGTCCATGGCTATCGAACTCTTCGGCATACAACCCCAGCGGGTTGGCGTACCTGAGCAGTTGTTCGAACTCCAGGTGGGCCTTGTCGAGCTGGCCGGCGCGGGCCAGGCATTCGACGTACCAGAACGAGCACGCGGCAAAGGCGCCTTCGCTGCCGGGCAGGCCGTCGATCTGGCTGTCGTCGTTGCGGTAGCGGTAGATCATGCCGTCGCGTACCAGGCTTCTTTCGATGGCTTGCAGGGTCGCCAGCCAGCGCGGGTCGCGGGCGCTGACGAAACGCACCAGCGGCATCAGCAGCATCGAACCGTCCAGGCCGGTGCCGCCGATGTGCTGGACGAAGTGCCCGCGTTCCTCGCACCAGAAGTTCTCCCAGATGTCGGCGTAGATCGCCTGGCGGGTCTGGTCCCAACGCGCGAACGGTGCCGGTAGCGAGCGCTTTGAAGCGAGGCGGATGGCGCGGTCCAGGGCGACCCAGCACATCAGCCGTGAATGCAGGAAATGGTATTGCTCACCACGCATTTCCCAGATGCCGACATCTTTCTGCTCCCAGGTTTCACAGACCTGATCGACCACCTCCACCGTGTGTTTCCAGCCTTCATGGGAGATGGCTTCGCCGTATTTGTTGACCAGGTAAATCGCGTCCATCAGCTCGCCGAAGATATCGAGCTGGACCTGTTCATAGGCCTGATTGCCGATGCGCACCGGTTGTGCGCCACCATGGCCGGACAGGTGCGTCAGCTCGATCTCCGGTAATTCCGGGCGACCGTCGATGGCATACAGGATGTTGAGTTTCATCGGCTTGCCCTGACAGTCGCTGACCCGCCCCCGCAACCAGCGCATGTAGGCGTTGGCCTCTTCGACGAAGCCCAGGCGCATGAATGCATAGACGGTGAACGAGGCGTCGCGGATCCAGGTGAAGCGATAGTCCCAGTTGCGCGAGCCACCAGGGCTTTCCGGCAGGCCGAAGGTGGCGGCGGCGAGAATGGCGCCGTGCTTGCGCGAGGTCAGCAGCTTCATCGCCAGGGCCGAGCGGTTGACCATTTCGCGCCAGCGGCCGCGGTAGTTGGACTGGCCGATCCAGTCGCGCCAGAATTTCAGGGTGCGCTCCAGGCACAGTTGTGCAGCGCCTTCCTTTAAGCGCGGATCGTCGAGGGCACCGAGCAGGAATTGACTGGTCTGGTCTTGTTCGAGGGTGAATTCGGCCACCGCCGCATTGCCGTCGATTTGCAAAACCTGATCCGAAGACAGGCGCAGGGACGGCTGATCGACCGCGTCGAAGGTGACGTCTTTTTCATCCATGCGGGCGCGGGTTTTGGCGCGAGCGTAGTCATGACGCACGGCGCAGCGCATCTGGAAGGTGGCGCGGCCGCTGACCACACGGATCCGCCGTATCAGCAGCGGCAGGTCATCCTCGGTGTCACCGACGGGCAGCAGGTCGGTGACCTCGACCACGGCGCGATCACTGAGCCAGCGGGTCAGCAGCACATTGGTGTCGGGCAGGTAGATTTGTTCGCGACGGGCGTCGGGCAAATCCGGCGATAACTGAAAAATCCCCGCCTCGGGGGTGTCCAGCAGCGAGCAGAAGATCGACGGACTGTCGAATTCCGGCCAGCAGAAAAAGTCCACGCTGCCCTTGTCATTGACCAGCGCCGCGCTGCGCATATCGCCGATGATGCCGTGGGCGTCGATGGGGCTTTGGCGTTCGGGGTGATCAGCCATTGTCGCGAAACTCCGGGAACCTGGGGCCTATTCAACTGACTGGTCGGGGTCGGTGAGAGTTCATTTGGCGAAGGGAGGTGAGTTGTCTGTTCTGGCCCCATCGCGAGCAAGCCCGCTCCCACAGTTGATTGGTGTACGCCGGCCATTGTGGGAGCGAGCTTGCTCGCGATGGGGCCTTCACATTCAACCAACAATTCCACGCTTCCCCCGCAATCAGCCGTTATGGCAACGTGCAGTCCCCTGATGAGACCCGTCCCATGGCAAACCCCTATCGCGAGTTGTTCAAAGCCCCCGGCAGCCGCGCATTCGTGCTGGCCGGAATGATCGCGCGCATGCCGATTTCCATGACCGGCATCGGCCTGATCACCATGCTCTCGCAGTTGCAGGGTGGCTATGCAATGGCCGGCGCGGTGGCGGCGACGTTCGCCCTGGCCACGGCGTTTTGTGCGCCGCAGGTGTCGCGGCTGGTGGATCGATTTGGCCAGGGGCGGATTCTGCCGGTATCGGCGTTGCTGGGCGGTGGGGCACTGTTGCTGTTGTTGCTGTGCACGCGGTTGCAGGCGCCGCACTGGACGCTGTTTTTCTTCGCCGCGCTGGCCGGTTGCATGCCGAGCATGTCGGCGATGGTGCGGGCACGCTGGACTGAGGTGTATCGCGGCCGCCCCGAGTTGCAAACCGCCTACGCCCTGGAGTCGGTGCTGGACGAAGTCTGCTTCATTGTCGGGCCACCACTGTCGGTGGGGTTGTGCGTGGTGGCATTCCCCGAGGCCGGTCCGCTGGCGGCCTTGCTGGCACTGGCCATCGGCGTCACCGCATTCGTCCTGCAGCGCAGCACGGAGCCGCCGGTGCATCCCCATGAAGAGTATCACCAGGGCTCGATCATCCGTTCCCGCGACATTCAGTTGCTGATGCTGTTGATGGTCGCCATGGGCACCATTGTCGGCGTGGTGGACGTGGTCAGCGTCGCCTTCGCCCAGCATCAGGGCCAACCGGCGGCGGCGAGCATCGTGCTGTCGGTGTACGCCATCGGCTCGTGCCTGGCCGGGTTGGCGTTCGGCGCACTGCGCTCGAAAGTGCCGCTGGCGCGCCTGTTCCTGTACGGCGGGGTGGCGACGGCGGTGACCACCTTGCCGTTGTTGCTGGCGACGAACATTTTCGGTTTGTCATTGGCGGTGTTTGTCGCCGGCCTGTTTTTCGCGCCGACGCTGATTGTCGCCATGGCCCTGGTGGAGCAGATCGTACCGCCGGCCAAACTCACCGAAGGCCTGACCTGGCTGGTCACCGGCCTGAGCATCGGCGTGGCGATCGGCGCCGCCGGCTCCGGCTGGCTGGTGGACGCCTTCGGCGCGCGCAGCGGGTTCTGGCTGGCGATTGCGGCGGGGGCAGTGGTGCTCGGTTCTGCGATCCCGAGCTATCGTCATCTGAAATAGAGATTCAATGCTGGAAACAGCCTCCTGTGGGAGCGAGCTTGCTCGCGATGACGGTGTGTCAGGCACTCATGATGTCGACTGACACTCCGCTATCGCGAGCAAGCTTGCTCCCACAGGGTTACTCACATGGCTAATTCTTTGGGCACCTCATCCGTTCTCTTAGCAGACAACTCTCGAGGAAAGCCCGGTGACCCCGCTGACATTGCTGTGCCTGCCCTATTCGGGCGCGAGTGCCATGGTCTATAGCCGTTGGCGGCGAAAACTGCCGGAGTGGCTCAAGCTGCAACCGGTGGAGCTTCCGGGGCGGGGCGCGCGCTACGGTGAGCCCTTGCACACCGACATGCGCCGTCTGGCGCTGCAATTGGCCCAGGAACAGAAAGCCACGCTCAAGGCGCCGTACGCGTTGTTCGGGCACAGCATGGGGGCGCTGCTGGCCTGCGAGATGGCTCACGCATTTCGCTCGCTGGGTTGCCCGGAGCCGGTAGCGCTGTTCGCCTCGGGCACCGCCGCGCCGACCCTGCGCGTCGACTACGACCGGGGCTTTGCCCAGCCGAAAACCGACGCCGAACTGATCGAGCAATTGCGCACCCTCAACGGCACCAGCGAAGAGATCCTGGCCAATGAAGAGTTGATGAGCCTGACCCTGCCGGTGCTGCGCGCAGACTTCCTGCTGTGCGGGCGTTTCGAGCCGGTGCAGCGCCCGTTGCTCAGGTGCCCGGTGCACGTGCTCGGCGGCAAGGCCGACCGCGCCACCACCGAACAGTTGATCGGCTGGAGCCAGGAAACCCGAGGCAGTTTTTCGGTGGACATGCTGGCTGGCGGGCACTTCTTCATCCATGAGCAGGAAGCGAAGGTGCTGCGGGTGATCAAGGATCAGCTTGAGGTGCATCATCGGCGGCTTTCCATGGCTGCTGTGGGTTAACACCACTCCAAAATTCTACCCGATCCCTGTGGGAGCGAGCTTGCTCGCGATGGCGTCGTGTCAGCCGGCAATAATGGTGCCTGACACGCAGCTATCGCGAGTAAGCTCGCTCCCACATTTTTGATTTTCAGTAGCCCCTAATTTCGCGTTTCACTCCCTCCTGATACTTGTTCCCATCCGCTAATTTTTCCCGCCTGCATTCGTTTTATAGGGACGACGCGCCCTTGCGCCTGCTGCCTACTGATGCGGATGCCGATAGATGAATGCTGAAGACTCCTTGAAACTCGCTCGCCGGTTTATCGGGTTGCCCCTGGAAAAGCGTCAAATGTTCCTTGCGGCCTTGCACAAGGAGGGCGTGGATTTCGCCCGTTTTCCGATTCCGGCCAGCATCGAGGCTGAGGATCGCCTGGCGCTGTCGTACGCCCAGCAACGCATGTGGTTTCTCTGGCAACTGGATCCCCACAGCGGTGCCTACAACCTGCCGGGCGCGGTGCGGCTGACCGGTCGCCTGAACCTGTCGGCGCTGGAACAGGCGTTCGCCAGCCTGGTGGCGCGGCATGAAACCCTGCGCACGGTGTTCGCCCGTCAAGCCGATGACAGCCTGTTGCAAGTCCCGGCCACCGCGCCGCTGGTCATCGAGCAGGTGGATTTCAGCGCACTGCCCGCCGAGGAGCGCGAACGTGCCGTGGCTGAAACCGCCGAACAGCAATCGGTACTGCCGTTCGATCTGTCGACCGGTCCGCTGCTGCGGGTCACCTTGCTCAAGCTCGCAGGGCTTGAGCACGTGCTGTTGCTGACCCTGCACCACATTGTCTCCGACGGCTGGTCGATGAACGTGCTGATCGACGAATTCATCCGCTGCTACGACGCCTTCGATGCCGGCACGCAACCGCAGCTGACGCCGCTGCCTATCCAGTACAGCGACTACGCCCTGTGGCAGCGCCGCTGGCTGGAGGCGGGCGAGCAGGCGCGGCAACTGGCGTACTGGCTGACGCAATTGGGCGATGAACATCCTGTGCTGGAACTGCCGCTGGATCATTCGCGCCCGGCGATGCCGAGCTATCGCGGTACCCGCTACGAATTCGCGGTCCAGGCGCAACTGGCCGAGCAACTGCGCAGCACCGCGCAGAATCACAACATCACCCTGTTCATGCTGTTGTTCGGCGCTTTCAACACATTACTGCATCGCTACACCGGGCAAACCGACATCCGCGTCGGCGTGCCCATCGCCAACCGCAACCGCGCGGAAATCGAAGGCCTGATCGGCTTCTTCGTCAACACCCAGGTGCTGCGTACCCAACTGGACGGCCAGACCCGGGTCGACGACCTGCTGCGCGCCATCAAGGAAACCGCCCTTGGCGCCCAGGCCCATCAGGACCTGCCGTTCGAACGCCTGGTCGAAGCGCTGAAACTGGAGCGCAGCCTCAGCCACACGCCGCTGTTCCAGGTGATGTACAACCACCAGCCGCATGTAGCCGACATGGCCTCGGTCAGCACTGCGTCCGGCCTGGAGCTGGGCAGCATCGACTGGCAAAGCCGCACCACCCAGTTCGACCTGACCCTCGACACCTGGGAGAAGGGCGGCAAGCTGCACGCCGCGCTGACCTACGCCAGCGACCTGTTCGAGGCCGATACCATCGCGCGCATGGCCCGGCACTGGACGCGCCTGTTGCAGGCGATAGTCGACGACTCGACACAAAAAATCGGCGAGTTGCCGATGCTGACGGCGGATGAGCAGCAAGTGCTGGTGCAGGACTGGAACCGCACCGCCGAGATCTATCCGGTCGAGCAGTGCATGCACCAGTTGATTCAGGCCCAGGCCCGACGCACCCCCGGCGCGCCGGCACTGGTGTTTGGCGATCGTCAGCTCAGCTACGCGCAACTTGACGCCCGCAGCAATCAACTGGCGCACTGCTTGCGCGAGCAGGGTGTCGGCCCGGATGTGCTGGTGGGGATCTGTGTCGAGCGTTCACTGGAAATGGTCATCGGCCTGCTGGCGATTCACAAGGCCGGTGGTGCCTACGTACCGCTGGACCCGGAATACCCGGCTGAACGCCTGGCCTACATGATCGAAGACAGTGCGATTGGCTTGCTGCTCACCCAAAGCACTTTACTCGGCGCACTGCCCACCGAGGGCGTCAAGGTCATCGCCCTGGATCAGGAGCAAGACTGGCTCGACGGCTACAGCGAGTCCTGCCCGCCAGTTGAAGTGCATCCACTGAACCTGGCCTATGTGATCTACACCTCCGGTTCCACCGGCAAGCCCAAAGGCGCCGGCAACAGTCACGCGGCGCTGGTCAACCGCTTGTGCTGGATGCAGCAGGCTTACGGGCTGGATGGCAGCGACTCGGTGTTGCAGAAGACCCCGTTCAGTTTCGACGTATCGGTGTGGGAATTCTTCTGGCCGCTGATGACCGGCGCGCGCCTGGTGGTGGCACCGCCGGGGGCGCATCGTGAACCGGCGCGGTTGATCCGCCTGATCGGTGAGTACGGCATCAGTACGCTGCACTTTGTGCCTTCGATGCTCCAGGCGTTCATCCACGAGCCGGGTGTCGAGGCGTGCACCGGTCTCAAGCGCATCGTCTGCAGCGGTGAAGCCTTGCCGCTGGATGCCCAATTGCAGGTGTTCAAAAAGCTGCCGGGTGCCGGGTTGTACAACCTTTACGGCCCGACCGAGGCGGCCATCGACGTCACCCACTGGACCTGCATCGACGAAGGCGCCGACAGCGTGCCCATCGGCCGGCCCATCGCCAACCTGCGCACCCATGTGCTGGATGCACAATTACTGCCGGTTCCGGCCGGCGTGGCGGGGGAGTTGTACCTCGGTGGCGCCGGGCTGGCGCGCAGTTATCACCGGCGTCCGGCGCTCAGCGCCGAGCGTTTTGTGCCGTGCCCCTTCCATGACGGTGCGCGCTTGTACCGCACCGGCGACCGCGTGCGGCAGCGCGCCGATGGGGTGATCGAATACCTCGGGCGCCTCGACCATCAAGTCAAATTGCGTGGCCTGCGCATCGAACTGGGGGAAATCGAAACCCGGCTGATGCAGCATGCGTTGGTGCGTGAGGCCGTGGTGCTGGTGCAGGGCGGCAAGCATCTGGTGGCGTATCTGGTGCTGGAAAACGCCGACACCGATGCGCAGTGGCCGCAAACCCTCAAGGCCTGGCTGCTCGACAGCCTGCCGGAATTCATGGTGCCCACCTACCTGATGCCGCTGGACGCCTTGCCGGTGACCGCCAACGGCAAGCTCGACCGCAAGGCTTTGCCGCCACCCGACGCCACGCCGCAACAGGCATTCGTTGCGCCACAGGATGCGATGCAGATCGCGCTGGCGCAGATCTGGCAAGAGGTGCTGGGCGCAGAACGTGTGAGCCTCGAAGACAATTTCTTCGAGCTCGGCGGCGACTCGATCATTTCCATCCAGGTGGTCAGCCGTGCCCGCCAGGCGGGCATTCGCCTCAGCCCGCGGGATCTGTTCCAGTACCAGACCGTGCGTAGCCTGGCGCTGGTCGCGGCGTTCGACAGCCGCAGCACTGTCGATCAAGGCCCGGTCAGTGGCGAGGTGATCCTGACCCCGGCACAGCATTACTTCTTCGAACAGGCCATCGCCCAGCGTCAGCACTGGAACCAGTCGCTGCTGCTGACGCCCCGGGACGCGTTGAATCCTGAGGTGTTGGAGCAGGCCTTGGTTACCGTCATCAACCATCACGATGCCTTGCGCCTGCGCTTCATCGACGGTGCCGAAGGCTGGCAGCAGCGCCACGCAGCGCCAGTCGAGTCAGCTGGATTGTGGCAACGTCGGGCGTCTTCGACCGAAGCCTTGACCGCCCTGTGCGATGAAGCCCAACGCAGCCTCGATCTCGCAAGCGGGCCGCTGCTGCGTGCCTTGCTGGTCAGCCTCGACGATGGCAGTCAGCGCCTGTTGCTGGTGGTTCATCATTTGGCCGTGGACGGGGTGTCATGGCGGGTGTTGCTCGAAGACTTGCAACAGGCTTACCGGCAAGTGGCACTGCCCGAGAAAACCAGCGCCTATCAAGCCTGGGCCGCGCATCTGCAACAGCATGCCGGCGCCTTGCCTGGGCAAATGCCGTACTGGCAGGCGCAACTGGCGGACGCCCGGGACCTGCCGTGCGACAACCCCAAGGGCAGCTTGCAGCAGCGCCACGGGCACAAGATCGAATCGAAACTGGATGAGGAACTGACCCGCCAGTTGCTGCAACAGGCCCCGGCGGCCTATCGCACCCAAGTCAATGATCTGTTGCTCACGGCGTTGGCGCGGGTCATCTGCCGCTGGAGCGGGCAGGGCTCGACGCTGATCCAGTTGGAAGGCCACGGCCGCGAAGACCTGTCCGACGACCTCGACCTGAGCCGCACCGTCGGCTGGTTCACCAGCCTGTTTCCGCTGCGCCTGCAACCCGAGGCCGGGGTGGCAAATTCGATCAAGTCGATCAAGGAGCAACTGCGCGCCATTCCCGGCAAAGGCCTGGGCTATGGACTGCTGCGCTACCTGGGCGAACCGGCGCAGCGCCAGGCCCTGCAAGACTTGCCGGCGCCACGGATCACCTTCAACTACCTGGGGCAGTTCGACCGTCAGTTCGACGACGCCGCGCTGTTCGTCCCAGCCCCGGAAAGCGGCGGCCAGGCTCAGGGCGACGATGCACCGCTGGCCAACTGGCTGACCGTGGAGGGCCAGGTCTATGGCGGGCAGCTCTCGCTGCAATGGGGCTTCAGCCGTGACATGTTTGCCGAGTCCACGGTGCAGCGACTGGCCGATGCCTACACCGAAGAACTCAAGACGCTGATCGAACATTGCTGTGCGACAGCGCCAGGCCAGGTTACACCGTCGGACTTCCCACTGGCGCGCATCACCCAGGCACAACTCGATGCCTTGCCTGTTGCGGCGCCGGCCATCGAGGACGTTTACCCGCTGACGCCGATGCAACAGGGCATGCTGTTCCACACCCTGTACGAACCCCAGGCCGAGGCCTACATCAATCAATTGCGCCTGGACATCCAGGGGCTGGAGCTGGCGGCATTCGGCCGGGCCTGGCAGGCGGCGATCAACCGACACGACATCCTGCGCAGCAGCTTCCACTGGCTGGGGCTTGAGTGCGCGCATCAGGTGATTCATCGCCAGATCGACCTGCAACTGCAAGTGATCGAAGCAGCCGACATCGATCTCGATGCACTGGCCGCCGAGGAGCGCAGCCGTGGCTTCGAACTCAGCGCCGCGCCATTGTTCCGCCTGCTGCTGGTGCGTCGGGGCAGTGAAGGCTGGCACCTGATCCATACCAGCCATCACATCCTCATGGACGGCTGGAGCAACGCCCAGTTGCTCGGCGAAGTGATCCAGCACTATGCCGGCCAGACGTTGGCCAGGCCGTTGGGGCAATACCGCGACTATCTGGGCTGGATTCAACAGCAGCCGCTGCTGGCCGCCGAACAGTTCTGGAGACAGGCGCTGGCGCCGCTGGAAACGCCGACGCTGCTGGCGCAAGCCTTGCCGACGCCTGCCCATGGGTACGGCATGGGTGAACATCAATTGACCCTTGAAAGCGCCGCGCTACAGCGCCTGAGCGATTTTGCCCGCCAGCAGAAAATCACCCTCAACACCTTGCTGCAAGGCGCTTGGGGCCTGCTGTTGCAACGCTACACGGGCCAGTCCTGTGTGGCGTTTGGCGCAACGATTGCCGGACGCTCCGCGCCGCTGCCGGGCATAGAGCAGCAGTTGGGGCTGTTCATCAACACCTTGCCGATCATCGCCGCGCCGCAAGCGGGGCAGTCGGTGGCCCAGTGGCTCAACGACCTGCAAGCCCTGAACCTGAGCCTGCGCGAGTTCGAACACGTGCCGCTGTACGACATTCAGGGCTGGGCCGGGCAACAGGGGGCGCTGTTCGACAGCCTGCTGGTGTTCGAGAACTTCCCGGTGGCCGAAGCCCTCAAGCAAGGGGCGCCGGCGGGCCTGACCTTCGGTGCGCTGCACAATCACGAAATCACCAGTTACCCGCTGACCCTGGGCATCGAAGTCGGCGCCAGCCTGCGCCTGGATTTCAGTTTCGACCGAACCCGGTTCAGTGCCGCGCAGATCAGCCAGTTGGGCGCCAGCCTGTTGCAGGTGCTGGAGCAGTTCGTCGCACAGCCACAACAGGCATTGGGCGCGGTCAGCTTGCTGGATGCACAGGCGCAAGCAAAGGTGCTGGCGTGTTCCCGTCCGCCGGCGCCGCCAATCGATAGCCCGTTGTTGGCTCATCAGCGGTTTGAGCAACAAGCGGCACGCACCCCCGATGCGCTGGCGGTGATGGTCGGTGACGAGCGCCTGACCTACGCCCAGCTCAATGCGCAGGCCAACCAGCTCGCCCATCGCCTGCGTGCCCAGGGCGTGGCGCCGGGGCAGCGGGTGGGCCTGTCGGTGCGGCGCAATGCGCAGATGATCGTCAGCCTGATGGCGATCCTCAAGTCCGGCGCCGGTTATGTGCCGCTGGACCCGGATTACCCGGCCGAGCGCCTGGCCTACATGATCGAAGACAGCGGCATGGACCTGCTGCTGGCGCAACCGGGCCTGCTGGCCGATGTAGCGCTGCCGCAAGGTTTGCCGCGCCTGGCGCTGGAGCCGGGCGCAGACACCGGATATTCCACCGACAACCTGATCAACCTCGCCAGCGCCGAAGACCTGGCCTATCTGATCTACACCTCCGGCTCCACCGGACGCCCGAAAGGCGTGTGCCTGGCCCATGCCGCACTGCGCGAGTTTTGCGTGATCGCGGCGCACTATTCACAACTCACCCCGCAAGACCGCGTGCTGCAGTTCGCAACGTTCAGCTTCGACGGCTTTGTCGAGCAGTGCTACCCGCCATTGTGCGTGGGCGCGGCGCTGGTGATGCGCGGCGATGAACTGTGGGACACCGACACCCTCTATCGCCAGATCATCGAGCATGGCGTGACCCTGGCGGATTTGCCGGCGGCGTACTGGTTCCTGCTGTCTCAGGAGTGGGCCGCGCACCCGCAGCGGGACAAGGGGCGTTTGCGTCAGGTCCACGTCGGCGGCGAAGCCATGTCGCTGGAAGGTTTGAAGCTGTGGCACGCCGCCGGCCTGGGCGATGTGCGCCTGCTCAACACCTACGGGCCAACCGAAGCCACGGTGGTGTCCAGCACCCACGAATGCACACTGGCCGATACCCGCAATCACATTGGCGTGCCCATCGGCAAAGCCCTGCCGGGGCGTGCGCTGTATGTGCTGGACAGCGAAGGCCACCTGCTGCCGACCGGTTGCGTCGGCGAATTGTGCATCGGCGGCGACGCAGGCCTTGCCCAGCGTTATCACCAGCAACCGGGCTTGAGCGCCGAGCGCTTCATCGCCGATCCGTTTTCCGGCACGCAGGGCGCGCGGCTGTACCGCAGCGGCGACCTGGCGCGCTATCGCGAGGACGGTGCGCTGGAGTACCTGGGACGCATCGATCATCAAGTGAAAATCCGTGGTTTCCGGGTTGAGTTGGGTGAGCTGGAAGCGCATCTGCAAGGCTTGCCGATGATCAGCGAAGCCGCAGTGCTGGTGCATGAAGGCGTTGGTGGCAAGCAATTGATCGGCTACGTAGTGCCGGCCAGTGATGAATGGCTGAACTCAGATCCCCGTCAACTCACCGACACCGTACGCCGCGCCCTGGGCGAGCGCCTGCCGGACTACATGCTACCGGCGCAACTGGTGTTGCTGGCCGCGTTGCCGCTCAACCGCAACGGCAAACTCGACCGCGCCGCGTTGCCGGCCCCGCAGGTCTGGGAGGCCGAAGTCGGCAGCGCCCCTCAAGGCGCACTGGAAATCGAACTGGCGCAGATCTGGCAGCAGGTGTTGCAAGTCAGTCGCGTCGACCGCGAAAACAGCTTCTTCGAATTGGGCGGGCACTCGTTGCTGGCGACGCAAATCGTCTCGCAGATCCGCCAGCGCCTGGGCCTTTCGGTGAGTTTGCGCAGCCTGTTCGAACACCCGCGCCTTGAAGATTTCGCCGCTCAGGTGCAGGCGCTGCAACACAGCTGTGAGCGCCCGGCGCTGGTGGCGGATACCTCTGGCGAACGCCAGCCGTTGTCCTTTGCCCAGCAGCGCTTGTGGTTCCTGTGGAACCTGGAACCGGACAGTTCGATGTACAACATGCCGGGTGCCTTGCGCCTGCGCGGCGAACTGAACCTCGACGCCCTGCGCCGAACCTTCGAAACCCTGGTGCAACGTCATGCCGTGTTGCGCACCACCTTTTACGAAGAAGACGGCCAGGCCTGGCAGCGGGTGCACAGGCAATTGCCGTTGAGCTTCGAGGCCAGCGACCTGCGGCATCGACCGGCGCCGGACGTCGAAGCGCAGCAACTGGCCCGCGAGGAGGTCGCCCGGCCATTCGACCTGCGCCACGGTCCGTTGCTGCGGGTGCGGGTGCTGCGGGTCGCGGATGACGAACATGTGCTGTTGCTGACGGTGCACCACATCGTCGCCGATGACTGGTCGTTCCGCGTCCTGATCAATGAATTCGTCACGCTCTATCCAACCCTCAACCGTGGCCAGACCCCGCAACTGCCGGCGCACAGCGTGCAGTACGCCGACTTCGCCAAATGGCAGCGCCAGTGGCTGGAGCAGGGCGGCGAGTTGCAGCGCCAACTCGACTACTGGCAGCAGCGCCTTGCCGAGCCACAAGCGGTGCTCGAGTTGCCCGCCGATGGCGACCGGCGCACGGCGCAAGAGGGTGCCAGCGCCCATTTCACCTTCAGCGCCGAACTCAGCCAGCAGGTGCGCGACTTTGCCCAACAGCGCGATCTGTCGCTGTTCATGCTGCTGCTGGCCGGTTTCACCCTCGTCCTGCGCCAGCGTACCGAGGTCAGTCGGGTGCGTATCGGCACCGATATCGCCAACCGAAATCAAGCCGAGCTTGAAGAAATGGTCGGCTTCTTCGTTAACCAATTAGTACTGCAAGTGGAGGTCGATGCCGAGCAGTCGGCGGCGCAGTTGCTGGAGGCCTGTCGCCGGGCGGTGCTGGAGGCTTCGGACCATCAGGACCTGCCGTTCGAGCGTCTGGTGGAAGCCTTGCGCTTGCCGCGCCGGGCCGGCCGTTCGCCGCTGTTCGACATCAAGCTGATCTACCAGGAAGGCGTCGGTCGCTTGTCGTCGATGGAGGGCCTGGAGGTCGAGGACTTCCCGTCCGGGCGCCAGGCCGCCGAGATCGGCATGGTCGCCGCGTTCTACAACGATGCCGAGCACATCCACCTGAGTTTCGAAACGCCGGTGGGCCAGTACCTGCCGAGCACGCTGGAGTGTTTGTTCGAACAGATCCGGGCGGTACTCCAGGTGCTGATACGCGCTGACGGAGTGCGGGTCGGTGAGTTGCTGGACCTGGCCGCCGATGTGCAACGCCGTGCCGATGCGCGCTTGAGCGAGCAACGCAAGGCGTTGCTCGGCAGCGCCATGGCGATCAAGCGCCGCTCGGCGAACCGTGGCGCACCGGCGACGCAATCCGCGGCGGACTGATTCAGTCGGCGGCGCCTTTGAGCGCCGCCGTCAACATTTTCTGGAGGGGTTTATGACCATTTCAACGACCAAGTCCATTCCCAAGATGGGTCGTGGTGCCCGCAAGAGCCTGTCCACCGATCCGACGCGGCTGGTGAGTTTTGCGCCGATGTTCGAAGGCCTCAGCATGCCGCTGGTGTGCCGTCCGGCCGTGTCCGGCGTGAGCCTGGTGGAATGGGCGACCCAGAATCGCGCGCTGATCGAAAGCAAGCTGCTGGAACACGCGGTGATCCTGTTCCGTGGCTTCCAGGTGGCGGATATCGGCGAGTTCAACCGCTGTGTCGACGGGATTTCCGGCGGTGCCCTGGAGTACCTGTTCCGCGCCTCGCCACGGACCCAGATCAGCGGCCAGTTCAAGATCTACAGCTCCACCGATTACCCTGCGCCGGAGAAAATCTTCCCGCACAACGAACACTCGTACTCGCCGGTGTTCCCGCGTCACCTGTACTTCTACTGCGACACGCCGTCGACCACCGGCGGTGAAACACCCTTTGGCGATACCCGCCGGATCCTCGCGCGGATCGACCCGGCGGTGCGCGAAGAGTTTGCCCGCAAACGCATCATGTACGTGCGCAACTACGGCGACGGCATGGGCCTGCCATGGCAGACCGTGTTCCAGAGCGAGGATCGCAGCGAAGTCGAGGCCTACTGCGCCAAAATCGGCATCCAGGCCGAATGGAAGCCGGGCAACCGCCTGCGCACCCGGCAGAACGGCCCGGCCATCGTGCGCCATCCACTGACCGGCGAGCGCATCTGGTTCAACCACGGCACCTTCTTCAACGCACTGACCCTGCCGGACAGCATCCGCGACAACCTGCTGCGTGAATTCGGCCCGCAAGATTTGCCGCAAAACACCTTCTTCGGCGACGGCTCGCCGATTCCCGAGGACGTGATTCGTCACCTGCAAGGCATCTACCGCGAGGTGATGGTCGAGTTCGCCTGGGAGAAGGGCGACGTGGTCCTGCTCGACAACATCCTCAGCGTGCATGCGCGCAACGAATTCACCGGCTACAGAAAAATCCTCACGGCCATGGCCATCGCGCAGAAAAGCGCCGACCTGGATCAGGAATAAGGACACCCGACATGAACACCACCGCCCTCGAACCTTCGGTAGACGTATTCCAGACTTCGGCCCAGCAGGCCTTTTATTTGCGGGCCCAGGAGCTGGGCGCACGGCCGCTGTTCGCCGCCCTGACGTTGCCGCTCGCCCGGCCAGTGGACGCCCAGGCATTGCGCAGGGCACTGGAAACACTCAGTCAGCGCCATGAAATCCTGCGCACGCTGTACCGTCGTCTGCCGGGCATGAAGTGGCCGGTGCAGAGCCTGTGCGATGGGTTGCCGCTCACCCTGCTGGGTAACCAGCCTTCAGTGGCCGAGGCCTTGAGCCGCAGCCGTGAAGTCATGGTTGAAGATTCGAATCAGGCGCTGGTGGTGGCGCAGGTTGAAGACGAGGCAGGGCAGCAGTTCATCACTCTGCTGACCCCAGCCAGCAGCGTCGATGAAGCCTCGTTGCGTGTGCTGTCGGCCGAGCTCGCCAGCCTGTTGCGCGGTGAAACTCTGGCCGACGACGAGGACGCGCTGCAATACCTGGACTACAGCGCATGGCAGGAAGAACTGCGCGAAGAGGACATCGGCCACCAGGGCGCGGCGTTCTGGCGCAACCTGCAATCGCAGTTCGTCGTGGCTCATCGCGTGCCGTTCGAAAAAGCCGTCGAAGTCACTCTGGTTCGTCGTCAGGCAACGTTGATTGACGCCCCATGGCTTGCTGGCGTACAACGGGCCGCTGCTGGAGCAGGCGTTGAGGCAGAGCAATTGGCGCTTTTGCTGTGGACTGCATTCGTTGCACGCATCGGCCACCAGGAAAAGCTGCTGATGGGCTGGCAGGTGGAGGGGCGCAACGAGCAAACCATCGCCACCCTCGGACGTTTCGCCCGGCGTTTGCCGGTGGCCTTCGATCACCGCAGGCAGCAGACACTGGCACAAGCGCTGGTGGCGTTTGCCGCCAGCGTCGAACAGTCGCTGTCGTGGCTCGATTGCCTCAATGAATTCGAACTGAGCGCCGAAGGTACCGCGCCGCTGCGTTACGGCTTCGTCTATCAGGCCGCCATTGAAAGCGCTATCGAGGTGGACGACGGCAACCCCGAAGTCCTTCGCCTGCGTGTGCAGGGCGATCAGTTGCAGTTGTCGTGTCTTGACGGTGCGCTGCCCGAATCGATGCTGGTTGAATGGCTGGAGCAGTTTGTCGAGTTCAGTCACCAATTGCTGGGCTCGCCCGAAATGACCCTGGCTCAGGCGAATCTGGTCAATGACGCACAACTGACCCGATTGGTCGAAGGCTTCAACCCGAACGCCACCGAGCAAGCATTGCCGTTCCGCTTCCTGCAAGAACTGTTCAGCGAACAGGCGCGCCTGCATCCGCAACGCATCGCCCTGAGCGTCAACGGTCAGCGCCTGAGCTATGCCGAACTGGATGCGCGCTCCAATCAGGTGGCCAATGCCTTGCGCGGCCAAGGCGTGACCCCGGATGAAATTGTTGCGGTCTACGGCCAGCGCTCCCTGGAAATGGTCATCGCCCTGTTGGGCACGCTCAAGGCTGGCGCTGCGTACTTGCCGCTGGACCCGAACTACCCGATTGAGCGTCTGGCGTTCATGCTTGCCGATACCGGCGCGCGCCATGTGCTGGCCTGCCAAACGCTGCCGGATGCATTGCCTGGTGAGCGGATAATTTCCCTGATGCCGGGGGCCGAAGTCTGGTCCGCCGCGCAAACCCGGCCTGAGCCACAAGGCGACAGCGCCAATCTGGCCTACGTCATCTACACCTCCGGTTCCACCGGCAAACCCAAGGGCGTGATGATCAGCCATGCCAACGCCGTGGCCTCGACCCTGGCGCGCAATGCCTTTTATCGCCAGCCGCTGCGCGGGTTCCTGATGCTCTCGTCGTTCTCCTTCGACAGCTCGGTGGCCGGGGTTTTCTGGGCGTTGGGGCAGGGCGCGACCCTGTGCCTGCCGGACGAAGACAGCTACAAGGATCCGGCGCAACTGGCGGCGCTGATCCAGCGCGAAGAGATTTCCCACTACCTGACCTTGCCGTCGTACCACGCACAGATTCTCGAACACCTCGACCGCCAGGCGCTGGCCTGTGTGATCGTCGCCGGCGAAGCCTGCGGCAACGCACTGGTACAGCGACATCGCGAGGCATTGCCGGGAGTGGCTCTGGTCAACGAATACGGCCCGACCGAGGGCACCGTGTGGTGTTCGGCCTGGGAGTTGCCCCTCAGCGACGATGACGACAGCATTCCCATCGGCCAGCCGATTGCCGGCATGCGCATCCATGTGCTCGGCCCGGACCTGCAACCGGTGGCCGTGGGCGTCGAAGGCGAGTTGTATGTCGGCGGGGCCGGCATTGCCCGAGGCTATCTGCAACGAGCCACGCTGACGGCCGAGCGTTTTGTCCCCGACCTGTTCGCGAAGGCGGCGGGCCAGCGCCTGTACCGCACCGGAGACCTGGCGCGCTATCGCGCCGATGGCGTGCTGGAGTATCTGGGTCGGGTCGATCACCAGGTGAAAATCCGTGGCTTCCGCATTGAGCTGGGCGAAATCGAGTCGGCCATGCGTAACGCGCCGGGCATCGAGGACGCCGCCGTGATTGCCCGGGAAACCCCGACCGGCCCGCAACTGCTGGGCTTCGTGGTGTCCCCGGCCGACACCGCCGACATCCGCCTCAACGAATTGCGCAGCCACTTGGCCGAGGCACTGCCCGAGCACATGCAACCGGCGCGCTTGCAGGTGCTGGAGCGCTTCCCGTTGATGCCCAACGGCAAACTCAATCGCCAGGCCTTGCTCGATCTCGATGTGCGCCGCAGCGTCTTCGTGGCGCCGCGCAACGACCTGGAAAAAACCCTGGCGGCGATCTGGGCCGAAGCGCTGCACGTCGAACGCGTCGGCGTGCACGACAACTTTTTCGAACTCGGCGGGCACTCGCTGCTGGCCACGCGCATTCGTGCGCGGATTCAGGAAGAACTGAACCTGGCGATCCCGCTCAAGCTGTTTTTCGACGGTGACACTCTGGAACGCCTGGCGGCGCAGATCGAGCAGTTCCGTCAGCACAGTGAACATAAAGAAAACGATGTAGACGCCCTTGAAGCGTTGTTCGACGAAGTGGATGAGGAACACGCGCGATGAGTGCTGCACCGGACAGAATGATGACCCTGGCCCAGCGTTTCTGCGGCTTGAGCGCGGACGCCCGGCGCGCGTTGCAACAGAAGATGCATGCCCAGGGGCTGACCCTGGAACTGCTGCCGATCCCGCCACGGGACCGCGCCGTCGACACGTTGCCGGCGTCCTACGCGCAGCAGCGCTTGTGGTTCCTCTGGCAGATGCAGCCCCAGGCCACTGCCTACAACCTGACCGGTGCCTTCCGCCTGAGCGGCGAGCTCAACCCTGAGGCGCTGGCGCAAACCCTGAGCGCGCTGGTGCAGCGTCACGAAGTGCTGCGCACCACCTTCGTTTTCGACGACCGGCAAGTGCTGCAAAAGATTCACCCACGGATGGATGCGCCGCTGCTCGAAGTCAGCGCTGGCGACGAGGCCGAACTGCAGCGGCAGATCGCCCTGAACGCCGAGCAGCCGTTCGACCTGCACAACGGTCCGTTGATGCGCTGCCGCTTGATCCGCCTCGATGCGCAGCAACATGTGCTGGTGCTGACCTTCCACCACATTGTCACCGACGGCGGCTCCTTGCCGATCCTGTTGCAGGAGTTCACCCGGCTCTATGCACAACTGAGCGCCGGGCAGGCCGCGCAACTACCGGAGCCGGGCATTCAGTACGCCGACTTCGCCCGCTGGCAGCGGCTGTGGCTGGAGGCCGGCGAGGCCGATCGCCAGCTCGATTACTGGCGCGTGCAGTTGGGCCGCGAACACCCGCCACTGAACCTGCCGACCGACCGTCGTCGCCCGGCGATCCCGAGCCAGCAGGGGGCTAGCGTCGAGCTGGAAATCTCCACTGCGTTGACCGCCCAACTGCGTGATCTTGCCCGCCGCGAAGGCTGCACCCTGTTCATGGTGCTGATGGCAGCGTTACAGACACTGTTGCATCGCTACAGCGGCGAGCAGGACATTCGTGTCGGCGTGCCGATTGCCAACCGCACCCGCCAGGACGTGGAAAACCTGCTGGGCTTTTTCGTCAACACCCAGGTGTTGCGCAGCCAGCCCCGGGCCGACCAGCCGTTTGGGCAATTGCTGGCCGAGATCAAGACCGCGGCACTCGGCGCACAGGCCCATCAGGACCTGCCGTTCGAGCAACTGGTCGATGGCCTGGGCGTGGAGCGCAACCTGAGCCACACCCCGCTGTTCCAGGTGATGTTCAATCACCAGCGCGACAGTGGCGGCCTGCAACGTTGGGACCTGCCGGGGCTGAGCGTCGAACCGCTGATCTGGGATGAGAAAACCACCAAGTTCGACCTGATGCTCGACACCGTCGAGGGCGACGAGGGCATCCATACCTCGTTCGTGTATGCCACCGAGCTGTTCGACGTCTCGACCATCGAGCGTCTTGGCCGGCACTGGCTGAATCTGTTGCAGGCGATTTGCACTGACAGCACGGTTGCCTTGGCGGACCTGTGCATGCTCGACGCCTCCGAGCAGCAGGCCACATTGCTCGACTGGAATCGCACTGCCGGGTTGAACAGCGATCAGGCGAACCGGTTGTGCGCCCATCAACTGATCGAAGCCCAAGCCGCCGCGCACCCGAACAACATCGCCGTGACCTGCGACGGCGTCACCCTCACTTACGCCGAACTGAACCGACGCGCCAACCGCATCGCCCATCGCCTGCGCGAGCGCGGCGTCGGCCCCGATGTGTTGGTGGGCATTGCCCTGGAGCGTTCGCTGGAGATGGTCGTCAGCCTGTTGGCGATCCTCAAGGCCGGTGGCGCCTACGTGCCGCTGGACCCGCAATACCCGCAGGACCGCCTGGCCTACATGCTCGCCGACAGCGGCACGCGCCTGTTGCTGACCGATTCCGCGCTGTTGCCGCAGCTGCCGTTGAACGAAGGCATTGAAGTGATCTGCCTCGATCACGCCAGCGACTGGCTGCTTGAAGCCAGTGCCGACAACCTGCCGAACCTGACCGCTCCAGCGAACCTGGCCTACGTCATCTACACCTCCGGTTCCACCGGCAAACCCAAAGGCACGCTGCTGCCCCACAGCAACCTGACGCGGCTGTTCAGCGCCACCGAGCACTGGTTCGGTTTCAATGCGCAGGATGTGTGGAGCCTGTTCCACTCCTATGCCTTCGACTTTTCCGTGTGGGAAATCTTTGGCGCGCTGTTCTACGGCGGCAAGCTGGTGGTGGTGCCCCACGCGGTCAGCCGCTCCCCGGAAGACTTCGCCCGCTTGCTCAGTGATGAGGGCGTCACGGTACTCAACCAGACCCCTTCGGCCTTTCGCCAGTTGATGCCGTTCGCCTGCGCCAATGCGCCAGACATGGCCCTTCGGTATGTGGTGTTCGGTGGCGAGGCGCTGGACGTGGCCAGCCTGCGTCCGTGGTATGACGCCTTCGACGACCGGCAGCCGTTGCTGATCAATATGTACGGCATCACCGAAACCACCGTGCATGTGACCTACCGGCCGCTGTCCCGCGCCGACCTCGATGGCGCCAATAGCTCGCCGCTGGGGGAGCCGATCGGCGATCTGCGCTGGTACGTGCTCGACCCGCGCCTGAACCCGGTGGCCAAGGGCTGCGTCGGTGAGCTGTATGTCGGCGGTGCCGGCCTTGCCCGCGGTTATCACCAGCGTGCCGACCTGACCGCCACGCGGTTCGTGCCGGACCTGTTCGCCGCCGAGTCGGGCGCGCGCCTGTATCGCACTGGCGATCTGGCGCGTTATTGCGCCGATGGCAGCATCGAGTACGCCGGGCGTATCGACCATCAGGTGAAGATCCGTGGTTTCCGCATCGAACTGGGGGAAATCCAGGATCGTCTGCAAAGCCATCCGGCCATCGAGCAGGCGCTGGTCCTGGCACCGCAGGTCAATGGCAGCCCGCAATTGGTCGCGTGGTTCACCGCGAGCGGCGACGACAGCGATTTGCGCCACTCCCTGCGTGAACATTTGCAGGCCGGTTTGCCGGACTACATGGTGCCGGCGCATCTGATCAAACTCGACCAATGGCCGCTGACCGGCAACGGCAAACTCGATCGCGCTGCATTGCCCAAGCCCGACGCAACGCTGGCGCAGCAGGCCTACACGGCGCCGATGGATGAGCTGCAAACCGAGTTGGCGGCGATCTGGCAAGACGTGCTCAAGCTCGAGCGCGTAGGCATCGACGACAACTTCTTCGAACTGGGCGGCGACTCGATCATCTCGATCCAGGTGGTCAGCCGCGCGCGTCAGGCCGGGATTCGCATCACCCCGCGGGACCTGTTCCAGCACCAGACCGTGCAGAGCCTGGCGAAGGTCGCGGTACGCAGCGCCGGGTTGCTCATCGACCAGGGGCCGGTGCGTGGCGAGGTGCTGCTGACGCCGATCCAGCACTGGTTCTTCGAGCAAGACATCGAGGCCCGTCACCACTGGAACCAGTCGCTGCTGCTGGAACTGCGCGAGCCGCTGGACAGCGACAGCCTGCAACAGGCCTTGGCCGCGCTGGTAGAACATCACGACGCGTTGCGTCTGCGGTTGCGTCAGGTCGACGGCGTCTGGCAACAGGCCCAGGCCGAGCAGTGGAACAGTGCCGAGGTGCTGTGGCAGCGCCAGGCCGCCAATGCCGATGAACTGCTTGAACTGTGCAACGCCGCGCAGGCCAGCCTGAATCTGCAGGACGGCCCGCTGTTGCGTGCCTTGCTGGTGGACATGGGCGCGGCGGGCCAGCGCCTGTTGCTGGTGGTGCATCACCTGGCGGTGGACGGCGTGTCCTGGCGATTGCTGCTGGAAGATTTGCAAACCGCGTATCAACAAGTGCAGCAAGCTCAACCCCTGCGTCTGCCATCGAAAACCAGCGCCTATCAGGCCTGGGCCGCTCGCCTGCAAACTCATGCGCAAAGTGCTGCATTGGCCAGCCAAGCCAGTTACTGGCAAGACCAGTACCGCGACGTACAGGTGCAATTGCCCGCCGACAACCCCCAAGGCAGCCTGGCCAGCCAGCATGCCGTGAGCGTGGAAACGTTGCTCGACAGCACATTGACCCGCCAACTGCTGCAGGACGCCCCGGCGGCTTACCGCACCCAGGTCAACGACCTGTTGCTGACGGCACTGGCGCGGGTGTTGGGCAACTGGACCGGTCAAACTTCGACGCTGGTGAAACTGGAAGGCCATGGCCGCGAAGACCTGTTCGACGACATCGACCTGACCCGCACCCTGGGCTGGTTCACCTCGATCTTCCCGGTGAAACTCACCCCGGCGGGCGATCTGGCTGCAAGCATCAAAGCGGTCAAGGAACAGCTGCGCGCCGTGCCCGACAAAGGTATCGGCTTCGGCATCCTGCGCTATCTGGCCGACGCCGGCCTTGAGGATCTGCCGTCGCCGCAGGTCACCTTCAACTACATGGGCCAGTTCGACGCCAGTTTCGACGAACAGGCACCGTGGCGCCCGGCCCGGGAAAACGGTGGCGCCGAGCAGGGCGCATCGGCCGAACTGGACCGGGGCCTGAGCATCAACGGTCAGGTGTATGCCGGGCAATTGCGCCTGAGCTGGACTTTCAGCGGTGACGTGTTCAACCCGCAGACCGTGCAACGTCTGGCCGATGCCTACGCCCTGGAGCTGCAACAGCTGATCGAACATTGCCTGAGCGGTGCCGGCGGGTTGACCCCGAGCGACGTGCCACTGGTGCGCGTCGATCAGGCGCAGCTGGATGCCTTGCCGCTGGCGGCCAGCCAGATCGAAGACATCCTGCCGCTGTCGCCGATGCAGCAGGGCATGCTGTTTCATAGCCTGTTCGCCCCGGATGCCGGGGCCTACATCCCGCAGATGCGCGTGGATGTGCAGGGGCTCGACGTCGAGGCGTTCCGCGATGCCTGGCAGCAGACGCTGCAGCGCCATGAAGTGCTGCGCGCGGCGTTCTTCAGCGAAAGCAACGGCTCGCGGCCGTTGCAAGTGATCCTGGCCGACGCCACGCTGCCGCTGACCGTGCTCGACTGGCGCGATCAACCCCAGGTTACCGAAGCGCTGGATCGCCTGGTCGAGGACGACCGTCTGCGCGGTTTCGACCTGACATTGGCGCCGTTGCTGCGCCTGACCCTGGTGCAGACCGCCGATGACCGCCATCACCTGATCTTCACCAACCACCACATCCTGCTCGACGGCTGGAGCACTTCGCAGTTGTTCGGCGAAGTGCTGCAGCGGTATTGCGGAATCATGCCGGCGCCGAGTGTTGGCGGTTATCGCGATTACATGACTTGGTTGGGCACCCGGGATCGCGCCGCGTGCGAAGCGTTCTGGCTGGAGCAATTGCAGTCGTTCACCGAACCGACGCGACTGGCCGGCGCCTTGCCGGGGCCGGTTGCCGGGCAGGGCGATGCTCATCGCACCCTGCACCTGAGCCTGGACCGCGCGGCTACCGAGCGCCTGAGCGGGTTCGCCCGTCAGGCCCGCGTCACGCCCAACACCCTGTTGCAAGCGGCATGGCTGTTGCTGTTGCAGCGCTACACCGGGCAGCAAACAGTGGCGTTCGGCGCCACAGTGTCGGGGCGTCCAAGCGAATTGCAAGGCATCGAGCAGCAGATCGGTCTGTTCATCAACACCTTGCCGGTGATCGCCACACCGCACCCCGAGCGCACAGTCAGCCAATGGATCGATGAAGTCCAGGCGCTCAACCTCAAGTTGCGTGAAGTCGAATACACACCGCTGGCGGATGTACAGCGTTGGGCCGGTCACTCTGGCGAGGCGCTGTTCGACACGCTGCTGGTGTTCGAAAACTATCCGGTGGCCCAGGCGCTGGAGGAGGGCAATGCCAGCGCGCTGAAGTTCTCCGGCATCAGCAACCACGACCAGACCAGCTTCCCCCTGGCCATCGCCGCCGAGCTGGGTGAATGCCTGGATTTGCGTTTCAACTACGACACGGCGCTGTTCAGCGCCGAAGCCATTGAAGGCTTGAGCACACGTCTGCTGGCATTGCTCGATGCCATGGTCAGTGCGCCGCAACTGCCATTGGGGCGCTTGAACCTGCTCGATGCCGCACAAACGGCGCAGCAGATCGAGGACTTCAACCGCACCGCGCAGGCCTGGCCGGATGTGCGTCCGGTTTACCAGTGCTTCGAAGCCCTAGTGCTGCAAACCCCGGAGGCCCCGGCCCTGGTGTTTGCCGGCCAGACCCTCAGCTATCGCGAACTCAATCAACAGGCCAACCGGCTGGCGCACTACCTGCGCAGCCAGGGCGTCGGCGCCGAAGTGCTGGTGGGCATTGCCGCCGAGCGTTCGCTGGAACTGGTGATCGGCCTGCTGGCGATCATGAAGGCCGGTGGCGCCTACGTGCCGCTGGACCCGGACTACCCGCGTGAACGCCTGGAGCACATGTTCGACGACAGCGGCGTACACCTGCTGCTGACCCAGCGTCATTTGCTTGAGCAGTTGCCGATTCCGCCCGCCACCACGGCGATTTGTCTCGATGACATGGCCGGTTTGCTGGACGGCCTGAGCAACGAAAACCTGCCCTGTGTGGTCGAGCTGCAATCGCTGGCCTACATGATCTACACCTCCGGCTCCACCGGCAAACCCAAGGGCGCGGCCAACCACCATGAGGCCTTGTACAACCGCTTGGCGTGGATGCAGGGCGCGTACCCACTGGATGGGCGCGACACCGTATTGCAGAAAACCCCGTTCAGTTTCGACGTGTCGGTCTGGGAGTTTTTCTGGCCATTGATGACCGGCGCACGCCTGGCCGTGGCCGAGCCGGGTGCCCATCGCGATCCGGCGCAACTGGTCAGCCTGATCGAGCAGTACCGGGTCAGCACCCTGCATTTCGTGCCGTCGATGCTGCAGGCGTTCGTTCAGGGCGAAGGCTTCGAGCGTTGCGCCAGCCTGCGGCAGGTCATGTGCAGCGGCGAAGCCCTGTCGGCGGACTTGCAACACAGCCTGTTCCGCGTGCTGCCCAACGTTGGCCTGTACAACCTGTACGGCCCGACCGAAGCGGCCATCGACGTGACCCACTGGACTTGTGTCGACGACGGCGGCTTCAGCGTGCCGATCGGTCAGCCGATTGCCAACCTGGTGACCTACATCCTCGACGACAGCCTGCAACCGCAAGTGCAAGGTTGTGTGGGTGAGCTGTATCTGGGTGGCATCGGCCTGGCCCGTGGTTATCACAACCGTCCGGAGCTGACTGCCGAACGCTTCGTCGCCAGCCCGTTCGGTGAGCAGGGTGAGCGCCTGTACCGCACCGGCGACCTGGCGCGTTACCGCGCGGAAGGCGTGATCGAATACGTCGGGCGCATCGACCATCAAGTGAAGATCCGCGGCTTGCGCATCGAGCTGGGGGAAATCGAGGCCTGCCTGCTGGAGCATCCATCGGTGCGCGAGGCCGTGGTGATCGCCATCGACGTTGGCAAGTCCAAGCAACTGGTGGCTTACGTCACAGGTCCTGCTGCCGTTGATCCACTCAAGCAACACTTGCGCAACGCGCTGCCCGAGCACATGCAGCCGAGCCACGTGCTGTTGCTCGATCAGTTGCCGGTGACGCCCAACGGCAAGCTCGACCGCCGCGCATTGCCGCAACCGGACCTGCAAGTGCGCGAATACGTTGCGCCGCGCAGTGCCGTGGAAGCGACGCTGCAAGCCGTGTGGCAGGCGTTGTTCGAAGTGCCGCAGATTGGCATGCACGACAACTTCTTCGAACTGGGCGGCGATTCAATCGTCTCGATCCAGGCTGTCAGTCGCGCACGCAAGGCCGGGTTGAGCATTTCGCCCAAAGATGTGTTCAGCCATCCGAGCATCGCCGAACTGGCCACGGTCGCTCAACCGCTCACGGCAGATCAAGCCGTACAGACTGTGCTTGCACCGGCCGCGAACATCGAACTGAGTGACGCGCAGTATCAGGCGCTGGAACTGACAGCGGACGAAATCGAGGATGTTTATCCGCTGTCGCCGATGCAGCAGGGCATGCTGTTCCACTCGGTGCAGGACGGCGACTCGGGGCTGTACGTCAATCAGATCGAAGTAGGTGTGCGTGGCGTCGACGGTCCGCGTTTCCGCGCAGCCTGGGCGGATGCTGCCCAACGTCACGGGATTCTGCGCACCGCATTCCTCTGGGAAGGCGACAAGGAACCGCTGCAAGTGGTGCTGCGTGACGCGCCGTCACTGCTCACTGAATTGGACTGGCGCGGGCTCGATGATCAGCCTGAGCGCGTCCGCCAACTGGCCCTCGAGGAGCGCGAACGCGGCTTCTCGTTGAACCGCGCGCCGCTGTTGCGCCTATTGCTGGTGCGCCTGGAAGACGACCGCTATCGCCTGATCTGGACCTACCACCACATCCTCATGGATGGCTGGAGCGTGTCGCGCCTGATCGGTGAAGTGCTGCGCCATTACAGCGGCGAGGAGCACGAGCCGGTGGCCGCCTATCGCGACTACATCGACTGGCTCGGCCAGCAAGTCGCCGAGGCCAGCGAGGCGTTCTGGAAAGACAAACTCAGTAACCTCGAAGGCGCCACGCACCTGGCCCGCGCACTGCCGGTCAAGGCGCCGCAAACCGGTTATCACGCGATCTATACGCACCTGAGCGCCGGGCAGACCGCGGGTTTGCAGGCCTTTGCCCAGCAACAGCAAGTGACCCTCAACACCCTGGTGCAAGCCGCGTGGCTGTTGCTGTTGCAGCGCTACACCGGCCAGCGCACGGTGACGTTCGGCGCCACGGTGTCCGGGCGCCCGGAAACACTCAACGGCTCGGAGAACATGCTCGGGCTGTTCATCAACACCTTGCCGGTGGTCAACACGGTGCCGACCGAAGCCAGCGTCGGCGACTGGCTGCGGGAGATCCAGGCCTTCAACCTCGACATCCGCGACTTCCAGCAAACCCCGCTCAGTGATATCCAGCGCTGGGCCGGGCAGGGCGGGCAGTCGTTGTTCGACAGCATCATCGTGTTCGAAAACCAGCCGGTGGACCGTACCCTTCGCGAGTGGAACGGCGATTCCCTGCGCTTCGAGGACGTCTCCGATTTCGGCCTGACCAGCTTCGCCATGGACCTGATGGTCAGCCTCGACGAGGGGCTGCGCATCGAGTACATGCACCAGCGCGATCAGTTCGATCTGGCCACCGTGGAAATCCTGCGCAGCCACATGGAAAGCCTGATGCAGCGCTTGTGCGACGACGCCGGGCGTGCCGTCGGTGAGCTGGGCCTGCTGACCCTGGACGAAGGCCGGGCGCTGGACGGCGAACTGCCGGTGGTGGCTGAGGGTGACGAGACGCCGGTGCACGAACTGATCCGTCAGCGTGCGCGACTGCAACCGGATCACACGGCGCTGGTGCTCAGTTATGCCGATCGCGACGCCGAGCAGTTGAGTTATGCCGAGCTGGACCGTCGCTCCGATACCCTGGCAGTGCATCTGCTGGAGCAAGGCGTGCAGGCCGAAGACGTGATCGGTGTGTTCATGGAGCGCTCGCTGGAGCTGGTGGTGTCGCTGTTGGCGGTGATGAAATGCGGTGCGGCCTACGTGCCGCTGGACCCGCAATACCCACAGGAACGCCTGCGTTACATGATGGCCGACAGCGACATGCGCTTGTTGCTGACCCAGGAGCGTCTGTGCGATAGCGCGCAACTCAATCCGGGCACGGCGATGGTCGCAGTGGATCGCTTGAACCTCGACGTCGATGTGGCGGTGCCATCGAGTTCCGTGCACGCCGAGCAACTGGCCTACCTGATCTACACCTCGGGCTCCACCGGCAAGCCGAAAAGCGTCGCCGTCGCCCACGGGCCTTTGAGCATGCACGTGCAAGCCATCGCCGAGCTGTACGAGATGGACCCGGACAATCGCGAGCTGCATTTCATGTCGTTCGCCTTCGACGGCGCCCATGAACGCTGGATCACCGCGCTGATCAGCGGCTCGACCCTGGTGATCCGCGATAACACCTTGTGGACCGCCGAACAGACCTTGGCCGTGCTGCACCGCCAGCGCATCAGCGTCGCGTGCTTCCCGCCGGCCTATCTGCTGCAACTGGCCGAACACGCCGAATTGCAGGGCGGCGATCCACCGCCGGTGCGCATCTATTGCTTCGGTGGCGACGCGGTGCCGGACGCCACGTTCGAGCGGGTCAAGCACACGCTCAAGCCGCAGTTCCTGGTCAACGGCTATGGGCCGACGGAAACCGTGGTCACGCCGCTGCTGTGGAAAATCGCCGCCGACGGCCACTGCCAGGCGATGTATGCGCCGATTGGCCAACGTGTCGGCAGCCGCAGCCTGCACGTACTGGACATGGACCTCAACCCGCTGCCGGTGGGCATGGTCGGCGAGCTGTACATCGGCGGACGGGGTGTCGCGCGTGGCTACCATCGTCACCCGTGGCAGAGCGCCGAGCGCTTCGTTGCCGATCCGTTCAGCACCGAAGGCGGGCGCCTGTACCGCACCGGCGACCTGGTGCGCCGTCGCGAGGATGGCGTGTTCGATTACGTCGGGCGTATCGACCACCAGGTCAAGGTGCGCGGCTTCCGCATCGAACTGGGTGAAATCGAAGCCCGCCTGCGCGAGCAGGCAGGGGTCAATGATGCGCTGGTGGTGGTGCGTGACAACGGTCAGGGGCCGCAATTGGTGGGCTATGTGGTGGCGGCGCAAGACGATGGCCTCGGCCCGCGTTGCCAGGCGGCATTGCGCGAGAGCCTGCCCGACTACATGGTGCCGACCCAGGTCGTGGTGCTGCCGCGTTTCCCGTTGACCCCCAACGGCAAGCTCGACCGCAAGGCCTTGCCGGACCCGGCCTTCACCGGCCGTGACTACGTGGCGCCGCGCACGCCTCTGGAATGGGCGCTGGCGGATATCTGGCAACAGGTGCTGGGCATCGAGAAGGTTGGCATTACCGACAACTTCTTCGAGTTGGGCGGCGATTCGCTGCGCACCCTCAAGGTGATCTCGAAAGTGCGCGCCCTGAACGAGCCGGGCTTCCAGCTCAAGCTGCGGGACATGATGGCCAAGCCGACGATTGCCGGGTTGTCCGGTGTCGATGAACAGCCGCTGCGACAGAGTCCGCAACCGCTGTTGCTGCTAAACCAGGTGGTGAATGATCAGCCGCCGCTGTTCTGCCTGCACGCCGGTTTCGGCACGGTGTTCGACTACGAGCCGTTGGCCCGACGCCTGGATGGCGAGCGCACGGTGTACGGCGTGCAATGCCGGATGCTGCTCGACCGGCAGTGGCACGACAGCTCGCTTGCGCAGATGGCCCAGGATTACGTAGAGGCGATCCGCGCCCGGCAACCCCAGGGGCCGTACCACGTGCTGGGCTGGTCGCTGGGCGGGGCGTTGGCGTTGATGGTGAGTGACTTGTTCGAACAGCAGGGCCAGCGAGTGGCGTTTGTCGGCCTGGTGGACAGCTTTGTGCCGACCCAGGTCAACGCCGTCGCCAGCCCGGATGAGTGGCGCGCGGATCTGGCCGAGTTCCTCGGTGCAACCTTGGGCATGGATGGCGAGGTGATTGCCCGGGTGTTGAGTACCGAGTCGACGGGGGACCACGAGGCAGTGGCGCGGATCATTCGTGCGGTGATCGACAGCGAAAGCGATCAGGCCAGCGGCTACGCGCTGCTCGGTGCCGATGAGATGGCCCAGACGTTCATGGTCAGCACGCGGTTGAAGGCGCTGTCGCGGCAGGTCGAGACCTTGCCGATTCCGCAGGCCGAGCTGCATTGCTGGTGGGCCGATGGCAACCCGACGGCCGAACGCGCGACCCTGGAGCGTCAGCAACCACGGCTGCGCAAGGTGCAAACGGTAACGGCCGGCCACTTCGATATCCTGCAGCAGGAGGAGTGCCTGGACGCCGTGGTGGCGGAGCTTGGCCGGGAGGTGGTGCCGCTGGTCTAAACCGTTCATTCGTGGTCAGGCCCACTTACCAGTGGCGAGGGGGCTTGCCCCCGTTCGGCTGCGAAGCAGTCGCAATCCCGAACAACGCGGCATGTCTGACTAATCTCAAACGCTGGTTCTGGGGCCGCTTCGCGACCCAACGGGGGCAAGCCCCCTCGCCACAGGTTTCTTGTTCGGCCTGGGAGATTCTTCATTGAACAGGATGACGCCCTAATGAACGGTCCTCACGGTTCGTTTACTGGGCGAGCTTTTTATTTTTGGAGACTACCGCCCATGGCACTGCACCCGGACATCGAAGGGTTTCTAGAGCTGGCCGAGTTCGGCCGCCTCAGCGGCAAAAGCCAACCCATGCATGAGCTGAACCCGAGCGAAGCGCGGCAGCAATTCGAACAGACTTCGCAGTTGCTCGATGCGGCGCCAACGGGCGCGTTGACGGTATCTGCGCTTAGCATTACGGCGCGGGACGGGCATGTGCTCAATGCGCGGCTGTACGCCAAACCACAACCGGACAACGAGCCGCGCCCGGTGTTGCTGTACTTCCATGGCGGCGGCTACGTGGTGGGCAGCCTCGATTCCCACGACACCCTGTGCCGGCGACTGGCGCTGGCGGGGGAGTTTGCCGTGTTGTCGGCGGACTATCGCCTGGCGCCTGAGCACCGTTTCCCCACCGCTTACAACGATGCCGAAGACATCACGCGTTGGCTGGCCATCACCGGAGCCAAGGCGCTGGGGCTGGACGCCAGGCGCATTGCGCTGGCGGGGGACAGCGTCGGCGGCAGCCTGGTGGCATCGCTGTGTATCGCCATCGCCCAGGACCCGTTGGGATGGCCGCTTGTGCCGCGCCTGCAAGTGTTGCTGTACCCGGTGATCGACGCGGTAAAAAAACGCCCGTCCCTCGAGCGATTCGCCGAAGGCTATCTGCTGGAAGCCACCACGCTGGAATGGTTCTACCAGCAATACCAACGCAGTGAAGCGGATCGTGCCGACTGGCGTTTTTCACCGTTGTACGCCGAGTGCGTGCAACGGCTGACGCCGACGGTGTTGTGGCTGGCCGAATACGACCCGTTGCTCGATGAAGGCCTGGCCTGGGCCGAGAAACTGCGTACTGCGGGGCAACCCCTGGTGCTGGAGGTCAAGGCCGGCATGACCCACGACTTTGCGCGCATGGGCGAGATGGTCCAGGAAGTGCCGGGGATGCTGGCGCAACTGGCGGCGCAGATCAGCGAGAGTCTGGCCTGACGTATGGCGTAGTGATCAGCGACGCCGTCCCCCTGTGGGAGCGAGCTTGCTCGCGATAGCGGTAGCACATTCAACATTGATGTGTCTGACACACCGCCATCGCGAGCAAGCTCGCTCCCACAGTTTGTTTTGCGCTGACTCGGATAACTAAGGCGGATCAAGCCGATCCAGCGCCCGATTCACCGCCAGTTCCCCCAACATGATCACCTGCGCAATCCCCAACAGCGCATTGCGGCTTGTCCCTTCCAGATGATCCACCAGATCGTTGGCCATGACATTGGCCGACGCCAGCGACTCACAGGCATGCACGAGCAGGGTTTCGGTACTGAGTTCGGGATTGACGATGAACATCGTGCTGGGTGTGCGCGGAGTGGCCATGATGTTGGTGCCGGGGTTGAGGTGGTGATCGAGGCTTTCGTGCGGGGAGGATGGGGCGGAATCCGGCGGATTGGGTGTCACTTTGAACATAAGCTGATTACTTCTGATTGGAGCCGCTCATTCTTCTCTACTAAAAGAAGGGTGGCGGCTGGACGCAGGTTAGTAGACCGGGGAGATCAGCATTTACCGGCGCGCCGAAGCGCCCTGCGTACAGCCACCATCAAATTCAGGCAGACCTGACTGATAGCGCTTTTACACCTTGCTGATAAGACCACGGGCTACTAAACCCGATCACCGACAATCAGTGACCCGAATCAAGTTACCGACGACCCCCAAGGCGCACAAGCCGGCGGATTCTGGCGTACCTGTAGGCAACGACGCAAGGCGTTGTGGCTTTCACGAAGTAACCTACAGGCTGCTTAAGCAAGCGCCATCATTTTCTGTTTAATGGAAAAGCTATGCATCTTCTGCGCGCGATGGAGATACTGAAAAGTCGAGGAAATTTCCTACTGACTTTTAGGGTTGGTGGTCAGATGCCTAAGGTATAGCGTGGGAGAGTTGCTTCCATTTTGTTTTTCCGCTAATTGCTTCCTTCCGACGGAGCTTTTGGAGGTTTTGTAAATGGACTGAACTGCTAGCGCACTGGGTGACTCGACGGATTTCCGGTAATGTGCCTGATCAAGACTTGATGGGGCCCCATCTTGCGAAAATGGGACTATTAGAATGCTTCGTAAATTAGGCGTTTACGGATTTAAATCGGTTCACGAGCAAAGCATAGAGCTAGGCCGTGTGAATTGTTTTATAGGTGCAAATGGCGTTGGAAAGAGCAATATTTTGGAAGCGCTAGGCGTGCTTAGTGCTGCGGCGAATGGTGTTGTTGACGATGAAAGCCTGCTTCGTCGCGGCGTTCGCGCGGGGCTGCCTCGACTTTACAAGAGCTCGTTTGCTTCTGAACGAACACCTGCACATATTGGTGTAGGTATCGTTGGAGATGACAACGAGGCTTACCGCGTCTCTTTGCTGAATCCGCTCGATTCGCCTGAACCTGCTTGGACTTACAAAACCGAGGTCCTGTCAGACGGCCATTTCGAGATTCTTTCCGATGGGGTTCGCAATAAGAAAAATCTGAATCCACAGTCGGGTCTGGCTGCACTGAAATTGGTGGAGTTAGAACCAGAAAATCCGGCTGCCAGATTGATGCAGAGCCTGCAAGAGTATGCAATCTACTGTCCCAATACACCTTCCCTGCGCGGGATCGTTCCTGATGTGCAAGCCAGACGACCTGTAGGACTGAGTGGTGGGCAACTAGCCGAAAGTTTTGAAGCCTTGCGCAAGCATCTGGAAAGTCAGGGTGAAGACGGTGAAGAGGTACTAGACCAGATTTTGGAGCTGATCGACTGGGTTGCCGATGTCCAAGCCACTAGTCATGGCGGGTCATTGATTTCAAGCAAAGTACCCAGAACCAAACTCATGCTGAAGTTCACAGACCGATTCATGAACAAGTCACGCAATGAGCTGACCGCCTATGATGCCAGTGAAGGGGCATTGTATGTTTTGTTTTGCGCGGCACTCTGTCTATCTCCACTGGCACCAAGAATTCTGGCGATAGACAACCTGGATCAGGCCCTGAATCCACGACTACTGTCAAAGCTGACAGCCTGTCTCAGCCATTGGCTCAGGCATAACGACCCTGATCGCCAATTGCTGTTCACTGCTCACAACCCCGCGGTACTGGATGGATTGGATTTATCTGATCCCGATACCCGTTTGTTTGCGGTGGAGCGCAATAGCAACGGTCTGACGGTAGTTCGGCGAGTTGAGTTGACGGCAGAGCAGGAGAAACAGCATGAGCAATATCCATTGTCCAGACTGTGGATGATGGGGAGCTTGGGGGCGGTACCAAATGTCTGAATTGCGTATTGCCTTGGTTGTAGAGGGTGACACCGATCTTGTGATTATTGAAGCCGCATTGAAAGCCATTATTGAAAGACCTTTCATCCTGACCAAGCTTCAACCTGAAGCTACTGCACCCAAGATGGGGACAGGCTGGAGTGGTGTATTGAAATGGTGCGATGCCTCAAGTCAAAGACATTCAGCATCTTTGGATACCGACCCCACGCTGGAGCAGTTTGATCTGTTAATCATCCATTTAGATGTGGATGTTTCGACTGAATTTTATGCAAATGCAGGACCAACGGTTCATGACATGGCAGTACAAAAGGGCTGGGGGATTTTACCTTGCGCACAACCTTGCCCCCCGGTCGCTCATAGCATTGCACCATTGACGGCTACTTTAGATAGCTGGCTTCATCCATCTAGCCGCGGAGCCAAGACTGTATTGTGTCTTCCTGCACAAGCATCAGGAACCTGGCTCGCGGCTGCATCGCTTTCTGCTGACCACGCGCTTTTGCGCGGAGCAGAGTGCAATGTCAATTTGGAGTCCCGTCTTTCTCTGTTACCACTGGATCAGAGGATCCGAAAGAAAGTTCGCGAGTATCGTCAACATGCAAACAAGGTGACAGACAATTGGCCGACTATCAAAGCCGTGTGTTCGCAAGCAGAAGCTTTTGAGACAGCGGTTCTCGCTGCCGTTTAATTTTCTAGACCTCCAATGAGCAAAGTTCTAAAGGGGGAGTGTTGTAAACCCAGTTTTGCTCCTGCGTCCGCGAGTGAATACTCCAGCCATCAAGTGTTTTCACCAGAGCGTCGCAGTACCTCGGCCCAATAAACAGAACATCATTTGTGCCGTCGTCATTGCCGGAAATCATCATTGCTTGGGCGACTGTTTGAGCCGAAGCAGCGTGGTCATCAATTTCCAGCAAAGAGGTGGAAATTATGTGCTGGGTACCGCGCATTTCCGAGACCGCGTCGTTGAGATAAGACGACATGGCACGGGCACCACAACAAGGGCGCCATTCTGAGAAACCAAGGACGATTCAATGATGGATCTTAAAAAAAATCTCATCAGTTGCCTGATATTCCCCATCGCCCCGGTGGCAGTCATTTATCTGACCTTCGCCCTGTGCAGCGAAATCTGGAAAGAAAGCTTTTACACGCCCGGCGAGGACGGCGGAGAAGTCGAACCCACGCTGGCTCTCTTTATCATTCCGATCCTGCTGGTGATTGCTGCGCCGTTGCTTGCGGGGCTGACAGGGTTGAGTCGATGGGTTACGCGGCGCTTTGACCCCGGTGCCTGGTGGCGGTGGGTAATGGCGGTTCCACGCGTCATGCTGGTGGCCATTTCATTGTTTATGTTTCTGCTTTCGACCGGATTCCTGATGGGGGATGTTCTCGGCCCATTCAGACATTGGCAGGTGGCTTGCGCATGGGCAGCCTGCGCGGTCACCGTCGGGGCATTTGTGGTTCAGCAATTTTCACACCTGAAGGAATAGTCCTCAAGCTACGGACAGGGGGTTGCCGAGCTATCTTCCGCATCCCGTATCGGCTATGTAATATCGACAGCGGCCCGATGCTGCCCGCCGCTCGCTCCCGCCGGGAAAGGTGAAAGTGTCTCCTTCTTGTACGAACTCTGTCGCCTCTCTTGACGGTCGAGGTTTGGCAATGCGGGTGACACGGTCCGCTTTGAACCACGATTTTCCACCCGTATTAAGGAGGAACACGGTATGACCACGCAGGACATTTCGCTTCAAGACATCGCCGCGCCTGAAGGCGTTTGTTATGGCTGCGGCAGCCAAAACCCGCACGGGCTGCACATCAAGAGCTTCTGGCATGAAGACGGCGTGCATGTCATGGCGCAGCACATGCCGGATGACAAGTATTGCGGCTGGCCGGGTCTGGTTTACGGCGGTTTGATCGCGATGCTGGTCGATTGCCACTCCAACTGGGCAGCGATGGCATATCACTACCGGGCAGAACAGCGCGAGGTGGGCAGCTTGCCCCACATCACCTGCGTCACCGGTAACCTGGGCATCAAGTACATCAAGCCCACCCCGATGGGTGTCCCCCTGACACTGCGTGCAAAAGTCGAGGGCGAGGTCGGGCGCAAAAGTCGGGTTATTTGCGAGGTCTTCGCCGGGGACGTTCTGACCGCTGTCGGGGACTCCACGTTTGTCCGCGTCGATACCGAGCAACTCAGGGCCGCTGCGCACGATCGCCAGGTCGACGCCTGAACTCGGTGCGCCGAATCGCAACATCACCTTTGCCGTTCGTCAGCAAGCCAGCACCTTTCCCGATGCCGGGTCTTCCAAGGTTTATACCCCACCGGGAAGACCCAAACGATGAACAGAAAAATGCTTGCACTCGCGGTTGCGGGTCTGCTGTCGACGGGCTCTTTTTTTGCGCCGCTCGCCGAGAAAGCAGCTGCCGGTTCCGCCGTTCCACCGGCTGCCATTCCTGGCATCAACCAGTCTCAAGACGCTGAATCCAAAGACGAGAAGGCCAACAAAAAGGGCGAGGAGGCGTCGGGTTCAAACTCTGGCGCCGAATCGCATGAGATGGAAAAGGACGCAGCGTCCTCAAGCGGCTCGCAGGACGAAGCCGAAGCGACGCGGTAACCGCCGGATTGGCAGCAGAAAACAGAATCGGGCCGTTGTAGGAGCGAGCTTGCTCGCGATGGACTCAAGAGCGCTGCGTTTAGCCAGTAAACACGCGTTATCGTTAACGACCATCGCGAGCGAGCTCGCTCCTACAAGTGGTCGCAGTCAGCCATCAGGGCCGCCGCGCAAGCAGAAAACAAAACCGGGTCACTGTAGGAGCGAGCTCGCTCGCGATGGACTCAAGAGCGCTGCGTTTAGCCAGTAAACACGCGTTATCGTTAACGACCATCGCGAGCAAGCTCGCTCCTACAAGTGGTCGCAGTCAGCCATCAGGGCCGCCGCGCCAGCAGAAAACAAAACCGGGTCACTGTAGGAGCGAGCTCGCTCGCGATGGACTCACAGGCGCAGCGTTTAACCAGTAAACACGCGTTATCGTTAACGACCATCGCGAGCAAGCTCGCTCCTACAAGTGAGAGCACTCAGCCATCAGTACTGCGCGCGCAGGCTCAGGGTCAGGGTGCGCGGGTCGCCGTAGAAGTTGGTGCCCCAGGAGGCATCGACGCGGTCGTAGTACTTGCGGTCGAACAGGTTGTTGGCGGTCAGTGTCGACGACAGGTGTTCGTTGAACTTGTAGCCGACTTGCGCCGAGGTAACAGCATAGCCGCCTTGATGGAACTTCACGTCACGCTGGTAGTAGGTGTCGCTGACCACACGCACGCCACCGCCGACGCTGAAGTCCTTGAGCGGGCCGTCGGTGAACTCGTACTTGGTCCACAGGTTGAAGTTGTGCTTGGGCGTGATGGTGCTGAAGGTCTTGCCTTTGTTGGCCTGGTCGCCGTCCAGGAACTTGGTGGAGGTGTAGGCGTAACCGGTGACGATGCTCCAGTTGTCGGTCAGGTTGCCGCTCAGCTCGGTTTCCCAACCCTCGCTGCGTGCCTTGCCTTCGGTCATGTAGGCACCGGAGGTGTTGTCGTATTCGGCGCGGTTTTCATCGTAGATGCGAAAGGCGGCGATGCTGGCGTTCAGGCGACCGTCGTAGAATTCGCGCTTGAGGCCGATTTCGTATTGCTTGCCTTCGCGCGGGCCGACGGGCTCGCCGTTTGTGCCGATTTCGCTTTGCGGTTTGAACACGCCGGTGTAGCTGAAGTAGGTCGACAGTTCTGGGGTGATCTTGCCGATGATGGCGCCGTATGGCACGACCTTGCGGTTGATGCTGGTGTGGGCTTCGCCGAAGTTGTTGAAGAAGGCGTTGGCGTTCTTCGCATCGCTTTCGTACCAGGTCACGCGGCTGCCGCCGATGACATCGAGCCAGTCGGTGACGTTGAATTTGGCGCGGGTGTAGACGCCGTACTGATCGGACTTGGACCAGTTGCCGTTGACGTGCGCATAGTCGTTGCGGGGAATGTCGATGCTGCCCGGATTCCACACGTTGATCGGGAAGTACTCGCCGCCGCCGTAGGTGAAATCCTTGTCCAGGTGCTGGTACTCGGCACCCACGGTGAACTCGTGTCGGCGATCGGCGAACTCGAACGGCGTAGTGACAAAGCTGTCGACGCCGACGGTCTTGATGTGGGTGTAGTAGTCGTAGGCCACGGCCCAGCTGTCACCGGTGGCCGGGTCGACCGCGCCGTCGGCCCAGGTGAAGTTACGCTCCGGGGTTTCGGCATCGCGGTAGGTCAGGGTGGTCTTGAACTGACCGCCGTTGTCCAGTTCGTGGTCGAGCTCGGCGAAGGATTCCCAGACTTTTTCGTTGAGGGTGTTCCACTTGGCATCGACGAAGGTCGAGCGCGGCACGTCGAGCAATGAGCCGTCGGCGTAGGCCGGCAGGCCGAAGGCCGGGGTGGAGTTGTTCTTCTGGTAAGCGCCGCCGACCGACAGGGTGGTGGCCGGGTCGAGGTCGAATTCCAGGCGACCGTAGACCATCGGGCGTTCGTTCTGCGCGTAGTCGACGAAAGACTGGTTGTTCTCGTAGGCGGTGATGAAACGACCGCGCACGGTGCCCTGTTCGTTCAACGGGCCGGTGACATCCACCGAAGAACGGTAGCGATCGTAAGAGCCGGCGGCCAGTTCGCCACCGAGGGCGAACTTGCTCAGGGCGCGCTTGCGCACCACGTTGATCGTACCGCCGGGTTCGCCCGCGCCCTGGTACAGGCCCGACGGGCCGCGCAGCACTTCGATGCGGTCGTACATCGCCAGGTCGAAACTGGTGGCCATGTCGCCCTGGCCGGTGGGCTGCGAGACGCCGTCGACCTGCACCTGGTCGACGAGGAAGCCACGCATGTAGACGTCATTGAGGCTGGAGCCGGAGTTGTAGGTCTTGATGGTCACGCCGGTGACCTGACGCATGGCGTCCTGCAGGCTGTTCAGGTTCTGGTCGTCCATGCGCTGGCGCGTGACGACGGACACCGACTGCGGGATGTCCTTGAGCTTGATGTTGCCTTTGCCGATGGTGACTTCATTGGTGGTGTAGGAGTGCGAGCCTTCGGTTGTCGGCCCCAGCGCCACGCCGGTGATTGACGTCGCACCCAGTTGCAATGCACTGGAGTCACCGGCCGATGGCACCAGCGACACGGTGTTGCCATTCAACTGAAAATTGATGCCGCTCCCCAGCAGCAAGGTTTTCAGTGCCTGTTCCGGTTCCATGTTGCCGGACACCGCCGTGGACTTGATGCCGTTGACCATGTCCTGGCTGTAGAGAATCTGCAGGTTGGTCTGCTGGCCCAGTTGGCGCAATGCACTGGCCAGCGACTGAGCCGGTACATTGACGTTCACCGGGGCTGCTTCGACCTGGGACGTACCCAGCAGCAACAGGGTCAGCAGCGCGCCCGGCACGACCGTTCGGAATTTCTTTTGCCGTTCGATGGCTAACGCCAAGGGTGCGCGGGACAGAGTAAGGCTTTGCATTGCTCGAATCGCTCCAGAATAGTGTGTGCAGTTTTTTAGTTAATGATAATTATTATTAGACGGACCACTTTGGCTAAACCGGAAAACAAACTTCAAAAAACAAGGATTTGCGTGCGGCCACGGCGCTCAGGCGGTTGCGCGCTCGGTGACGACCCGGCCCGATTCCATGCGCACCAGTTGATCGGCCATATCGAAATAACGGTCGTCGTGGGAGATGACGATGATGGTTTTGCCCAGGCGTTTGAGGTCCGGCAGCAGCTCGGTGTAGAAGATGCGGCGGAAGGTCGGGTCCTGGTCGGCGGCCCATTCGTCGAACACCAGCACCGGGCGTTCTTCCAGCCAGGCATTGACCAGCGCCAGGCGCTTGCGCTGGCCGGTGGACAGGTCGGTGGTGGTGAAGCTGCCGTCCCTGACGCTGACCTTGTGCGCGATCTCCAGCCGTTGCAGGTAGGCGTTGGCATCTTCGGGGATGTGCTGGTCGCCCTGGACCACGTCATCGAACAGGTAGTAATCGGCAAAAATCGTGGTGAACAATTGGCGATAGTCGTCGCGATTGTGCGCATCGATGCCCTGGCCGTTGAGCTGGATCGAACCCTGTTGCGGCGCGTAGAGGCCCAGCAGCAACTTGATCAGGGTGGTCTTGCCGCAGCCGTTTTCGCCGACGATGAAAATGATGTCGCCTTGCTCGATGGTCAGGTTCACCGGGCCCAGGCGAAACGCGTCACTGCCCGGTGCGGCGGGGAAGGCGTAGCTGACATTGTTCAGTTGCAGGCGGTCGAGCACGGTTGGCCGGATGCCGTTGTCGTTGAGCAGCAGGTGCGGCTCGGGCGAGGAAAACTGGCTGGACAGCTCGGCGATGCGGCGGAAGGCAATCCGCGCCCGGCTCACGATCGGCAAGGTGCTGACCAGATGCTCGATCGGGCCTTTCATGTACAGCAGCACCAGCACGAAACCGCTCATCACCGCTTGGTCGGCGCTCGGCCAGAACGATTGCAGCGCCAGCGCCAGGCCGATGACCACGAAGAACAGCATCGAGCCCAGCGTCTTGGCGATCACGAAGGTGTTGATCGAACGCACCTGGGTGTTACAGATGAAATCGGCGGTGCCCTGGATGCCCTTGACGAACATGCGCTGGCGGCGCGGGCGGTGGATGCGCAATTCCTTGGCACCGCCGGCAATGGCGTTGTAGTGCTTTTGCAAATCGTCTTCGGCATCGCGGGCGGCCATGAAACCCTGGATGCCCTTGCCCTGCGCATAGAACTGGATGCCGGTGCCGATGGCAATTGCCAGCACCATCATCAGGAACATCGGCCACGACAACATCGCCAGGTAACCCATGCAGCCAAGGGTCACGGTCAGGGAAATCGCCAGCGGCGCGAAGGCGAAGGCGAAGTCGCTGATGGTGTCGACGTCGTGGGTCAGCACTGGGATCAGCCGGTGGCTGCGATAGCGCTCGATCTGCTCGATGGGGGCCGAAAGGACTTTCTCCCCCAGCGTTTTGCGCAGCCTGGCAATGATGTGCTGGCCAACATAGTTGGTGCCGATGTCGGAGCAGATCGAACTACCCAGAGCCAGCAGGCACAGGCCGCCGAACAGCGCGACCACGCCTTGGGTCAGGCCGTGCGGCGAATGCAGCGCGTTGTTGATGGTGGCCAGCAACACCGTCACGCTCAGGCCACCCACCATGCCCAGGAAAATGGACGCGGCGACGATCAGTCGAAACGGTTTCAACAGGGCCAGTAATTCGCCGATGGCGCCTCGGGTAGGCTGGGTCATGGCAGACAGTTCCTTGGGTCGTAAGGCAGATACCCAGTAGAACGTCTGGTGAAGGGCTTAATTTAAACGGTGGGAGACAGGTGGTGCCAAACCTGTGGGATCGGGCTTGCTCGCGAAAGCGGTGGATCAGAAAAGTTGATGTTGGCTGACACGACGCCTTCGCGAGCAAGCCCGCTCCCACAAGGGCATGGGGGGTCAGAGAGTGCGTACGACGCGAAAACCGATCCAGTCGCCACGGGTTTGCGGGTCGATGTCATTGCGGTTGCCCGAGCGGGAAAACACCGGTGCTTCGCCCCAGTCGTTGCCACGGATGCGCAGGGTGTCGCAGTTCGGTTCGGTCCAGGCGCTGCCATCGGTGGGAGCGCCGACGTAGTCCGGATGGTAGCAGTCGGCGATCCACTCGTAGACGTTACCGTGCATGTCGTACATGCCGAAGGCGTTGGGCGGGTAGCTGCCGACCGGTGAACTGTAGCTGTAGCCATCGGTGGGGCCGTAGGTATTGGCGTGGGTGGCGATGCTGTACTCGGTGCCGGGGTCGAACGGGAAAGGGAAGGGACCCGTTGACCCTGCGCGGGCGGCGTATTCGCGCTGGGCCTCGCTGACGATGTGGTAGTGCTGGCCGGTCTTCATCGACAGCCAGGCGACGTAGGCACTGACTTCGGCGAAGTTCATGCACACCGCCGGCTGACGCGGGCTCTGTGGATAACGCGGCTTGCTGTTGATGCACTCGCGGCCGGGGCGGGTGTCGCCATCGGGCAGGGTGATTCCGGTTTCCTTGAGGTACTGGTCCCATTCGCCAGCGGTGATCTGGTAGCGGCTCATGGCGAACGGCTTGTCGAACGTCACCTCATGCATCGGGCCTTCATCAGGCTCACGGCCGACTTCGTCTTCCGGGGTGCCCATGGTGAACGTGCCGGCGGGCAGCACGACCATTTCCGGGCAGTTACGGCAATCCTTGAAGACCTTGCCCGGAAGCGGCGCCGTATACGCCTGGGCGAGGCCGGGCATGGCACTGCCGAGCGATGCCAGCAGCATCAGGGCGCCCAGGCCTTTGGAACGCCCCCTGTTCAGGATGTTTTTCATAAGGGTTCTCGCTAAAGGGAATCGGCGGTTCAGAGCTTGCTGGCCATCAGTTCCATCAACTTGTCAACGTGCGCTTGGGTATTGAGCAGCCCCGGCGACACACGAATGATCGGCCCGACATCACGGTCCACGGCGTCACACACCACGCGCTGATCCATCAGGAAGTTGGCGACTTCGTCGCAGTCCTGGTTCTTGATGCGGAAGAAGGTGAAACCGGCGGAATACTCCGGCGACAGCGGCGTGACCAGCTCCACCGACGGGTGTGCCTGCAAGCGTTTCTTCAGGTAGCTGTTGATGTCGTGAATGCGCGTCGCGACCTCGGCCTTGCCCAGCTCCAGGTGCAATTTGAAAGCTTCGGTCAGTGCCCAGCGGTGTTCGAACGAGTGGTAGCCGCCGTAGGTCATCACGGTGGAAAACTGGGTGGCTTCAGAAAAGGTCGGGATGGTCGGGGTCACGTCCTTGAGCTCGTCGGAGCGGGCGCAGATGATCCCCGTGCCCCGTGGGCCGAACATCCATTTGTGGGTGCCGGCAATGAAGAAATCGCAGTGCATGTCCGGGAAGTCGACGTTCTCCACGCCGAAGCCGTGGACGCCATCGATCACGTAGAGGATGCGGTCCTTGTCGGCGCGGCCACGGTTTTTCTGCTCCACCAGTTTGCCGATCTCGCCGATGGGCAGCTTCACGCCGCTGCCGGAATGCACCCAGGTCATGCCCAGTACACGGGTTTCGGGGCGAATGTTGCGTTCAATCGCGGCCAGCACTTCGGCGGTCGAGACTTTGTACGGGTCTTCGAACAATTTGATCTTGCGAACCTGGGTGCCGTCCTTTTGGGTGCGGTATTCGAACACGCTGTTGGCGGCGTAGTGCTCGTGTTCGCTGGTGAGGATCTCCTGGTCCGGGCGCACGTGGATACCGGCGTAGATCATCGCCAGGCCTTCGGTGGTGCTGCCGGTCAGGGCGATCTGCGACGGCTTGGCCTTCAAGTAGCGACCGGCCCACACGCGCACCTCTTCTTCGCGGCGTTCGGTTTCGCCGCGATGCCAGTCCATGGCCAGGCCCGGGTTGCGATCGAGATTGGCGCGATGCATCTCGATGGCTTCACGCACGGGAAGCGGGTGCGAGGTCACCAGGAAGTTGGCGAAGTGCAGGTAGTTCGGGTCCTGCGTGAACAGTTGGCGCAACTGGTCCCATTTGTCCTTGGGCAGTGGCGCGGGGCTGGCGGCGTGTGCTGGCAGGCTCACGGCGGAGGCCAGGGGAATGCCGGCCGCCAGAATGCCGGCCTGCTTGAGGAATGAACGACGGTTGGTCATGGATTCGGTTCGCTTTGGCAAAAGGAAAAATCAGTTTTTTACGACAGGCCGGGAAGACTTCTGCACCTGGTCCCAGACCCGCAGGAAGTTACCGCCCCAGAGCTTGGCGATGTCGGCGTCGCTGTAGCCGCGGCTGATCAGTTCGGCAGTCACGTTGCGGGCCTCGCTGACGTCTTTCCATCCGTCGAGGCCGCCGCCGTCGTTGAAGTCGGAACTGATGCCGACGTGGTCGATGCCGATTTTTTTCACTGTGTAGTCGATTGCATCGCCGTAATCCTTGAGGGTGGCCTTGGGTTCTTCGTCGAGGATCGAATAGAGCTGGCTGGCGTACTCGCCGAAACGCTGCTCGGGCCAGACGGTGATCACCGGGTCGCCGGGCATCAATGCCATCTCCAGACCTTGCAGCGGTTGCAGGTCGAAACGGGCGCGAAGGGCGTTGAGTTTGTCCTGGGTGGCCTGGCTCAGCGGGCGGATATAGGTGGGGAAGCCGACGATCTGCACCACGCCGCCGCTGTGCTTGATCAATTGCATTTCCGTGTCGCTGAGGTTGCGCGGGATGTCCACCAGGGCGCGCGGTGCCGAGTGGGAGGCGACCATCGGCGTGCGGCTCAGTTGCGCCACTTGCTCCAGGGCCTTGGTCGACATCTGCGACACATCGATGATCACGCCCAGGTCGTTGAGGCGATGCACCGCTTGCTTGCCGATGTCCGACAGCCCGCCCAAGGCATCCCGGGAATCGTTGAAGAACGGCAGCGGCCGCGACGAATCGGCCCAGGCGTTGTTGCCCACGTAGCTGAAGCCGAACATGCGCATGCCGCGCGCTGCCCACTTGTCCAGGGCGTTGAGGTCATTGCCCAGCGGGTAGGCGTTGAGCATGCTGATGAACACCGCGAACTTGCCTTCGCCGTGCAGGCGGCGCAAGTCGTCGGGGGTGTAGGCGATAGCCACTTGATTGGGGAAGTCACGCACCATCGCGTTGATGATCTTGTAGCGGGTTTCCTGCTCAAAGCGGGCTTCGTCGACGAAGCCGGCGGTAGGGCGATGGGGCGCGTTGGGACCGTTCCAGATTTCCGGCCAGCCGAAAATCGTCAGCGCCGCCCCGGACAGACGCCCGCGAGCGGTCTTGACCAGGTCGAACTGGCCTTCACCGTCTTTGTCGACTTCGTTGCCGGCGGTGCCGAAATCCATGGGCACGGTGATGTGGCTGTCGAACGAGAGGATGCGTTCCTGCAGTTGCTCGGCCTGTTTCATCACCTTGACCGGGTAGCCGGGGTTGCCCCTGAACCAGTGATCCCAGGCCGCGAAGCCTGCACCCGCGCTGATCGCCAGGGCCAGCGGCATGCCGATGAAAAGAGCCTTTTTCGAACGTGGTTTTGTCATTGCCGTCTCAGTCAGGTTCGCCGCCCCGGATCAGGCGCTGGGGCCTTTGCTATCTGGGGGGAACGAGTGGCTGACCGGAAAATTTAGCGTGGCTGATGGCCTCATCGCGAGCAAGCTCGCTCCCACAGGGATCTTCAGTGCGACATAGATCCAGTGTGGGAGCGAGCTTGCTCGCGATGCTTTTAAATTTATGCGGGCAACAAACGTTCTAGCTTGGATAAAGCCTGCTCCATGGCTGACACAGGTAGGGCAATGACGATTTCTCGACGATGGTTCCTCGCGGGTCTGGCGCTGACCGGTGCCGCCGTGCCGGCGGTGTATTACGGGCATCGCGAACTGACCAGGCCGGACCCGACGATCACCCCCGGCGAAGCCTCGTTCGAGGTGGCGGATGTTGCCGGCCAACGCTTGGCGGATACCTTGCGCGGGGTCTGGCAGATTCGTTTCGAAGGTCGTGACGCCGGTATCGAAGGCTTGCCCCTCGAAGGCCTGGAAGTATTCCTCGACATCGGCCACAAGGGGCGCGGTGTCAGTGGTTATCTCGACACCGCCGAGCGTTTGCGCTCTACCGAAGCGCCCCGTTACCGAGTGCTCGGCGATCTGTCCGGGGCCAACCCGAAGCAGCTGGCCTGGCGACTGCTGGGCGCCAGCGGCTGTTGCGAATACGAATTCGAGATGACTCTGGACGAGGTCTGGGCCGGTTTCGGTAATGCTGGCAGCGGCAGTCTCAGTGGACGTGTGCTGGACCTGAATCGGCCACTGATGCTGACCGCCCAGGACAATCGCTTCATCGCCGTCAAACGGGTATTCCCTGAAGCTCGCGAGCGCGCCGGCCTCAATCCGACCCTGCTCGCCTGGCTGGTATCGCCGGAGCACCGGTTGTTCCACCAGCTCTGGCATGCCTCCCGGGACAAGTGGCACAAGCTGTCCGAAGATCAGCGCGGCGCCTTGCGCGGGCTCGGCTGGCAACCCGGACCGCGGGACCAGGAGCGCGATGCCCGAGGTGTGCGCAAGGATCGCAACGGTTCTGGCGTGGACTTTTTCTTCATGCACCGGCACATGCTCGGCACCGCGCGTTCGATGCAGGACCTGCCGTCCTGGACGCACTTCCCGTTGCCGCAACCGGAGCTGGCGCGGGACCGGCTCGGCTTTGCGCGTTACTTCGACAATCACGACGGCACCGCGCTGCCGCCGACCTGGCTGGCCGAGGACGATGACGAGTACTCGCAATGGGTCAGCGACATCAAGACCGGCGAGACGTATCACAGCAATTTCCAGGTCTGGGAATCCCGCTACCGCGATCCGCGCTACCTGTCGACGCTGACCCTCGGCCAGTTCGGCTCGGAGGTCGAACTGGGCCTGCACGACTGGCTGCACATGCGCTGGGCTTCGGTGCCCCGTGATCCGTCCAACGGTCAGCCGGTGCCGTTTGCCCGGGATCCTTCTGATTTTTCCGCGCGCTGGTTTGCACCGGAAAACGATTTTCTCGGCGACCCGTTTTCTTCCCATGTCAGCCCGGTGTTCTGGCATTTCCATGGCTGGATCGACGATCGCCTGGAGGACTGGTTTCGCGCCCACGAGCGTTTTCATCCGGGGCAGGTCAGTCGGCTGCAGGTCAACGGCGTGCAATGGTTCGCGCCGGGACGCTGGGTCGAGATCGACGACCCGTGGCTCGGCCCGAGCACCCACGGTTGCAGCACCACACCGGGGTTGCAGGCCGGCAAGTCAGTGGAAATGGACCCGGAAACCATGAAGCTGGCGTTGCGCATTACCTTTGGCGAGGACGAGACGAAACTGAAGGATTTGTTCCGCAAAGTGCCGCAGCGGCCGTGGTATGCGCGCAATCTGAAGGCTAAGCAAAGCCAGGCTTGATACCGCGTTATCGTTCAATCGCGAGCAAGCTCGCTCCCACATTTGAACCTGGTCGTACACAGACTTTGTGTTCACTGACGATCCACTGTGGGAGCGAGCCTGCTCGCGAAGGCGTCCTGTCAGGCAATGTTGATGTTGGATGTGCCGGCCCCTTCGCGGGCAAGCCCGCTCCCACAGGGTTTTGTATTTGCCGCATGATCCGGGCACGACGCATGACCTGTGGGAGCGAGCTTGCTCGCGATGGCGTCCTGACAGGCCCAGCAACTACAAGACTTGCCACCCACCCCCAAGCGCCTTGTACAGGGCAATACTCGCCTGCATCCGCGACAACCGCAGCTGCACGTTCAAATCCTGCGCCGCGTACAGGGTGCGCTGGGTCTCCAGCACCGTCAGCAAATCCTCGGCCCCGGCCTGATAACGGCTTTGCGCGATATTGAAGGCGGTCTGCGCCTGGCTCAGTTCTTCACTCTGCCACCCGCGCTGTTCATCCAGTCCGCGAATGCTGTTGAGGGCTTTTTCGACGTCGACGAAGCCGTTGATGATCGCGCCGCGATAGGTTTCCAGCAGTTCTTGCTGACGCGCCGTGGCCTTGTCGCGCTGGGCGCCGAGGCGGCCGTTGTTGAACACCGGCGCAAGCAGCCCGGCGGTGAGGTTGTAGAAGGGGCTGCGCAGGATGTCGTCGGCCCGGTCGGCACCGGAGCCGATTTCGGCGGTGAGGGTCACGGTCGGCAGCATCGCGGCCCGGGCGACGGTGACGTCGGCCTGGGCCGCGGCCAGTTGCGCCTCGGCCCGGGCAATGTCCGGACGGCGGCTGAGCAACTGGCTGGGTACCCCGGCGTCAATCGCAGGCCAAGTCAGTTGATCGAAGCGTTCCTGCCCCAACGACAGCGCCTGAACCGGGCGGCCGAGCAGGGCGGCGAGGCTGATCCGTGCATCCTCGGCCTGTTGCTGCACCAGCGGCAGCTGGCGTTGCTGCGCCGCCACCAGGCTTTTTTGCTGTGCCAGTTCCAGGGCTGTGGCCGAACCCGAATCGAAACGGGTCTGCACCAGTTTCAACACGTTCTGGGCATTGGCCAGATTCAACTCGGCGATGCGGCTCTGCTCCTGCAACGACAAGGCTTGCGCGTAACCGTTGGCCACACCGCTGAGCAACGTCAGTTCCACGGTGGCCTGATCGAACTCGCTGGCTTTGAGACTGAATTGCGCGCTGTCGCGGCTGGCCCGCTGGCCACCCCAGAAATCGATTTCGTAGCTGGCAACCAGGTTCGCCGTGAAGTAGTCGACGGCGTCGTTATCGCTGTCGGCATCGAGTTGGCTGTAGCCGTTGCCGCGCAGCAATTTCTGGCGGTTGGCGTTGACCCCTGCCTTGACTTCGGGCAGTTGCGAGCCGCCGGCAATCACCGTGTCGGCCTGGGCCTGGCGCACTCTGGCGATGGCTGCGGCCAAGTCGTAACTGCCGAGCCGCGCCTGTTCGATCAGGCGACCCAGTTGCGGGCTGCCGAAGCGGTTCCACCATTGCTGGTTGTCATGGACAGCGCCTGCGGTGTGCCGGGATTGCCAGGTAGCCGGCGGTTGGACGCCGCTGTCGGGGCGCTGTGGCGGGGTGCCGCAGGCGCCGAGCAACAGGCACAGGGTTAACACACTGAGTGGCGGCTTCATCAATCGATCATTCACTGGTAAGGGCCGTGACCGGGTCGAGTCGGGCAGCCTTGCGGGCCGGCATGTAGCCGAAAACGACACCGGTGACCAGGGCGCAGCCGAAGGCACCCAGCACCGCTATCAGGGAGAACGCGACAGCGACTTCGCTGAAAATCAGCACGCCACCGACGATCAGCGCCAGGGCAATCCCGGTGAGGCCGCCCACCACCGAGAGCATCACCGCTTCGGTGAGGAACTGGCGCAGGATGTCGCGCTGGCGGGCACCGGTGGCCATGCGGATACCGATCTCGCGAGTCCGCTCGCGCACCGTCATGAGCATGATGTTCATCACGCCGATCCCGCCCACCAGCAGCGAAATGGCCGCAATCGAGCCGAGCATCAGCGATAGGGTGTTTTGCGTGCGCGCCTCGGCCTGGATCATCGCCGCGTTGTTGGTCAGTTCGAAGTCGCGCTTGCCGTCGTGCAGACGCAGCATCAGTTGCTCGATGGCTTTTTCGGTTTCCTTGACCTTGCGCGCGTCGGCGGCGGCGATGGCGATGTACTCGGGATTGTGGGTGCCGAACAGGCGCACGCTCGCGGCGGAGTAGGGGATGGCGATACGGTCGTCGCTGTCGGAGTCGCCGGAGCTGGCGCCTTTTTCCGCGAGCACGCCGACCACCTGGAAGGGGACGTTTTCGATCAGGATGTACTGGCCGATCGGGTTGGCCACGTCCTTGAGCAATTTGGTCCGCACCTTGTGTCCGATCACCGCGACCGCCGCGGCGTTCTGTTCATCGGCGTGGGTGAAGTAGCTGCCTTCGACCACCGGCCAGTTGAAAATCGCCGGGAAGTTGGTGTCGTTGCCGCCGACGTAGCTCATGTGATCAAGGTTGCCAAAGCGCACCCCGGCCTCCTGGCCGTTGACCGGCATGATCCGCATCACCTGGGGCAAGCTGGCAATCGCGGCGACCTCATCGAGGGTGACGATGCCCATGGGCGTGCGCGGGTTGGGCGCCGAGCCGCTGAGGTAAATGATGTTGGAACCGAACGCGCCCATTTGCGCCATCACCTGGCGCTTGCTGCCTTCGCCCACGGCCAGCATCACCACCACCGAGGCGACGCCTATGATGATGCCGAGCAAGGTCAGCGCGGTGCGGAACTTGTTGATCCACATCACTCGCCACGCCGCATGCACGGCATCGACCAATTCGCCTTTCCAGGCGCCGGTGGCTTCGGCGCCTTCGCTCAGGCGCTTGCGCAAATCGACGGCTTGCAGGGCGCCGGGGTTGGCAGAGTTTTGCGCGGTGGGATTGTCCCGGGCGCTGTCGCTGATGATCTCGCCGTCGCGAATTTCAATGATGCGTTTGGCCCGGGCCGCCACTTCGCGGTCGTGGGTGATGAGGATCACCACGTGGCCCTGGCTGGCCAGTTCGTCGAGCAGGGCCATGACCTCGGCGCCGCTGTGGCTGTCGAGGGCACCGGTGGGTTCGTCAGCCAGGATGATGTGGCCGCCATTCATCAATGCGCGGGCAATCGACACCCGTTGCTGCTGCCCGCCGGAGAGTTGATGGGGGCGGTTGCCGGTGCGCGAAGCCAGGCCGAGACGGTCGAGCAGGGCGGCGGCGCGAGCGTGGCGTTCAGCGGCTGGGGTGCCTGCGTAGATGGCCGGCATCTCGACGTTTTCCTGGGCCGAACCGGAGGGAATCAGGTGGTAGCCCTGGAACACAAAACCGAAGGCTTCACGACGCAGCCAGGCCAGTTCGTCACTGTCCAGTGCCGCGACGTTCTCCCCGGCGAAGCGGTATTCGCCCGAGGTCGGGCGGTCGAGGCAGCCGAGGATGTTCATCAGCGTCGACTTGCCGGAGCCGGAAGCACCGACGATTGCCACGAACTCCCCGGCATGGATCGACAGGTCGATGCCGCGCAGCACATGGACTTCAGGCGCGTCGCCACCGCCGTAGGCTTTGCGGATGTCCGAAAGGTCGATCAGGGGCGTGTGCATTCAGCCGCCACTCCCGTCGATCGGGCCGATCAACAGGTGATCGCCCTCCTGCAGGCCATCGAGGATCTGCACCCGCAGGCGGTCGCTGATGCCGGTGCGCACGTTGCGCTGCTCGATGCTGCCGTTGCTGGCGACCACTTGCGCGGTCTGCTGGTCTGTCTGCGGGCCTGCCTGCAGGGCGGCGATGGGCGCGGTGAGAACGTTCTGCGCCTGATTGGCGACGAAAAATACCTGGGTGGTCATTTCCGCCATCAAGGCGTTGTCGGCGTTGTCGACGTCCAATAATACGGTGTACAGCACCACGCGGGCACTCCCGCTTTTGCTGGTGCTGGCGGGGCTGCCGCCGCCCTGGCTGGTCTGGTCCAGCGGCTTGGGCGGAACGGGGAGGATTTGCCGCACGGTGCTGGTCCAGCGCCGGGTGCCGCCGCTCAGGGTGGTGAACCAGGCGTGCATGCCGGGTTTGACGTGGCCGATGTCGGCCTCCGAGACCTCGGCCCACACGGTCATCGGCGACAGCTTGGCGATTCGCAGGATCAGCGGCGTTTGCTGCTGGGCGTTGAGGGTCTGGCCGACCCGGGCATCCAGCGCCACCACGGTGCCGGCCATCGGCGCATAAATCCGCGTGTAGCCGAGCTCCGCCTGATCGCTGCGCAGGCTGGCTTCGGCCTGGCGGATCTGCGCCTGGAACATGTCGACCCGTGCCTGGGTGGCGCGCAGTTCGGCCTGGGCGGTCTGCACGTCTTCTTCTCGGGTGGCGCCGCCGGCGGCGAGGTTCTGTTGACGTTGGTGTTTCTGCCGGGCCAGGTCGTGCTGCGCTCGCTGCTCCTGCAGCTGCGCCTTGAGGTTTTCGATGGAGAAGCGCCCGGCATCGAGTTTGGCCTGTTGCGTGGATGGGTCGATTTCCACCAGCAACTGGCCTTCCTTGACCACGTCGCCGACTTCCACGTGAATCTTGTGGATCTGCCCGGAGGCCTGGGCGCCGACGTCGACATAGCGCCGCGGTTGCAGGGTGCCCAATGCCGTGACGCTGCTTTCAATGTCGGTGCGGCTGACCTGAACGGTGACGAGCCCGTCGCGGCCCGGCGGGATGAACTGCCAGGCGGCGACGGCTACCACGGGGATCAGACAAAATGCTGCAAGCAGGGCGCGTCGGGTCTGTCGGGGACGTTTCATGCAGGGTTCCGGCCTAGGAAATCGGCCCGTCGTTCAGCAGCAGGTCGATGGCTGAACGCTGCCGGCAGGGCCGGACAGGGACGGGGAGCTGTCCTGTAAACGTAGAAAGCGCCGGGGAATTTAGGTGCTGACACAAACTAATGTAGGAGCGAGCTTGCTCGCGATGCACGTTAACGATAACGCGTGCCGTCTGGGTCAACACGTTGTCCTTGATGCCTTCGCGAGCGAGCTCGCTCCTACAGGGTTCGTGACTAAATACCAGGCAAGTTGAAGCAGTACTTTAAATCTATATGAGAATTACTATAAATTACGCGACTCGAACTGCCATTATCGTGCCACTGTTTATTTCAATGGTCGCGCAAAGGGCTCAAGGACAGAAACCGCACCCCCGTGCGGACGGGAGTCATGTTGGAAAACTACTATCGCGAACTGGTGTGTTTCCTGAACGCCAGGCTGGGCAACCGTCAGGTGGCCGAAGATGTGGTGCATGACGCTTATCTGCGGGTCCTGGAGCGTTCCAGTGATACGCCGATCGAGCAGCCCCGGGCGTTCCTTTATCGCACCGCCCTCAACCTGGTTATCGACGACCATCGGCGCAACACCCTGCGTCAGGCCGAACCTCTTGAGGTGCTCGACAATGAAGAGCGCTATTTCACCCCTTCGCCGCATAACGTGCTCGATCATGGCCAGCGTCTGGAAATGCTCCAGTGTGCCCTGGCGGAGTTGCCGAGGTTGTGCCGCGAGAGTTTCCTGCTGCGCAAGATCGAAGGCCTGTCCCATCCGCAAATTGCCGAGCAACTGGGCATTTCCCGGGCAATGGTCGAGAAGCACATCGTCAATGCCATGAAGCATTGCCGTATACGGATGCGACAGTGGGACACCCAGTGAGCCTGCGCGGTTAAATTTTTTTTCACGGTCCTCGTTCCTACTCAACAGACGACCTGTTGTGCGGCCCTTGGTGGGTCAGGTCACTTAGGTTCAATGCCCCCGCCTTTGAGGGGAACATCCAGAGGACACTGGAAATGACACAGGCAATTGCATCGCCCCTCGTTCACGACCTGATCGGCGTCGGTTTCGGCCCCTCGAACCTGGCACTGGCCATCGCGCTGCAAGAGCGCGGGGCGAGCCAGGGCAACCTGGATGTGCTGTTTCTCGACAAGCAGGCCGACTACCGCTGGCACGGCAACACCCTGGTGACCCAGAGCGAGTTGCAGATTTCCTTCCTCAAGGACCTGGTGACCCTGCGCAATCCGACCAGCCCTTACTCGTTCGTCAATTACCTCAAGGCCCACGGGCGCCTGGTGGATTTCATCAACCTGGGCACCTTCTATCCGTGCCGCATGGAGTACAACGACTATCTGCGCTGGGTCGCCGGGCAGTTCACCGCGCAAAGCCGCTACGGCGAAGAAGTGCTGACCATCGAGCCGGTGCTGCACAACCATCAGGTCGAGGCGTTGCGGGTGATTTCCCGCGATGCGACCGGGCATCAGCAGGTGCGCACCACCCGGTCGGTGGTGGTCAGCGCCGGTGGCACGCCACGTATTCCCGAGGTATTCAAGGCACTCAGGGATGACGGTCGGGTGTTCCATCACTCCCAGTACCTGGCGCAGATGGCCAAGCAGCCGTGCGTGGACAACCGGCCGATGAGCATCGCGATCATCGGAGGCGGGCAGAGCGCGGCAGAGGCCTTCATCGATTTGAACGACAGCTTCCCGTCGGTGCAGGTGGACATGATCCTGCGCGGCTCGGCACTCAAGCCGGCCGACGACAGCCCCTTCGTCAACGAAGTGTTTTCCCCGGAGTTCACTGACCTGGTGTTCCAGCAGCCAAGCAGCGAGCGCGAGCGCCTGGTGAACGAGTACCACAACACCAACTACTCGGTGGTGGACATCGATCTGATCGAGCGAATCTACGGCATCTTCTATCGGCAGAAGGTCTCGGGCATCGCCCGTCATGCGTTCCGCACCCTGACCACCATCGAAAAGGCTACCGCCAACGAACGGGGCATCGAACTGGTGTTGCGCAACAACGCCACCGGCGAAGTCTCGGTGCGTCACTACGACGCTGTGGTGCTGGCCACCGGTTACGAGCGGCAGATGCACCGCAAGCTACTGGCACCGCTCGAAGAGTACCTGGGTGATTTCGAGGTCGACCGCAACTACAAACTGATCACCGATGAACGCTGCAAGGCCGGCCTCTACATGCAGGGCTTTTGCCAGGCCAGCCATGGGCTGAGCGACACCTTGCTGTCGATCCTGCCGATTCGCGCCGATGAAATTGCCGGCTCGCTGTATGAACACGGCAAGCATCGCGGGCATGGCCGGTCGGTGGTGGATTTGTTGTTGGCCACTGCCAGCTGAGTCCTGCGGCGACTAAAAGGCCGCCATCGCGAGCAAGCTCGCTCCCACAGTGGACCGGTGTCCACAGGACCAATGTGGGAGCGAGCTTGCTCGCGATGGGGCCATTGAAATCACCCAAAACACTCAATCCTGAACCCTTCCTGAAGAACCCCGCGATTCCCCCCGGCAAGCTTTTATAGCGGGTTTACTCTCCAAACTTCGGGGCGTAAGCTTCGCGCGTTTTCATCCATTACGGAGACCCACAGTGGGTACTTGTTCGAGTGACAGTTGTCGGCCGGTCTCGGTAACCGGCATTTTCTCGGCAAGATAACGCGCAGTCTCCTGTGCCGTTGTCTCGCCGACAAGCGAGCAGCGGCATCCCGATCATGGCCCGTCCTGGCCGTGTCCCGACGTCCCTCTCATCGACGCTGAACAGTGCGTGGTTTCGACTTGTTGTCGTGGCCGCCGCTCTATCGACACGCCTGTCATTCGTGACCGGCGTGCCAGGCCTTGCTTTGCCGGTTGTTCCGGCGCAAGAGGCGTGGACCCGCCTGCTCGACGGTTTCCCGGCTGACCAAAGGGGCACCAGCCATGAAACTTAACCTCAAGGAATTCTTCGCAGGCTTCCTGCGTAACCGTCACATCGCCCGGCACTTCCGTAGCCTGGCGTTGCTGGAAACCTTCACCGACACCACGGTCAGCCGTGAAGTCCCGCCCAGCCTGGCGCAAACCCTGGTGGCCGCTGCCGGCAGCGACACGGGTCAATTGCTCAACACCCTGGGGAGTCACACCGATGGCTTGAGCGAGCTTGAAGCCGATGCCTTGCGCGAGCAGTTCGGCCTCAATGAAGTCGAGCACGAACAACCACTGCCTTGGTGGATGCACCTGTGGCACTGCTACAAGAATCCGTTCAACCTGCTGCTGACGTTGCTGGCGGTCATCTCCTGGCTGACCGAAGACATGAAAGCCGCCGTCGTGATTTTCTCCATGGTGGTGCTCTCGACCTTCCTGCGTTTCTGGCAGGAAACCAAATCCAACCAGGCCGCCGATGCCCTCAAGGCGATGGTCAGCAACACCGCCACGGTGATGCGCCGGGACCTTGAGGACCGCGGCGCACAGCGTATCGAATTGCCGATCAGGCACTTGGTGCCGGGCGATCTGATCGTGTTGTCTGCCGGCGACATGATTCCCGCCGATTGCCGGGTGCTCAGCGCCAAGGACCTGTTCGTCAGCCAGGCTGCCATGACCGGCGAATCGATGCCGGTGGAAAAGTTTCCCCGCCAGCAGGACCGTGACACGCTCAATCCCCTGGACCTGGACAACATCCTGTTCATGGGCACCAACGTGGTGTCCGGCACGGCCATGGCGGTGATTCTCACCACCGGCAACAGCACCTATTTCGGTGCCCTGGCCCAGCGGGTCGGCGCCACCGACCGGGCACCGACTTCGTTCCAGACCGGGGTCAACAAAGTCAGCTGGCTGCTGATCCGCTTCATGTTCGTGATGGCGCCGCTGGTGTTGTTCATCAACGGTTTCACCAAGGGCGACTGGACCGAAGCGCTGCTGTTCGCGCTGTCGATCGCCGTGGGCCTGACCCCGGAAATGCTGCCGATGATCGTCACCTCGACCCTGGCCAAGGGCGCGGTGTTCCTGTCGCGCAAGAAAGTCATCGTCAAACGCCTCGACGCTATCCAGAACTTCGGCGCCATGGACGTGCTGTGCACCGACAAGACCGGCACCCTGACCCAGGACAAGATCTTCCTGGCGCGCAACGTCGATGTCTGGGGCCATGACTCCGATGACGTGCTGGAAATGGCCTACCTCAACAGCTACTACCAGACCGGCCTGAAAAACCTGCTGGATGTGGCGGTGCTCGAACACGTCGAGATCCACCGTGAACTGAAGGTCGGCACGGCGTTTCGCAAGGTCGACGAGATCCCGTTCGACTTCACCCGCCGGCGCATGTCGGTGGTGGTCGCCGAGCGCGATCAACCGCACTTGCTGATCTGCAAGGGCGCGGTGGAAGAGGTGCTGGCGGTGTGCTCGCGGGTGCGTCATGGCGAAGTCGATGAGGCCTTGACCGAAGAACTGCTGGCGCGCATCCGTCAGGTCACGGCCACGTTCAACGCCGAGGGCCTGCGGGTGGTTGCGGTAGCGGCACGGCCAATGGTCGAAGGCCGCGATACCTACAGCCTGGCCGACGAACAGGCACTGACGCTGATCGGTTACGTGGCATTTCTCGATCCGCCGAAAGAAAGCACCGCACCGGCCATCAAGGCCCTGGCCGCCCATGGCGTGGCGGTGAAAGTGCTGACCGGCGACAACGAACTGGTGACGGCGAAAATCTGCCGCGAAGTCGGCCTGGAGCAGCAGGGCCTGCTGATGGGCAATGACATCGAACGCATGAGCGACGCCGAACTGGCGAAAGCCGTGGAGACCACCAACGTCTTCGCCAAACTGACGCCCTCGCACAAGGAGCGCATTGTCCGTCTGCTCAAGGGCAACGGCCATGTGGTCGGTTTCATGGGCGACGGCATCAATGACGCCCCGGCCCTGCGTACCGCCGACATCGGTATTTCGGTGGACAGCGCCGTGGACATCGCCAAAGAAGCGGCCGATATCATCCTGCTGGAAAAAAGCCTGATGGTGCTGGAGGAGGGTGTGCTGGAAGGGCGCCGGACCTTCGCCAACATGCTCAAGTACATCAAGATGACCGCCAGTTCGAACTTCGGCAACGTGTTCTCGGTGCTGGTGGCCAGTGCGTTCATACCGTTCCTGCCCATGCTGCCGATGCACCTGCTGGTGCAGAACCTGCTCTATGACATTTCGCAGATCGCCATTCCGTTCGATAACGTCGATGACGAAATGCTCAAGCAACCGCAGCGCTGGCAGCCGGCGGATGTCGGGCGCTTCATGCTGTTTTTCGGGCCGATCAGTTCGATCTTCGACATCACCACGTTCGCCTTGATGTGGTACGTGTTCGATGCCAACACCCCGGATCACCAGACCCTGTTCCAGTCCGGCTGGTTCGTGGTCGGGCTGCTGACCCAGACGCTGATCGTGCACATGATCCGCACGCCGAAAATCCCGTTCCTGCAAAGCCGCGCGGCCATGCCCTTGCTGGTGATGACCGGGCTGATCATGGCCGTGGGGATTTTCCTGCCGATGGGACCGTTGGCCCATTACTTCAAATTGCAGGCGTTGCCTTCGCTGTATTTCGTGTTCCTGCCGGTGATCCTGCTGGCGTACATGGCGCTGACCCAGGCGGTGAAGGGGTTCTACATTCGCCGGTTTGGCTGGCAATAAAGCCGCGAGGCTGGCCAATCAACGCAACCCCTGTGGGAGCGAGCTTGCTCGCGATGACTGAGTGTCAGTCGATATCCATGTCAACTGATACACCGCCATCGTGAGCAAGCTCGCTCCCACAGGGGATCGTGTGTTTTTCAAAGGATTCATCATGCAAGCACTGAACAACCTCAACCTGACCTCCCTGCTCGACACCCTGGTCAGCCTCAGCGCGGCCTTCATCCTCGGTGGCCTGATCGGTTTCGAACGCCAGTACCGGCAGCGCACCGCCGGCCTGCGCACCAACGTGCTGGTGGCGGTGGGCGCGGCGATTTTCGTCGACATGGCCAACCGTCTCGCCGGTGCCGAAGGTGCCGTGCGGGTCGTAGCTTACGTAGTTTCCGGCATCGGCTTTCTCGGTGCCGGGGTGATCATGCGCGAAGAGGGCAACGTGCGCGGTCTCAACACGGCCGCCACGCTCTGGACCTCGGCGGCAGTCGGTGCCTGCGCCGGTGCCGACCTGCTGGCCGAGGCGTTGCTTGGCACCTTGTTTGTGCTCGCGGCCAACACCTTGCTGCGGCCGATCGTCAACAACATCAACCGTCAGCCGCTGGATGTGATTTCGGCGGAGGTCACCAACATCGTCTATGTCATTGCCCGACGCACGCAGCAGAAAGCCGTGCTGGCCTTGCTCGAAGCCGAGCTGGAACGCAGTAACTACCCGGCCAGCGATGTCGATGTGCACGCCTTCGGCACGGATGAAATTGAAATCGAAGCCACCCTGGCCACCACTTCGGTCGATGGTGATGAGCTGGATGCGCTGGTGGCACGGATTTCGACCTCGACCCTGGTGGTGCAGGCGTTCTGGAGTCCGAGTACCACGGAGTAAGGGCCAAGGTTTCCCTGGCAAGCGTCAGACTAACCGGCTTTTATTTAGGAAAATTCCTACATAAACCCAGGAAGGTCTTCCGTAGGCTTTGCGACCTCTTGAAATCGACATCCTTTTGGAGGTCACCATGCCGAACAAATCCTTGCGCATCCTGATCGCCGATGCGCAGCACTTCAACCGCCTGCGGATCGAGCGACTGTTCAATCAGCTCGGCTACTTTCGCGTAGCACCGGTGCAGAGCCTCGACGAGCTCCTGCCACTGGTGGAGTACGGTTGCGAGCCTTTGGACCTGGTGCTTATCAACGGGGCGATGGCCAGCGATGGGCTGGACCTGTTGAGTTTTTTTGCCGACAACCCGCAGGTTCATCACGCGTTTATCTTCAATGAACAGCAGACGCCGCTGCCGCCCGTCGCGGGCAACGTCCAGGTCAGCCGGACTGCCCTGCCTGACCTGGTGTGCATTACGCAGCTGATGAGCGCTGTCGATCGTCGGCTACCGTTTGTCGGAACTGTCATTTCTGTCAGGTAGTTCTTTGCAGCCTTCCATGCAAAAGTCTATGCGCAGCGTTGTGTCCAACCGCTGCGGTGCCTGGAGGGCATTTTTTGCCCGATCGTGTTGGTTTGCACGGGAGATGTCATGAAGTCAGCACTGATTGCGGAAGATCATCCGGTTGTTCGCTCCATGATCAAACTCGTACTCAAGGGCGAAGGGTTCAAGCGGATTTACGAGGCCTGCCGTGGCGATAAGGTCCTGACGTTGATCCGGGAGCATCAACCGGATGTCGTGCTGCTTGATCTGGGCCTTCCCGGTGTGGCGGGGCTTGAGGTGATGGACCGTATCAAGACCGAAAAGATGCGATGTCGCGTGGTGGTGTTCACCTCGCTGGAGGCCCAGTTCTATCAGGACCGCTGCATGCGTGCCGGGGCTGTTGCCTATGTTTGCAAGAGCAAGGACCTGGATGACCTGAAGGCGGCGGTGAATTGCGTGATGGTCGGCTACACCTATTTCGCTCAGATTCCCTCCAGTTCCGTGTCGATGGGGGAGTTGCAACGCAGCGAAAAGCAGTTGATCGACAGGCTGTCCAATCGTGAGTTGACCATCCTGCAGTACCTGGCCCGGGGGTCGAAAAACCTCGAAATCGCCGAGATCATGCACCTGAGCTACAAGACCGTCAGTACCTACAAGACCCGACTCACCCTCAAGCTCAACGTGAACTCGTCGGTGCACTTGAGGGATTTCGCCCTGCGCAATCATCTGATCTGAATGAACGCACTCCGACGACTGGCAGGTGGGGTACTGATCGGCCTTCTTCTCTGGGCATCAACGGTCTGTGCACAACAGTCGTTGACCCTGTTGGGACGCTCGAGTGTCGAAGGCCTGAGCGTCAGGTTGTCGGAAACCGAGTCGCGCTGGCTACAGAAAAAGGGCCGATTGGTGCTGGCTGTCTCGGCGCCGGACTATCCCCCCTTCGAGTTCAACACGGCGGGCAAGGTATTCGAAGGCCTGACAGCCGATTACGCCGGCTTGCTCGAACAATTGCTGAACGTCGTCATTGAGGTCCAACGTTATCCGTCGCGGGCCGACGCGGTGCAGGCCATCAAGGAAGGGCAGGCAGACCTGCTGGGAACGGCCAATCGATTTGAAGCCGAAGATCCACAGTTACAGATGTCCAGCGCGTACGCGGTCGATCAACCGGTGCTGGTCACGCGCACCGATTTCCCTCCGGTGCGCGACCCGACACTGGCCGGCAAGCGGCTGGTGATGCTGTATCACTACCTGCCCGAATACAGCGTGCAACAGTTCTATTCCAGGGCGCAGGTCCAGCTGTTTCCTTCGACATTGGCGGCGATGGGCGCCGTGGCTTTCGGCCAGGCCGATGTCTACCTGGGCGATGCGATCAATGCCCATTACCTGATCAGCAGAAATTACCTGAACAACGTACACCTGACGGACTTCTCGCCCATGGAGTCCGGGCGTTTTGCCTTTGCGATGGCCCGCGACAACGATTCGCTGTTGCGCATCGTCAACAAGGCGCTGGCGGCCATCACCACCAATGAACAAATGAACATCCTGCGTCGTTGGGGGGCAAACGGGGTGTCTATCCCCGGCACCCAGTCATTGCAATTGAGCGTGGCCGAACAACGCTGGCTCGAACGCCACCCACGGGTGAGGGTCGCGATCAACGAAAACATTCCGCCGATTTCATTTATCGACAGCGAAGGCAAGTTCCGCGGTATTGGCGTCGATGTGCTGACGAAAATCAGTTTGCGCACCGGCTTGCAATTCGACATCCGGGGCATGAAATCGGTGGCCGAGATGATGACCGGCATCAGGAGCGGGCAGATCGATGTGCTGGCCGGTATCGGCCTCAGTTCCCAGCGTGAAGATCAATTGCTGTTCACCCGGGCGTTCCTGAGCAGCCCTTCGGTGCTGGTGACCCGAGTGGCCGCGGATAGCCCCAGGACGCTGGATGACATGGCAGGGCGAACCCTGGCACTGACCCAGGGCAACATTGTCGGCGAGTACCTTCGCCAGCATTACCCGCTGGTCCAGCTGGTGGATGCACCATTGTCGACGGACGCCATGGAAATGGTCGCCCAAGGCAAGACGCACGGCGGCATCAACTCCTTGATCAGCGCCCGTTACCTGATTTCCCGGCAGTATCGCGATCGCCTGCAAGTGACCAGCACCGTGGGCACCGACCCTGCACGAAGCACCCTGGCGACCAGTCGCGAGGCCACCGAGTTGCATTCGATCCTGGACAAGGCGCTGTTGAGCATCCCTCCAGAAGAAATTGACGAGCTGACCCAGCCCTGGCGCTATGACTCGATGGTCGAGCAGAGTTACTGGTTGCGACACCGGCAGGCGATCGTGAAGGCGTTTGCAGTGGCGGGTGTCTTGCTGTTGCTCGCGTTGGCCGGGATCGTCTGGCAGCGGCGCCAGATTCGCCAGCGTCAGCAATTGCTCGGACAACTGCAGGAAGCCAAGGACGCGGCGGACGACGCCAACCGGGCCAAGACCACATTCCTGGCCACCATGAGCCATGAAATCCGCACGCCGATGAACGCCTTGATCGGCATGCTCGAACTGGCGCTGAAGCGGGCCGATGAAGGGGAGACCGACCGCGCTGCCATCGAGGTGGCGTCCAACGCCGGGCAACAATTGCTGGATTTGATCGGCGACATTCTGGACGTCGCGCGGATCGAATCCGGGCATTTGTCGCTGGCGCCGGAGCGGGTCAATCTGCAGGCGCTGGTGACGTCGGTCTGCCGGGTTTTCGAAGGGCTGGCGGTGCAGAAGAATCTGCAGTGGCGGGTCGAACTCGACGAACACAGTGACTGTGACGTGATGCTCGACCCCACGCGCTTCAAACAGGTGCTGTCCAATCTGCTGAGCAATGCGATCAAGTTCACCCGGGAAGGCCAGGTGAAGCTGACGCTGGGAGTGCGGCCTCAAGCCCCGACGCACCTCGCCGTCAGCGTACAGATCGAGGACAGCGGCATCGGTATCAGCGCTTTCGACCAGCAACGCCTGTTCAGCCCTTTCGTGCAGGCGGGCAACAACCAGCAGAGCGCCCGGCAAGGATCCGGCCTGGGTCTGGTGATCAGTCGTACCCTGTGCGAAATGATGGGCGGCCGGTTGCAACTCGACAGTCAGCCTGAGCATGGGACGCGGGTGGACATCAGCCTGGTGCTGCCCGCCCTGCAAGCGTTACCCGCGGGGGGCAAGCCCCTGGATCCGGCGCAGCTCACGATCCGGGCGTTGTCGATTCTGGTGGTCGACGATTATCCGGCCAATCGCCTGTTGCTCTCGCGGCAGCTGAGCTACCTGGGCCATCGCGTGGTGCTGGCTGAAGACGGGGCGCAGGGGCTTGAGCAGTGGCGCGGGCAAGGGTTCGACCTGGTCATCACCGACTGCAACATGCCGGTGCTCAGTGGTTACGAATTGGCGGGCGCGATACGTGCGCAAGAGCGGGGGCAGGGGCTGTCGGCGACTCTGATTCTGGGCTTTACCGCCAATGCGCAGGCCGAGGAGAAGGTCCGATGCCAGGCGGCGGGCATGAACGATTGCCTGTTCAAACCCATTCGCCTGGTGGATTTGCAGGCGTGGCTGGCCCAGCGGTTTGCCAGCGCACCCTCAGCGCTAACTGACGACCATGGCGTCGCCGAATTCGATTTGAGCGGGCTGGAGCGCTTTGCGGATGCGGACCGTGAGCTGATCGATCAACTGTTACACGATCTGGCGCTGAGCAACCGCGAGGATCGCGTGCATTTACTGGCCTTGCATGCCGGCGGCAATCGCCCGGGCTTGCAGGAACTGGCACACCGGATCAAGGGCGGGGCGCTGATGGTGCGAGCGCTTGCCCTGGTCGAGTGTTGCGAACAACTGGAGCAGGCGTGCAATGACGGTCGCAGGGTGCTGATCGACGACGCCGTCGACCAGCTACAGCAAGCCATGGCCCGCCTGGACCGGCATCTCGAGCAGGATTGAGGCTCAATCCCAGTTCGGTGCGATACCTTTTGGGCTGGTCAAACGGTGGCCGCGATCCAGCGTTGCGATCAACGCCATGTCGGCTTCGCTCAAGGTCAGTTCGCGAGCCTTCAAGTTGCTTTCAAGGTTGGCCCGGCGAGTGGAAGACGGGATCACGGCGTAACCCGATTGCATGGCCCAGGCCAGGGTGACCTGCGCCGGTGTCGCGTGCAGGCGTTCGGCGATCTGCTGGATGAGCGGATCCTTGAGGACTTCACCGTAAGCCAGGGTCATGTACGAGGTGATGCCGATGCCCTGGCTGCGTGCGAACTCGACGACCTCGCGGTTCTGCAGGTAAGGGTGCAGTTCGATCTGGTGGGTGGCGATGTGCGCGGCACCCGTGGCGGCGATCGCCTGTTTCATCAGGTCGATGGTGAAATTGGACACGCCGATCTGCCGGGTCAGGCCCAGGTGTTTGGCTTCGAGCAGGGCGCCCATGAATTCTTCGACCGGCACCTGATCATCCGGCGACGGCCAGTGGATCAGGGTCAGGTCCAGGTAGTCGGTCTGCAGTTTGCGCAGGCTTTCCTTCAAGCTGTCGATCAGACGATCACCGGCCAGGTTGGCGACCCAGATCTTGCTGGTGATGAACAACTCTTTCCGGGCGATGCCGCTGGCGGCGATAGCCTCGCCGACGTCGGCTTCGTTCTCGTAGATTTGTGCGGTATCGATCACCCGGTAGCCAAGCGCCAGGGCGGTGCTCACCGAATCGATGACCACCTGGCCTTGCAGGCGAAAGGTACCCAGGCCGAAAGCGGGAATAGACATTGAAGACTCCAGAGGTTGCAGTGGGAATGGGCGGCAGTATCGGCGCCTGCATCCGTGAGAAAAACCGCTGGAGCGGCAAAGCAATGTTTACCGGAAATCAAGAATCGGGGCAGGAAGATGTGTTGATGGTGTCTGGTCTGACGCCATCGCGAGCAAGCTCGCTCCCACAGGGGATTTGTGGTGCATATAGATCCAATGTGGGAGCGAGCTTGCTCGCGATAGCCATCACTCGGTCCAAAGCCTTACCCCGCCCTTAAGCAATATCACTGCGGCTGAACTCCTCCCCGAGAAAATCGATCAACGTGCGCACCGAAGGCAACAGGCCCCGACGCGAGGGGAAGATCGCATGGATGACACCGCTTTTCGGTGCCCAGCCCGGCACCAGTTCCACCAGTTGCCCGGCAGCGATTTCATCGCGCACCACCACACTGGGCAGGTGCACGATGCCGATCCCGGCAACCGCCGCATGGCGCAAGGCCAACAGGTCATCGGTGACCATGCGCGGTGCATGCCGGATCATCGCGGTGCTGCCATCGGCCCCGAACAGTTCCCACTGATATTCGCGCTGCGCCGCGCCCCAGTGCAGGCTCGGCAAGCCGCTGAGGTCGGCCGGGGAGGCCGGTGTCGACAGGCGCGATAAAAAGGCCGGGCTGCCGACCACGCTCTGGGTGCTGTTGCCCAGCACCTTCATCACCATGTCGGTGTTTTCCAGCGGGGGGAAACGTACCCGCAGGGCAATGTCGAAGCCCTCATGGATCAAGTCGACCCGGCGGTTGGTGCTCTCGATGAACAACTCCACCAGCGGGTACTTGAGCATGTAGCGGGTCAGCATCGGCCCGACCCAGGAATTGAGCAGCGCCGTCGGGCAACTGACACGCACCAGGCCCTGAGGCTCGGAGCGATTGCGTTCGATCAGTTCGGCGGCGCTTTCCGCCTCCACCCGCATGGCCAGGCAGCGCTGGTAATAGGCCTGGCCGATTTCCGTCAATGAGCAATGCCGACTGGTGCGGTGCAGCAGGCGCACGCCGAGACGTTCTTCAAGCTCGGCAATGCGTCGGCTGAGCTTGGACTTGGGCATGTCCAGTGCCCGGCCGGCCGCGGCGAAACCGTGATGCTCCACCACTTGGGTGAAGTAGTAGAGGGTGTTGAGGTCTTCCACCATCGTTCTCCAGATAGAACGCTAAAGCTGATTTTTGCAGTCTAGCGCAGCAAAGGTCACGGTTTTAAGCTTTGTCCATGGCTTCACTCACCTCACCAGGAGACACCATGAAAAACATCATCGGTATCTACACCAGTCCACGGACCCATTGGGTTGGCGACGGTTTTCCGGTTCGCACGCTGTTTTCCTACGACAACCTGGGCAAACACATCAGCCCGTTCCTGATGCTGGATCATGCCGGCCCCGCTGAATTCACCCCGACCACCGAACGGCGTGGCGTTGGTCGGCATCCTCATCGTGGCTTCGAAACCGTGACTATCGTTTACAAGGGCGAACTGGAGCACCGGGACTCCACCGGCAGTGGCGGCAAGATCGGCCCTGGCGATGTGCAATGGATGACCGCAGCCTCGGGGATCCTGCATGAAGAGTTTCACTCCGAAGGTTTCGCCAAGAGCGGCGGCACCCTGGAGATGGTGCAACTGTGGGTCAACCTGCCGGCCAGGGACAAAATGGCCGACCCCGGCTACCAGACGATTCTCGACCGTGACATCCCGACCATCCCCTTGAAGGACAACGCCGGCAGCCTGCGCCTGATCGCCGGCGAGTTCGATGGTCACAAAGGCCCGGCGCGCACCTTCACCCCAGTCGACGTGTGGGACATTCGTTTGAATGCCGGCAAGTTGCTCACCCTTGACCTGCATGAAGGACGCAATACCGCCCTGGTGGTTTTGCGTGGCACGGTTCAGGTCAACGGCCTGGAATCGGTGCGCCAGGGGCAATTGGCCCTGTTCGACCGCAAGGGCGATCAGGTGAGCCTCGAAGCCAGCGAAGACGCGGTGGTGTTGTTGCTCAGCGGTGAGCCGATTGACGAGCCGATCGTCGGTCACGGGCCGTTCGTGATGAACACCGAGCAAGAAATCCACCAGGCCTTCGCCGACTTCCAGTCCGGTCGCTTCGGCCGGATGCACGCTTAATTCGCAGCGCTTTAACACCCGACTCTACACAGGATGAGTAGGCCGGTTTTCAGGCCAGGGATGGCTATTGCCCAAAAGAAAGAGGAAACGCACATGAGCACTGTCTACGCGGCCAACTTCAACGGCCAGAAACCGACCATCGACCCCAACGACAGCGCAATGCTGTTGATCGATCACCAGAGCGGGCTGTTCCAGATCGTCAAGGACATGGACGTGCCCCAATTGCGCGCCAACGCCATTGCCCTGGCCAAGGCCGCGACCCTGCTCAAGATGCCGGTGATCACCACCGCTTCCGTTCCCCAGGGGCCGAACGGGCCGTTGATCCCGGAAATCCACGAGGCCGCGCCCCATGCGCAGTACGTGGCGCGCAAAGGTGAAATCAACGCCTGGGACAACCCGGAGTTTCACGCGGCGGTCAAAGCCACCGGCAAGAAAACCCTGGTGATCGCCGGCACCTTGACCAGCGTGTGCCTGGCGTTCCCGTCCATCGCCGCCGTGCATGAGGGCTACAAGGTGTTTGCCGTGGTCGATGCCTCCGGCAACCACTCGAAACTGGCCACTGATCTGACCGTTGCCCGTCTGGCCCAGGCCGGGGTGGTGCCGATCGACATCATGGCTACGCTCTCTGAGCTGCAAGGCTCGTGGAACCGCCCGGACGCCGAGCAGTGGGCCGCTGTCTACGCCCAGGCCATGCCGCATTATCAATTGCTGATCGAGAGCTACCTCAAGGCCCAGCAAGTGGCGAACGAACACGAAGCGCTGGACTCCCAGCGCTAACCGGTTACCCCACGCCGATTTCCAATCGGCATCGATAACATGCGAGGACTACTGCAATGACTTCTTCCTACAAGCGTCTGGACAAGGACAACGCCGCGGTTTTGATGGTCGATCATCAGGCGGGCCTGTTGTCTCTGGTGCGCGACATCGATCCGGATCGATTCAAGAACAACGTGCTGGCGCTGGCTGACCTGGCCAAGTACTTCAAGCTGCCGACCATCCTCACCACCAGTTTCGAAACCGGTCCCAACGGACCGCTGGTGCCCGAACTCAAGGCACTCTTTCCGGACGCGCCGTACATCGCTCGCCCGGGCCAGATCAACGCCTGGGACAACGAAGATTTCGTCAAGGCGATCAAGGCCACTGGCAAGAAACAACTGATCATCGCCGGTGTGGTGACGGAGGTGTGCGTGGCGTTCCCGGCGCTTTCGGCGCTGGCCGAAGGTTTTGACGTGTTCGTGGTCACCGACGCGTCCGGCACCTTCAACGAACTGACCCGCGAATCGGCGTGGCACCGTATGACCGCTCAGGGCGCGCAACTGATGACCTGGTTCGGCCTGGCCTGTGAACTGCACCGCGACTGGCGCAACGACATCGAAGGGTTGGGCACGCTGTTCTCCAACCATATTCCGGATTACCGCAACCTGATGACCAGCTACAGCACACTGGCCAACAGCAAGTAACTTCGGCATCACTCATCCCCCCTGTGGGAGCGAGCTTGCTCGCGATAGCGGCCTGACAGTCAGTACATCAGTGACTGTTTTGCCGCCATCGTCGGAACGCCGCCCGGAGCAAGCTCGCTCCCACATTGGTTTTGTGGTGTTTTTGGGAGGGTGTTCATCCCGCCAAATCAAATGCTCCTACACTGAGGCCAATCCATGCGATCTTCGCGTTATTGGCCCTGGCTGGAGTTGCTTGATGCTGTCATTGCTCACCGAACACCCGCTGATTTGCGCGATGGCGCTGATCCTGATCGATCTTGGGTTGTGGTACTTGCTCAGTGCACTTGGCAGCGCCTGGCGGCTATTGGTACGGGTGGTGATTTTTTCGTTGTTCAGCCTGCTGTTGTTCAACGAAGGCTTGAACCCGATGGAGCCGCCGCCCTGGGCTGACAACGTACCCTTGCATCTGGCGGCCACCGGCTTGCAGATCGGCTGGTGGTTGTTCGGCGCGCGGACCCTGACCGTGCTGATCGGCGCGGTGATGATGCAACGGGTCGGGCACACCGGGCGATTGCTTCAGGATCTGCTCGGTGCGGTGATTTTCCTGATCGCGGTCATTGCCGCCCTGGCCTATGTGCTCGATCTGCCGGTCAAGGGCGTGCTGGCGACGTCCGGTGCGTTGGCGATCATCGTCGGGCTGGCCTTGCAAAGTACCCTCAGTGACGTGTTTTCCGGGATCGTCCTGAACACCACCAAGCCCTATCAACTCGATGACTACATCTCCATCGATGGCATGGAGGGCCGGGTCACCGACATCGACTGGCGTGCCACGCGCCTGCAGACCTCCCAGGGTTGCATGGCGGTGATTCCCAACTCCCTGGCAGCCAAGGCCAAGATCATCAATTTCAGTCGGCCGAGCGATATGTTCGGCATTTCCGTCTCGCTGGAAGTGAGCCCCCACGCGCGGCCGAACACGGTGATCGATGCTTTGGAGCGGGCCATTCAAGGTTGTCGTGCGTTGCTCGATAAACCGTCGCCAAGCGTTGGCCTGAAAACCGCTAGCAACACCGGAGTGGTCTACGAAATCAGCGGCTTTGTCGCGTCGATGGACGAGAAACGTTCAGTGCGCAACCAGCTGTACGATCTGGCCTATCGGCACTTGCAGGCATCCGGGGTCAGTTTGTTGTCGAGCGTGGAGCCCAGTCCGCCGGTCAACTCGACTCGCAAACGCGCGTTGCTCGACAGCTCGCCGATTTTCTCCACCTTGCGCCAGGAAGAGAAAGACACCTTCAGCCAGAACATGACCCTGCAAACCTTTCGCGCCGGGGAGGTGATCCTGGAAGCGGGGCAGGTCAGCGATCACTTGTTCATTATCGAATCCGGCGTGATCTCGGTGACCTTGATGCGTCATGGAGCGCCATTTGAATCCGGCCGCATGGGGCCGGGCGAAGTGATCGGCGAGGCTGGCATCCTGGAAGACAGTTCGGTGCCCGCCGCGTTTGCGGCGAAAACTCCGTGCGCGCTTTACCGCATTGAAAAGGAATACCTCAAGCCGTGCCTGGCTGCCCGTCACGACATCAACGATGCCATGAAGACCTTGCTGGATTTCCGTTTGCACAAGGCGCAGACACTGACGCAGGAGGTGCCGGTGGTCGTACAGAAGAAAGGGTTTTTGCGCTGGTTGCTCAAGCGGGCGTGAGGGCGTGTGACGAGCCGCTACGAGGATTGCGAGCAAGCATATTTCGGTTCAGTGGAGTGTAGTGTGATAGTACGATATTTCCTTTATAACCGCGTATGTAGTGTTTTGCGATGCATGTAAATTATTGATCTAAGAAACTGTCATTTCTGTCAGTATGCTGTGCTGCTGATCGTGTGTAGATTCATTTCAGATATTTTTCTGACAGGGTGAATGCTATGTATGATCAAAGTGTTTTCTCGGTTGTATTGCCATACTTCAGTCTAGAGCGTCCTGACTGGTTCATTAATGCAGGTCTGGATAAGGGGCGTCGTCACGATCGGAAAACATTGAGTATTATAATTGCGCCCGGGGCGACGATTCGATTTCGACAGAAAGCTCCAGGCTCCAGTGTCGGCCATGTGTTGAGTTTGCTCAATGATGACAGCAGAACTGAACTGCAAGCAGAAATAAATAACGAATGGCGCGAGTTGGTTTCAAGTGTACCTTCGGTACCATTTGTGAGTACGCGGTATACGGATAGCGCAGGTGAGTTGACTGAGGTTGAGGTTGAAGTAAAAGGAGGGTGGAGTTTTCTTCCGATCTATACGCAGGGAGTGGCGGATTCAGAGTTTATTGGGTTGTGGGATTCGTTAGATGCTGAATATGCATTGTTTAATTGCAAGTATGCGAATATTTTAATTCCAAAAAAAGACAAAGAGGTTGTAAGAAATTTGCAAGTGGAGCGTGGCTTGCAGAGCGTGACCGATTACTATGAGACTGTGTTCGAATATTTTAATGGTCTCGTAGGTATTTCATTTGACTCGGCAACGCCAGAGAATAAAAATATCCCCAATCGCTATTTTATGAAGGCTGATAAAACTGGTGCAGGTGCTGCTTATTATGGCGAAAGCTGGACCGCCGAATCCTCGGACTCCGTGGCTGCATTCTGGCTTGATCCTGAAGCTACAAACTGGGGTTGTTTACATGAGATAACTCATGGTTATCAAGGTAAATTCTTCGGGTATAGTTCGGTAAGTATGGGTGAGATCTGGAACAATGTTCTGTCTCATTTGTTTCAGGAAAAATTTATGGGGGACGCTGTTTATCGCGAGGGGTGGCTGTTTAGTCCGGGGGTGGTTAAGGAGGAAAAAGTCTACGAAGATGCCCGGCGCGTATTTGCTCAAGGACTTGATACAGTTGGAAGTGATGGGCATTTAATAATGTTTTTTTATCTGCTAATCGTCTGGAGAATGGGCGAGCGTGGCGTTGCCGAGTTTTATAAGCGCTATCGTCGACTCAGTAACGAAGCTGGGTTTAACCCTCAAGACTACCCGACTATGGATTTGTTGAGCAGTGTGGTGGCCGACATCGGAAACTCGGATATTTCTGCGTTTATGGAATACGTTAAGGCACCTCTTTCCAGGCGGCAATTTTTCGAGAACGCATTTAGTGGTTCAACACCCGTTTATCCGCTCTATTTGATTGCTCCATATTTAGTGAAGCCACTTCAGGAAATGCTCGGGGTCAGGAGTCCGTTGCATTTGATAAGTACAAGTCAGTTGTTGATTGCGGGGATGAAAGGGGGAGTTATATTTAATTTCAATGCGGATATTTTTGATAAGGTTTTCGGAAAGATTTTTGTTTTAAGTTCGGGTAGCGATAAGGTCAGGGTTGTAAGAATTGATGCAAGACAGATTTATTTGCGAGATTTGCCGGTGGGGATTTACAGGTTGCATCTACCGTTTGGCGGAGAGGGGACATATCAAGGGGCAATATCATATGTGGTGGTCTCACCAGTAACTAAAGTAGTTGATTGTATTTATGATGAAAAGATGGGTAGCGGCCTTGTTGATCAGAGCTTGTATTTAAGGGGATTGGGTTCTACAGTTTTTTTGTAGTGTTCAGGTAAATCTATCTGCAGGTCGTCTGATAATTGACGTAGTGCAAAAAAAACCACATGCCTATTTTGTCGGCGTTGTTTATGCTGCGCTGACGGTTAAAAATGCGCAAGGTAATGTTGTTTTTAATTTGCAAATGGTGGGCGATAATACCGAGTTGCTTCATCGTGAGTTGGCGATTTCTCCGGGTTTTACTATCGAAATAATGCACAAGGAAATGGGGGTTGATGTGTCAAATAGTTCGGCCTCTGCGGTGTTTGATGTTAGCGCTGTGAATAATGTTCTTAAAATCACTGAGCGCGGTCTTGTCAATGCGGTTATAGCCACCGACGCCGGTGAGAACTTGAAGGTAGAGATGGAGCGAGTGGCTGCAATTTTTGAACGCTCTCCTCATCTTGTTCTTCGTGACGATTTTCCATTGAAAGAGGATTTTAAAAAGGCGATAAATTTGTTTGCGGGGCCAGTGCGGGAGGAACTACTAGAACGCTATAAGAAAATTGAATTTATTCGTCCCGCAGTTAATGATGGTGTCGGTGGGTCGAGAGTTACCTGGTCACTAAATGGCATTTCAGATCAATCAATCGGCTACGTAAAATTTGATTTCAATGATAGCACAGTTAAATTTGAAGTCTTTCAGATCATCCCTCACCCATATTTTGCTTCTGTGTACTTGTCTGTAGTGTTGACCTCGGCCAGTGGTGAAATCCGTTATCTTCGCGAGCTCCGTGGCGATGTTTTGGCGGAATCGGAGTCGATAGTGTTGCCGTTGAATTTTGGCGATACCGTCAGTGTCATGCACAGGGAGCCTTCGCGTAGCAATATCGAGGCGGACGGCAACGGTCGATGGATTCAAACGGGACTTGTACAGCATGCGATCCACAATGAGCCGCGTAGATTGAGTCTGGCCAGCTACTGGCCGAAGGTTGCGGCGGAGTCCTGAGCCAGATGTTGCCAAAGATTGTGGGCAGTTGCAGTTTCTCCTGACGTAGTGTTTCTGGGCCGACAATCGATGGTCCTTCCGCGGATTACGAGCGGGCTCGCACAACGAACGCGTGAACAATGCAGAGTTGATGTGTGCGAGCCCGCTCGCGAAAGCGATATAGGCGGTGCTGCAAATACAGGCTCCATCAGAACCCACAGTTACCGAAACCACATCAATCTGACCGCCTAAGATCCTCGGCTCGACCGACAACCAATACCGCGTCATGCGGCTGATGTTCAACGGCCGAGTGTCGCTGAGCAGGCGCAGGCTGGCGTCAGTATCACGCAAAGCTGCAGCCGGTCGTGGTGTTCGCTGTAAAGGTTATGGACTTGCTGGTTTAAAGGTTGGTCGGCGGACGACATGGCGAGCAGATACTCAAATCGGGCATCCTTGGCCTGAGTGCAATTAAGAAATGATCGCAATCCAGTGGTCGTGACCTAGTGCCGGAAATTCTCATTTCACACTTTTTCACGCCTGCCGTCAGTGGCCTCCTCGACTTCTGAAAGATTGGCTATTTGTGTATACCGGTCGGGGGACTAACGTAGTGACACACCCACCTGCCCTGGAGCACGCCATGCAACCCCGTATCGATTTCTACACTGCCTCCCCTGATGCCCTCAAAGCGATGATCGCCCTGGAAACAGCGGTGTCGAAGCTGCCGCTGGAAAAAAACCTGATCGAACTGGTCAAGCTGCGCACCTCGCAAATCAACGGCTGCGCCTTCTGCCTGGACATGCACAGCGCCGATGCACGCAAGGGCGGTGAGTCCGAGCGTCGCCTGGCGACACTGTCGGCCTGGCGCGAAACGCCGTTCTTCACCGAGCGTGAACGCGCCGCACTGGCCTGGACCGAATCCCTGACCCTGATCAGCCAGACCCATGCCCCGGACGAAGACTATGAACTGGCTACCGCGCAGTTCGATGCCAAGGAATTGGTCGACCTGACCGTCGCCATCACGACCATCAACGCCTGGAACCGCCTGGCCATCGGCTTTCGCAAAATGCCTCAGGCCTGACCCGAACAAGCCTCAATGAGCATCGGCACTCGGCGCGGCCGGTGGTTGTACCTTGCGCATCAAAGGCACCATCGCCGTGGCGATAATGAAGCAGACCATGATCATCAAGAACGCGTCGCCATAGGTTTGCGTCTGGGCTTCGCGGTAGGTCAGCAACCATAGTTGATGCAGGCTGGCGGTGACCCCGGCATCACCGCTCTGGCCGAGGGCCGCGAAGTTGTTGCCGACCTGGGACAGCCATTGGTTGAGCGCCTCGTTGGTGCTGTTGAGGTTCTCCGCCAACCGGGTGAAATGCAGGTTGGTGCGGTCGTTGAGGATGGTCGCGCACGCGGCGATGCCGATGGCCCCGCCCAGGTTGCGCATCAGGTTGAACAACCCTGACGCATGCTTGAGCCGTGCCGGCGCCAGGCCGCCGAGGGTCAAGGTCACCGCCGGCGGCACCGCCAATTGCTGGGCAATCCCGCGCAAGGCTTGCGGCAGCATCAACTCCTTGGCCCCCCAGTCATGGGTGATCGGGCTGAAATCCCACATCGACAAGGCGAACAGCCCAAGACCGAACATCATGATCCAGCGCAGGTCGACGCGATTGGCCAGAAAGGCATACAGCGGAATCGCCATGATCTGGAACACTCCGGTGGAGAAAACCGCCAGACCAATGTCCAGCGCTCCGTAGCCACGCACCCGACCGAGGAATAGCGGCGTCAGGTAAATGGTGGCGAACAGGCCGATGCCGGTGACGAACGAGAAGAAACAACCGAGGGCGAAATTGCGGTCCTTCAAGGCGCGCAGATCGACAATCGGGTTGGCCACATGCAAGGTCCGGCCGATGAACGCCAGCCCGGCCAGGCCACTGATCCACGCGGTGGTCAGGATCGTGCGGTCGCTGAACCAGTTCCAGCGCGGGCCTTCTTCGAGGGTGTATTCCAGGCAGCCGAGGAACAGCGCCAAAAACACCATGCTCAAGTAATCCGCGCCTTTGAGCAGCGACAGTTCCGGCTGGTCGATTTTTACCAGCATCGGCACGGCCACGGCGACGAAGATGCCGGGGACCAGGTTGATGTAGAACAGCCAGTGCCAGGACGATATGTCGGTGATCCAGCCGCCGATCACCGGCCCCAGGGTCGGTGCCAGGGACGCCACTGCGCCGATGGTCGCGGCGGCGATCACTCGTTGTTTGCCGGTGAAGAACACGAAGGCCGTGGTGAACACCAGCGGGATCATCGAACCGCCCAGAAACCCTTGCAGGGCGCGGAAGGCGATCATGCTCTGGATGTTCCAGGCTATGCCGCACAGCAGGCTGGCCAGGGTGAAACCCACCGCCGATGCGCAGAACAGCCAGCGCGTCGAGAACACCCGCGACAGCCAACCGGACAGCGGGATCACGATGATTTCGGCGATCAGGTAGCTGGTTTGTACCCACGCGGTTTCGTCGGTGCCGGCGGAAAGCCCGCCGCCGATGTCACGCAACGAAGCCGAGACAATCTGGATGTCCAGCAGGGCAATGAACATGCCGATGCACATGCTGGCGAAGGCGAAAACCTTGGTCGCCGTCGCCATGTTCGCGGCATTGAACGGTTGCGCCGGGGCGGCGAGGGCACGGCTCATGGCGCGCTGGCCACGGCTGGCGCTTGAGGTTCCTTGCGCGTGTCCACTTCAGCGGTGACCGACAACCCGGGACGCAAGTGGCCGAGCACACTGTCGGCGGGGTCGAGGTGAATCCGCACCGGCACCCGCTGCACGATCTTGGTGAAGTTGCCGGTGGCGTTTTCCGGTGGCAACACACTGAATTGCGAACCGCTGGCGGGGGCGAGGCTGTCCAGGTGACCGTGGAATTCCTGCCCCGACAGCACGTCGGCACGGATCACCACCCGTTGCCCCGGCACCATGTGCGCCAGTTGGTCTTCCTTGAAGTTGGCATCGACCCACAGACCGCTGGTCGGCACCACCGAGAGCAATTGCGAGCCGGCCTGGGCATAGGCGCCGACCCGTGCCCGGCGATTGCCGATCACACCGTCAACCGGTGCCTTCAGTTCGGTGTAGCCGACATTCAAATGCGCCAGGTCGCGCTCAGCCTTGGCCTGGATCAAGGCGGCCCGGGCTTGTTGTTTCTGGGTGTCGATCACATTCAACTGGCGTTGCGCGGCCAGCAATTCAGCCTGGGCGCGGTTGCTTTGGGCCTGGGCCGTCTTGAACGTGGTATTGGCCCGCTGGGCACTTTCAACCGAGACGGCGTTGGTGATCACCAGTTTTTTGTAGCGGGCATCGTCATCCCGCGAACGGACGGCTTCGGCACCGGCGGCGTCGATGCCGGCACGGGCCTGGCCGATGACGGCCTGTTGCAGTTGCTCGGTGGCGTCGAGGTTGGCGAGCAGGGCCTGCTGGGCGGCCACTGCGCCTTCGGCCTTGGCCAGGTGGGCGCGGTAATCGCGGGAATCGAGACGGATCAGCACGTCGCCGGCCTTGACCTTCTGATTATCGGTCACCAGCACTTCGTCGATGTAGCCCGCCACTTTCGGCCCGATCACCGTCACATCGCCGCCGATGTAGGCGTCGTCGGTTTCCTCGATGAAACGTCCGGCAGTCCACCAATGCGTGCCATACACACCGGCCAGCACCAGTGCCGCGATGCCCAGTGTTGGCAACAGCAGGCGTTTGAGCAGGGGAGGTTTGGCGGCAGTCACCGGGGCAGCCAGGTCGGGTTCAACGGTGGGCATGCTGGTCATGGAGGATTACCTGTGGGTGCGGCAGTTAATTATGATGATCATAATATGACGAATGTAATATTTTGTGGCAAATGGTTTTTGCTGCCAGTCGTCAGGTGGTTTGTTCGGCGAGAATGGGATTTTATTTGCGCTAGAGAACCCCTGTGGGAGCGAGCTTGCTCGCGATAGCGGCCGTCCAGTCAACAATGACGGTGCCTGACACGCCGCAATCGTCGGAACGCCGCTCGGAGCAGGCTCGCTCCCACAGGGATTCGCTACTGGTCTGCTGGAATGAAAAAGGCCGGTGATCTGCGCGATCACCGGCCTTTTTTACAGCTATTGCTTAGACGCGCTCGAAAATCGCCGCAATCCCCTGGCCACCACCGATGCACATGGTCACCAGCGCGTAACGGCCGCCGGTGCGGTGCAGTTCGTGGATGGCCTTGGTGGCGATGATTGCGCCGGTCGCGCCCACCGGGTGGCCCAGGGCGATACCCGATCCGTTCGGGTTGACCTTGGCCGGGTCGAGGTCCAGTTCCTGGCTGACGGCGCAGGCCTGGGCCGCGAAGGCGATGTTGGCTTCGATTACGTCCAGGTCGGCGACGGTCAGGCCGGCGCGCTTGAGCGCCAGGCGGGTGGCCGGAATCGGGCCCAGGCCCATGAATTCCGGTTCGACGCCGGCGTGGGCGTAGCTGACCAGGCGGGCGAGGGGTTTCAGGTTATTGGCCTGGACCGCGTTGCCACTGGCCATGACCAGTGCGGCGGCGCCGTCGTTCAGACCCGAGGCGTTGCCGGCGGTGACCGAACCGTCCTTCTTGAACGCCGGCTTCATTGCTGCCAGCTGTTCCAGGGACGTGGCGCGCGGATGTTCGTCGACGCTGAACAGTTTGACGCCTTTGCGATCCTGGATCTCCACGGTCGCGATCTGCTCGCTGAAGTAGCCGTTGGCAATCGCGTGGGCCGCGCGTTGCTGGTCTTCGAAAGCCAGGGCGTCCTGCATTTCGCGGGTGATGCCGTTGCGCGCGGCGACGTTCTCGGCGGTGATGCCCATGTGGATACCATGGAAGGGGTCATGCAGGATGCCGAGCATGTAGTCGATGACTTGGGCGTTGCCCATGCGCGAACCCCAACGGGCGGCCGGCATCAGGTACGGGCCACGGCTCATGGATTCGGCACCGGCACCGACGACGATGTCGGCATCGCCGAGCATCAGGGTCTGGGCGGCGTTGATGATCGCTTGCAGGCCCGAACCGCAGAGGCGGTTGACGTTGTAGGCCGGGGTTTCCTTCGGGATGCCGGCGTTCATCGCCGCGACGCGGGAGATGTAGGCATCGCGGGTTTCGGTCGGGATCACGTTGCCCATCACCAGATGGCCAACGTGCGCCGGGTCCACGGCGGCTCGCTCCAGGGCGGCTTTCACGGCGGTGGTCGCGAGGTCGGCCAGCGGCACGTCCTTGAGCGAACCACCGAAGGTACCGATGGCGGTACGGGCGGCGCTGACGACGTAGATTTCTGGAGTGTTCATGGCTGGTTTCCTTTCGGTGGATTCTTATCTGTACTGCGATTGAGCAGGGCGTTCAAGGCGGTTTTCGCCTCGTCGGTATTCAGGCGTTGAATGAACAGCGTGTTTTCTTCGCGCAGAGTGGCTTCCAGTTCGGCCAGGCAAGCCTGTTTCATCAGCAGCCGGGACTGGCGCAAGGCTTGCTGGGGCATGGCCAGAAAGCGCTGGGCGATTTTTTTCGCCGCCGCCAGGCATTGTTCGCCGTCATCGAAGGCTTCGTTGGCCAGGCCCCAGGCCACCGCTTCGTTGCCGTCCAGGCCGTTGCCCAACAGGAGCAGGCTCGCGGCACGGGCATGGCCGAGCCGGCGTGGCAGCAACAGGCTGGCGCCAAATTCGGGGCACAGGCCGATGTTGACGAACGGCATGCGCAGCTTGGCGTTGCGGGTGACCAGTACTTGATCGCAATGCAGCAGCAATGTGGTGCCAATACCGATGGCCGCACCGCAGACTGCCGCGATCAGCGGTTTTTGCAGGCGCGTGACGACCTTCATCAGGTGGAACGCCGGGGCGTCCAGATGAGTCGGCGGGTGCTGGAGGAAATCCACCAGGTCATTGCCGCTGGTAAAGCACGCCGGGCCACCGGTGATGATGATCACGCCGGTCTGCGGGTCTTCGTCGGCGGCCAGCAACAGCTCGGCCAGTTGCGTGTACATGGCGTTGTTCAGCGCATTGAGCTTGTCCGGGCGGTCGATGGTCAGCGTCAACACGCCGTCGCGTTGCTCGTGTTTGATCAGGTCGGTCATCGCAGGCTCTGCAGGGTCGGTTCAGGGCTGCCACTTTAAGCGCCGGACAAACCCCGGATCTATGGCAAAACGGGTCAACTGTACTGCCGCTTTTTGCCATGCCGGTATGCCCAAAAAGCGACACACACCCATTCGGGGTATGGCCGCGCCCGGCGAATCCACCAATAGTGGGGGCATCCGCTCATCCAGAGCCGAACTCGCTATAAGGTGCATTTGCTATGGGCAAGACGCTGCTTAAGGTGATTTCCAGTCTGTTTGTTGTACCGCTGACATTGAATGCCTACGCCGCTCAAGTGGACGACAGCCATACGCTGAGGTTGTACAACTGGGCGGATTACATCGGTGAAAAAACCGTGGCCGACTTCGAAAAGGCCACCGGCATCAAGGTCATCTACGACACCTTCGATGCCTACGAAACGGTGCAGGCCAAATTGCTCACCGGCCACTCCGGTTATGACCTGATCGTGTTGAACGCGTCCCTGGCGCCACCGCTGATCAAGGCCAAGGTGTTCCAGCCGCTGGACAAGAAACTGCTGCCGGGCTGGACCAACCTGGACCCGAAAGTCCTGGAGGATCTGCAAGGGTACGATCCGGGCACCACGTACTCGGCGCCTTATACCTGGGGTAGCAACGGCGTCACCTACAACGTCGACAAGATCAAGGAACGCATGCCCGACGCACCGATCGGTTCGCTGGCGATGATCTTCGATCCGAAGATCGTCTCGCGCTTCGCCGACTGCGGCGTGACCCTGCTCGATGCCCCGACCGAAGTCATTCCCATGGCCCTGAAGTACCTGGGACGTGATCCGAGAAGCGCCGCACCGGAAGATCTGAAAGCCGCCCAGGACTTGCTGTTGTCCGTGCGGCCGTACATCCGCAAGTTCGACTCGGTCAATTACCTGACCAGCCTGCCCAATGGCGATGTGTGCATGGCCATGACCTGGTCCGGCGACTACGCCACCGCCATGGCCCGCGCCGCAGAAGCCAAGAAGAAGATCGACCTGGCCTACTTCATCCCCAAGGAAGGTTCGCTGATCTGGTTCGACAACCTGTACATCCCGGCCGACGCGCCCCACGTCGCCAATGCCCACAAGTTTCTCGAGTACCTGATGCAGCCGCAGGTGATGGCGGACGTGAGCGACTTCATCAATTACGCCAACAGCAACGCCGCGGCCACGCCGTTGTTGAGCGCCGATGTGCGCAACAACCCGGCGATTTACCCCGACGCGCAAACTCGCGAGCGGCTGTTTCCGCAGAAGACCCAGAACGCCAAGGACATGCGGGCGATTACCCGGGTCTGGAGCACCGTGAAAAGCGGCATCTGATTTGTTCGAACGTTAGTCAATTCGGTTAGAGGTTTATTTATGGCGACGCCAACACGCACCGTTTTTTCCCCTGCGGACGAGTCCCGGCTGGTCAAGGCCGACAAGGCTCACCATATGCACGGCTATCACGTGTTCGACGAACACGCCGAACAGGGCTCGCTGAACATCGTCGCTGGCGATGGCGCCTACATCTACGACACCCAGGGCAACCGCTTTCTCGATGCGGTGGGCGGCATGTGGTGCACCAACATCGGCCTGGGTCGTGAGGAAATGGCCGAGGCCATCGCCGACCAGGTGCGTCAGCTGGCCTATTCGAACCCGTTTTCCGACATGTCGAACAACGTGGCGATCCAGTTGTGCGAAAAACTCGCCAGCCTGGCCCCCGGCGACCTTGACCATGTGTTCCTGACCACCGGCGGCTCCACCGCCGTGGACACTGCGTACCGGCTGATCCAGTACTACCAGAACTGCCGAGGAAAACCCGAGAAGAAGCACATCATCGCGCGGTTCAACGCCTATCATGGCTCCACCACCCTGACCATGTCGATCGGCAACAAGGCCGCCGACCGGGTGCCGGAGTTCGACTACGCCAACCCGCTGATCCACCACGTCTCCAACCCGAATCCGTACCGCGCGCCCGATGGCATGGACGAGGCGCAGTTCCTCGAGTTCCTGGTCAAGGAATTCGAAGACAAGATCCTCTCGATTGGCGCGGACAAGGTTGCCGGTTTTTTCGCCGAGCCGATCATGGGCTCCGGCGGGGTGATCATTCCGCCCCGGGGCTATCTCAAACGCATGTGGGACGTCTGCCAGCGCTACGACATCCTGTTCGTCGCCGACGAAGTGGTCACTTCGTTCGGGCGCCTGGGCAAGTTCTTTGCCTCTTATGAGGTGTTCGACGTGCAGCCCGACATCATCACCACTGCCAAGGGCCTGACCTCGGCCTACCTGCCGCTGGGCGCGTGCATCTTTTCCGAGCGCATCTGGAAAGTCATCGCCGAGCCGGGCAAGGGCCGCTGCTTCACCCACGGCTTCACCTACAGCGGGCATCCGGTGTGCTGCACGGCGGCGCTGAAGAACATCGAAATCATCGAGCGGGAAAACCTGCTGGCCCATGTCGACACGGTGGGGGCTTATCTGGAGGAGCGCCTGGCCACCCTGCGGGACTTGCCGTTGGTGGGGGATGTGCGCTGCCAGAAACTCATGGCCTGCGTGGAGTTCGTCGCCGATAAACGCACCAAGGCGCTGTTCCCCGACGAGATCAACATCGGCGAGAAAATCCACGTGCGGGCCCAGGCCCGGGGCTTGCTGGTGCGGCCGATCATGCACCTCAATGTCATGTCGCCACCGTTGATCCTGACGTCTGCCCAGGTCGATGAAATCGTCGAGACCTTGCGCACATGCATTCTGGAAGTGGCCGCCGAGCTTGAAGCGAGCGGACAGTACGCGGGCCAATGATTTCGTCAGTCAGGCTGTTACCAAGGGCGTGTCCAGCCGCTAGACTGCGGGGCATGAGCAAACCAGACGACGATACGCTGATCGCGGTGCCCTTCGGGGCATTGCACAAATGGCATGGGGGAATGCGCGAGGCATTCGCCCATATCGATGAGCCTGACGCCTTGCAACACCTGGCGTCGGCGTTGGCGCAACTGGTGTCCGTCGAGTCGATGATGATCAGCCTGGAGCGCAAGGACCGCGCGCCCCAGTTGCTGCATCAGCGCGGGATTGCGCAGGAGTATCAGGTCTCGATTCTGGAGCGCTATTTTGCCGGGGGTTATTTGCTCGACCCGTTCTGCCTGGCGGTGGAGCAGGGGTTGGCGCAAGGCTTCTATCACCTTGAGGAAATTGCCCCGGACAACTTCTTCGACAGTGACTACTACAAATCCTATTACCTGAAGGCGGGCTGCTCGGAAGACAGCTACTACATTGTCGATATCGGCAATGACACGAAGATTTCCGTCAGCCTCTATCAGGGTTTCGGCGGTGAATGCCTGAGCGCCGAACAGCTGAATCTGCTGCGCGCCGTGGAACCGCTGGTGCGTGAATTCATCAGCGAATTCAGTCAACGGGGCATGCTGCGCAGTCGCGAGATCCAGTGCGATAAAGACCAGGGCATGCGCGATGATCTCAAGCACCGGGTGCAGTCGGCGTTCGAGCATTTCGGCAGCGACTTGCTCACTGAACGAGAGCGGCAAGTGGCGCATATGGTGTTGCGCGGGCATTCGGTGAAATCCACGGCCAGCCAGATGAACATCTCACCGGAAACCGTGCGCATGCACCGCAAGAACCTGTACCTGAAACTGGAGGTGGGTTCGCAGTCGGAGTTGTTTGCGCTGTTTATCGAGTGGTTGCGCAGGCACTGAGAATTTCAGCTCGGCACAAATCAAATGTGGGAGCGGGCTTGCTCGCGAAGAACGTCCAGACGACGCGTTCTGTCAGACCGCCCGCGTTATCGTTGGCCTCCATCGCGAGCAGGCTCGCTCCTACAGGGTTGGTCAGCGTGCCCGCAACCGTCGCCCGACCACATCCAGCACATCACAGCCATCGCGCAACGGGATGGCGCAGAGCAATGAAAAGTCGCTGAGGATGAAGGATTCGCACTCGATCGAGCCGCGCATGGACAGGTTTTCCAGCACTTGGGTGACGGCGCGGATTCGGTAGTTGGCGGCGTCCATCAGGATGTCGAGCGGTGCGTGGGTGTCGACGAAGAGGGTGGGCATTTCACTGCAATTGCTGGTGAGTGCCATGAAGCGATTGTTGGGGTGTGGGGTTGGTTTTTCGTAGGGTGGATCGGGATGAATGGTTTTCATGCTTTCTAACTCTAGGAAAGGAAAATCGAAGCTACCGAAAGCCTTCCTACGGGCTGGGGTGGCAGCCATGTACGGGGTAGGAATATCGAGTCCCTAGCACCTCGACCACGCCGAAGCGTGCCCGTACATAGCCGCCGCAGCTGATCTTACGGACGCATTTCAACGGCCGCAAACCAGGTAATTGGCGCCAACGTGGTACTAGGGAAACTGGAGGTTCCTACACCCCGCCACTGAATTTCAGTGACCACCAAAGACTATCGATTGAGCACCTTTCAAACCAGTTCATGCGGATCGCCGCAATTCGAAGGAAATCTCCGAAGACCTTGCCCGGAAATGTCCTAGGACCTGTGGAACTTGTATCCGCAAAACGGGGGGAGTGAGTTGTGGGTGAGGCACAACGGGCATGACCGAAGCCTAGGAAAAACAGAAATGTCCTACGCCAATTGACGCCTGAATCACCTCAACCCTGTGGGACCCAGTGAGCACAAAATTGAAGTTCGGCAGAGAACGAACTGTGGGAGCGAGCTTGCTCGCGATGGGGGACTGTCAGGCACTATTGATGTTGACTGACACTCCCTCATCGCGAGCAAGCTCGCTCCCACAGGGGGTGGCGGTTGACCACGAGATCTGTGGTCAACCGGGGTTTCTGATCAATCTTCGCGTTTGACCACCAGGGTCAGAATGTCATAACTGGCCACCAGTTCACCCAACTGGTTGGTCACTTCCACATCCCACGCCACCACCCCTTGCGGGATGCCCTGCGGGCTCTTCTTGCCCTGGTCGATCTTGCGTTTGCAAGTCAGGCGCGCCTGGATGGTGTCGCCGATGCCCACCGGGTTGATGAAGCGCAAGGTGTCCAGGCCATAGTTGGCCAGTACCGGCCCCGGAGCGGGGGAAACAAACAGCCCGGCCGCCGCCGAAAGCACGAAGTAACCGTGGGCGATGCGCTTGCCGAACTGCGATTCCTTGGCTGCGATCTCGTCGAAGTGCATGTAGAAGTGGTCGCCCGACAGGCAGCCGAAGTTCACCAGATCTGCTTCGGTGACGGTGCGGCGGTGGGTCAGCAGCGACTCGCCGATCTGCAGGTCCTGGAAATGGCGACGGAACGGATGCACGTCGGTTTCGATGACCTTGGCCCCGCGCACGTACTCGCCGGTGACCGCCGCCAGCATGGTCGGCGAACCTTGTACCGCCGCGCGTTGCAGGTAGTGTTTCACCGCGCGCAGGCCGCCGAGTTCTTCACCGCCACCGGCACGCCCCGGGCCGCCGTGCTTGAGTTGTGGCAGCGGCGAGCCGTGACCGGTGGATTCGCCGGCAGAGTGGCGATCCAGTACCAGCAAGCGGCCGTGCCAGGCAGCCGCGACCGGGATGGCCTTGGCGGCGATTTGCGGATCCTTGGTCACCAGGCTGGCCACCAGGCTGCCTTTGCCGCGCGCGGCCAGGGCCAATGCTTCGTCGAGATCGTCGTAGGCCATCAGCGTGCTGACCGGACCGAACGCTTCGATATCGTGGGCGCCGCCCTCGGCATGGGGGTCGCGGGCCTGCAACAGGGTCGGGGCGAAGAACGCGCCCTTGTCGACGTTTTCACCACGGGGTTCGAAACCGTCGCAGGCACCAAACAGCATATCGCTGCTCTGCAACAGGCTTTCCAGACGCTCAGCCACGTCTTTCTGCTGATCGTGAGACGCCAGTGCGCCCATGCGTACGCCTTCCACCGACGGGTCGCCGACCACCACTTTGGCCAGGCGATCACGCAGGCGCGTAGCTACGGCATCAATGTGCTTGGCCGGGACGATGGCGCGGCGGATGGCGGTGCATTTCTGCCCGGCCTTGGTGGTCATTTCCCGGGCGACTTCCTTGATGAACAGCTCGAACTCTTCGTCGTCCGGGGTTACGTCCGGGGCGAGGATCGCGCAGTTCAGGGAGTCGGCTTCGGCATTGAACGGCACCGAATTGCGGATCAGGTTCGGGTTGACCCGCAGCTTGGCTGCGGTGTCGGCGGAACCGGTGAAGGTCACCACGTCCTGGCCTTGCAGGCGGTCGAGCAGGTCGCCGGTGCTGCCGATGATCAGTTGCAGGCTGCCCGCCGGCAGCAGGCCGGATTCGTCCATCAGGCGCACCACGGCTTCGGTCAGGTAGCTGGTGGCGCTGGCCGGCTTGACGATGCACGGCATGCCGGCGAGGAAGCTCGGGGCGAATTTTTCCAGCATGCCCCAGATCGGGAAGTTGAACGCGTTGATGTGCACCGCCAGGCCGCCGCGAGGCACCAGAATGTGCGTGCCGGCGAAGGTGCCCATTTTGCTCAGCTGCATCGCCGGGCCTTCGTGGACGATGTTGCCCGACGGCAGCTCGCGGGAGCCGAGGCTGGCGTAGGTGAACAGCGTGCTGTTGCCGCCTTCGATGTCGATCCAGCTGTCGGCGCGGGTCGCGCCGCTGTGGTGGGAAATCGCGTAGAGCTGTTCCTTGCGCTCGCTCAGGTACAGGGCCAGGGCCTTGAGACGCTGGGCGCGCTGCTGGAAGTCCAGCGCCATCAAGCCGCTGATGCCCTGGCGACGGCCGTGCTCGATGGCTTCGGCGAAGTCCGGACGCTCTTCGTGGGTGCGGGCGATTTCATGGCCGTCGATGGCGCTGCGCAGGACCTGCGCGCCGTGTTGGCCGATCCATCGACCGGCGATGAAGCTTTGCAGGGTGGGGGCATGCAGTGCAGGTGAAGGGGACATCACGATTGCTCCTGGTTATGAAGGGTTGTGGCGCGGTGGCGGCCGCGCCTTTCGGAATTACCAAAGCGCCAGGGTGTAACCGACGATCAGCCGGTTCTCATCGAGGGCGGTAGTCAAGCCATTACCGGAACGGAAGGTCACGTTGCGCCAGCGCAGGCTGACGTTCTTGAACACACCGCTCTGGACGACGTAGCTGATATCGGTGTCGCGCTCCCATTCGCGACCGTTGTCGACGGTGCCTGCCTTGACGTGGCGACCGTCGGTGTAGCGGGTCATGAAGGTCAGGCCGGGAATGCCTTGGGCCGCGAAGTCATAGTCGTAACGCAGTTGCCAGGAGTCCTCGTCGGCGCGGGTGAAGGTGTTGAACGTCACCAGGTTGACCACGTATGGATCGCCGCCGTTGAGGAACGGAAAGGCGCTGTCGCCGGACAATTGCTGGTAGGCGGCACTGACCTTATGGGCGCCGTGGGACACCGTGAACATGCCGTTGAAGTTGCGGTTGTCGATGCGCCCGGCCCGCTCGGCGCCGTCACCGCGGCTGTCGAAATAACGCAGGTCGCTGCGCAGGTTGAAGTCGTTGCCCAACGGTTGCGTATGCACCAGTCCGGCGAATTGCTGGCGATAGATCTGTTCCAACTTGCCGTAGTAGTAGCTCACATTCAGTTGCGGGCTGAACGCGTAGGTGCCGCCGCCGAAGTCGAAGTGATCGCTGGTGGCGGCGCCGAAGCCGATGTCATCGTTGCTGGAGGAGTCCCGCAGGTTGGCCTTGGTCAGGCGTCCGGCATTCACCGTCAGGCCGTCGATTTCCTGGCTGGTCAGCAAGCCACCTTCAAATGTCGAACCCAACAGGCGTGTGTCGTTGTAAGTCGCTACTGGCAACAAGGGCTGCAGGGTGCCGAGTTTCAACACGCTTTTGGATACTTTCAATTTACCGGTCAGGCCCAGTTCGCTGTACTCGTCGTCGGGCTCATGGCTCTGCGGGCCAAACGGCAGCAGCCCGGTGCCACGGCGGTCGGGACTGGAGTCGAGCTTGATCCCCAGCTCCCCCAGCGCGTCGAGACCGAAACCGAAGGTGCCGTCGGTGAAGCCGGACTCGATGCGCGCAGTGAATCCCTGGGCCCATTCTTCGGCTTTGGATTGCGGCGCGTTGTCCTGACGGAAATCGCGATTGATGTAGTGGTTGCGCATATCAATGCGGGCCTTGCTGTCGCCGATGAAGTCGGCCATGGCGCTGGGGGCGATCATGGGTAGACTCAATGCGGCGGCCAGTGAAAACAGTGATTCACAAGACGTGGTACGTGCGGGTTTCATTATTTTTATTCCCTGCCAACTGATCGGTCGTCGTTTAGTGTTTGCTGGCGCCAGTGGCACCGATGCCGGTCATCGAGCGGATGAACTGCGCCAGATAACGGCCACGCTCAAGGGCTGCACGGGGCGAGGTGTCGGTGACGGAAAACAGCCATGCACTAAAGAACGCCAGGCTCATGGAAAACAGCGCCGGGTTGGAGTACGGGAACAGCGCCTTGTCGTGATGCATCACGTTGACCCACACCGCCGGGCTCAGCACCAGCAGGACAATCGCCGAGACCAGTCCGGACAGACTGCCGAGGACTGCGCCGCGGGTGGTCAGGCCTTTCCAGTACATCGAAAGGAACAGCACCGGGAAATTCACCGATGCGGCGATGGCCAGCACCAGACCGGAGAGGAAGGCAATGTTCTGCGACTCGAACAGCAGGCCGAGGACGATCGCCAGCACACCGATGCACAGGGTGGCGATTCGCGACACGCGCATTTCCTGTTGCTCGCTGGCCTGGCCTTTGCGCATCACGCAGGCATACAGGTCATGGGACACCGCAGAGGCGCCGGACAGCGCCAGCCCGGCAACCACCGCCAGGATGGTGGCGAAGGCGACCGCCGAGATGAAGCCGAGGAACAGGTTGCCGCCTACCGCGTGGGCCAGGTGCACCGCGACCATGTTGCCGCCGCCGATGATCGCGCCGCTGGCGTCACGAAACGCCGGATCGGTGCCGACCATGACGATGGCGCCGAAGCCGACGATGATCAGCAGCAAGTAGAAGTAGCCGATGAAACCGGTGGCGTAGAACACGCTTTTACGCGCTTCCTTGGCATCGCTGACGGTGAAGAAACGCATCAGGATGTGCGGCAGGCCGGCGGTGCCGAACATCATGCCCAGCCCCAGGGAAATCGCATCGATCGGGTTGGACAGCAAGCCGCCGGGGGCCATGATTGCGTTGCCCTTGGCATGCACGGCGGTGGCACCGGCAAACATCGCCTCAGTGCTGAAGCCGAAGTGCTTGAGCACCATGAACGCCATGAAGCTGGTGCCGAACAGCAGCATCACCGCCTTGATGATCTGCACCCAGGTGGTAGCGAGCATGCCGCCGAAGGTCACGTAGAACACCATCAACACGCCGACCAGCATCACTGCATAGAGGTAGTCGATGCCGAACAACAGTTCGATCAGCTTGCCGGCGCCGACCATCTGCGCCACCAGGTACATCAGGGCTACGGTCAGGGTGCCGAAGGCCGAGGTCAGGCGCACCGGGGTCTGTTCCAGGCGATAGGACACCACGTCGGCAAAGGTGTATTTGCCCAGGTTGCGCAGGCGCTCGGCAATCAGGAACAGGATGATCGGCCAGCCGGCCAGCACGCCCAGAGCGTAGAGCAAACCGTCGTAGCCATTGAGGAACATCATCGCGGAAATGCCGAGGAACGAGGCTGCCGAGATCATGTCGCCGGCAATCGCCAGACCGTTCTGGAAGCCGGTCATGCCGCCGCCAGCGGTATAAAAATCGCTGGTGGAGCGGGTACGCAGTGCCGCCCAGCGTGTCACGCCAAGGGTGAACAACACGAACACCAGGAACATGCCGATGGCGTTCCAGTTCAACGGTCGGGATGCGCTGTCGGCGGCCATCGCAACATCAGTGACAGCCGCCAGCGGCAGCAGGAACAGTGCAAAAAGGCGGTTCATCGGGCGCACTCCTGCTTGAGTTTTTCATTCAGCGGATCGATCACGTTGTTGGCGCGATAGACATAGAAACCGGTCAGCGCAAAGGCCAGCCCGACGATGACGACACCCACCAGCATGCCCACGGTGGTCACGCCGCCGCTCAGGGATTGGCCGAGGGTAGAAGGGGAGAAAGCCACCAGCAGCACGAAGCCGTAATAGATCACCAGCATGGCCAGGCTCAGTGACCAGTACAGCTTCTGTTTGCGACGAACCAGCTGGATGAAATCCGGGTGCTGGCCGATGAGTTCTATGTCTTGGGGTGTCATGACGCGCGCTCCTTTGTTGTTTTTGTTGTGGGTGAAACGTTGTATTCGTGCCGAATCACCGGCCCCCTGTGGGAGCGAGCTTGCTCGCGATGAGGCCATTACATTCAGCATTGATGGTGGCTGACCCACCGCTATCGCGAGCAAGCTCGCTCCCACAGGGTTTTGCGTGAGGCGGTTTCAGAGCTGATCGAAATCCAGCACCACCTTGTCGCTGATCGGAAAGGCCTGGCACGACAGCACGTAGCCGGCGGCCACTTCGTAGTCTTCCAGGGCGTGGTTGCTGTCCATTTCCACTTCACCTTCGATGACCTTGCACTTGCAGGTCGAGCACACGCCGGCCTTGCACGAGTAGGGCAGTTCGGCCCCTTGGGCGTTGCCCGCATCGAGAATGCTCTGGCTGTTGCGCGGCAGGTCGAACGCCAGGGCGCGGCCATCGCTGATGACGGTGATCTGGCTGACCGCTGAATCCACTTGGCGCGCCGCCTCACGGGCTTCGCGTTTTTGCTGGCTGCCGGCGGCGGCGAACAGTTCGAAGTGAATGCGCTCGGGCGCCATGCCCTTGGCCTTGAGGCTGTCGCGCACGGTCTCGGTCATTTCCTGCGGGCCGCAGATGAATGCTGCGTCGAGGGCTTTGATATCGAGCCAGCGGCTGAACAGTTGCTCGCATTTCTCGGCGTTGATCCGGCCGTTGTACAGGTCGACATCCTGCTGCTCGCGGCTGAACACGAAGATCAGGTTCAGGCGTTGCAGGTAGCGGTTTTTCAGGTCTTCGAGCTGTTCGCGGAACAGCGCACCGGAGCTTGAGCGGTTGCCGTACAACAGGGTGACGCGGCTGTGGGGCTCGGTTTCCAGGGTGGTCTTGATGATCGACAGGATCGGCGTGATGCCGCTGCCTGCCGCCACGGCCAGGTAGTTGCCATGGCGCGCCGGGTCGAGTTCGACGCAGAAATGCCCGGCGGGCGGCATCACTTCCAGGGTGTGCCCGGCTTTCAGCTGTTCGTTGGCAAATGCCGAGAAGCGTCCGCCGGTAACACGCTTGACGGCGATGCGCAGCTCACCGTCGTTGACCCCGGTGCAGATCGAGTAGGAGCGGCGTACTTCTTCGCCGTCCAGTTGGGTGCGCATCACCAGGTGCTGGCCCTGGGTGAAGTGGAAGCTGTCCTGCAAGTGCTGCGGAATCTCGAAGGCGATGGACACCGCGTCACGGGTCTCGGCGCGCACGTCCTTGATGGTCAGGCTGTGAAATTTGCTCATTGTTGTTCTCCAGCTGGGACGGCCGATTCGCCGCTCAGATGCACTTGAAATAGTCGAACGGTTCCCGGCAATCGACGCAGCGGTACAGGGCCTTGCAGGCGGTGGAGCCGAACTCGCTGAGGACCTCGGTGTGGGCGCTGCCGCATTGCGGGCACACAACCTGCGGGTTCTCGCCGAGCAGGCTGCGCTTGCTGGTGCTGCCCTCGGGTGGCGCGATGCCGTAGGCCCGCAGGCGCTCGCGACCGCTGTCGCTGATCCAGTCGGTGGTCCAGGCCGGGGTCAACTTGCGCTCCAATTGCGGCGCCTTGAATCCGGCGAGTTCCAGGGCTTCGCGGATGTCGCTTTCGATCACTTCGGTGGCCGGGCAACCGGAGTAGGTCGGCGTGACCACCACGTGAAGGTGACCGGCCTGCCAGTCGAGATCGCGGACGATGCCGAGGTCGACCACGCTGACCACTGGCACTTCCGGGTCCATGACTTCGGACAGGATCGCCCACGCGGCAGCCAGGTCGGTCGGTTGAGCCGGCCGGGCGCCGAGGTCGCTGGCGATCAGCTCACCAGGTTGCATCGGGGTACGCTCGTGGCAGGCACTGCATTTCGGCCAGCAGAATCCCTAAGTGTTCGGTGTGCAGGCCCTTGCGTGCATTCAGGTAGAAATAGCTCGGCGCCGCTGGAACGGGCAGGGTGGCGCTGCTGAATATCTGCTCGACCTTTGTCTGCCACTGGGTGGCGACGCTGGCGATGTCCGGGGTGATGCCGGCGGCGCACAGACGCTGTTCGCTGTCATCGGCGGCGATCAGTTCAACGGTGAAGCGCCAGACCTCTGGAATCGCGGCGAGCATGCGCCGATTGCTTTCCTCGGTGCCGTCGCCCATACGCTCGATCCATTCGCCGGAGCGGCGCAGGTGATAGGTCACTTCCTTCACGGATTTGGCGGCAATCCCGGCGATACGCTCGTCGCTGGACTGGCTCAGGCCCTGCAGCACCGGCAAATGCCAGGCGTCATAGAGGAACTGCTTGAGCATGGTTATCGCGAAGTCGCCGTTGGGTTGTTCCACCAGCAGCAGGTTGCGATAGGCGCGCTCGTCACGACGAAACGCCAGGTGATCGGCATCACGACCGTCGTCCAGCAGTTCGGCGGCGTACTCCAGCCAGTTGCGCGCCTGGCCCACCAGGTCGAGGCCGACGTTCATCAGCGCTAGTTCTTCTTCCAGCGCCGGGGCCTTGCCGCACCATTGGCACAGGCGCTGGCCCTGGATCAGGGCGCTGTCGCCGAGGCGCAGCAGGTATTCGATCAGATCGGTCTTGTTATTCATGGTCGACCTCACATGTGCCCGACTTCGGCCGGCAGCTCGTAGAAGCTGGCGTGGCGGTAGACCTTGTCGTCCGACGGATCGAACAGCGGGTCTTTTTCATCCGGCGACGAGGCGGTGATCAACGCCGAAGGCACGACCCACAGGCTCACGCCTTCGCTGCGACGGGTGTAGAGCTCGCGCGCGTTTTCGATGGCCATGGTGGTGTCGGCGGCGTGCACGCTACCGACATGCTTGTGGTTCAGACCGTGCTTGCTGCGCACGAAGACTTCGAAGAGGGTCCACTCGGACATTTCAGTTACTCCACATCAGGTGGCCGGATCAGGCGGCGTTCTTGTTTTGTTTTTTGCGGGCGTGGGCGACGGCGGCTTCACGAACCCAGGCGCCGTCTTCGATCGCCTTGCGGCGGGTGGCGACGCGTTCCTGGTTGCACGGGCCGTTGCCCTTGAGCACTTCGTAGAATTCGTTCCACTGGATTTCGCCGAAGTCGTAGTGGCCGCGCTCGGCGTTCCACTTCAGGTCCGGGTCGGGGCAGGTGCAGCCCAATAGCTCAAGCTGCGGGATGGTCTGGTCGATGAAGCGCTGGCGCAGTTCGTCGTTGCTCTGGCGCTTGATTTTCCAGGCCATGGACTGGGCGCTGTTCGGCGAATGTTCGTCGCTTGGGCCAAACATCATCAGCGACGGCCACCACAGGCGGTTGATCGCGTCCTGGACCATGTCTTTTTGCGCCTGGTTACCGTGGCGCATCATGGTCAGGAGGATTTCGTAGCCCTGGCGCTGGTGGAAACTCTCTTCCTTGCAGATGCGGATCATCGCCCGGGAATACGGGCCGTAGGAGGTGCGCTGCAGCACCACCTGGTTGACGATCGCCGCGCCATCCACCAGCCAGCCCACCGCGCCCATGTCGGCCCAGTTCAGCGTCGGGTAATTGAAGATGCTCGAGTACTTGGCCTTGCCGCTGTGCAGCTTGGCGATTTCTTCATCGCGGTCGGCGCCCAGGGTTTCCATGGCGCTGTACAGGTAGAGGCCGTGGCCGGCTTCGTCCTGGATCTTGGCCATCAGTTGCAGTTTGCGTTTGAGGCTTGGCGCGCGGGTGACCCAGTTGCCTTCGGGCAGCATGCCGACGATTTCGGAGTGGGCGTGCTGGGAAATCTGCCGGATCAGGGTCTGGCGGTAGGCATCTGGCATCCAGTTCTTGGCTTCGATCTTGATTTCTGAATCGATTTTTTCCTGGAAGGCGCGTTCCTGTTCGGACATTTCCGAGAGGTCCTTGATGCGCTTTACGCCGGTTTCTACGAGCTGTGCGTACATTTTTGAGTTCCCGCCTTGAATCTGTTCTGGGGCATGGAGAACTTTATAAGCGATACAGAATTTAATATCAAACACAAAATGACGTGTCGTAATTGTTTTTTGTATCGCTTTGGGATGAATGGGGAGGGAGGTCGGCGTACATATCCATTTCTTTGGTAACGGCCACTGGCGGTTTCGCCCTTACGGCGACTCACTTTTTTTTCAAACGCCAAAAAAAGTAAGCAAAAAAAGGCTCGCCCCGAGCGTCCGGCCCCTCGCTAAGGCTCGGCGTTCCTTCGCTCCGGCATTCATCCGGGGGCATTGCCCTCCGGTTTGCTTCGCTGCACCTACATGCAATGTGTTCGACTGCGTCGAACGGCGCTGCGCGCCAATCCCCGGATGAATACCTCCACTCAGCCTCCCGAAGGGGCGGGTGGATCAAGATCAAGAGCTGCAGGCGAGCTAACGCTCGGCCTGATGAGTGGTGAAGAGCGTTTGTGTACGCCGATCTGCCTTTGCTCTTCTGTGGGAGCGAGCTTGCTCGCGATGGCGGCCTGACAGCCGACCTGGTTTTTGCAGATGTCCCCAACCCCTGTGGGAGCGGGCTTGCCCGCGAAGGCGGCCTGCCAGCCGACCAATTTCTTGCAGACCTACCCGGATCAACTGTAGGAGCGAGCCTGCTCGCGAAGGCGGTCCGACAGCCGACCTGATTCTGGCGGATGTACCTCGACCCTGTGGGAGCGGGCTTGCCCGCGAAGGCGGCCTGCCAGCCGACCAATCCCTTGCAGACCTACCCGGATCAACTGTAGGAGCGAGCCTGCTCGCGAAGACGGCCTGCCAGCCGACCGAAATCTTGCAGATGTACTCGATACCTGTGGGAGCGAGCTTGCTCGCGATAGCGACCTGCCAGTCGACCAGGTACATCACAGCCGAACGAACCCAGCAAACAGGCCGGCCGGTAGGCCGCCTCGGGCGCTGTTGCGGTGTACGCCCCCTCGTGAGGCCAAGTGGAGGTTCTGCGCAGTGGGCAACCCGGCATGGATGCCGGGTTAGCCGCCCCCGGCCATGGATGGCCGATGGCGGCGGGCCCACGGAGCAGGACCGGATCGAGGGCATGCCGAGCCACAGCGAGACACCGAATGTCAGGGGCAAGAGCCCTTGGTTACTTGGGGCTTTTCCAAGTGACCCGCCGTAAGGGCGGAACCCTAAGTGGCCGTTACCGCAGTAATGGATATGTACACCCGTAAAAAACACGTCGCCTGACACAAACCCATCGCGAGCAAGCTCGCTCCCACAGGAATAGTGATCGGCGCCAGAGTCGGTAAAGCCCTGGCAAACCGGCATGGATGCCGGGTTAGCCGCCCCCGGCCATGGATGGCCGATGGCGGCGGGCCCACGGAGCAGGACCGGATCGAGGGCATGCCGAGCCACAGCGAGGCACCGAACGTCAGGGGCAAGAGCCCTTGGTTACTTGGGGCTTTTCCAAGTGACCCGCCGTAAGGGCGGAACCCTAAGTGGCCGTTACCGCAGCAATGGATATGTACACCCTCAAAAATCCATGTCGCCTGACACAAAGCCATCGCGAGCAAGCTCGCTCCCACAGGAATAGTGATCGGCGCCAGAGTCGGTAAAGCCCTGGCAAAAAAAAGCCCCGCAAAAAGCGGGGCCATAAAGGGTGCAGCAGTCATGCTTTCGGACGTTTATCCACCACGTGGCAAGCCTTGCCCTCGGATCGCTTGATCGAATGGAACGGCTGCAAAACGATCCGCGAACTGATCCCGATGTACGTCTTGATATGCCGGCTCAATTCCCCGCAAACAGCCTTCTGCTGTTCATCGCCCAGGTGCTGGTGCTCAGCCTTGAGCTCGACATGCACATCAACGCTGTCCAGGTTGCCATTGCGATACAGATGAATCTCATAACACTCGGCAAGTTGTTTGACTTTCAGAACCTGCTCCTCGATCTGCGTCGGAAACACGTTAACGCCACGGATGATCAGCATGTCATCGCTGCGCCCGGTGATCTTGTCGATGCGCCGCATCGGCCGCGCCGTACCCGGCAGCAGGCGCGTCAGGTCGCGGGTGCGGTAGCGGATCATCGGCAGGGCTTCTTTGCTGAGCGAGGTGAACACCAGTTCGCCCATCTGCCCGTCCGGCAGTACTTCGCCGGTGACCGGGTCGATGATTTCCGGGTAGAAGTGGTCTTCCCAGATGGTCGGGCCGTCCTTGGTTTCGGCGCATTCCATGGCCACGCCCGGGCCCATGATTTCCGAGAGGCCGTAGATGTCCAGGGCGGTGATGCCCATACGTGCCTCGATGGCGCTGCGCAGTTCGGCGGTCCACGGCTCGGCGCCGAAGATGCCCAGGCGCAGGGCCAGTTTGTGCGGGTCGATGCCCTGGCGCTCGATTTCATCGGCGATGTTGAGCATGTAGGACGGCGTGACCATGATGATGTCCGGCTGGAAATCCTTGATCAGCTGCACCTGTTTTTCGGTCTGGCCACCGGACATCGGGATCACCGTACAGCCCAGGCGTTCGGCGCCGTAGTGCGCGCCGAGGCCGCCGGTGAACAGGCCGTAGCCGTAGGAAATGTGTACTTTGTCGCCACGATGGCCACCAGCGGCGCGGATCGAGCGGGCCACCACATTGGCCCAGGTGTCGATGTCATTCTGGGTGTAGCCGACCACGGTCGGTTTGCCGGTGGTGCCGCTGGACGCGTGCAGGCGCACGATGTCGTGCATCGGCACGGCAAACATGCCGTAGGGGTAGTTGTCCCGCAGGTCGGACTTGGTGGTGAAAGGGAATTTCGCCAGGTCGTCCAGGGACTTGATGTCGTCGGGGTGCACGCCCAGCGCATCGAAGCGCTGACGGTACAGCGGCACGTTGTTGTAGGCGTGGTTCAGGCTCCAGCGCAGGCGCTCCAGCTGATGCTGGCGCAGCTCGTCGATGCTGGCGGTTTCCAGCGGGTCCAGCACAGGGTTCAGCACGGCTTGGGCAATTGGCATGTTCATGTGTTCACTCGAATTGTTTTTGTGTTCCAGCCCTTTTGCACAAGGGCTTTGAGTGCATGCCCCAAGGATACCTCTCGGCTCCCCGGGAATCGCGATTCTTTAGTGGGATAGACGCTCGATGATCAGCGCGATCCCCTGGCCGACACCGATGCACATGGTGCACAGGGCGTAGCGGCCGTTCCGTTCTTCAAGCTCATGCAGGGCGGTGGTGACCAAGCGTGCGCCGCTCATGCCCAACGGGTGGCCCAGGGCGATGGCGCCGCCGTTGGGGTTGACCCGCGGATCGGTGTCGTTCAGGCCCAGTTCGCGCAGCACCGCCAGGCCCTGTGCGGCGAAGGCTTCGTTGAGCTCGATCACGTCCATGTCGGCCAGGCTCAGGTTGGCCACCTCCAGCACCTTGCGGGTGGCTGGCACCGGGCCGATGCCCATGATCCGTGGTTCAACGCCAGCCGTGGCCATGGCCACGACCCGGCCACGGGCGGTCAGGCCGTGGCGTTTGGCGGCTTCCGGGCTGGCCAGCAGCAGCGCGCAGGCACCGTCGTTGACCCCGGAAGCGTTGCCGGCGGTGATGCTGCCGCCTTCGCGGAACGGCGTGCCCAGTTTGGCGAGCTGCTCAAGGGTAGTGTCGCCGCGTGGGTGTTCGTCGTGCTCGACCACCTTGGTCGGGCCTTTGCGCTGGGGGATTTCCACCGCGACGATCTCTTTGGCCAGACGCCCGCTGGCCTGGGCAGCGGCAGCGCGTTGCTGGCTGCGCAGGGCGAAGGCGTCCTGGTCGGCCCGGGAGATGTTGAACTGTTCGGCGACGTTCTCTGCCGTTTCCGGCATGGAATCGATGCCGTAGGTCTTTTTCATCAGCGGATTGACGAAGCGCCAGCCGATGGTGGTGTCGAAGACCTCGGCTGCACGTGAAAACGCCTGCTCGGCCTTGCCCATCACCAGTGGCGCGCGGGACATGGATTCAACGCCACCGACCAGCATCAGCCCGGTTTCGCCACTGCGAATGGCGCGGGCGGCGGTGCCGATGGCGTCCAGCCCGGAACCGCACAGGCGATTGAGGGTGGTGCCCGGCACGCTCACCGGCAACCCGGCCAGCAGTGCCGACATGCGCGCGACGTTGCGGTTGTCTTCGCCGGCCTGGTTGGCGCAGCCGTAGATCACGTCGTCGACGCTGTTCCAGTCCACTTGCGGGTGGCGGCGCAGCAGCTCGCGCAGCGGCACCGCGCCGAGGTCGTCGGCGCGCACGCTGCTCAGGACACCGGCGTAACGGCCAATCGGGGTCCGGACTGCGTCGATGATCAGGGCGTCATTCATTCGGGTTCTCCTGCGTCAGCACCGGGCCGCGCACTTTGTAGGATTTGCCATGGAACAGGGCGATCAACTGGCCCTGCTGGTTTTCGATGCGCACGTCGTAGTTGCCGGTGCGACCCGAACGGCTCTGCTCGATGCAGTCGGCGTTCAGCGTGTCACCCAGGCGCGCCGGGGCGATGTAGTCGATGCTGCAACCGATGGCCACGGTGGCTTCGTTGTAACTGTTGCAGGCAAAGGCGAATGCCGAATCGGCGAGGGCGAACAGGTAGCCGCCGTGGCAGGTGCCGTGACCCTGGATCATGTCGGCCCGCACCGTCATGCCTACTCGTGCGCAACCGGGGCCGGCCGAGAGCAGGCGCATGCCCATGGCCTGGCTGGCGGCGTCGCGCTGGAACAGCGATTGCGCGCATTCACTGGCCAGGGTCATGGCTTCATGGTTAGTCATGGAATGTTCTCCCTTCGGCGACGCGGCGGCGCAGCAACAGCGACGGCCGGTAGCGTTCTTCGCCATAACTGGCTTGCAGGTTTTCCAGCGTTTCAAGAATGTGCGACAGGCCAATGGCATCGGCCCAGGCCAGCGGCCCCTGTGGATAATTGACCCCGGCGCGCATGGCCAGATCGATGTCGGTGGCAGAGGCCACGCCTTGCAGCAGGGCGTCGGCGGCTTCGTTGGCGAGCATGGCCACGGTGCGCAGGACGGCAAGGGCCGGGCTGTCGCTGAGCAGGCTGACCATGAGGCCGGCCCGTTGCAGCAGGGCAACGCCTTGTTCGAGGGCCAGCGGATCAATGCCTGCCGCATGGCTGATAGCGATGCGTTTGGCGTTGCCGTAATCGAACGCCAGATCCAGCAGGATCAGGTTGCGCAGCCCGTCTTCCCGGGCACGCTGACAGGCCATGCGGCCATCGCTCAGGGCCAGCACCGCGTCACCCACTCGCAGCAATCCGCGGCCGTCGCGCCGGATGACTTCGACACCTTGCTCGCTCAAGCGCGCCAGCAAACCCTGGGCGATGCCAAGGTCACCTTCGGCGATACAAGTCTCGACGCTTGCGTTGCTGCTGATTTCACCTGCTTGCGGGCGTTCGGCGCCTTGGGCGTAGCTGTAGAAACCCTGTCCGCTTTTACGTCCCAGACGCCCGCCATCCACCAGTTCTTTCTGGATCAGCGACGGCAGGAAGCGTGTGTCCTGGTAATAAGCGTCGAACACCGAGCAGGTCACGGCGTAGTTGACGTCATGGCCGATCAAGTCGGTCAGTTCGAACGCGCCCATGGCAAAGCCGCCGGCCTCGCGCATCAACGCATCCAGGGTTGGGCAGTCGGCCGCGCCTTCCTGCAGCATCCGCAGGCTTTCGGCATAGAACGGCCGGGCCACGCGGTTGACGATGAAGCCCGGTGTGGAGCGGGTGTGCACCGGTTTTTTGCCCCAGGCCCTGGCGGTGTCGTACAGGCACTCGGCGAGTGCCGGATCGCTGGCCAGGCCGCAGACGACTTCCACCAGCGCCATCACCGGTGCCGGGTTGAAGAAGTGCAGGCCGAGCAGGCGCTGTGGATGATCAAGCTGCGCGGCGATGCTGGTGATCGACAGCGACGAGGTGTTGCTGGCGAGGATGCAATGCTCGCCGCAGATGCCTTCCAGCTGACGGAACAGCGCGCGTTTGACCTCAAGGTTCTCGACGATGGCTTCGATGATCAGATCGCAGGCGGCCAGGGTTTCGATGGCTTCTACCGCTTGCAGGCGTGCAATCGTCGCGCTGCGCGACTCGGCCGACAGCTTGCCGTTCTCGACTCGCTTGCCCAGTTGTCGGTCGATGCCTTCAATCGCTTGGGCGGCTGCGCCGGGACGATTGTCCAGCAGCAAGACCGGATGGCCGGCCTGGGCCGCCACCTGGGCGATACCGGCACCCATGGCCCCGGCGCCGATCACGGCGATGCGTGCAGATGTGTTCAATGCGGTCATGGCTCAGCGTCCCTTGAAAACTGGGGTGCGTTTTTCCATGAAGGCGCCGACACCTTCGCGGTAGTCCTCGCTGCGCCCGGCCAGACGTTGCAGGTCTTTCTCCAGCTCGAGCTGTTCGTCAAAACTGTTGCTCATGCTGGCGTTCAGGCTGCGTTTGATCAGCGCCAGACCGTAGGTCGGTTGTGTGGCGAGGTGGCGGGCCAGCTTCAGGGCTTCATTGCGCAGTTCGGCGTCTTCCACACACTGGTAAATCAAGCCCCATTGCTCGGCTTGTTCGGCGCTAAGGCGGTTGCCCAGTAGTGCCAAAGCCTTGGCCCGGGCCATGCCCACAAGACGCGGCAGGGTCCAGGTGCCGCCTGAATCAGGGATCAGGCCAATCTTGCAGAACGCCTGGATGAAACTGGCCGAACGCGCCGCCAGCACCAGGTCGCAGGCCAGCGGAATGTTGGCGCCAGCGCCGGCGGCCACGCCGTTGACCGCGCAGATCACCGGCAGCGGCAGGTCGCGCAACTGGCGGATCAGCGGGTTGTAGAACTTCTCGATGGACTCGCCCAGATCCGGCACGGCGCTGCCTGGCGCGACATTGCGGTCGCTCAGGTCCTGCCCGGCGCAGAAGCCGCGACCTTCACCGGTCAGCAGCAATACGCGCACGTCAGGGTTCTGCCGCACTTGCTTGAGTGCTTCTTTCACTTCGCCATGCATCTGGGTGTTGAAGCTGTTGAGCTGGTCCGGCCGATTGAGGCTGAGCAGGGCGACGCCGGCGTCGATGGAAAACAGGATGTGTTCGAAGTTCATGGTCTTGGCGCTCTCTCGGAGGTCATTCGAATTCGTTGCGGATTACTGGCCGGTGAAGGTCGGCGAGCGCTTTTCCTGGAAGGCCGCAATGCCCTCGTCGCGGTCGCGGGTGCCGGCCAGCACGGTGAAGGCGTGACGCTCGAAACGCAGGCCGCTGGCCAGGTCCGTGTCCATGGCCTTGAGCAGCGCCTCCTTGGCCAGGCGCACCGCCAGTGGCGCCTTGGCCGCAATGCTGCGAGCGATGTGCAGGGCGCGATCGACGGTAAATTCCGGCTGGGTCACTTCGCTGACCAGACCGACGCGCTGGGCCTGACGGGCGTCGATCGGCTCGCCCGTCAGCACCATTTGCATGGCCATGGATTTGCCGACGGCGCGCAGCAGACGTTGGGTACCACCGGCGCCGGGCATGATCCCGAGGTTGATTTCCGGTTGGCCGAAGCGGGCGTCAATGCCTGCAATGATGATGTCGGCGTGCATCGCCAGTTCGCAGCCGCCGCCGAGGGCGAAGCCGTTGACCGCGGCGATCAGCGGTTTGCTGAAGCGAGTAATGGCTTGCCACGAGGCCTGGCGCGGGTCGTCGAGGATGCCGACCAGATCGCGCTCGGCCATTTCCTTGATGTCGGCACCGGCGGCGAAGGCTTTGCGGCTGCCGGTGAGCACCACGGCGCGGGTGTCGGGGTCGGCTTGCGCGATGTTCAGTTCAGCGGCCAGTTCGCCCAGCAACTCGGTGGTCAGGGCGTTCAGGGCTTGCGGGCGCTGCAGGGTAATCAGGCGGACGCCAGGCTCGATCAATTCGACGGCAAGGGTCAGAGGCATGGCGGATGCTCTCACGGTGCACGCTCGGCGGGGTGCCGGCTCGTTATTGGATCGGCCGCAGGGGCCGGTTTTGCCCAAGTATAGCTATAACGTGATACGTAAATGCAATACGAAAATTGATTTAATGTGTCTTATTGGTGTGCGTTTGGATTTTCAATCTTCCCGCTGAAGGGGTGCTGATGGCGGGTTTTGCCTAGAAAACATTGGGTTTTATAGTGATTTTTGAGGCGTGCTGGCATTCGTCGGAAAGGTGTATTTCAAGTGATACGGTTTTTAGTCTTTGTGCTGTTAAAAGTGATGTGATACAAAATGAGTCACTATTTGCATCGCTTTGTGAAGGAAGCTTCCATGACCTGCTACAGCCTTGATGGCCTGACTCCGGTGGTTGATCCGAGCGCTTATGTGCATCCGTCCGCCGTATTGATCGGTGACGTGATCATCGGCCCCCATTGCTATGTCGGTCCGCTGGCCAGCCTGCGCGGGGATTTCGGGCGGATCGTGCTCGAGGAGGGCGCCAACCTGCAGGACACCTGCGTGATGCACGGTTTCCCCGACAGCGACACCGTGGTCGAGCGCAATGGCCACATCGGCCACGGTGCGGTGCTGCACGGTTGCCGGATTGGCGCCGATGCGCTGGTGGGCATGAATGCGGTGGTGATGGACAACGCCCGGATCGGTCCGCGTTCATTCGTTTCGGCGGCGGCGTTCGTCAAGGCCGGTTTCGAATGCCCGGAGCAGTCGCTGGTCATGGGCGCACCGGCCAGCGTCAAGCGCAGCCTCAGCGATCAGGAAGTGGCGTGGAAGCAGGCGGGCACACGTGAGTATCAGGAGTTGGCCAAGCGTTGCCTTACGCAGATGCAGGTCTGCGAACCGCTGGCCGAGCCGGAAGCTGATCGCCCGCGCATCAGCGACAGGGGGTTGCGGCCCAAGGGCAGTTCCCAGTGAATACAAATCCCTTTGTAGGAGCGAGCTTGCTCGCGATGGACGTCAACGATGACGCGGGCTGTCTGAATGCCCGTGTTGTCCGGACGTTTTTCGCGAGCAGGCTCGCTCCTACAGGTGGATGCGATTAACAGGCAGAGTTTCGGTATATTCCTTTTCTTTTTTTACACGGAACGCCCATGTCGTCCCTGACTCCCTTGAACCATCTGATTACCCGCTTCCAGGAGCAGACGCCGATCCGCGCCAGTTCCTTGATCATCACGTTGTACGGGGATGCCATCGAACCCCATGGCGGCACCGTCTGGCTGGGCAGCCTGATTCAATTGCTCGAGCCCATCGGCATCAACGAGCGGCTGATTCGCACCTCGATTTTTCGCCTGACCAAAGAAGGCTGGCTGACCGCCGAGAAGGTCGGTCGCCGCAGTTACTACAGCCTGACCGGCACCGGTCGCCGGCGTTTCGACAAGGCCTTCAAGCGGGTCTACAGCACCACGATGCCGGCCTGGGATGGCTCCTGGTGCCTGGTGATGCTCTCGCAGCTGACCCAGGACAAACGCAAACAGGTGCGTGAAGAACTGGAGTGGCAAGGTTTCGGCGCGATTTCGCCGGTGGTGTTGGCCTGTCCGCGCAGCGACCGTTCCGACGTCAATGCGACCCTGCTCGACCTCGGCGCGCAGGAAGACACCATTGTCTTCGAAACCACCGCCCAGGACGTACTGGCCTCCAAGGCCCTGCGTCTGCAGGTGCGCGAGAGCTGGAACATCGAGGAGCTGGCCGCGCACTACAGCGAGTTCATCCAGCTGTTCCGGCCGCTGTGGCAAGCCCTGCGCGAGCAGGAAAACCTGCAACCGGCCGACTGCTTCCTGGCGCGGGTGCTGCTGATTCACGAGTACCGCAAGCTGCTGCTGCGCGACCCGCAACTACCGGACGAGTTGCTGCCCGGCGATTGGGAAGGCCGCGCCGCCCGCCAGTTGTGCCGCAACATTTACCGTTTGATCTACGCCAAGGCCGAAGAATGGCTGAACGCTGCACTGGAAACGGCCGACGGCCCGTTGCCGGATGTGGGTGAAAGCTTCTATCGGCGTTTTGGCGGACTGAAATAGCACGTCATTGTTCAGGGAGTGGTGCGGTTCAGGAGACTCGAAGCATCCGATGTCGTGTGGATTGACGTAGACAATAAAAATAAGCCTGCGTGAGGCCTGACATGATTTCCACAACAGCACAGCGCCATGATGGGTTCGACCAGTGGATCCATCAGATCAACCAGATCTGTGGCGCCTTCAACGCACAACCCCTGGGCAGCGAGTTTGCCGGGCGCATCCGCGAATACCAGAGCGATGCGCTCAAACTCAGTTTCGTCGACGTGTGCCAGGCGCGTTTGTACCGTACGCCCCAGGAAGTCGCGGCGGGCGAGGGCGGCAAGTATTTTGCGGTGTTCCAACTCGACGGCACGGCGGGCATGGCCCAAGGCGACGACAAGGTCTTGCTGTCCCCCGGCGACATCACGCTGATCGATGCTTCGCGGCCCAGCGACTTCACTTATGGCGAAAACTCTCGGCAGTTGTCGCTGATCCTGCCCTATCAACTGGTCGAGCAAACCCTGCGTTTCAATCAGGTCAAGTGCGGCCACCGGATTGCCGCAACCTCGCCCATCGCGATGCTCTCGCACCGGTTGATCCTCGATGCCACCCGCCAGCAGCACCTGACCCGACAGGAAAGCGAAGCGACCCTGGAGGCGATTGTCAGTCTGCTGCGCCCGGCGATCAGCCAGGCCGACGATTGCACCGATGCACATGAGCGGATCTTTCGCAAGACGCTCACCTGCATCGACGAAAACATTCGCTCCGAAGACTTGTGCCCGGAATGGCTGGCGCGGGAAGTCGGCATGTCCACCCGTGGCCTGTACCGGATGTTTGCCAAGAAAGGGCTGGTGGTCGCGCGCTACATCAAGAACCGCCGCCTGGACCTGTGCGCCGAATCCCTGCGCCAATCGGGCAAGGAGGAGAAGTTGTCGGTGCTGGGGTATTCGTGGGGGTTTTCCGATTCGAGCTACTTCTCCACCGCGTTCAAGTCGCGCTTCGGCATTGCGCCGGGGGAGTATCGCAAGCGGCATGCTTGATCGTCTGCATGAACACCGCTTGACCCTGTGGGAGCGAGCTTGCTCGCGATTGCGGAGTTTCAGTTAACATTTAAGTCGACTGACACTCCGTCATCGCGAGCAAGCTCGCTCCCACAGGTATTGCGTTCGACCTGGTTACTTCGGTGAGCTGAGGTTCAACGTCGGCGTTTCATCGAAGAAATTCCACGGCTTCAAGAGCACATGCACCCATTCGGTCGGCATGATCGGCCACTCTTCGGCGCGGGCGATGTGGGTGGTGCCAGTGGTCAGCCAGACCACGTCGTCGGTGTTCTCGATGGAGTGGTTGTCCTGGGTGAACTGCCCCAGGCCCGAGTCCTTGTCCGAGCGGTTCGGGTATTTGCCTTCCGGGTACTTTTCCTCCGGGTTGTATTGCGTCACCCATAGCTGCTTGTCCATGAAACTCAGGCGGTGGTAGAGCCATTCGTCCTTGCCGAAGTTGGCACCCTTGGCCACCGGGTGCGTGCCGCCGGCATAAGGGATCAGCTGATAGGAAACCGGGTTGCCGACCTTGTTCTCCTTGCTGAAGTTGGTCAGCAGGCGCACGGTCGACGGGTCGAACTTCTGCGCCGCTTGCTGCTCGTTTCCGACCACTTTGGTCTCGGTCTGCATGGTGCTGGTGCGCGGCCCGCCACGGTCGTTGGGCAACACCACCGGGTTCACTTCCACCAGCGAATTTTGCTCGCCGTCCACGTCCATATCGAGGCGGAAGTTGTAAATGTGCTGGTGCGTGGTGCCGACGATGTTGTGGTCGAGCAGGGTGCCGTAGCGCGTGTCTTCCCTGGCGGTGTCTTCGTGCATGGTTTTCGAATTCACGCCTTTGACCGCTTCGATACCGGTGGCGCCGGCGTCGATGCCGATGGTGCCGTTCTGCTGGAAGACCCAGTCGAAGATATAGTCGTAGTTGCCCACGGTGCTGATCCAGCGCACTACCAGCTCACGGCGCTCGGTGCTGAGGTTGGGCTGGCCCATTTCCTGGTGTTTGTATTCCGGGCCGGCGTAGCGTTCGAACACCGCGATGGCGCGCGGGATTGCGGTCGGTGCGCCGGTGTAGTCGGCGATGGTGGCGTCCAGCAGCACGGCGTTTTGCGGGGCGTCTTTGCCACGGGCAATCGGCGAGGTCAGGGTGCCCATGCCGTAGTCGCCGGAGTCGAGGTAGGCCTTGAAGTACCAACCGACGTCCGGGTCGCCGTAAGGCACGATCATGCCGCCCAGCGAGCCTTCGTACATGATCTTGCGTTTCTTGCCTTTGTCGTCGTAGGTGACGGTGGACAGGATCGGCCCGACCCGCGAATCGAGGCGAACATGGAAGTCCCAGTTCTGCCAGTGAATGCTGTTGCCGCTGATGGTGTAGTTCTTGCCCTCGGGCTCGATGATTTCCAGCGGTTTGACTGCGACGCCCTGGCGTCCGCGACCGTCATACGGCGTCGGATTCATCGGCACCGGAATGAGCGCTTCGTCTTCGATCTTGATCAGCTTCTTCTGTTCCAGGTCGACAATCGCCACCAGGCCTTCAATCGGGTGCGCCCAGTAGTTGCCGTCACCGGTGTTGAGGTAGCTGACGATTTTCAGCAGGCGCTTGTCCTGCGCCAGGCCGTCCTTGCCGTCGAAGAAACCGACAGTCAGCGGCGTGGCCACGACTTTTTTCACGTCGTTGATGCCGCGCTTGGCCAGGGCCTGGGCGTATTCCGGGCTGGTTTCCACAGCCGTCTGCACCGTTGCGAAATCGTCCAGCAGTACCATGCCGTGGGCGCCTTCGATCGGCTTCCAGGACTTGAGTTCTTTCGTGTCGAGGTCGACCAGGGCTTCGATCACGTGCTTGCCGTCGAGCACCACGATTGAGGCCTCACGCGGCTGGGCGACGTTTTGCCCGGTGAGGACGAAGTTCCACACCTGATTCTTCGGCGGCTCCTTGACCGAGACTTCGGTGAAGCGGAAGCCAGGCTTGTAGTTTTCCGATTTCTTGACGATGTCCACGGCCGTGGTGATTTCAGCCGCGCTCAGGGGGTTGAGCGGGTTGGGGCGGGTCTCGACGACGAAGGTCTTGTCCAGCCCGGACTGGAACACCTGGTTGATAAAGTCCTTGGACATGAACGCCGTATGGTCCTTGAACACCACCGGCACCGTTAGCTCGATACGCTTGCCGTTGAGCATCGCCACTTTGCTGTCGGGCTTTACCTTGAGGTAGACCCCGTCCTTGGCAATGGTGAACAGGTTGGCGTAATCGTCCCATTTCACCGTGGCGCCAAATTCCTCAAGACCCGCTTGCAGCGGCACCATTTCGGCGTGACCGCCGTGGGCCTGGGCATTACCCGCCCAGAACGGCAGGCCGAGGGTGCTCAGGGTGATGGCCAGGGCGAGGCGGGCCAGCGGTGTTCTCTTGGGCGATGCTTTGGGGCTGAACATGTGTGAATTCCTGGGTGAAAGCCGGGTACGGGCATTTCTGCACTTTGTTACAACCAGTCAATGGCTGCATTTGAATGCCTGCCAGATTTCTTTGGTTCCGTGCCGCAATTGAGCTTTCCTGACGAAATGCACAATGGCAAGGGGATAAAGTGCCCTGTGTGGCGGACGCAAACCATTGCTTCAAGTTAATAGGAAGCATTACTATTCACGCCCCGTCTCCACAGCACACCGCAATGACCCTCAAGCTGCCCCGCAGACACGGCTTTTTCGAGCATTACGAAGAGTTGGTTGGCACCTGGACCCGTCGCCTGAGGAATCGTCAGCAGGCCGAGGATCTGGCCCACGATACCTTCGTGCGGGTGCTTGAGTCCGATTCGGCGGTGGTGCAGCAGCCCCGGGCGTATTTGCACCAGACCGCGCGCAACATTGCCGTGGATGGTTATCGGCGTGAGGACCGGCGGGGCGCCATGGAGTCAGAGGCGATCGATCTCAGTGAGTCGCCGACCGGCGACCCGGAGCATTTCATGCACGCGATCCAGCTGGCTGATTCCATCGAACGGGCGCTCACCGAGCTGCCGGTCAACTGCCGCAAGGTGTTTGTCTGGCAGAAAATCGAGGGCCTGACCCAGGCCGAAATCGCCGAACGCCTGGGGCTGTCCAAGAACATGGTGGAAAAGTATATGATCCGCACGCTTCGGCATCTGCGCGATCGCCTGGACGGGTTGCAGTCATGACCGGCCGCGCCTTCTCCTCCCCAGCCAAACAGGAACTTCCATGATGGATACTCGTGATTGTGCGTGCGGGCAAACAGCGGTTCGCGATGACGCGGCGCAGTGGTTTGTGCGTTTGCAGGAGCCTGTTGCCGATGTCGAAGTGCGGCGTCAGTTTCAACTCTGGCTGGAGCAGCACCCCCAGCACCGCAACGAATTCGAAGTGCTCCAGGGCTTGTGGAGCGCCGCTGACCTGGTGCCGACGGCGCGCTTGCGGGCCCTGTGTGAAACCCCGCCAGCCCTGAAAAAACGTCGTCCCGTGCTACGTTACGCGGTGGCTGCCAGCGTGTTGGCGGTAGCGCTCGGCCTGGGTTTGTTCAGCGGCCTGAATCATCCGGCGCCTTATATCGCCGAGTTTTCAACGGCCCTGAATGAGCGACGCCAGGTGGCGTTGCCCGATGGCTCGGTGGTCGATCTGGACAGCCGCAGCCGGATTCAGGTGCGCTTTGAAAAGGATCGCCGCAACGTTGAGCTGACCGAAGGCGAAGCGATGTTCAGCGTCGAGCATGACACCAGCCGGCCTTTCGTGGTCGCGGCGGGCAGCGGCAAGGTCACGGTCACCGGCACCCGATTCGACGTACGTCATGGCGCCAGCGAAACCCGGGTGGTGGTGGAGCAGGGCAGCGTCAAGGTTCAAGGTCGCGACGCCGCCGATAACGATTTCATCAATCTGACGGCAGGCCTTGGCACCCACGTCGATGCCCAGGGCAAAGTTGCCGCCGCCTATGCCGTCAACCCGGCGGAAATGACCGCCTGGCGCAACGGCAAACTGGTGTTCAACAATGCCAGCCTGGCCGATGTCGCCGAGCAGGTCTCGCGCTATCGCGAGAAGCCACTCAAGGTCGCCAGTGCAGCGGTGGGCGATCTGCGCCTGACCAGCGTGTTCAAATCCGACAACACCGATGCGCTGCTCAAGGCCTTGCCGAGCATCCTCCCCGTGGCCGTGCGCACCCTTGGCGATGGCAGCCAGGAAATAATTTCAAAATAAAATTCAGGTTTTTTTCGAGTTCATCGTCTTCCTGTTCAACTGCAACTGGTTTGCATTAACAAGCGCACACTCTTGCGATCCACAGGATTACGTTCGACGTGAAAAACTCCACCGCTAAAAACAACAAACTCCCCTGGTTACCGCTGGCCCTCGCGCTGGCGGTCAACGTTGCGCTGCCCCAGGCCTTTGCCGCCGATGCCATCCGCATCCCGGCGCAACCCTTGGGACAGGCCCTGAGTCAGTTGGGCCAGCAAACCTCGCTTCAGGTGTTCTTCAGCCCTGAACTGGTCGCCGGCAAGCAGGCTCCGGCGGTGGATGGCAACCTTTCCCCGGAAGACGCGCTGCGCCAGTTGCTGCAAGGCAGCGGCCTGCAATACCAGATCGATGAAGGTTCGGTGACGCTGATGCCGGCACCAGCATCGGCGGCCAGCGGTCCACTGGAACTGGGCGTGACTGACATCAAGGTCGTCGGTAACTGGCTCGGCGACGCCGATGCCGCCGTGGTGCAGAACCACCCCGGGGCACGAACCGTGATCCGCCGCGAAGCCATGGTCGAGCAGGGCGCGATGAACGTCGGCGACGTACTCAAACGTGTCCCGGGCGTGCAGGTGCAGGACGCCAACGGTACCGGTGGCAGCGACATTTCCCTCAACGTCGGCGTGCGCGGCCTGACTTCGCGCCTGTCGCCTCGCTCCACCGTGCTGATCGACGGCATCCCGGCGGCGTTCGCGCCTTACGGTCAGCCGCAACTGTCCATGGCGCCGATTTCCTCGGGCAACCTCGACAGCATCGACGTGGTGCGCGGTGCCGGTTCCGTACGCTACGGACCACAAAACGTGGGCGGCGTGATCAACTTCGTGACCCGCGCGATCCCGGAACAGGCCTCCGCGGAAATCGGCACGACCCTGGAAACCTCGCAGCACGGTGGCTGGAAGCACATCGACACGGCATTCATGGGCGGCACCGCCGACAACGGCATGGGCGTGGCGCTGTTGTATTCCGGCGTGAACGGCAACGGTTACCGTGAAAGCAACAACGGTAACGACATCGACGACGTGATCCTCAAGACCCATTGGGCGCCGACCGATGTCGACGATTTCAGCCTCAACTTCCACTACTACGACGCCAAGGCCGACATGCCCGGCGGCCTGACCCAGGCGCAGTACGACGCCGACCCGTTCCAGTCCGTGCGCGACCACGACAACTTCAGCGGTCGCCGCAAGGATGTGTCGTTCAAGTGGGTGCGGCAGATCGACGATCGCACCCAGGCCGAAGTGCTGACCTACTACACCGACAGTTTCCGTGGCAGCAACATCGCCTCCCGTGACCTGAAGACACTCAACTCCTACCCGCGCACCTACTACACCTACGGTATCGAACCACGGGTGTCTCACGTCTTCGATGTGGGCCCTACCACCCAGGAAGTCAGCGTCGGTTATCGCTACCTGAAAGAGGCCATGCACGAAGAGGCCAGCCGTGTGGCGCTGGTCAACAATGAGCCGGTCGTGCGTCCGGGGGCGGACGGCCATGTCTATCAGGACCGTACCGGTGGAACCGAGGCCAATTCGGTCTACGTCGACAACAAGATTGACGTTGGCAACTGGACTGTCACGCCAGGCATTCGCTTCGAGCACATCAGCACCGATTGGCACGATCGCCCGGTACTCGATAACGCCGGTAAACGGGTGCCGGAGAAAAAACGCAGCATCGAGAGCAATGAGCCGCTGCCGGCCCTGAGCGTGATGTATCACATGTCCGATGCCTGGAAGTTGTTCGCCAACTACGAAACCTCGTTCGGCGCGCTGCAGTATTTCCAGCTGGGGCAGGGCGGTATCGGTAATGAGCCCGCCAACGGCCTGGAGCCGGAAAAGGCCAAGACCTACGAAATCGGTACGCGCTACAACGATGACGTGTGGGGCGGTGAAGTGACGCTGTTCTACATCGACTTCGACGACGAACTGCAATACATCAGCAATGACGTGGGCTGGACCAACCTCGGCGCGACCAAGCACCAGGGTATCGAAGCGTCGGTGCACTACGACATGGCTGCGCTGAACCCGATGCTGGACGGCCTGACCGCCAACGCCGGTTTCACCTACACCCGCGCCACCTACGAAGGTGAGATCCCGGGCTTCAAGGGCCGTGACCTACCGTTCTACTCCCGCCAGGTGGCCACCGCCGGCCTGCGTTACGACGTCAACCGCTGGACTTACAACCTCGATGCGTTCGCCCAGTCCAAGCAGCGTTCGCCGGGCACCGGCGTGAACGCCGATGGCAGCTTCAACGGCGACTACATCACTGAAGGTACCGCTGATGGCCAGTTCGGTGATATCCCGGGTTACGTGCTCTGGAACGCACGTGCCGGCTATGACTTCGGCCCGCAAGTGTCGAACCTGAAACTGGGGGCGGGGGTGAAGAACATCTTCGACAAGCAGTACTTCACCCGTTCCAGCGACAACAACTCGGGCATGTATGTCGGTGCGCCGCGCACGTTCTTTGTGCAGGCCAGTGTCGGGTTCTGATAGACCGAGGTGAATTCATCGCGAGCAAGCTCGCTCCCACAGGTTCCGTGTGATCCCTGTGGGAGCGAGCTTGCTCGCGATGCTTTTCAGACCTTCAACACTCTCCCGCCAATGGCCACCGCCACCAGCAACACCGCCATCAGGGCAAAGGCGAAACTCAAGCTGCTGCCATGGGCGACGAAGCCGATGACGGCGGGGCCTGCCAGGATGCCCGCATAACCCAGGGTGGTAATGGCCGGCACGGCGATGCTTTCGGGCATGACCGTCTGCTTGCCGACTGCGGTGTACAGCACCGGCACAATGTTCGAGCAACCGGCACCCAGCAACGCATAACCCACCAGCGCCGCCTCCCAGCTCGGTGCGAACGTTGCCAGAAACAAACCTGCGGCGGCGGTCAGCCCGCCGGACACAATCACCCGCGTCGCGCCCAACCGCCGTACGATTTTGTCACCGGTCAAACGCCCGGCCGTCATGGTCAAGGCAAACGCCGCATAACCGAGCCCCGCATACGCGGTGTCGATGCCACGTTCCTGTGTCAGGAACACCGCGCTCCAGTCCAGCGCCGCACCTTCGGCGAGGAACACGATGAAGCACATGCCGCCAATGAACAGGACGATGCCATGGGGCACGGCAAACGCCGGTCCCGAACTCTCGCTGCCGTAGGGCAACAGATGCGGCACGGCCTTGGCCAGCGCGATCAGCAGCAACACGATCACCACCAGCGTGGCCCCCAGGGGGGAGATCCCCAGGCCAAGCAATCCGCTGACGCCTGCCGCGCCGACAATCCCTCCCAGGCTGAACAGGCCATGGAACCCCGACATCATGTTTTTGCCGCTGGCGCGCTCGACGATCACTGCTTGCAGGTTGACCGTCGAATCCACGGTGCCGAGCCCCGCGCCGAACATGAACAATGCGGCGATCAGCGCCGGAATCGACGACACCGTCGCCAGCAGCGGCAGGGCGGCACAGATCAGCAGGGTCCCGCCGGCCGTCACCCGCCGGCAGCCGAAACGTGTGGACAGGATCCCGGCCAGCGGCATCGCCAGGATAGAACCTACCCCCAGGCACAGCAGCAACAATCCCAGGGTGCCTTCATCCAGTCCGGCCCGGGCCTTGGCATAGGGCACCAGCGGTGCCCACGCGGCGATGCCGACCCCGGCGATGAAAAAGGCGATGCGCGTGGACATCTGTTCCAGGCGCCCGGGAACGAAGGTGGTTTGGCTGTTGAGGCTGGTCATGACAATCCTTGGCAAAAAGCGTCGCGTCCTCAACGGACAGTGATCGGCCTGTGAGGGTTCGATCAGTGCCCGGAAAGTTTTACGGTCAAACAGGGCGATATGGTTGCACAGCGCCGGTGTTTTTCGCGATATGTTGAGCCATTCCAATGACACACGGAGGGCGCCATGGCGCAGAGGTACGATGCACGGGGCAACATTTACATCGTGGTAACGCCCGAAGAACTGCGCCGTCAGGGCATCGACCTGCCCGACCAGGCCAGCCAGGCAGCGCAAACCCTTGAAGCCTGGGCGCTGGCCGCGATCGAGGCTTGCTGCAGCTGGGCTCCAGGCACTCAACCGTCCGGTAGCAAGGATCATCGCAGCGACGGTTTGCTGGTCGGACCGTTTCAGTCGTCGCCTCCCTTTGATCTGTTGATCGTCAACACCGACGGTACCCTGGCCGAGCGCAGTGGCAACGGGCTGACGATTTTTTCCCAGGCCCTCAGTGATCAAGGGCTGTTGCCGCAGAACGAAGCCTGTCTGCTCAGGGTTCACCACGACAAGGCTGATTCGCCTTCGCCGGGGCAGACTTCAGTGAAAGCCGCAGAGGTCGGGGGCGTGAAGGGTTTTTGGCTCGATCTGGGTCAGCCGGGGTTCGGGCCGTCGGCGGTCAGTGCTCACGGGGTTGAAGCGACGATCTTCAATGGTCGCGAACTCAGCCACGTTGAACAATTGTCGGCACTCAATAGTGCGTGGTCGCACAGCCAGTTCGCGCGGGTCGGCAATCCCCATTGCGTGACGCTGGTGGAAAGTGCCGAGGACCTGCCGAGCAACGAGCAGATGCGCGAGCCGGCGCTGGGTGAGGGGCTGACGCGAATCGCCTACGCCATACCGGTCGGCGCAGGCAAGCCTTGTCCGGCGGGAATCAACCTGCAATGGGCAATGCGCGTATCCGAAGGACACATCGCCGCGCGGGTATTCGAGCGGGGCGAGGGGCCGACGGCGTCGTCGGGGACCAGCGCCAGTGCGGTGGCCTGTGCGGCCTGGCGGGCAGGTTGGGTCAACGCCGGGGAGGTGAAGGTGACGATGCCGGGTGGCACGGCGCCGATCTTGCTGGCGGAAGAGTTGGGGGAGTTGAGTCGGGTCAGCCTGTTTGGTACGGCTCGAATGATCGATTGATTGTTAGATTGCCTTCGCGAGCAAGCTCGCTCCCACAGTGTTTTATGTCGTTCACAAAACCTGTAGGAGCGAGCCTGCTCGCGATGGGGCCAGTCCAGTCAGCGCAAGTTTCAGTCCAGCCCACTGAACTCCACCACCGGCATCGTCCGCTTCATCAAGACCTTGCCATCGCGCACCGAGTACAGCGGCAACCCCTGGCTGCGGATCATTTCGTAATCACTCTCCGCCGACAGAATCAGCAGGTTCGCCGGCCGTCCGCGCTCCAGGCCATAGCGATCGCCGAGGTTCATGGCTCGGGCGCTATTGTCCGTCACCAGGTCCAGCGCACTTTGCAGGTTGCGATAACCGAGCATGTGGCAGATGTGCAGGCCGGCTTCGAGCACCCGCAGAATGTTGCCGTTGCCCAGCGGGTACCACGGATCGACGATGGAGTCCTGGCCGAAGCACACGTTCATGCCTGCTTCCAGCAACTCGTTGACCCGGGTCACGCCCCGGCGTTTCGGGAAACTGTCGAAGCGACCTTGCAGGTGGATGCTTTCGGTGGGGCAGGAGACAAAGCTGATCCCCGAATGCCCGAGCAAGCGAAACAGTTTGGCGCAGTAGGCGTTGTCGTAGGAGCCCATGGCCGTGGTGTGGCTGGCCGTGACCCGCGAGCCCATGTCGCGGCTGCGGGCCTCTTCGGCGAGCACTTCGAGAAAGCGTGAATGCGGGTCGTCGGTTTCGTCGCAATGCACATCCACCAGGCAACCGCTGCGTTCGGCCAGGTCCATGAGAAACTTCACCGAGCTGACGCCCTGATCGCGGGTGTATTCGAAATGCGGAATGCCACCTACCACGTCGGCGCCCATGCGGATCGCTTCTTCCATCAATTCGCGACCATTGCGGTAGGACTCGATGCCTTCCTGAGGGAATGCGACGATTTGCAGGTCGACCAGGTGCCGGCTTTCCTCGCGTACTTCGAGCATCGCCTTGAGCGCGGTCAGTTGCGGGTCGGTGACGTCGACGTGGGTGCGCACATGCTGGATGCCGTGGGCGGCGAGGGTCTGGATGGTTTTCTTTGCCCGGGCCTTGGTGTCTTCCTGGGTGATGGTCGCCTTGCGTTCGCCCCAGCACTCGATGCCTTCGAACAGCGTGCCGCTCATGTTCCAGCGCGGCTCGCCGGCGGTCAGGGTTGCGTCGAGGTGGATGTGCGGCTCGACAAAAGGCGGTACCACCAGGTTGCCCCCGGCATCCAGATCGTCAGGGCCCAGGGTCGGGGCTTCGATCTGGCGGCCGATGCTGCTGATCAGGCCGTTTTCCAGGTTCAACTCATGCAGGCCTTCCTGGTTGCGCAGACGGGCATTGATGATGTGCATCGGGCAGATCCTTTTGGCGAATCGTTTAGGCAATGCTCTTACGTTAGCTCGCCAGCGGCGATTCCCGCCAGTGACATTGATCACCACCGTTCAAATGTGGGAGCGGGTTTGTTCTGGAGGATTACTGCAGGGGCAAAAACCGCAGCAGCGCCGCGACTACCGCTTCGGGCGCGTCTTCCTGAACCAGATGACCGGCGTTGGGAATCGGATAAAACCGCGATCCGGGAATCATCTGCTGCAAGGCCCGCCCGCGTTCGATGGGAATCCACTGGTCATCTTCACCCCAGAGAATCTGTACCGGGCATCGGATCGTCGAGTACAGGCCCTCGGCCTCGCAGGTATAGCGCTCGTTCATCTGCGCGATCTGCCGGTAGAACGCCGCTTGCCCCGGCTCTCCCAGCCACGGCTGAACATAGGGGGCGAGTTCGTGGTCCGGGATTTTCCGCTTGATCGCCCCGCGGATGTAAGCCGGCACAATCGCTTGCTGGATGTAATCGGGCAGTCCGCTGAAGGCGGCTTCATGCTGGCGCACATGCTGCACGAACGGCGAACCCCAGGGCGTGAGCGCCACCGGGTCGATCAGTGTCAGGCTGCGGTAATCCTTGCCGTTTAGCAGGTGCGTTCGCAGGGCTGTGGCACCGCCAAAGTCATGGGCCACCACGTCGGGGCGATCCAGGCCCCAATGATCCAGCAACTGCGTCAGCAATTCGTTCTGCACACCCAGGGACACGTCACCATCAACTTTCTCGGATTGCCCGTAGCCCAGCAAATCGAAATAGTGCACCCGGTGCGTGGTGATGAAGTGCGGGGCAATCCGGTGCCAGACATAGGAGGAGAAGGGCGTGCCATGCACGAACACCAGCGGCGGGCCGTCGCCGCGCACGGCGTAGCGCACGGAGTGCCCTTTGAAGCGATAGGTCTGGGGCAGTGGCCAGTCAGTCATAGGTGTGTCCTCTTGGCGGGTGCGAGGCAAAAAGCATAGGCATAAAAAAACAGCCGATGAAGGCTGTTTTCTTTTTCTCTGACAAAACGCTGTTCCATTGTGGGAGTGAGCTTGCTCGCGATGGCGTTGTGTCAGTCACATCGATGTTGAATGTGGCGCCGTCATCGCGAGCGAGCTCGCTCCCACAGGGTTCTGCATTTGTCTGCCGGCTTATTCGCCGCGATAGATGCAACCGCTGGTGCAGGTCTCGTGGATACGGATCGCGCTGAGTTCCGGCAGCAGCGGCTTCAACTCCTGCCAGATAAACTTGGCCAGCACTTCGCTGGTCGGGTTTTCCAGGCCAGGAATGTCGTTCAGGTAGTTGTGGTCCAGACGCTCGTACAGCGGCTTGAAGATCTCTTTGATTTCCGAAAAATCGCGGATCCAGCCGGTGTGCGGGTCGAGGTCGCCGCTCAGGTGGATTGCCACTTTGAACGAGTGACCGTGCAGGCGCCCGCACTTGTGGCCGTCCGGTACGTGGGGCAGGCGGTGGGCGGATTCGAAGGTAAACTCTTTGAAAATTTCCACAGTATCTTCAGCTCTGTTCAGGTGGCGTTCGCCGCAGCGATTCGGGCAGGTGGCGAGTTTACCAGTTTGTCCTGACTAAAGGGTCAGCAAGCGCTCGCCCAGGCGACCGTTGGCGGCCAGTTCGAGGAATTCGTCGCCCAGGCGGCGGCTTTCGTCCATGGTCGTGCGCCAGTATTTCTGCCGGCTCGGGGCGTCTCCCATGAAACGCTTGAAGTCGTTACGGTCCGGCAGTTTGCCGTAGGGCAGGCGCGCCAGGTATTCCTTCGACGGCGCCAGCAACAGCACGTTCTGCAAGCGAACCGGGCAGGCGCGGCGCCACGGCAGGGTCTTGTCGAACCAGCCGGGAATCACCCGGTCGGTGAAATGCGGGTAAAGCACGATGTCGTTGCCGCTGTAGGGCAGGTCCAGGTGGTAATCCAGCAGACCGCCGTCGCGGAAGGTCCCGGTGCCGGCGCCCGGCAGGTCGCGCACGCCTTGCATCACCATCGGGATCGAGCCCGAGGCCAGCAGGGCCTGGCGCAAGTTGCCGGCATTGAGGGTGACGAAGCGAGACGGGAAGTCATTCAAGGCATTGACTGGCGGCGCCAGGCGCGGGTCGTGGATGATCAGGCGTTCGAAGTGTCGTGCCAGCCGCGCCCGGCCGCGCAGGTTGTCGGCGATGACCGATGACAGGCCCAACCCGAGGCGGCCGCGATGATCGTCGGCCAGCAGGCCGTGGCTTTTGACCACCATGATGTTCAGGCGGTAATGGTTGTTGTCGAGGATCGAGGCATCGCGACCGTCGAGCAGGTCATTGAGCATGCGCTGTGAGCTCTGGCTGATCTGCGCCATGGTCACGCCCTTGGCAAAGTGTTGCTCGGTGTAGAGCTGTCCGAGACGCCGGATGCCCTCGGCGGCGTCCGGCAGGCAGGCGCTGGCGAAGCGCCAGGAACCCACCGATGCGCCAATCAGCGAGCGTTCCCGCGGTGCCGCCGGCAGCCACTCGCCGAACAGCGCCAGGTCCAGACCCTGAATCCCCAGCGCCTTCGGACCGCCAGCCGCGCCAGGCAAGGTGCCGACGTCGGCGGCGTTCAAGCCGCTGTCACGAATGCGCGCAAAGGCACCTGGACCGGCCTTGAGGGTCAGGGAGGGGAACTTGATGTGGATGGCGGTCATTAAAGTCTCGATGTCGGGCCGACAGAAATTATAAACACGATCACTGTAGGAGCGAGCCTGCTCGCGATAGCGGTGTTGCAGTCACATCATTGTTGGATGTGCCGCCGCCATCGCGAGCAAGCTCGCTCCCACAAAGGAGGGCGGTGTTGCCAATGATGGCAATTCAGTTTCAATTAAGTTCATCCGGTTAAGGTGGCGCCCACAGGCAGTACCTGAAGAAATACGGAGACACCCATGAAAACCCTGACCGCCCTGTTCACCGCGTCGATCCTCGGCATGACCGCAAGCCTCGCCCACGCCCGGGAACTTGGCCCGGATGAAGCGCTGAGATTGCGCGACGCTGGTACCATTGTGTCGTTCGAGACACTCAATGCCAACGCGGTGGCCAGGCATCCGGGTTCCACCGTCAGTGAAACCGAGCTGGAACAGCGTTATGGCAAATACCTGTACAAGGTCGAGCTGCGCGATCCTCAGGGCATCGACTGGGATGTGGAATTAGACGCTGTCAGCGGGCAGGTTCTCAAGGATCATCAGGATTCGTAATGAAGGTGTTTTTATTCAAGCGATGCACCGGTAGCCGGATGGCGCTGTTGCTTCTGGCATTTTGCTCGGCAGTGTTGGCCCGCGACCTGGATCAGGATGAGGCCCTGAGCCTGCGTCAACAGGGCGTGATCCTGCCGCTGGAGCAACTGCTGCAGCAGGCGATGGGTCACTACCCCGGTGCGAAGCTGCTGGAAGCCGAGCTCGAAGAAAAACACGACGTCTACATTTATGAAGTCGAGCTGCTGACCCCTGAGGGCGTGGTCCGCGAACTGGGCATCGACGCCACCACCGGCCGTTTACTCAAAGACAAGGAAGACTGATCCATGCGTTTGCTCCTGGTGGAAGACCATGTGCCCCTGGCCGACGAACTGCTGGCCGGCCTCAATCGCCAGGGGTATGCGGTGGACTGGCTGGCCGATGGTCGCGATGCGGTGCATCAGGGCAGCACCGAGCCTTACGACCTGATCGTCCTCGACCTCGGTTTGCCCGGCGTGCCGGGGCTTGAGGTGCTGGCGCAATGGCGCGCGGCGGGGCTGGCCACGCCGGTGCTGATCCTGACGGCCCGAGACTCTTGGGCCGAACGCATCGAAGGCCTCAAGGCCGGCGCCGACGACTACCTGACCAAGCCATTCCATCCCGAAGAGTTGTTTTTGCGCATCCAGGCGTTGTTGCGCCGCTCCCATGGCCAGGTCAACCAGCCAACGCTCAAGGCTGCCGGGTTGCATCTGGACGAAGGTCGCCAGTGCGTTGTGCGCGACGGTGCGGACATTCAACTGACCGCCGCGGAGTTTCGCCTGTTGCGTTATTTCATGCTGCACCCCGAGCAGATCCTCTCCAAAAGCCACCTCGCCGAACACCTCTACGACGGTGAAACCGAACGCGATTCCAATGTGCTGGAAGTCCACGTCAACCACTTGCGCCGCAAGCTCGGCAAAAGTGTGATTGAAACCCGTCGCGGCCAGGGTTATCTGTTCGGCGGGCAAGCCCGGTGAGATCGATCCAGCGCCGCTTGAGCCTGGGCCTGATCAGCGTGATGGTGGTCGTTGGCCTGGTGCTGGCGCAAACCAGCCTGTGGCTGTTCGAATTGGGGTTGCAGCGCTACCTCGAAGCCGGGTTGCGCAATGACAGCGAGAACCTGCTGGCGGCACTGGTGCGCGGGCCGCAAGGCTTGCAACTGGATGAGCGACGCCTGTCACCGGCTTATCAACGGCCGTTCTCCGGGCATTATTTCCGCATCGATTTCGCCGACGGTCATTGGCGTTCCCGTTCTTTATGGGATCAGGAACTGCCGGTGCTCGATCACCCCGGCCTGCATGGCAACTTGCAACTGGGTCCGGAAGGGCAACAGTTACTGGTGCTGCGTACGGACTATCGACGTTCGGGGTTGCCGATCTCCATCAGCGTCGCCGAGGACTACACGCCAATTCGCGAAAGCTTCCGGCGCATGCAACAGCTCGGGTTTGGCCTCGGTTTGACGGCGCTGCTGCTGATTCTGCTGCTGCAACGGATTACCGTGCGCCGGGCCTTGCGTCCGCTGGAGCAGGCCCGCGAGCAGATTGCGCAGCTTCAGCAGGGCCAGCGTTCGCAACTCGATGATCAGGTGCCGGTGGAACTGGAACCACTGGTGGCGCAGATCAACCATTTGCTGGCCCATACCGAGGACAGCCTCAAGCGCTCACGCAATGCCCTGGGCAACCTCGGCCACGCCTTGAAAACTCCGCTGGCGGTGCTGTTGAGCCTGGCTTCAAGCGAGCAACTCGACGCGCACCCGCAATTGCGCAAGGTCCTCAAGGAGCAACTGGAGCAAGTCCAGCAACGGCTCAATCGGGAACTCAATCGTGCGCGGTTGTCCGGCGATGCGTTGCCGGGCGCACTGTTTGATTGCGATGCGCAACTCCCCGGGTTGCTGGCCACCCTGAACATGATCCATGGCGAACACCTGGCGCTGAGCTACCGCGCACCCACCGGCCTGCAATTGCCCTGGGATCGCGAAGACCTGCTGGAACTGTTGGGCAATCTGCTGGATAACGCCTGCAAGTGGGCGGATGCCGAGGTTCGCCTGAGTGTGGCCGAGACTGCAGAGGGCTTTGAACTCAACGTGGAAGATGACGGCCCGGGCATTCCCGAAGAGCGTCGCGATCAGGTGTTCGGCCGAGGAACGCGGCTGGATGAGCAAACCCATGGGCATGGTTTGGGGCTGGGCATCGTGCGCGACATTGTCGATAGCTGGGGTGGCAAACTGTCGTTGCTGGAAAGCGAATGGGGCGGGCTGAAGGTCGTCATCGAGTTGCCTAAACATACTTGAAGTCACACCAGGAACCCTGTGGGAGCGAGCTTGCTCGCGATGGCAATCTGTCTGACACATTGATGTTGAATGTGCTGACGCTATCGCGAGCAAGCTCGCTCCCACAGTGGTTTTTCATGGCCGCCGATTATGAGTACACCCGGTTCCACAGGGTGAGGTGTCAGGTTTATGTGTGATGAATCTCCCGATCCTTGGTTTCCGGCATGAAGAAAATACCCAGCACCGCCGTCATCACCGCGATGACAATCGGATACCACAGCCCGTAGTAGATATCCCCCGTGGCCGCCACCATGGCGAACGCCACCGTCGGCAGGAAGCCACCAAACCAGCCATTGCCGATGTGGTAGGGAAGCGACATCGAGGTGTAGCGAATGCGTGCCGGGAACAGTTCCACCAGCCAGGCGGCAATCGGCCCGTAGACCATGGTCACGTAGATCACCAGGATCGTCAGCAGTAGCAACACCATCGGGTAGTTGGTCTTGGCCGGGTCGGCCTTTTCGGGGTAGCCGGCGTCCTTGAGGGCGGTGGCGAGGGTGGCGGCAAAGGCGTCGTTCTTGGCCTTGAAGTCGGCGGCCGGCATGCCAGTACCCTCGAAGCTCTCGATCACTTTATCGCCAATGCGCACCTGCGCAACGGCGCCCGGCTCGGCGTCCGCGTTCTTGTAAGGGATGGCCCTTTTGGCCAGCACGGTCTTGGCCAAGTCACAGGAACTGGTGAATTTGGCCTTGCCCACCGGGTCGAACTGGAACGAACACTGGGCGGGATTGGCGACGACCGTGACCGGATTCTTCTCCTGCGCGATGAACACGTCGGGGTTACCGTATTGGGTCAGCGCGTGGAAGATCGGGAAGTAAGTCAGTGCCGCGATGATACAGCCCGCCATGATGATGCCCTTGCGCCCGATACGGTCGGACAGGCTGCCGAAAATGACGAAGAACGGCGTGCCGATCAACAGGGAGCCGGCAATCAGCAGGTTCGCGGTTTGCGGTTCGATCTTCAGCGTCTGCAACAGGAAGAACAGCGCATAGAATTGCCCGGTGTACCAGACCACCGCCTGGCCGGCGGTGCCGCCGAGCAGGGCCATGATCACGATCTTCAGGTTCTCCCAGCGTGCGAAAGATTCAGTCAGCGGCGCCTTGGAAGACTTGCCTTCGGCCTTCATTTTCACAAACACCGGCGACTCGTTGAGCTGCAAGCGGATGTACACCGAGATAATCAGCAGCAGGATCGACAGCAGGAACGGAATCCGCCAGCCCCAGGCTTCGAAGGCTTCAGTGCCCAGCGCGGTACGGCAGGCGAGGATCACCAGCAGTGATAGAAACAGGCCGAGGGTGGCTGTCGTCTGAATCCACGAGGTGAAGTAGCCGCGTTTGCCCTTGGGGGCATGTTCGGCCACGTAGGTCGCTGCGCCGCCGTACTCACCGCCCAGCGCCAGGCCTTGCAACAGGCGCAGGCTGATCAGGATGATCGGCGCGGCGACGCCGATGGTCGCATAGCCGGGCAGCAAACCCACCACGGCCGTGGAAATACCCATGATCACGATGGTGATGAGGAACGTGTGCTTGCGCCCGATCATGTCGCCCAACCGGCCGAACACGATGGCGCCGAAGGGCCGCACGGCAAAGCCTGCGGCGAAGGCGAGCAGGGCGAAGATGAAGGACGTCGTTTCGTTGACACCGGCGAAGAAGTGCTTGGCGATGATCGCCGCGAGGGAGCCGTACAGGTAGAAGTCGTACCATTCGAACACGGTGCCCAGGGACGAGGCGAAGATGACCTTGCGCTCCTCCCGGGTGAGCCCGCGGTTGGGCGTGCTGCCCGTGGTTGCATTGTCGATTGCTGCCATGAGTATTCTCCGTCTTGCTCTTGTTGTAGGCCGGAGTTCCCACCAACACTTACCGTACCCAGGCCCTGGGGCTGAAGTCATTGGATTACGTGGTTTGCATTCAGATTGACGCCCGAAGGCGCTGCAAGGTTCCATGAAGCATAATCGGCATGCGGCAGATATCCACTTGCCATCATTTGATTGAGCAGCACGGAAGAATAAATGTGGGAGCGAGCTTGCTCGCGATGGCGGTGGCACATTCAATATCAATGTGTCTGATAATCCGTCATCGCGAGCAAGCTCGCTCCCACAGGTATTTTGTTCGGCCAGCAGGGTTCAGACGCGGAACTGATCCATCAGGTTCTGCTGCTGGTTCGCCAGGCTATTGAGCGACTGGCTGACCCGCGCCGATTCATTGGCCTGGCCCGACAGCGACTCGGTCACGTCGCGGATGGTCGCCACGTTGTTGTTGATCTCCTCGGCCACCGCGCTTTGCTCTTCGGCGGCACTGGCGATCTGCATATTCATGTCGTTGATCACGGTCACCGCGTCACCGATCTGGCGCAGCGCCGTCACGGCCTGGCCAACCTGCTCGACACTGCCCTGGGCCTGACGATGGCTGTTGTTCATCGAACCCACCACCTCCTGGGTGCCGTTTTGCAGTTGTTCGATCACCAGACGGGTTTCTTCCACGGACTCCTGGGTACGCCGCGCCAGGTTGCGCACTTCATCGGCCACCACGGCAAACCCGCGCCCGGCCTCACCGGCACGGGCCGCTTCGATCGCGGCGTTGAGGGCCAGCAGGTTGGTCTGCTCGGCAATCGCACGGATCACTTCCAGTACGGTGCCGATCTTCTCGCTGTTGGCGGCCAGACCTTCGACCTGAACCATGGCCGCGCTCATGTCGGCGGCGAGGTTGTCGATGCTGGCGGTGGTGCGGTCGATCACGGTCAGGCCCTGACGGGTCGCCTGATCGGCATCGCGGGCGGCGTGGGCCGCTTGCGCGGCGCTGCGGGCGACGTCCTGGGCGGTGGCGCTCATTTCGTGGGAGGCGGTCGCCACCTGGTCCACCTGGCGGTACTGCTGCTCCATGCCGGCGCTGGTCTGTGCGGCGATGGCGGACGACTGATCCGCTGTGCTGCGGGCGTCCTGCACCGAGCGCTTCACTTCGGCAATGATCGGTTGCAGCTTGTCGAGGAAACGGTTGAACCAGCCGGCCAATTGGCCCAGTTCATCCTGCTTGTCGTAGGCCAGGCGGCGGGTGAGGTCACCTTCGCCGCTGGCGATGTCTTCGAGCATGTGCGCCACGCCGAGGATCGGTCGGGTGACGCTGCGGGCCATCAGCCACACCAGCAGCAGGCCGAGCAGCGCGGCGAGCACCCCCAGGCCGAGTTCGACCAGGGTACCGGCGGTGTTGCTGTCATCGAGTTGCTTTTTCAGGGCTTCGGCGGGGCCGACCAGGACTTTCTCCGGCACGTCGAGCAGCACGCCCCAGGATTTACCGTCGGGAATCGGCTGGAAGGGTGCCAGCACTTTCAGTTGCTGATGGCTGTGCAGGCTGGCGGTTTTGCTGCTGGCGGCGAGCATGCGCAGCAGTTCGGCGCCATTGGCCTTATCCACGGCGTCCAGGCGCTGGCTGAGTTTGCCGGCGTCCGGGCTGTAGCCGGCGAGCAGGCCGGCCGGGCTGATGATGCTGACGCTGGTCTGGCCGTCATAGAGCTTCTTGCTCGCGCCCAGGCTGACCGCTTGCAGGCTGTTGAGGTTGATGTCCACGGACAGCGAGGCGATCACCTTGCCGTTGACCATCAGTGGGAAAACGATGCTGGTCATCAGCACGTTCTGACCGTCGATCTCATAGAAGTAAGGTTCGATCACGCACGGCTTGAGCGTGGTGCGCGGGCAGGTGAACCAGGCGTTGGCCGCTTCGCCGCTGGGGCCGGTGCTGGTGTCGGCCATGTCCTTTTCCGGCAGCGCCATGGACGTTACCTTGCCCGGCGTCGGCTGCGACCAGTAGAGGGCGAAACGACCCTTGTCGTTGCTGCCAAGCTCGGCCTGACCGGTGAACAGTTCGTCCTTGCCGTCCAGCCCATTGGGCTCGAACACCAGGGACAGGCCGAGCAGGTCCGGGTTGGCTTGCAGGGCTGACTTGACCTGGCGGGTCAGGTCTTCGCGCAGGTCGAAGGCATCGAGAAAGCGCTTCTCGGCCTGGTCACGCAGGAACAGCACCTGCCGGGAGAAGCCGTGGCCGTACTGATAGGCGTCCATGAACTGCTGGCGTATCCCCAGCGCCTGGTTTTCGCCCTGGGACTCGATCCGGGCCTGGGCCGCCTCTGTCAGCATCTCCATGCTCGAGGCTTTCACCAGCTCGGAGCTGTGCTCCATGCGGTACAGCGAAAGACCCACCAGCAGGGTCACGATGCCCGCCAGGCACAGCCCGGCCAGCAGGGTGATTTTCCATTGAATGGAAAGTTGTCTGAGCGACATGGAGACGTCCTTATTCGATAAATATCTGAGACTTTGCACTGTAACGGCCGCGATTTTGGTTTCTTTATCCCGTCTATCGGCTATCAAACACTTCCCCCTTGTAGGAGCGAGCATGCTCGCGATGGTCGTCAACGATGACGATGGAAACCTGATCCCCCCCGGTGCTCTCAGGTGCATCGCGAGCTCGCTCGCTCCTACAGGTCATGACATGTCGTTACATATCGACAGCGTCGAGGTGCTTTGACAAGGAGGTGACGCTGCGGCACAGTGCGCGCCCTCTAATAAAACCCATTCCTTAATCCGCTGGTGGCTCTTCGCAGACTGCCGGACGGAGTCTTTTCGTTTGTATCGAGGTAATGAAATGAATGCAGTAATTGCCGCGGTCGGCATCATGCTGATCCTCAGCCTGTCCCGCGTGCATGTGGTGATCGCCTTGATCGTCGGTGCGCTGGTCGGTGGCTTGACCGGTGGCCTGGGAATCGAGGCGACGCTCAAGGCTTTCAACAGCGGCCTCGGTGGCGGGGCGACGGTGGCGTTGTCCTACGCCTTGCTCGGCGCTTTCGCCGTGGCCATTGCCAAGTCCGGCATGGCCCATGCGCTGGCCGACAAGGCCCTGGCCATGGTCGATCGCCAGCACGCCAGCGGCGGTGGCCAGGTCAAGTGGCTGCTGATTGGCCTGCTCTGGGTCGTGGCCATCGCCTCGCAGAACATCTTGCCGATACATATCGCGTTTATTCCGTTGCTGGTGCCGCCGCTTCTTTATGTGCTGACCAAGCTGCAACTGGACCGTCGACTGATCGCCTGCGTCATGACCTTCGGCCTGATCACGCCCTACATGTTCCTGCCGGTGGGCTTCGGCAACATCTTCCTCAATGAGATCCTGCTGGCCAACGTCGCCCGCAGCGGCGTGGACATCAGCGGCATCAACGTGACCCACGCCATGGGCATTCCGGCCCTGGGCATGGTGGCGGGCCTGCTGATCGCGTTTGTCAGCTACCGCAAGAAGCGTGTCTACGACCTGGCGAAGATCGAACAGGTCGAGCAAGTGGCGGTGCAATACAACCCGCTGAGCCTGATGGTGGCCGGCGTGGCCATCGCGGCGGCGTTCATCATTCAGTTGTTGCTCGATTCGATGATCATCGGTGCGCTGGTCGGCTTCCTGATCTTCTCGGTGTCGGGCATTGTCAAATGGCGTGACACCGACGACCTGTTCACCGAAGGCATGAAAATGATGGCGATGATCGGCTTCATCATGATCGCCGCCTCGGGGTTTGCCGAAGTGATGAAGGCCACCGGTGAGGTGCAGACGCTGGTCGAGTCGTCGGCGTCGTACATCGATCACAGCAAAGGCATTGGCGCCTTGCTGATGTTGCTGGTGGGGTTGCTGGTGACCATGGGCATCGGCTCATCGTTCTCCACCGTGCCGATCCTGGCGGCGATCTTCGTGCCGCTGTGCGTGCAACTGGGCTTCAGCCCGTTGGCGATCGTGTGCATCGTCGGCACGGCCGGTGCCCTGGGCGACGCCGGTTCACCGGCTTCCGACTCGACCCTGGGCCCGACTTCCGGCCTGAACATCGATGGCCAGCACCATCACATCTGGGACACCGTGGTCCCGACCTTCCTGCATTACAACCTGCCGTTGCTGGCGTTCGGCTGGGTGGCTGCGATGGTCCTGTAACCAATTCCCTTCTGATTACCCTGGATCAAAATGTGGGAGCGAGCTTGCTTGCGATGGCGGTGAAACAGTCAACATCTATTTGGCTGACAGTCCGCTATCGCGAGCAAGCTCGCTCCCACAGGGGGCTCTACTGTTCCGATTGACTGCGTTCAACTTTTGCCCTGGCGTGCCGTTAAAGCTTTTAACCACGCCAACAAAAATCAAAAGAGTGAACGTCATGCGCATGAGCCTCAAGGCAAAAGTCCTGTCCCTTGCCGTCCTCCCGGTGTTGCTGTTTGCGCTGGTCATCAGCCTGACCACGCTGTTCATTCTTCAGGATCAGGCGCGCAAGGAAGTCGAGCAGACCCGCGAGCGCCTGCTCAGCGATGCCAAGGCAACCTTGCAAAGCTACGTGGCCGTGGCCATGACCACGATCAAACCGCTCTACGACGCCGCCGCCCCCGGCGATGAGGCGGCGCGGGCCCAAGTGATCAAGCTGCTGTCGAGCATCACCTACGGCAAGGACGGTTACTTCTTCGGTTACGACTCCAACACCGTGCGCCTGTTCAAGGCCAACAGCCCCGAGGGCGTGGGCCAGAGCTTCAAGGACAACCGCGACCCGAACGGTGTCTACGTCAACCGCGACCTGGTGAAAGTCGCCAAGGACGGTACGCACTACCTGCAATACAGCTCGCCATTGCCTGGCAACACCCAGGTGCTGGTGCCCAAGCTCGGCTACACCGAATACCTGCCGAAGTGGGACATGGCAGTCGGCACCGCGGTCAACCTCGACGGCATCGAAGCACAAGTGGCCGTGGTCGAAGCCAAGGTCCAGGAGCGGATGCAAGGCATGGTGCTGAGTATCGTTGGCGTAGCAGTCGTGGTGCTGTTGGTGATCGCTGCCGCGGGGATGCTGCTGGCCAACACCATTCTGCGTCCGCTGCATCTGATGAAAGCCAACCTCGACGACATCGCGGCGGGCGAGGGCGATCTGACCCGCCGCCTGACCATCACCAGTCAGGACGAACTCGGTGCACTGGCCGGCTCGTTCAACCGTTTCGTCGACAAGATCCACGGCCTGGTACGGCAGATCACCGAAATGACCTCGCAACTGACCGGGCTGGTGAACCAGGTGTCCGACCAGGCCAGCCGTTCGGACCAGGCCATGGAACGCCAGCGTCACGAAACCGATCAGGTGGCCACAGCGATCAACGAAATGTCGGCGGCGGCCCAGGAAGTGGCCAAGAGCGCGCAGAACGCCGCGGTAGCAGCCCAGCAGACCGACGAAGAAGGGCAGGCGGCCAAGCGTGTTGTGGCCGGCAGCATCGAGAAGATCCATGCCCTGGTGGACGACATCCGCAGCAGCGGCGTGTCCCTGGACAGCCTGCAAAAAGACGTGTCGTCGATTGTCAGCGTGCTCGGGGTGATCCGCTCGATTGCCGAGCAGACCAACCTGCTGGCGCTCAACGCGGCCATCGAAGCCGCCCGCGCCGGCGAGGCCGGGCGCGGCTTTGCGGTGGTGGCCGATGAAGTGCGGGCGCTGGCTAGCCGCACGCAAATCAGCACCCAGGAAATCCAGGGCATGATCGACCGTTTGCAGGCCGGCACCCAGTCGGCGGTGGAGGCGATGCGTCGCTCCAGCGAGGCCGGCGACGGCACCTCGGCCCAGGCCAACGAGGCGGGGGCTTCGCTGGACACCATGGCTCAGCTGATCGCGACCATCAACTCGATGAACGCACAGATTGCCAGTGCCGCCGAAGAACAGACCGCCGTGGCCGAAGAGATCAATCGCAGCGTGCACCAGATTGCCGTGGCGGTGGACAGCGTCGCCGACGAAACCCAACTCGGCGCGCAAACCTCTCGCAGCCTGGCCGACCTCGGTCAGCGCCTGGGTAGCCTGGTCGGGCAGTTCCGTATTTGACAGTTATGGTTAACAACGCGAAATGGTGTGGTTTTTATAACTAAACAGTATTGAACAACTGTCATATTTGACAGTTGTTGCCGTTGGCTTATTGGTCTTTCATTTCAATGACATAGCGAGGTAACTGCAAACCATATAGAAACAGGGGCTAAGTATGAGGTTTTGGCAACTCTCATGTTTCATCCTGGTTGGCGGCTGTGCCGTTACCGTGACGGCACAGGCTCTGGATATACCAAGCTCAGTGGACTGGCGTACCCAGGGAGCTGTTACCAGAGTCAAGCAATTGGGGACTTGTGGCTCCGGTTATGCTTTTTCAGCGGTGGGTGCCCTGGAGGGCGCATTGTTTTTGCAAACCGAAAGACTGGTCGAGCTTTCCGAGCAGCAGATTCTTGATTGCAGCAGTGAGCAAGGTAATCAAGGATGTGATGGCGGGCTGATGGATTACACCTATGACTACGTCAAACAAAACGGTATTCAGTCAGAAGAATATTACCCTTACACAGGCGGCGGGGGACGCTGTGATGCAGGCATGATCAAGGCTGTCGCCGCCAATACGGTGACCTATACGAATATTCCTCGTGGCGACGAGGAGGCACTGCGCCAGGCCGTAGCCAAAGGGCCGGTATCGGCGGCGATTGACGCTTCCGACAACTTTAAAAAATACTCCGGCGGGGTATTGAATGATGAAGATTGCGATGAAAATGATTTGAATTACGCCGTGCTTATTGTTGGTTATGGCACCGAAGATGGCGAGGATTATTGGCTGGTGAAAAATAGCAGGGGGCCGGAGTGGGGGGAGGCCGGGTATATAAGGATGTCCAGAAACAAAGATAATCAGTGTGGCATCGCCTCTTACGCGTCATTCCCTGTCCTCGCGAAACGGATAATTCATCAAGGACTCAAGTAGTGCGCGATACGCGCTGTTGCGGTGTTGCAGTCGACCCCTACACTGAAAAGCACGGGTTGTTTTCATCTCCCCCCCGACGACCACTACCCACAGGAGTCAAACCCATGACTGAGCGTATATGCGATTGTCCGAAGTGTTCCTGCAAACTCGGCGAGCACCCGATCGTGCGTCACGGCAAGCACTATTGCTGTGAAGCCTGTGCCAAGCATCACGAGCATGGCGAGGAGTGCGCCTCCCAAGGCTGCAAGTGTGCCCACTGAAAACCACGGCATACGCAAAAGTGGAGCCTAGTCCGGCTCCACTTCCAGCCTGAGGCTGCCATCTTCCAGGCGTTCGCTGTGGCGGACGGTGCCTTGCAAGCGCCGCCCTTCGACCCGCAGCACCAGGGTCTTGGCTTGCTCCAGATCTTCCGGCAGAGGCACCGGGACGCGTATGGCGAAGCAGAATGGGTCATTTTCGACCTGTTCCAGTCCGATTCGGCACTCGGTGCTCCTGGTGATGCGGCCGCTCGGCGTGTCCAGATCGTAGTCCAGTTGCACAGGGCTGTTGACGGGTGTTGCGCTCATATCCCTTCCCCCGAACCTGATGGTTACCGGATATTAGTTCGCCGGCCGCCACTTGACGTTTTCCACGCCGAATTTTTCAGCCATCGGCTTGCTGGTCTTTTGCACCTTCTCGCGTCCGAATCGGGGGATTCGCCCCACCCCCGCGTCACAACTCGCCCAATGCCAGGCTTCTGCGTTATCCATTTTTTCCAGTCGGATGATGAATGATTTCGGAGCACCATGGAGGGTGTACTCGATGACGAATAATTTTGCACTGTTCATAAAGCCCCGGTTCCTCCCTGTTGTACATAAAAGGATCGCGCGCCATCAGAAAAATTCACTCGGATTGTCAGATACCGGCGGTTGCTGGCGACACGTTCGGCGCCTCGTTACCATGAAGCCTTCCCGTACCCAATGAACATAGACCATGGCCCTCGCCGCACCACCTGACCTGAGTGACACCGATGTGCCTGTGCAACCGCTGGCCCGCACCTATCCGCGCGGGTTGTACATCGAGCCCCATGAGCACGTCTGGGGCCAGTTGCTGTATGCGATGAGCGGGGTGATGTGGGTCGAGACGCCGCATGAGGCGCTGGTGGTGCCTCCGCAACGGGCGGTGTGGTTGCCGCCCGGCGTGCCGCATGGCATCCGTGTGGTATCGGACCTGCAAATGCGCAATATCTACCTGCGGCCGTCCCTGGCGGCGACCCTGGATGACAGCGTTCAGGTGATCGAGGTCGGCGGTTTGCTGCGCGAGCTGATCGTCGGGCTGGTGGAGCAGGGTAACGACGGGGCGCCCGAGTATTACGACGCGCTGGTGGGCCTGGCGCTGCTGGAACTCAAGCGGGCCAGGCGTTCGCTGCTGAAAATTCCGCTGCCGGACGATTCCGACCGACGGCTGATGAACCTGTGTCAGGCGGTCATGGCCGCGCCATCACTGGACATTCCTTTCGAACAACATGCGGATAATGCCGGAGCCAGCGTGCGCACCCTCGCGCGGCTGTTCAAGGACGGTTTGGGCATGGGCTTCGCCGAGTGGCGGCGTCAGGTGCAATTGGCGACGGCGGTGGCCGAGCTGATCCAGGGCGTACCGGTCAGCGCGATTGCCCGGGAGCTGGGATATTCGCCGAGCAGCTTCAGCGACATGTTTCGTCGTGAGCTGGGCGTTGCCCCTTCGCAGTTTCCTGCGGCGCAACGCCAGGACTGATTTCGTCGAAGCCAGGCTTTGGCCGAAATTCAGAAGCACTTGACCGATGGTCAAAGGCGTCGCCCCCTAGACTTGGCGCATACCTCAATTGCCCCGGAGTCTGCCATGAACTACCTCGTGTCATTGGCCATCGGTCTGGGCGTCGGTCTGCTCTACGGCGCCCTGGATTTTCGTTCCCCCGCACCCCCGGCCATCGCCCTGGTGGGCCTGCTCGGCATGCTCGCCGGCGAAAAACTCTGGCCGATGGGGCGAGGGCTGGTGGCTGGCTGGATCTCCTGAACCCTTTTCGACTCGATGGATACGCCCATGAAAGCTCTGCAATTCGATAAAACCGGTGATCTCTCGGCCCTGCGCTACGTTGAGGTGCCTACCCCCGTTCCCGGCGCCGATGAAGTGCTGGTCGAGATCAAGGCCGCGGGCCTCAACCCCAGCGATGTGAAGAACGTGCTGGGCCGTTTTCCCTACACCACCTTGCCGCGGATTCCCGGTCGTGACTTTGCCGGTGTTGTCGTGGCCGGCCCGCAGGCGATGATCGGTCGGGAAGTCTGGGGCACGGGCAAGGAACTGGGCTTTTTCGCCGACGGTTCCCACGCGCAGTTCGTCAAGCTGCCGGCCAACGGCGTGGCGCTCAAACCTACGCATCTGAGCTTTGCCCAGGCCGCCAGCCTTGGCGTGCCGTACACCACGGCGTGGGATGCGCTGGAGCGCAGCCTGGTGACGGCCGAAACCCGATTGCTGGTCATCGGTGGCGGGGCAGTCGGCAGTGCCGCGCTGGCCTTGGCCAAGGTGCGCGGTGCCCAGGTGTTGGCGGCCGCGCGGCGTCCGGAGCAGGTCAAGGATTTGCAGGACCAGGGCTACCAGACCCTGCAACTGGATAAACCCGAAGACTTGGGCGCACAGGTCAACGCGGTGTATGCCGGCGGTGCCGACGTGATTTTCGACACCACCGGTTTCTGGCTGCCGGCCTCGGTAGCGGCCCTGGCCACGTTCGGCCGCATCGCGATCATCGCGGCACCCGTGGACGGTCACGTGCAGTTGCCGGCCCTGGCGTTGTATCGCAAGGGTGGCTCGGTTGTGGGGATCAACTCGTTGCTGTACGGGGTGCAGGCGTGTGCGGCGATGCTCGAACAGTTCGGCCGGTTCTTCGATCAAGACCTGTTGCCGTTGCCCCAGGGCTTGTTCGAGTCGCCATTGGCCGAAGGCCTGGAGCGTTATGCCGAGGTGAATCAGGGCAGTGGTGACAAAGTGATTTTGCTGCCGTAACCGCAATCAATGTGGGAGCGAACTTGCTCGCGATGGCGGAGTATCAGCCGGCATGGATGTCGGCTGTGAAGGCCTCTTCGCGAGCAAGCCCGCTCCCACAAAGTCCGAGGCTGTGCAACGCCTTGCGCATGCCTCGCTCTGCTAGAATCGGCCCATTGACCCAATGAGGTACCCCTATGAGCGAGCCGATTCGCCTGACTCAGTACAGCCACGGCGCTGGATGCGGTTGCAAGATTTCTCCCCAGGTGCTGGAAGTGATCCTGGCCGGCAGTGGGGCGCAGAACCTCGACCCGAAACTTTGGGTCGGCAATGCCTCGCGCGATGATGCGGCGGTGTATGCAATCGATGATGAACGCGGCGTGGTCTCGACCACCGACTTTTTCATGCCGATCGTCGACGATCCCTTCGATTTCGGTCGAATTGCCGCCACCAATGCCATCAGCGACATCTATGCGATGGGCGGCGATCCGTTGATGGCGATTGCGATTCTGGGCTGGCCGGTGAACGTGCTGGCCCCGGAAGTTGCCCGGGAAGTGATACGCGGCGGTCGTTCAGTGTGTGACGCGGCGGGCATCCCGTTGGCAGGTGGGCACTCCATCGACGCGCCAGAACCGATCTTTGGCCTGGCCGTCACCGGTCTGGTGGAAAAGCGCCACATGAAGCGCAACGACACCGCCACCGCCGGTTGCCTGCTCTACCTCACCAAGCCCTTGGGGATCGGCATCCTTACCACGGCCGAGAAAAAGGGCAAATTGCGCAACGCCGACATCGGCCTGGCCCGGGACTGGATGTGCACCCTGAACAAACCCGGCAGCCGTTTCGGCAAGCTCGACGGTGTGACCGCAATGACTGACGTCACCGGTTTCGGCCTGCTCGGGCACCTGGTGGAAATGGCCGACGGCAGCCAGCTCACGGCGCGCATTGAGTATGACCGCGTACCGCGCCTGCCGGGAGTGGAGTATTACCTGGAACAAGGCTGCGTACCAGGCGGGACTCTGCGCAATTTCGACAGCTACGCCAGCAAGCTCGGACGCCTTCAGGAGCTGCACAAACGTGTGCTTTGCGACCCGCAGACCAGCGGTGGCCTGCTGATTGCCGTGACGCCTCAAGGCAACGAGCAATTCCTCTCGGTGGCCGCCGAACTGGGCCTGAGCCTGGAACCGATCGGTGAACTGGTCGAGCGACAGAGCAACGCAGTCGAGGTGTTTTGATGTTCGTCGACTGCACTGATTACCGCGACATCTTCCTCAACGACCGTCCCATGATGGATGCCCGCGCGCCGGTCGAATTCAACAAGGGTGCGTTTCCCGGCGTGATCAACCTGCCGTTGATGAATGACCATGAACGCCAGCGGGTCGGCACCTGCTACAAGCAGCACGGCCAGCAAGCGGCTATCGTGCTGGGGCATCAACTGGTGTCGGGCGCGGTCAAGGCCGAACGCATCCAGGCTTGGGCCGATTTTGCCCGGGCGCATCCGGATGGCCTGCTGTATTGCTTTCGCGGCGGCCTGCGCTCGCAGATTGTCCAGCAATGGCTCAAGGACGAGGCGGGCATCGACTATCCACGGGTGGGCGGTGGCTACAAGGCCATGCGCACCTTCCTGCTGGACACCCTCGATCAAGCCGTGACCCAGTGCAATTTCGTCTTGCTGGGCGGGATGACCGGCACCGGCAAAACCGAGGTGCTCACGCAACTCGACAATGCCGTGGACCTTGAAGGTCATGCCAACCATCGCGGCTCCAGTTTCGGCAAGCGCGCCACGGGCCAACCCTCGAATATCGACTTCGAAAACCGCTTGGCCGTAGACGTACTGAAAAAACGCGCCCGTGGCATCGAGCAGTTCGTACTGGAAGACGAAAGCCGTGCGGTGGGCAGTTGTGCCTTGCCGTTGCCGCTTTACCAGGGCATGCAGCAGTTTCCGATGGTGTGGCTTGAAGACAGCCTGGAAGGGCGGGTCGAGCGGATCCTGCGCGATTACGTGGTGGATCTGTGCGCCGAATTCATCGACGTGCATGGCGAGGAGGGCTTTGCGCTGTTTTCCGAACGCTTGCTGGCAAGCCTGAACAATGTGCAGAAGCGCCTGGGTGGTGAACGTCATCGGCGCATGCTGGTTTTGATGGAGGATGCGTTGGCCGAGCAGGCCCGCAGTGGCGCGGTGGATCTGCACCGGGGCTGGATCGAAGGCCTGCTGTGCGAGTATTACGATCCGATGTATGCGTTTCAGCGGGAGAAGAAAGACGCGCGGATCGAGTTTGTCGGGGAGCGGGGGGCGGTTCTCGAGTATCTGCGTGAGCGAGTGAATCAACGAAAGTGATGTAGGTTTAACTGGCCCTATCGCGAGCAAGCTCGCTCCCACAGGGTTCAGTAGTGCTCATGCCTTCGTGATCACACTGCAAATCCAATGTGGGAGCGAGCTTGCTCGCGATGAGGCCGGATCAGGCATTACAGGTTTCAGGTCGGACAGGTTTCGGCACCATTATCCAGGCCTTGCTTGTACACATGGCTCTGCAAGCTGGCCTTGCCGTTGTGCCAGGTCAAGGTGAGTACATACAGCGAGTCGTAGTCGCTGGACTCCCAGTCATCCGTGATGGTCATTTTCTTGCCGGTGGCGTCGCCGGCTACCTTGTTGATCAGCTCCGGCAGATAGCCGTGGGACCAGGCCGTGTAGATGACCGCATTGTGGTACTTGTCGTGGAGCAGTTCATCGGCCAGGTCACTGGTGTCATTGGCGGAAAAGTTGATGTTCACCGGCAGGCCAAGCTTGATGGCGCTGGGGCTGATGGTCATCAGTGGGCGGATGTAACTGTAGGAATTGTCGAACTCGCCTTCCTCGACGTTACGCGTCGGGTTCGCCGCAAACACATAGTTGGCCTTGCCGAACTTTTCCGGCAGCAGCGTGGCCAGGTCGATGGCGCGGTTCAGTCCCTGGCAATTGAGCTGGCCCAGGCCTCCGGCGGGTTTTTCCCCGTGGCGCAGGAAGACCAGCGTCTGGGTGCCATCCATCGGTTGGGCGCGACTCAGGCCGGACTCCAGCGTCAGGCACACCGCGCTAACCACCAATAAGGCGGGCAACAAAAGGTAAGCGCGATGTTTGAAGCGTTTGGCAAAATTAAACAGATTCATGTGTAAAGGGTCTTCAGCGTAATTCGGTTAAGGCTGACAAACCTCTACACCACGATTGTCCTGCGTCGGGTGTTTTCCATGTCATTGAAGCCGGTCCGTCATCAAAGGGGTGGTTCTCAGAGTCCCCTGAGCCCGTTTGGTTCGATTCCGGCCGAGTGGGCGGCAATGTACCGGTAACCTTCACGGGTTTGCAGCGAAGGTTATCGACAGGATGTTGCACAATTGTGGACACGCTACACCGGATGGCGTTGAAACCGTCGTGATTTCTTTTGATCTCGCCTATCAGCGAGATCGATGGCTTCAAGGGCTCGCTGAGCCGATATCTACATTATGATCGTCACTCTCAATGTCTTCGTGGATCGTGCCCATGACCGATTTGTCCGCATTCCCCATCACCCGCAAATGGCCTGCCCAGTATCCGGAGTGGATTCAGCTGTACTCCTTGCCGACCCCCAACGGCGTCAAGGTCTCGATCATGCTCGAAGAGATCGGCCTGCCGTATGAACCTCACCGGGTAGGCTTCGACACCAACGACCAGATGTCCCCGGAATTTCTTTCCCTGAATCCCAACAACAAGATTCCGGCGATCCTCGACCCCCACGGTCCGGACGACCGGCCGCTGGCGCTGTTCGAGTCGGGCGCGATTCTGATCTACCTGGCCGACAAGAGCGGGCAACTGCTGGCACAGGAATCGGCACCGCGCTACGAGACGATTCAGTGGCTGATGTTCCAGATGGGCGGTATTGGTCCGATGTTCGGCCAGCTCGGGTTTTTCAACAAATTCGCCGGCAAGGACTACGAAGACAAGCGTCCCCGTGACCGCTACGTCGAGGAAAACAGGCGCCTGCTCAAGGTGCTGGACGATCGTCTGCAGGGGCGCGACTGGATCATGGGCGAGCGCTACACCATCGCGGACATCGCCATTTTCCCGTGGGTGCGCAACCTGATCGGCTTCTATGAAGCCGGCGATCTGGTGGGCATCCAGAACTTCCCTAACGTCACGCGGGTGCTGGAACGCTTCCTGGCGCGACCGGCGGTGGTGCGCGGGTTGCAGATTCCAAGCCCCGTCTCCAGCTGATCCACCGCATTACCTGTGGGAGCGAGCTTGCTCGCGAAAAACGTAAGGGCAACGCGAGCATTCAGACAATGCGCGTTATCGTTTACGACCATCGTCGGAACGCCGCCCGGAGCAGGCTCGCTCCTACATCTTGTCCTCTGAAATTCAGGAAAACCCATGTCCAGTCAGTTCCCCGAAGCACGCCCACGCCGTCTGCGCCGCAATGCGAGCCTGCGCAGCCTGTTCCAGGAGACCGAGTTCAGCCTCAACGACCTGGTACTACCGATTTTCGTCGAAGAAGAAATCGACGACTTCGTGCCGATCAACAGCATGCCCGGCGTGATGCGCATTCCCGAGTCGAAGCTGGCCGGCGAGATCGAGCGCTACGCCCGTGCCGGGATCAAGTCAGTGATGACCTTCGGCGTCTCCCACCACCTGGACAGCAGCGGCAGCGACACCTGGCGCGAGGACGGCCTGGTTTCGCGCATGTCGCGCATCGCCAAGGACGCGGTGCCGGAAATGATCGTAATGTCAGACACCTGCTTTTGCGAGTACACCGACCACGGTCATTGCGGCGTGCTGCACAACCATGAAGTCGACAACGACCAGACCCTGATCAACCTCGGCAGGCAAGCCGTCGCGGCGGCCCGGGCCGGTGCCGACGTGATCGCACCCTCGGCGGCCATGGACGGGCAAGTCCAGGCGATTCGCCGGGCGCTCGATGATGCCGGGTTTACCCAGACGGCGATCATGGCCTATTCGACCAAATTTGCTTCGGCGCTCTATGGCCCGTTCCGCGAGGCCGGCGGCAGTGCGCTCAAGGGCGACCGTAAAAGCTACCAGATGAACCCGATGAACCGCCGCGAAGCGATACGCGAATCGTTGCTCGACGAACAGGAAGGCGCCGATGCGCTGATGGTCAAACCGGCCGGTGCATATCTGGACATCATCCGCGACATCCGCGAAGCCTCGCGCCTGCCGCTGTCGGCCTATCAGGTGAGTGGTGAGTACGCGATGATCAAGTTTGCCGCCCAGGCCGGGGCCATCGATGAAGACCGTGTGGTGCGCGAGAGCCTGGGGGCGATCAAACGCGCCGGGGCAGACCTGATCTTTACGTACTTTGCGATGGACCTGGCGCTGGCGGGGATCTAGGCACCAGCGCATATCCCCTTGTAGGAGCGAGCTTGCTCGCGATGGTCGTTTACGATGACGCGTGTTTACTGACTAAACGCGGCGCCCTTGAGTCCATCGCGAGCAGGCTCGCTCCTACAGGGGGGATGTGGTGTTCTCAGGGCGCGCCAAAAAACGGCCGGATCCCGTGATCACGGAAATACCGTTCGATCACTTTCGGGTCCGCACAAGTTTCGGCAATCGCCACATAGGTATCGGGCCGCAACAGATAAAAGCCGTTGCGCCCCAGGCCCGCGGTTTCGAACGCCGGTCGCCAGTCGAACACATGCAGTGGCAAATGGTGCTCGTGGCACCAGGCGATCATCTCGTCGCTGGTGTCGCCATAGACATGTACCTGCCAGGTCAGGCACTTGAGCGACTCAAAATTATCCCCCTCGCCGTCATGGGCCCAGGGCAGGCGATCGCCACCATGCACGTGCCCGGCAACGCCCGTGCTCAGCGGCATTCCACGATAATTCAGAGTGATCTGCGACACCGTGCGAAACATGAATTCGCGAGAGGTTTCGAACGAGGTTATTTTCGGTATCAAGAACGGGGCCAGGCGTGTACGCAGCAAGTCGGCAATTCGCCCATCGGCGGTGACGAAGTTAAATACCCGGTCGGTGGTGGCCACCAGTTTGCGGGCAAACGCGATGCGCTCGGTTTCATAGGTGTCGAGCAGTCTGGCCTCTGCGCCGCCGCTCAACACGGCCGCCAGTTTCCAGGCCAGGTTGATGGCATCGCCAATCCCGGTGTTCATGCCTTGGCCGCCGGCCGGGCTGTGCACGTGGGCGGCATCCCCCAGTAAAAACGCCCGGTCTTTGCGGAAGTGATCCGCCACCCGATGATGTACGCGATAGGTCGAAAACCAGTTCAGTTGCTCGATCTTCACCTTCATGTGCTCGATGGCCCTGCTGCTGACATCCTCGAAGCGCAGGGTCTCGGCGTGTTCGGCGCGTTCGTCGCGTACCGTGCCGATCAAGCGCGCGCGACCACTGCCGGCCAGCGGGAACACGGCGAGGAAGTCTGCCTCGTCGAGGTCCACATGCAGTTCGCCGTTGAATGTCGGGCCGCTGCCCTGTACGTCGGCGACGTAGAAAATCTGCTGGTAAGTCCCGCCGGGAAACCCGGTCTCCAGGGTTTTGCGCACAATCGACCGGGCACCATCGCATCCGGCCAGGTAACAGGCCTGGCAGATTTCCTGCTGACCGTCGGGTAAGTGCAGCGTGGCCGTGATGCCGTCTGCGGTTTGCTCGAAGTCCGCCAGTTCGGTGTTGCGTTCCACTGTGATACCGAAAGCGTTCAGGCGCTCGATCAGCAGCCGTTCGTGTTCGTCCTGGGGGAAAATCTCGAGAAACGAGTAGGGCGTCAGGCCTTCACCGATCTGAGACAGGGGCAGGCGCGCCACGGGCTCACCCTTTACCCAGAAATTGCCGGCCGTTACTTGATGTCCGTTTTGCACCACGGCGTCGTCCAGTCCGAGCTGGCGATACAACTCCAGCGTCCGTGCCTGGACGGCCAGCGCCCGGGACGTGGTGCCGGGGGCGGAGGTTTTGTCGACGATCCGCACGCGCACGCCGAGTTTGCTCAGCCACAACGCCAGGACCAGCCCGGTGGGGCCGGCACCGATGATCAACACGTCGCTGCGGTGCATGAACCTGTCCTCCTCGCTGTGTGAATCAAGTATGGTTCAGTCGGGGAGGGCGGCAACCGTCGGACTGCCACGGACGTAGCCGCAGACCTGCCATTGGTCGTATGGTTGGCCCGGACCAACGGATTAGATGGAACGACATGCAAATCAGATTGATCACAAGCGTCGCCGTGTTGCTGGTATTGGCCGGTTGCGGCAGCCAACGGACCCAGGAGCCGGTGGCGCGCAGCCCGGCCGAAGTGAAAGCCGAGATTGTGCGTTTGCTGCCGGCCAAGGCTGCCGATCGCCAGGGTTGGGCCACCGACATCCAGGTGGCGTTTACCGCGCAAGACATCTCACCGACCACGCAAAACCTGTGCTCGGTGCTGGCGGTGACTGAACAGGAATCGACCTTTCAGGTCGATCCGAGCGTACCGGGCCTGGGCAAGATCGCCCGCGACGAGATCGACCGCCGTGCCGCCAAGGCACATATTCCCGGCCTGTTGGTGAGCGGTGCGTTAATGCTCGACTCGCCCAACGGCAAAAGCTACAGCAGCCGCCTGAATGCCGCGCGCAGTGAAAAGGAACTGAGCGCTGTTTTCGATGACTTCATCGGCATGGTGCCGATGGGCAAGACCCTGTTCGGCGGCTTCAACCCGGTGCATACCGGCGGGCCGATGCAGGTCAGCATTGATTTTGCCGAACAGCAGGCCAAGGGCTATCCATACCCGGTGAAGGGCTCGATTCGTCGTGAAGTGTTCACCCGGCGCGGCGGCATGTATTTCGGCATTGCGCATCTGCTCGGGTATCCAGTGAGCTACCCACAGCCGTTGTACCGCTTTGCGGACTTCAACGCGGGTTGGTACGCCAGCCGTAACGCCGCGTTCCAGAACGCGGTGAGCCGGGCTTCCGGTATCTCGTTGGCGCTGGATGGCGACCTGGTGCGCTACGGTTCGATCATGCCCGGCACCACGGAACTGGCCGTGCGTACCCTCGGCAAGCAACTGGACATGCGCAATCCGACGATCCGGGCACAACTGGAAGAGGGGAACACCCTGGCGTTCGAAGACAGCAAACTCTATCGGCGGGTTTTCGAACTGGCCGAACGGGCCGAGGGCCGGCCGTTACCCCGTCAAGTGTTGCCCGGGATCGTGCTGCAAAGCCCGAAAATCACCCGCAAACTCACCACCGCGTGGTTCGCCAAGCGAGTCGATGAACGCTACCAGCGCTGCATGGCGCGGGCAGGGCAGTAATCGCGGCGCAAAAAAAGCATAAAAAACCCGGCGGGTGAGGCCGGGTTTTCATTGAGTCCTGCGGTCAGGCACTGCATTCAGACAGCGCGGCTTTCGATCAAACGATCCGAACCACCTTCGGCGACACGGTTTTGCAAGAGCTTGTCGGAGCCACCTTCGGCGACACGGTTTTGCAAGAGCTTGTCGGAGCCACCTTCGGCGACACGGTTTTGCAAGAGCTTGTCGGAGCCACCTTCGGCGACGCGGTTTTGCAGGAGCTTGTCGGAACCACCTTCAGCGACGCGGTTTTGCAGGAGCTTGTCGGAACCGCCTTCAGCGACGCGGTTTTGCAGGAGCTTGTCGGAACCGCCTTCAGCGACGCGGTTTTGCAGGAGCTTGTCGGAGCCGCCTTCGGCGACGCGGTTTTCGATCAGGCGATCCGAACCACCCTCGGCCACACGGCTTTCAATCAGACGATCCGAGCCGCCTTCAGCGACTACAGGTTGAGCAGAGTTTGCGGCGAAAGCGTTAACTGCGAAAACCGAGAAAGCGATGCTGAGGAGGGTTTGGCGTTTCATGATGGTGTGCTCCGGGGTGCTTATGGGTTGGTATGGAGCAGATGTTACGCCGGGGAATTTTTAAGAGAACTTCATTGAGGTGATGGTGAACATCGACGGCAATGATAGGAGCGATGCCACACCCCAAGTGAACGTGATGGTGCGATCGTCGGATGGTCGTGGTGTGGCGGGTGGTGGCTTCTACACTGGTTAGCTGGCGCGTTCCTCTGCCGCGACGCTTGATGCGGCACTGCAGAGGTTACGGTATGCAAGGAGACGTTTATGTACCAGCTCTATGGCCATCAGAACTCCGGGGCGGCGGCCATCGAAGCCGCCCTTGAGCTCTGTGATGTTCCTTATCGCTTCATCGATGTCGAGACGTCCGCGGAGGCGGCCCAGGCGCTGGAGAAGCTCAACCCGCTCAAACAGATTCCGACCTTGCAGCTACCCGATGGCGCTGTCCTGACCGAGAGCGCGGCGATCCTGATCCACCTCGGGCTCACCTTTCCCGCATCGGGATTGTTGCCGCAGGATCCGGCCGAGCGGGACCAGGCCATTCGCGGCATGGCGTACATCGTCAGCAATTGCTATGCGGCCATCGGCATCATCGATTACCCCGAACGCTGGCTGGCCGAGGCGGATGAGTTGTCCAGGCAGAACCTCATGGAGGGCGCCCGCCGGCGCCTGCACTGGAGTTGGGAGGTGTTTGCCGATCAGTTTTCGGGTGAGTTGTATCTGGGCAGCGAAAAACCAGGAGGCCTGGATGTGCTGGCGGCGGTGATCTCGCGATGGGCGGGCAGCCGGGAACATTTGCGCAACGCCCGGCCGGGGTTTTTCGCCTGGCTGGAACGCATCGACCGCCACCCGGCACTGGCACCGGTGTTCGCCCGGCATTGGCCGGCTTGAAAACACCACTTACCCTGTGGGAGCGAGCTTGCTCGCGATGACGGCCTGACATTCAACATAGATGTCGACCGATATGGCCCCATCGCGAGCAAGCTCGCTCCCACAGGTTTTTGGGGTGAATGTTTTGTCTGGGTCTCACTCCCCGCGAATGTACTGTTCCAGCTGGCGAATCAGTTCAGCCTGTTCGGCAATGGCTTCCTTGACCAGGTCACCGATCGACAGCAGGCCGATCAATTTGCCGCCTTCGACCACCGGCAAGTGACGCAGGCGTCTATCGGACATGATGCCCAGGCAGGTATCCACGGTTTGATGGGTGTCGACGGTAATCACCGGTGACACCATGATGTCGCGCACCGGCGTGCCCACCGAAGAGCGGCCGTGCAACACCAGTTTGCGCGCGTAATCCCGTTCGCTGATGATGCCCAGCACTTCATCATTTTCCACCACCAGCAAGGCGCCGACGTTTTTCTCGGCCATCTTCATCAGCGCCTCGAGCACCATGTGGTCGGGTTTGATCTGGTGCACTTCCTGATTCTTCTGATCTTTGAGCTTGAGCAGTTGGGCGACGGTTTTCATGGTGGTTACTCGGGTGTTGTCGTTGTTCTTGAAGAATCGTAGACGCAAGCGTTCAGGGCAAGGGCGAAAGCGGCAGATAACACGCAAAAAACGTCATTTGGCGGTTTTTCTTTGGTAAACCCCACATTCCGGCTAACGAACCACCTGTGGGAGCGAACTTGCTCGCGATAGCGGTGGGCCAGTCAACACCAACGCTGAATGTAATGCCGCCATCGCGAGCAAGCTCGCTCCCACAGGATCGGTGTCTGCCTGACAGGTCTGCGGCAAACGCGCTATCGCAACTGATGACGGGTAGAATCACCCTCTGAATCAGTTTCGAGGTTTGCAGTGGTGGATCTACAGCAGGGCTTCGTCCTGACCCGGCATTGGCGCGACACCCCGACCGGTACGGAAGTCGAATTCTGGCTGGCGACCGACAGCGGTCCCCGGCGTATCCGCCTGCCTCATCAACCGTCGGTGGCGTTCATCCCGGCTGCGCACCGTCAGCCCGCCGAAAGTGTTTTGCATGACGAGAAAAACGTCGAGCTCAAGCCCCTGGCCCTGCAGGATTTCGAACATCGCCCGGTCCTCGGTCTCTATTGCCAGCAACATGGCCAGTTGATGCGCCTGGAAACCGCGCTGCGCCGGGCCGGTGTCGAGGTGTTCGAAGCCGACGTGCGCCCGCCGGAACGCTACATGATGGAACGCTTCATCACCGCGCCGGTGCGTTTCAGTGGTACGCCGAATGCCGAGGGCCTGCTGCTCGACGCGCAGATGAAACCCGACCCCGATTACCGGCCGAGCCTGAAACTGGTGTCCCTGGACATCGAGACCACGGCCCAGGGCGAGTTGTACTCCATCGCCCTGGAAGGCTGCGGCGAGCGCCAGGTGTACATGCTCGGTCCGCCTAATGGCGATGCCAGCCAGGTGGATTTCCAGCTCGAATACTGCGATTCGCGCACCCTGTTGCTGAAAAAGCTCAACGACTGGTTTGCCCGGTTCGACCCCGACGCGATCATCGGCTGGAACGTCGTGCAGTTCGACTTGCGGGTGCTCCACGAACACGCCCGGCGCCTGGCGGTGCCGTTGAAACTGGGGCGTGGCGGCGAGGAAATGCAGTGGCGCGAACACGGCAGCGGTAATCACTACTTCGCATCTGCGGCTGGCCGCCTGATCATCGACGGTATCGAGGCCCTGCGTTCGGCGACCTGGAGTTTCCCCTCGTTCAGCCTGGAAAACGTCGCGCAAACCTTGCTCGGCGAGGGCAAGTCCATCGACAACCCGTACCAGCGCATGGACGAAATCAATCGCATGTTCGCCGAGGACAAACCGGCGCTGGCCAAATACAACCTCAAGGACTGCGAACTGGTCACGCGGATTTTTGCCAGGACCGAGTTGCTCACCTTCCTGCTGGAGCGAGCCAGCGTCACCGGTTTGCCGGCCGATCGCATGGGCGGTTCGGTGGCGGCGTTCACGCACCTGTACATGCCGCTGATGCACCGTCAGGGTTTCGTGGCGCCGAACCTCGGTGGCAAGCCACCCGAAGCCAGCCCCGGCGGTTTTGTCATGGATTCGCAGCCGGGACTGTACGAATCGGTGCTGGTGCTCGACTACAAAAGCCTCTACCCGTCGATCATCCGTACCTTCCTGATTGACCCCGTGGGACTGATTGAAGGGCTCAAGCACCCGGACGACAGCGAGTCGGTGCCGGGTTTTCGTGGCGCGCGCTTTTCCCGCACCCGGCATTGCCTGCCGTCCATCGTCGCCCGGGTGGCCGAAGGCCGGGAAACCGCCAAGCGCGAACACAACGCGCCGCTGTCCCAGGCGCTGAAAATCATCATGAACGCGTTCTACGGAGTGCTCGGCTCCAGCGGTTGTCGTTTCTTCGACACGCGCCTGGCGTCGTCCATCACCTTGCGTGGGCACGAGATCATGCTGCGCACCCGCCAGTTGATCGAAGCCCAGGGGCATGCGGTGATTTACGGCGACACCGACTCGACGTTCGTCTGGCTGCGTCGCGCCCATGGCCAGCAGGAGGCGGCGCAGATCGGCCACGCGCTGGTGGCGCACGTCAATCAGTGGTGGCGCGAGCACGTGCAGCAGGAATACGGCCTGCAGAGCGTTCTCGAACTGCAGTTCGAAACCCACTACAAGCGCTTTTTGATGCCGACCATTCGCGGTGCCGAGGAAGGCAGTAAAAAGCGCTATGCCGGGCTGGTCACCCGGGACGACGGCAGCGACGAAATGGTCTACAAAGGCCTGGAAACCGTGCGCACCGACTGGTCGCTGCTGGCCCGGCAGTTCCAGCAGGAGCTGTATTCGCGGATCTTCCTGCGCAAGCCCTACCAGGATTATGTGCGTGACTACGTGCGCAAGACCCTGGCCGGTGAATTCGATGACCGGCTGATCTACCGCAAACGCCTGCGCCGCACCCTCGATGACTATCAGCGCAACGTACCGCCCCATGTGCGCGCGGCGCGCCTGGCCGACGAGTACAACGACCGACAGGGGCGCCCGCGGCAGTATCAGAACGGCGGCTGGATCAGCTACGTGATCACCGTCGCTGGCCCCGAACCGCTGGAGGTGCGCAGCGCGCCCATCGATTACGACCACTACATCACCCGGCAGCTGCAACCGGTGGCGGACGCGATACTGCCGTTTGTCGACGACGACTTCTCAACCCTGATTGGGGGGCAACTGGGCCTGTTTTGAGTCCATCAGCGACAGGGTCCAGTCATCCAGGATGCCGTGGAAGTACTGGTTCAAGGCTTGCTGGAAAAGGTTGTCGGCATCGGCGACCTGGGCAAACAGGGTCATCGAGGAATGAAACTTCAGGTCATCGGGATGACCGAAAATCCCCGCTACCGAGCGCTCCCGGACGTTCAGCACTTCCTGGGTGCAGGTACGCAGCCGGGCGCCCAGCAACGGATGCTCAAGGTAGGCCAGGGCTTCCTCCCGCGAGCGGATGGCAAAGCGGCGCGACATCTCGCTATCGCCGAGCCCGGCAAACTGCGGAAAAATGAACCACATCCAGTGACTGCGCTTGTGTCCGTTGTTCAGCTCGTTTTGAACCCGGTCGAATACCGGGTCCTGAGCCTGGAGAAAACGTTGCAGATTGAACGGGTCCAGGTGGTCGGTGCTTCTCATGGCGAAGCTCTCTGACAGGCTGCGGTGGTTCAGACCATGGCCAGCCGCTGTTTGCGTTGTGGCGCGTGAAACGCTTGGTCCAGCGCCTCCAGATCCCCGGGCTCAAGCTGCAACGTGGCGGCTTGGGCGTTGAGGCGTACATGTTCGAGTCGGACCGCCTTGGGGATGGCGATCACTCCTTCCTGACGCAGTATCCAGGCCAGTGCCACCTGAGCCGGTGCGACGCCGTGACGGGCAGCTACCTGCTTGAGCGCGACGTCCAAGAGCATTTTACCGCCTTGGCCAATCGGGCAGTAAGCCATGACCGGCAACCGCCGTTGTTGGCTCCAGGGCAGCAAATCAAATTCTATGCCCCGTTGCTCCAGGTTGTAGAGCACCTGATTGGTGGCACAGGCCGGGGCGTCCAGTTCCAGCAGGTCGTCGAGGTCGAAGTTGGACACGCCCCAACGGCCAATCTTGCCGGCTTCGCGCAAGCGCTCGAAGGCGTCGACGGTTTCTTCCAGAGGATACTGACCGCGCCAATGCAGCAGATACAGGTCGATGTAATCGGTGCCAAGCCTGCGCAAGCTTCGCTCGCAAGCCTGGGGAATGCCCTGGCGACTGGCGTTGTGCGGGTACACCTTGCTGACCAGAAAGACGTTGTCGCGCTGGCCGGCAATGGCATCGCGCACCACTTCCTCGGCACCGCCTTCGGCGTACATTTCCGCAGTGTCGATCAGGGTCATGCCCAGCTCGATACCCAGGCGCAGTGCCGCGACTTCTTCCGTGTGCCGTGAACGGTCTTCGCCCATCTGCCAGGTCCCCTGGCCGATGACCGGGACCCTGGTGCCAGCCAGTTCAAGCGTGCGCATGCAAACCTCCTTTATGAATGACGATGGTTATTTCAGTGGGCACCAGAATAGTCCATCGGTTCCGCCGCAGGCTGCGAACTCTTGAGCTGCACCTTGCCGGTGATCGATTGCTCTGTGCCGATACTGCACTTTTTCGAAATGTCCGGCTCTATCCATGGCAGCCTGCGGCGATCCCCTCCGCCGGCCCATGCCCAAGTCCAAGAACCCATGGCTCGAGTTTCACCCACGATCATCACTAAAATCCGCCGTCATTGCCTGCTGCTTGCAGGTTTGTCGATGCTCTACGTCACCGGTTGCAGCCAGCAGCAGGGCGGCGACATCATCAACCAGATGCGCGAAGGCAAACCCCAGGAGTTCCTGCAGACCAGCGTCGACCGCATGGCCACCCTGACCATGCGCGACAACCTCAACAGCCTTTACCTGCTGATGAGCAAGCTCTATCTGCGTAACCCCGACGAGCTGAAAAAATCCGGTTTCCTCGATGCCCGCACCGCCGGCAAGCAAGTGCGCATGGCCATTGAGCTGCAGCAACCATTGCCGACCCTGGGCGGCAAAAAGGACCTCGCGGCCCTGCGTTTTGCCATGAGTCCGGAGTTTCTGGGCGACCGGGTCGGGGCGTTCATCTATGCCATCGGCAGCATGCTGGTGACCGCCCATGGCAATCGCCTCGAGTTCTACATGACCGATACGATCAACCCGGTATTTGTCAGCAATGCCGCACGCAATATCGAAATCGCCACCTGGATCCTCAGCCAGCGACAGAACAAAGAGGGCCAGCCCTTGCTGTTCTCCAACGAAATCTCGGAGGAGGGCAGCAACCTGAGCTTTGCCGTCGAGTTCGGCAAGATCGTCGCCCGGCTGGACCTGCTGACCCGGATGCTCGACGAACGCTACCGGCGCATCGGCGTGAACTATGCCCAGAGCCTGCTGTTCCTGAATTTCCTGCCGGTGCAGTGAATCTGGCACGCAACCCTGTGGGAGCGAGCTTGCTCGCGATGACTGAGTGTCAGTCGCCATAATGTCAACTGATACACCGCCATCGCGAGCAAGCTCGCTCCCACGGGGTGACATGGTGCTTCCGGCATAAAGATAGATCGCATCGATATAACTGGTTATAAGAAATATCGCTATGCTGCGGGCCAGATTTCCCCTGCGATCTTTGTGGAAGTATTCATGGATTTAGTGAACATCGGGTTGGTCGTTGCCGGGCTGGTTGTCGGCTTCATCGTCGGCATGACTGGCGTAGGTGGCGGGTCGCTCATGACTCCGATCCTGCTTGGGTTCGGCATCAACCCGGCGACGGCGGTCGGTACCGACCTGCTGTACGCCGCCATCACCAAGTCCAGCGGCGTACTGGTCCACCGCAAGAACAACAACATCGACTGGGCGATCACCGGCTGGCTGACCTTGGGCAGCGTGCCCGCGGTGGCGATGACGCTGTGGTTCCTCAGTACCCTGCACAGCGCCCCCGAGTCGATGAACGCGATCATCAAGCAGGCCCTCGGGTTCGTGTTGTTCGCCACGGCTCTGGCGATCCTGTTCAAGAAGCGCCTGCTCGACTTCGCCCACAAACGTGCAGGTGGCAACTACAACCCCAGCGGATTGCGCTTGAACGTGATGACAGTCATCACCGGGCTGGTCCTTGGCGCCATGGTCGCGCTGACGTCCATCGGTGCCGGCGCACTGGGCACCGTGGCACTGTTCATTCTCTATCCGATGCTGCCGACCCGCCGCCTGGTGGGGACTGAAATCGCCCACGCCGTGCCGCTGACCCTGGTCGCGGGCCTTGGCCACGCCAGCATGGGCAACATGGATTGGCACGTCCTGGGTTATTTGCTGGTGGGCTCGTTGCCGGGGATTTACCTGGGCAGCCACCTGACCGGGCGCATCTCCGACGAATTGCTGCGTCCTTGCCTGGCGACCATGCTGTTGCTGATCGGCTACAAACTGGCGTTCTGAATCAAGCCGCCGCGCCAGCTTCATTCGCGGGTGAATATTTCCAGCAGATGCCCGTCCGGGTCATCGAAATACACCCGCCGTCCTCCCGCGTAATCATTGATCTCCCTCAGTCGCTGCTTGCCCGGGTCGGCCCACCATGGCTGACCGTTGGCTTGCAGGCGTGCGAAGGCTGCATCGAAATCCTCATCGCCAATCAGGAATGCGTAGTGCTGAGACGCAATCGGCGGCTCGTTGTCGTAGAAATCCAGTGATACGCCGTTATCCAGTTTGACGATCAGCATGGGGCCGAAGGGCTCGGGGGCAGGCAGGCCAAGGAGGCCAGTCAGGAAATTCGCCGAAACCTGCTTGTCCCGGCACCAGACGATGGTGTGATTCAACTGAGTACTCATGGGCAAGTTCTCACAAGGGATCAGGCTGGTTGCCATGAGTCTTCAGATTAGCCCAGTCTGTTGCGCAATGACCGCCCTGACCTAAGCTTGGGGCAAGGCGAACAATATTTGCGGTATGTCACCCGGAACGATCGCCGCGATGCGCAATCATTAGAGCGTGAATATCAAAAGGAGATGCGCATGCTCATCAGGTCACTGACTCTGGCTACTTTGCTGGCGATTGCCGGCACCTCGTTCGCCGCCGATGGCGACTCACCGCTGGACATGGACAAGGGCAGGGCCCGGCCACTGATCGTCATCGCTCCGAGCACGGTTGATCCGACCTGGGTCAGCCTGAAAAAGTCGCTGGATGAGCCGGCCAACCGCAAGGGTTTCACCGACCGCAACATGGTGCTCTACACCGTACTCAACCTGATGGGCCAGCGCGACGGCAAGGACCTCGGGCCACAGGACACGGCGGCGCTGATCCGCTCGCTCAAGCTGGGGGCCGGCGCCAAGACCAAGGTGATTCTGGTCGGCAAGGACGGCGAAAAGAAACTTGAACAATCGGACGCCATCAAGCTGGAAGATGTTTTCAGCGCTGTCGATCAGCTGCCGGCGGCCGAGAAAGAATTTACCGCGACCGTGGCCGCTCCCGTCACTGAAGCCGAGCCGGCGGCAAAAGGCGCCAAAGGTACAAAACCTGGCAAACCGGCCAAGCCCGCCAAGCCGCCTGAAATGCCGGATGATTGAACCTCTATCTGGCGACAATGGCAGGCTTTTCTGTGGGAGCGAGCTTGCTCGCGATAGCGTCGTAACAGTCGATATAAATGTTGAATGTCAGACCTCCATCCTCGGAACACCGCCCGAAGCAAGCTCGCTCCCACAGATGGATCAGCAACTATCGGGCAAGGGCACTCAGTATCTGATGAGCGATCCTGACCCGTTGCGCATTGGGATAATTCTTGTTGGCCAGCATCACGATGCCGATGTCCTTAGAAGGCACGTACGCCACATAAGCACCAAAGCCACCGGTTGAACCTGTCTTGTTGATCAGCACGTTTTCCGGCTGCGCTTGCGGCGGGTTCCGCCACTGGACTTCATGGGCCTGCATGGCCATTGGCGTGGAGTTGCCGTCCAGCAAGCGATCCAGTGTGATCGGGTATCGATACATCTCCCAGCCCAGGCCCTGGGTCATATCGCCTACGGTGTAGTAACCGCTGTGAGTCAAGGCGATGGCTTGCTGCAACGGCTTTTCCAGGGACGCCGGTTTCATGTTCGCGCCGACATAGCTCAGCAAGTCTGCGGCGCTGGTCTTCACCCCATACGCCTCGGAATCCAGCGCGCCCGGACCCACCCGTACCGGTTTGCCGTCCTTGTTGTAGCCCTGGGCGTAGAGCGCCATCTGATCCTGCGGCACATGCACATAGGTGTGCCGCAAGCCGAGTTTTGGCAGCAGGGTCTTCTCCATCAGGTCATCAAACGGCTGGCCCATGCTGTGGGCGGCGAGATAGCCGAACAGGCCCAGGCTGGGGTTCGAATACAGTCGGTGGCTGCCGGGGACGTAGAGCGGTTTCCATTGTTTGTAGTAGCCGAGCATTTTGTCGGCCGAATCAGATTCAGCAGGAAATTGCAGGGGTAAACCGCCAGCGCTGTAGGTGCCCAGTTGCAGCACACTGATGTGGTCGAAAGCACTGCCGCGCAAGGCCGGCAGGACCTGGCTGGCCTTGTCGGTCAGGGACAGCTTGCCGGTGGCTTGGGCGTAGGCGGCGAGGGTGGCGGTGAAGGTTTTGCTGACGGAGCCGATTTCGAACAGGGTGTCTTGTGTGACGGGGTTGCCGGTTTCTATCGAGGTGACGCCATAGTTGAAGTAATGCGCCTGGCCGTTGACGGTGATCGCCACGGCCATGCCGTGGATACCCTCGGCTTGCATTACCGGTTGTACAGCGGCGTTCACCACTGTCTCGACTTGATCCTGTGCAACGCACTGGCCTGCGGCGAATATCGCCATGCCAGCGGCGATGGTTTTCAGCCTGTCCATGTTGGTTTCATCCGTCGTTGATTCAGTTGCGCGTCATTTTAGGGGTTCAAGCGCCATGCTCCGAGCGCTTTTTAAAATCGGCCGCCACCAGGCGGCCACGCGCAACCCTTGATTCAACGCACCTGGCGATTCAACGCACCAGGCAAGGCCGCTTGTTGTCGAACTTCCAGTCGGGAATCAGGAACTGCATCGCCACGCTGTCATCCCGCGCCCCCAGGCCCATGCCTTTGTACAGCTCGTGAGCCTTGGCGACCTGATCCATATCCAGCTCGACCCCCAGCCCCGGTTTCTGCGGCACCTGCACGCAGCCGTCGACGATTTGCAGCGGGGCCTTGGTCAGGCGCTGGCCATCCTGCCAGATCCAGTGGGTGTCGATGGCGGTGATCTCGCCCGGTGCGGCAGCCGCGACATGGGTGAACATCGCTAGGGAAATGTCGAAGTGGTTGTTAGAGTGCGAACCCCAGGTCAGGCCCCATTCGTGGCACATCTGCGCCACGCGCACCGAACCCTGCATCGTCCAGAAGTGCGGGTCGGCCAGGGGGATATCGACCGACTGCAACTGGATCGCATGGCCCATCTCCCGCCAATCGGTGGCGATCATGTTGGTCGCGGTTTTCAAACCCGTGGCGCGACGGAATTCGGCCATGACTTCTCGCCCCGAGTAACCGTTTTCTGCCCCGCACGGGTCTTCGGCGTAGGCCAGCACGCGGTGCTGATCGCGGCATAGTCGGATGGCTTCTTTCAGTGACCAGGCGCCATTCGGGTCGAGGGTGATGCGCGCATCGGGGAAGCGTTCGGCGAGGGCCGTGACCGCTTCGATTTCGGCGTCGCCGCTGAGCACGCCGCCCTTGAGCTTGAAGTCCTTGAAGCCATAACGCGCGTGAGCCGCCTCGGCCAGGCGGACCACCGCATCGGCGGTCATGGCTTTCTCATGCCGCACGCGGAACCAGTCATTGTCGGCGTCCGGTTCGCTGCGGTAGGCGAGGTCGGTTTCGTTGCGATCACCGACGTAAAACAGATAGCCGAGCATTTTCACTTCATCGCGCTGCTGGCCTTCGCCGAGCAGGGCGGCCACCGGTACGTCCAGGTGCTGACCGAGCAAATCGAGCAATGCGGCTTCCAGGCCGGTGACGGCGTGAATGGTGATGCGCAGATCGAAGGTCTGCAAACCGCGGCCACCGGCATCGCGGTCGGCGAAGGTCTGGCGTACCTGATTAAGGATTTTCTGATAAGTGCCAATCGGGCTGCCGACCACCAGGCTGCGCGCGTCTTCGAGGGTCTGGCGAATGCGCTCGCCCCCCGGCACTTCGCCAACGCCGGTGTGGCCGGCGTTGTCCTTGAGGATCACGATGTTGCGGGTGAAAAACGGGCCGTGGGCGCCGCTCAGGTTGAGCAGCATGCCATCGTGGCCGGCGACGGGAACCACTTGCATGCTGGTGATGACCGGGGCTTTTGCGGTGTCTTGTGGGTTCATTTTCCAATCCTTAAAAAGCAGAATTCAGGCGTGGTCGGGAGCGGGTTCGCCCAGCGCCACGGCAGGTGCGGGTTTTGGTGTGTTGCGGGCAGCAAACACGATGATGGCGGCGATGATCGAAGTCGCGGCCAGGCCGTACAGCCCGCCCTGAATGGAACCGGTGCGTTCTTCCAGCAGGCCGAAAGTGGTCGGCGCAACGAAGCCGCCGAGGTTGCCCACCGAGTTGATCAACGCGATGACGCCAGCGGCAATGCGCGCATCCAGATAGGCCTGGGGAATCGGCCAGAACAGCGACGAGGCCGATTTGAAGCCCAGTGCTGCAAAGCAGATGGCGACAAAGGCGAAGACCGGCCCGCCGGTGGTGGACATGAACATCCCGGCCGCGGCGATCAGCAGGGCAGTGGCGACCCAGGCTTGCTGGTGTTTCCATTTGGCCGACAAGGAAGCGAAGGCGTACATGCCGACAATCGACAGCAACCACGGAATCGAGTTGAACAGCCCGACCTGGACATCGCTCAGATCGCCCATCTTCTTGATGATGCTCGGCAGCCAGAAGGTCGCGGCGTAGATGGTCAGCTGGATAAAGAAGTAAATCAGGCAGAACAGGATGATCTGGCGATCCTTGAGCAGTTTGCCCAGCGACGGCTTGATGGGCGTGGCGGCTTCCCGGGCCAGTTGTTCGTCGTCGATGGCCTTGACCAGTGCGTCCTGCTCTTCGCGGCTCAGCCATTTGGCGTCGTGGGGCCTGGAGTCCAGCCAGAACCAGACGAACACGCACAACCCCACCGAAAACATGCCCTCGATGAAGTACATCCACTGCCAGCCGTGCAGGCCCAGTCCTTCGATTTGCAGGAGCAAACCGGACAGGGGGCCTGAGATCAGTGACGCGAGCGCCGAGCCACTGAGGAAGATGGCAATCGCCTTGCCTCGCTCCACGCCGGGCAACCAGCGGGTGAAGTAGTAGATCACCCCGGGAAAGAACCCGGCTTCGGCCACGCCCAGCAGAAAACGCAGGATGTAGAAGTGGGTTTCGTTCTGGATGAACGCCATGCCTGCGGCGACCAGGCCCCAGGTCAGCATGATCCGGGTCAGCCAGATGCGTGCGCCGACTTTCTGCAGAAGGATGTTGGAGGGCACCTCGAACAGTGCATAACCGATGAAGAACAGACCGGCACCCAGGCCGTAGGCGGCCGCGCCAATGCCCAGGTCGTGCTCCATGTGGGTGCGGACGAAACCGATGTTCACGCGATCAATGTAATTGACGATGAACATGATGACGAACAGCGGCAAGACGTGTCTTTTGACTTTGGCGATGGCGGACTTCAGCGCTGAATTGGCGTCGTCGTGCATCCCGGAGATGGATGTATTCACTGCGTTTTCTCCCACTCGTTATTTTTATGCGGGGTGAAGCTGGGTGTTGCGTTGTTGCTAGACATCATACAACTAGGTTTTTTGAACTTGCAACCATGTTTGCCCAATGAAATGGCGGCAATTCAGAGGTTTTTAATTCTGTTGGTGGTGCTAAGTGGCCTTTTAAGGGACTCAATATGGGCTTTTGTTGAGTGTTGTCATACAAGTTAAGCGAGATTTTTCGGAATTCTCGCCCGGCGCGGTGCTACGATTCGATAGCCCTGATTTCGGACACGCCCATGCAAGAAGACCTCGAAGCACCTGCCCGCAAGCGCAGCCACAACCTGGCCCATGATCTGGTGGAGAAACTGACCCAGCGCATTCTGCTCGGCCAGATGTTGCCCGGCGACAAGCTGCCGTCGGAAAACACCATCGTTCAGGAGCACGGGGTCAGTCGCACGGTGGTGCGCGAGGCGATCTCGAAGTTGCAGGCCTCGGGGCTGGTGGAAACCCGGCATGGGATTGGCACGTTTGTGATCGAGCGCGCTCCGGAGCAGGGGCTGCGGCTGAATGTCGATACGGCGTTGGGGGTGCGCAGTATTCTGGAGTTGCGCATGGGGCTGGAAACCCAGGCGGCGGCGCTGGCGGCAACTCGCCGCACCGATCTGCAACTGGCGCAGATGCGTGAAGCGCTGGACGACTATCAAAACCTGCTGGCCAACAACGACAGCTGTGTCGAGGCGGACCGGCGTTTTCATCTGCTGATCGCCGAAGCCACCGGCAACGTCTGCTTCACCGAAATCATGCAGCACCTGGGCAGTGCGATGATCCCGCGCACCCGGGTCAATGCCGCCGAGCGTGGTGCGGTGGACTTGAGCAAGCTCGGTCAGTTGGCCAACCTGGAGCACGAGGCGATTCTCAACGCCATCAAACGCCAGGACCCGGATGCGGCGCGGGCGGCGATGTGGCTGCACCTGACCAACAGTCGCGACCGGTTTTCGCCCAGCTGATGGTCAGTGATACCGCGTCATCGTTCATCGCGGGCAAGCCACGCTCCCACACCGATTGTGTGAGCACCGCATTTCCCCTGTGGGAGCGAGCTTGCTCGCGATAGCGCCGGACCTGACAGCGAAAAACCTGAGTCAGACCCTGACAGTTTGAACAACCACAGCCCGCCGCTCCAGATTCAACGCCAGCACACTTGCCAACACCACCAGCCCGCCGACCACGATCATCAATGTCGGCCGCTCACCCAGCGCATAGGACGCAATGACCATCGCCGTCGGCGGCGTCAAATACAGCGTCATCGTCGCCCGGCTCAAATCGACATGCGCCAGCACATAAGCCCAGGCCAGGTACGCCAGGGCACTGGGGAATATCCCCAGGGCAATCACCGCAAACTGCACGCGCAGCGGCGCCTGGGCGACTTGATCCGCCAGACCGGGCAAGTAGACCAGCAACAGCACCGTCCCGGACCACACCGTGTAACACACCAGCGTCAGCCCGTCGTATCGCCCGGTGTGATGCTTTTGCAGGGCAAAGTAGAGACTCCAGGAAACCGCCGCCAGCAGGATCAGCAAGCCGTGGGCATCAATGCTGCCCAAGCCATGATCGCCCGCCACCACAATCATCACGCCAAACAACCCGAGCAGCACACAACCCCAGCGCCACAGGCTCACCTGGTCCTTGAACACGAAGCGCGCGATCAGCGTGCTGAACAGCGGCGTGGTCTGGGCCAGGACGCTCGAAGCGCCAGCGCTGACACCCTGCTGTCCGAAGTTGATCGCCACGTGGTGCAGGCTCACGGCAAAGAAGCCCAGGCCGAACATCAGGGGCAGATCCCGCAGGCTCGGCAGGCGAATGCCCTTGAACATCGCGACCACGGCCATGAACACAGAGGCGAGCAGGAAGCGCAGGAGCGCCAGGTGCACCGGGTCATAGGCCTGCAAGCCGATATGGATGCCGGTCGGGGAGTAGCCCCAGCACGCCACGACAAACGCCATGGCCAGAATGATTTTCCAGGGTGAAACGGGGGAGGGGGTGAGCGGCGTCATGGTCGTGCACCTGTGGGTGGATGCACCGAGTATCAGAAAGCAGATCGTTCGCCACAACTGACTTATAATGCACTAATCGTTCACTGTGGGTGATGTATGGAGCTGGCTCAGATTCGCATGTTCAAGACCGTGGCCGATGTCGGCAGCATCGCCCGAGCGGCCGAGCTGTTGCATTGCGTGCCGTCGAACATCACGGCACGGATCAAGGCCCTGGAGGCCGAACTGGGTGTCGCGCTGTTTTTGCGTGAGGGTCGAGGGCTGCGCATCAGCCCGTCGGGGCAAACCTTCCTGGCCTACGCCTCGAAAATTCTTGCCCTCACCGCCGAGGCCAAGCGCGCGGTCGATCCTTCGGCCGAACCCTCGGGGCCGTTGCGCATCGGAGCCATCGAGTCGTCGGCCACCGGGCGATTGCCGCGCCTGCTGGCGAAATTCCACAAGCGTTTCCCGCAGGTGGCGCTGGAGCTGACCACCGGCTCCTGGGGGCAGTTGCTCGACGACACACTCAACCACAAGCTCGACGGCGCCATCGTGGCGGTGGATGTCGAGCGTTCGCACCTCAAGCGCACGCCGATGTACCGCGAAGAGCTGCTGCTGATCGCCTCGACCTCCCTGGGGCCACTGCGGGACATCAGTGATTTGCAGGACCAGACCGTGTTCATGTGGCCCCAGGGCTGTCCGTACCGGGCGGCGCTGGAGCATTGGTTGTTGCGAAAGGGGCAGGCGCTGCCGATTGTTAGCCTGGCCAGTTATGGCGCGATTGTCGGTTGCGTCAGCGCCGGGGCCGGCGTGGCGCTGGTGCCTAAGGGGATCTTTGACCAATACGCCAAAGGTGCAGGGTGCGCAGGGTTTGAGTTCCCCGAGCTGACCGCCGTCGACAACCTGTTTTACTGGCACGAAAACGCCGGGGTGCACCCGGCGCGTGAGGCGTTTGTGGCGATGCTCCGCGAGGAATTTGCCTGACGCAGTACCTGTGGGAGCGGGCTTGCTCGCGAAAACGGTGTGTCAGGCAACATTGACTTTGAATGTGCCGCCCCCTTCGCGAGCAAGCCCGCTCCCACAGGGGTTACGGCATGTTGATGTCCCGCATAAGCAGGCCAAAACCCAGCTCCACCGCATCCGGTATCGGCAAATACACCGTATGCCCATCCCCCGGCGCAACGTCGATCGCTTCACCCTTGGCGTTCTGCAACTGATGCAGATCGAAGTGGAAGTTGCCCTTGGGCGTCATCAGCTCCATGTGATCACCCAGGCCGAAGCGGTTTTTCACCTTGACCTCGGCCAGGCGATCCCGCCGCTGTCCGGTCAGTTCACCGACAAACTGCTGGCGCTCCGACACCGAGCTGCCGTTCTGGTAGTTCTGGTATTCGTCATGCACATGCCGGCGCAGAAAACCTTCGGTGTAGCCACGCTGGGCGAGGGACTCCAGGTCGGTCATCAGACCGCGGTCGAAGGCCCGGCCCGCCACCGCATCGTCGATGGCTCGGCGATAAACCTGGGTGGTGCGCGCGCAATAAAAGTGGGATTTGGTCCGGCCTTCGATTTTCAGGGAGTGCACGCCCATGTGGGTCAGGCGTTCGACATGCTGCACGGCGCGCAGGTCCTTGGCGTTCATGATGTATGTGCCGTGTTCGTCTTCGAAGGCGGGCATCTGTTCGCCGGGACGATTGGCTTCCTGCAACAGGAACACCTGCCCGGTGGGCGCGCCGATGCCCAGGGTGGGTTCCGGCTGATACTGCTGCACGATCTCGCCGAGCGGGTTTTCCGTGGCCGGTTGCGCCGAGTATTTCCAGCGGCAGGCGTTGGTGCAGCTGCCCTGATTGGCGTCGCGCCTGTTCATGTAGCCCGACAGCAGGCAACGACCGGAATAGGCCATGCACAACGCGCCGTGCACGAACACCTCCAGTTCCATGGCCGGGACTTGCTCGCGGATCTCGGCGATTTCTTCCAGGGACAGCTCTCGGGACAGGATGATCCGGCTCAAGCCTTGCTGCTGCCAGAACTCGACACTGGCCCAGTTCACCGTATTGGCCTGCACCGAAAGGTGGATCGGCATCTGGGGGTAGTGTCGGCGCACCAGCATGATCAGGCCGGGGTCGGACATGATCAGCGCATCCGGGGCCATGGCGATCACCGGTTCAAGGTCCTTGAGGAAGGTCTTGAGCTTGGCGTTGTGCGGCGCGATGTTCACCACCACGTAGAAGCGCTTGCCCCGGGCCTGGGCCTCGCGAATGCCGAGGGCCAGGTTGGCGTGGTCGAATTCGTTGTTGCGCACCCGCAGGCTATAGCGCGGCTGGCCGGCGTACACGGCATCGGCGCCGTAGGCGAAGGCGTAACGCATGTTTTTCAAGGTGCCTGCGGGGGCGAGCAGTTCTGGCGCGGTGAGGTTCATGGCGGTGTCGGTCGCAAAAGCCGCACAGGGTAAATGCCCTGTGCCAAGGGTTTATTGACCTGGATCTATGCCTGATCAACAAACCGATGGCACTCGCGCGAGCCGTGGCGGACTAAACATCAAGGCGAAAGTTTTTCGTCCTGACTGGCTGGCACGGATCGGACATGAACGAAACGAACCCACAAGACAAATCGCTGACGGTGTTGCTGGTGCTGGTGAGCGCTGCCTTCATCTGGATCCTGCTGCCGTTTTACGGCGCGGCGTTCTGGGCGGTGATCCTGGGCATCCTCTTTGCGCCACTGCAGGGCCGGCTGCAAGTGAAGTTCGGCTGGCAACGCAACCTCACGTCGCTGTGCACATTGAGCATTTGCCTGGTGATTGCGATTCTGCCGGTGATCATCATCAGCGCCTTGCTGGTTCAGGAGGGCGCGTCACTCTACAAAAGCGTCGAGAGCGGCGAACTCGACATTGCCGGGTATGTGTCGCAGTTCAAGCACAGCCTGCCGCCGTATTTCCAGCATCAGCTGGATCGCTTCGGCATGGGCGAGTTGAACGGGCTGCGCGAGAAAATCGTCAAGAGCGCGATGACCGGCGGGCAGGAGCTGGCCTCTAAGGCGTTCAGTTTCGGCCAGGGCACGTTCGAGTTCATCGTCAGCTTTTTCATCATGCTGTACCTGCTGTTTTTCTTCCTGCGTGACGGTGCGGAACTGGCGCGCAAGGTGCGTGCGGCGGTGCCGTTGCAGGAACAGCAGAAACGCCGTTTGCAGCTCAAGTTCAATCGTGTGGTGCGGGCCACGGTGAAAGGCAACCTGCTGGTGGCCATCACCCAAGGCGCGCTGGGCGGTCTGATTTTCTGGTTTCTGGACGTTCCCAGCGTGTTGCTCTGGGCGGTGTTGATGGCGTTTCTGTCGTTGCTGCCGGCGGTGGGGGCGGGAATAGTCTGGGTGCCGGTGGCGGCGTTTTTCCTGCTCACCGGGGCGATCTGGCAGGGCGTGGTGCTGGTATTGTTCGGGGTCTTGGTGATCGGTCTGGTGGACAACCTGCTCCGTCCATTGCTGGTGGGCAAGGACACCAGGATGCCGGACTACATGATCCTGGTCTCGACCCTGGGCGGCCTGGCGATTTTCGGGCTGAACGGTTTTGTCATCGGCCCGTTGATCGCGGCCCTGTTCATGTCGAGCTGGGACATTTTCATCGAAACCAAACCGCGGGTGCAGCTGCCTTAGGCGCTGAACCTGCCGGACTGGCCGCTGCCGATGCGTTGCGACAGCTCACGGGCGGCGGGCAGCGAAGTGAGCGGGCCGCTGATCTGTACGCCGTCCTGCACCAGGTACCAGCAGGCGAGCATGCCCAGCTCTCTGAGCTGTGCGGGGACGGCGCTGCCGATAACGGACATGATCTGAACCTTGGACATGAAAAGTACCTCCATCAATCTGTGGAGTTACTTTAAGGTCCGGGTACCTTGAGGGGTAATCAACGTTTTCGATAGTGGTCATTGATGCCAGAGGGGGTAAACGACCGTTGGTCGGTCAGCTGACCACCTGATCGAGCATATGAACCACTTCCTGCTCGTTGAGCAGGCCCTTGCGCACCAGGCTTTGCGTCAGCAGCGAGAGAAACTTGGCGCTGCGATGACCTTCCAGGTGCTTGAGTTCGGTCAGTGCGTTGTAGACCTTGCTGGAGGTGCACAGACCGACGATGCGGTGCGGGTTTTGCGTTGGCATGTGGTCGTCCTTGTTGTTATGAACCTGTTTTCGACGGACAGCACCGAGCTTGCGGAACTGACATGACAAAAATATGACCGTTTTGTGCCGCAGGGCAGAAATCGGGTCGAGTCCATCTTGCCTGTTTCTGCCACGGACACTGTCCCGATAGCGACCTTGGCGAGATTTATCCAGACCTGGACCGACAAATGGATATAAAAAAGCCCCGCTGTTTCAGCGGGGCCGGTTGAGTCTGTTACCAGCGACCGTAATGTCGGCCGTAGTAGCCGCGTGGCGGGCCGTAGTAACCACGGGGTGGTCCGTAGTAAACCGGGGCTGGGCGGTAGTAGATCGGTTGTTGCACGTAGACCGGGGCCGGTTGGTAGTAAACCGGAGGCGGTGGTGCGTAATAAACCGGCGCGGGCTGGTAGTAGACCGGTTGCGGCGCGACATAGACCGGGCGGTTGGCGTTGATCAGAGCCGAGCCGACGATGGCAGTACCGACGATCGCTCCAAATACCGCCGCGTCATTACCGTGCCCGGCTTGCGCCTGACCTGCGATAGCGAGGGCGCCGATCAGCAAGGCTACTGTGGGGACTTTACGGATCATGATAGTACCTCGGTTCTTCAACCCGGCGCTTGTGTCTGCAATAGACCCAAGGATTGTCGCGGGGATACTTCTAAGACAGCGTTTTTCTGAAAAACAGCACGGCCGCGAGGTAAATTTTGTGTAAGGTCTGTACCGACTTTCTTACCGACCCGTGTAGGCCCGTGCGAACACACTTACATGATCGATCAGAACCCGATGGAGGGCTAATCCCGTCCATCCGAAAAGTGCATTTGAAGGAGCTTGCCCATGCAGATGAACCCCAACAAAGACACCCAGTTGTGCATGTCCCTTTCAGGACGCCCCGGGAACTTTGGCCTGCGTTTTCACAATCATCTGTATGAACAACTGGACTTGAATTTTTACTACAAGGCCTTTGCCAGCCAGGACCTGACGGGTGCTGTTGCCGGCATTCGCGCCCTGCGGATTCGTGGTTGTGGCGTGTCGATGCCGTTCAAGGAAGCCTGCATTGCCCTGGTGGATGAACTCGACGCATCTGCCGCCGCCATTCAATCGATCAACACCATCGTCAACACCGACGGGCATCTCAAGGCCTACAACACCGACTACATCGCCGTTGCCCAGTTGCTGGAAAAACACCAGGTGCCCAAGGACTCGACCTTTGCCTTGCGCGGCAGCGGCGGCATGGCCAAGGCCGTGGCGAGTGCCTTGCGCGATGGCGGCTATGAAAACGGCCTGATCGTGGCCCGCAACGAGCGCGCCGGGCAGGCGCTGGCGCAGTCTTTGGGGTATGAGTGGCAGGCCGAACTGGGGAGTCGTCGCCCGCGGATGCTGGTCAACGTCACCCCGATCGGCATGACGGGAGGACCGGAGGCCGATCAACTGGCCTTTGAGGCTGATGTGATCGAAAAAGCGGAAACTGTCTTCGATGTGGTGGCGATACCCTCGGAAACACCGCTGATCGTGCGTGCCCGTGCCGAAGGCAAGCGGGTCATCACCGGGCTGGAAGTGATCGCGATCCAGGCACTGGAGCAATTTGTGCTCTATACCGGTGTACGGCCGACGGACGAGCAATTCCAGAAGGCCGTAGCGTTTGCCCGCAGCTAGGAGGTGTCCATGCATCCCCCCATTCTCAATCTGGATTCGATCGAACTTGAGCCGCTACCCGAAGCGTTTGCGCCGACCGGTGAAACCGCCGGTCGCTATCAACAGCGCCTGGCCCTTGTCGGTCAGCAACTGGGGGCGCAAAAACTGGGTTATCGCCTGTATGTGCTGGAGCCAGGCATGCGCGGCAGTCCGTTTCACAGTCATCGGGTCAATGAGGAAATGTTCTACGTCGTGGCCGGGGAAGGGCAGGTTCGCCTGGGATCCGAACGCTTTCCAATCCGTGCCGGTGATGTGATCGCCTGTCCACCGGGTGGGCCTGAAAAGGCGCACCAGATCATCAATACCAGTAACGGCGAGTTGCGGTACCTGGCCGTCAGCACCCAGCAATCACCGGAAATCTGTGAATACCCGGATTCCGGTAAATACGCCGTGATGGATGACTTCAAGGTGGATGCCGAGGGTAATGCGTCAGGCTTTGTTGCGGTGGCCCGGCAGGCGGACGGGGTGGATTACTGGGACGGCGAGTAACCACGAGCACCGTCAAACCACTGTAGGAGCGAGCCTGCTCGCGATGGACGTCAACGATAACGCGTGCTGTCTGAATGAGCGCGTCGTCTGGACGTTTTTCGCGAGCAGGCTCGCTCCTACAGGGGTTGTGTCAATCACACATGCCCGTCGGTCCACGATCCATTGTGGGAGTTTTGTGTCAGGTAAACATCCAGGTTATTCGAGCCGCGCCAAACGCTCTTCCAGCGCCGCAATTCGCGCTTCCAATTCTTCGATCCGTTCAACCGAAACCCCGCTGCCGCCACGCTCGGCCGGGTTTTGCCGTGCCGCCATGATCGCTTCGATATCCGCCGGGTCGCCCAGGGCGTGGGTGTAACGGTCTTCGCGCTGGCCGGCCTGACGCGGAATCAGCACGGCCAGACTCCGGGCAATCAGGCGTTCGAGTTGATGCACCACCTGTTCGGTGTCTTCGAATTCATGCATGCGGCCGCTGCGGGTTAGCAGTTCATTGACGGTCTGCGGGCCGCGCAGAAACATCAGCCCGGTCAGGATGACCTGCGCCGGTACCAGTTCCAGGGCCTTGTCGACCTTGTGTTCCCAGCGGTCGGCGCGGCTGCCCATTACCAGTCTGGCGAAGCCGCGTCCTTCGAGGGCGCGCAGGCTCTGACCGACCTGGCCCGGCGTCAGGTTCATCACTGGCTCGCGGCTGGTTTTCTGGTTGCAGGCAATCACCAGGGCATTGAGGGTCAGGGGATAGGTTTCCGGGCTGGTGGCCTGTTTCTCGATCAACGAACCCAGAATGCGGATTTCCGTGCTGCTGAGCCGTGGCTCGTCGAAAGTCGTCTCTTGCTCAGTGCTCATGGTTCTGCATCCTTAGCCGATTCATGTTTTTCACTTGCGTAGGCGCACTTTGACATCGCCCGTTCGGACTAGGCAAGGCTAACGATTCTGCCGCGTCCGGGCGGCGCCAAACTTCATGCTCAAAGGGGTGTTGCGCCACGCGCGCCCCGCCAAACGAGCAGAAGGCGCCGCGATGGAGTTTGCATTCAGCGACGAACAGGAAATGATCCGCGCATCGGCCGAGGGTTTCCTCGCCGATGTCTCGGATTCTGCCGCCGTGCGCGCGGCAATGGTCAGCGAACGGGGTTTCGACGAAGCCCTCTGGCAGCGTCTGTGCCAGGAAATGTACTGGCCGGCCATTCATATCCCCGAAACCTATGGGGGCCTGGGCCTCGGCTTTGTCGAGCTGACGATCCTGCTGGAACAGATGGGCCGGCGTTTGCTGTGCTCGCCATTTTTCGCCACCGCCTGCATGGCCACCCCTGCGCTGTTGCTGGCGGCCAATGATCAACAGAAGCAGCGCTGGTTGCCGTCGATTGCCGATGGCAGCGTGACCGCGACCCTGGCGTTCAGCAGTGCCAACGGCTGGTCCGCCGACGATGTCCAGGCAACGGTGGTGGCTGAGGGCGACGGGTTCGTCCTCGACGGCACCCTCAAGCATGTGCTCGATGGCCATGGCGCTGATCTGTTGATCATTGCCGCACGGCAACCCGGAACCACTGGCGAAAAGGGCATCAGCCTGTTTGCCGTGAACGCCGTATCCGCAGGTATAGAACGGCAAATGCTGCCGACCATGGACCAGACCCGGCGCCAGGCGCGGATCCAGCTCAAGGGCCTGTACCTTGAAGCCGACTGCCTGCTGGGTGAGTTCGGGAATGGCTGGTCGCACCTTGAGCGAGTCCTGCAACTGGCCTGCATCGGCCTGGCTGCCGAGCAGACCGGCGGCGCGCAGCAGGTACTCGACCTCAGCGTGGCCTACATGCAGGAGCGCCAGCAGTTCGGTCGCCCGATTGCCAGTTTCCAGGCCCTCAAACACCGTGCCGCCGACATGATGCTGCAAGTCGAATGCGCCCGTTCGGCCAGTTATTACGCCGCGTGCGTGGCCCAGGAAGTGCTCGATCCCCAGGGTGATCCGCAGGTCGCGGCCGAACTGCCGCTGGCGGCGGCGCTGGCCAAGGCGCAGTGCTCCGAGACCTACTTCTCCTGTGCGTCCGAATCGATCCAGCTACACGGCGGCGTCGGTTTCACCTGGGAGTACGACCCGCACCTCTACTTCAAGCGCGCCCGCGCCAGCGAGAGTTTCCTCGGGCTACCGGCCTGGCATCGCGAGCGCATTGCTTCGGTGATTCTGGGAGAGCAGCCATGAAAATCAGTTTCAGCGAGCAGGACGAACGCTTCCGTCGGGAAGTCGCCGACTGGATGAGCGCCAACCTTTGCGGTGAGTTCGAGGCCCTGCGCTTTCGCGGTGGTCCGGGCGACGAGCACATGTTTCCCGAGGAGCGCAAAGCCTGGGAACGCAAACTCGCCGAGGGTGGCTGGACCTGCGTCGGCTGGGCGCCGGAGCATGGCGGGCGCGGCCTGTCGATCACCCAGCAGGTGATCTTCAACGAAGAGTACGCCCGCGCCGGCGGCCCCGGCCGCATGGGGCATATCGGCGAAGGCCTGGCCGGGCCGACCATCGCCGCATTCGGCACGGTCGAACAGCAACAGCGTTTTTTGCCGGGGATCGTCAACGGTACGTCATTCTGGTGCCAGGGCTATTCAGAGCCGGGCGCCGGTTCCGACCTGGCCAACGTCAAGACCCGCGCAACGCTGGATGAAGCCACCGGCAGTTGGATCATCAATGGCCAGAAAGTCTGGACCTCCCTGGCCCACGAATCGGACTGGTGCTTTGTCATCGCACGCACCGAACCGGGTAGCGTCGGCCATCGCGGCCTGTCGTTCCTGCTGGTGCCCATGGCCCAGACAGAAATAACCGTGCGACCCATCGAGCAACTCACCGGCACCTCGGAATTCAACGAAGTGTTCTTCGACGATGCCCGCACCGATGCCACCAACATCATTGGCGCGCCGGGCGAAGGCTGGAAGATCGCCATGGCACTGCTGGGCTTCGAGCGGGGTGTGTCGACCCTCGGCCAGCAGATGCAGTTCCAGAACGAACTCAACGAAATCATCGCCATCGCCAAGTCCAATGGCGCCGACCGCGATCCGATCCTGCGTCAGCGCCTGGCCGAGGCCTGGAGCGGGTTGCGGATCATGCGCTACAACTCGCTGCGCATGCTCTCGGGTAGCCAGGACGGTTCGCTGCGCAAAGAGGCGACCATCTACAAGCTGTTCTGGTCGACCTGGCACGCCAGCCTCGGCAAGTTGGCGATGGACGTCCTCGGCGCCGAGGCGGAATTGCTCGAAGCCGCGCCTTACCGGTTGACCCGTTTGCAGTCGCTTTACCTGTTCAGCCGCGCCGACACCCTCTACGGCGGCAGCAACGAAATCCAGCGCAACATCATCGCCGAGCGTGCCTTGGGCATGCCCAAAGAGCCGCGTCCGCGCGCCTGAAAGGAGAGAGTTCATGTCTGTACCTCAATATGTTGAAGGTCGCGGCCTGCTGCGCGGCAAGTCGGTGCTGATCACCGCCGCCGCAGGCGCCGGGATCGGTTTTTCCGCCGCCGTGCGTGCCGCCGAAGAAGGCTGCCGTGCGCTGATGATCAGCGATATCCATGAAGGCCGGTTGGCCGAAGCGGTGCTGAAAATCCGCGAAACCACCGGGCTGCAACACGTGTTCGGCCAGGTCTGCAACGTTGCCGACGAAGCCCAGGTACAGCAGCTGATCGCCTGCGCCGAGCGTGACCTGCAAGGCGTCGACGTGTTGATCAACAACGCCGGGCTTGGCGGCTCGCGCTTGCTGGTGGACATGGCCGATGAAGAGTGGAATCGGGTCATCGACGTGACGCTCACCGGCACCATGCGCATGACCCGCGCCATGCTGCCGAAAATGATGGAGCGGCGTACCGGAGTGATCGTCAACAACGCCTCGGTGCTGGGCTGGCGCGCGCAGAAAGAACAGGCGCACTACGCCGCCGCCAAGGCTGGCGTGATGGCGCTGACCCGCTGCGCAGCGGTCGAAGCGGCTGACTACGGCATCCGCATCAACGCGGTCAGCCCGAGCATTGCCCTGCACGATTTCCTGCGCAAATCCGCGCCCCAGGCAGTGCTCGATCAACTGGCCGCCAACGAAGCGTTCGGCCGCGCCGCCGAAGTCTGGGAGGTGGCCAACGTGATGATGTTCCTGGCCAGCGACTACAGCTCCTACATGACCGGCGAAGTGTTGTCGGTGTCCAGCCAGAGGGCGTGACCATGCCACGTATTTTCGACACGCCGATGGCCTTGTTCGACGCCGTGGGCCAGGAGCTCGGTGTCAGCGAATGGCTGCTGCTGGGTCAGGACCGAATCAATCTGTTTGCCGACGCCACCGGTGATCACCAGTGGATTCACGTCGATCCGCTCAAGGCCGCCAACGGCCCGTTTGGCGCCTGCATTGCCCATGGCTACCTGAGCCTGTCGCTGGTCAATCTGTTCTTGCCGCAGATCGTCGAGGTCCGTGGCCTGGCCATGGGCGTCAATTACGGCTGTGAGCGGGTGCGCTTCCCCTCGGTGGTGCGCGTCGGCTCGCGGGTGCGCGGCAGTGCGCAACTGATCGCGGTCGAGGAAGTGAAGGGCGGCGTGCAGGCGACCATCCGCGTCAGCGTCGAAATCGACGGCGAGGAACGCCCCGGCTGCGTGGTCGACACCATCAGTCGCTATTACCCGGCCTGACCTTCAACAGCATTTTCGAGGAATCCAGCATGAAAGAAGCCGTCATCGTTTCCACCGCCCGCACCCCGATCGGTAAAGCCTTTCGCGGTGCGTTCAATGACACCGAAGCGCCGCAACTGGGTGGACATGTGGTGCGCGAAGCCGTGCGCCGTGCCGGTATCGAACCGGATGAAGTGGACGACGTGATCATCGGCGCCGCCGCGCAGCAGGGTACGCAGTCCTATAACCTGGGGCGTCTGTGCGCGATTGCCGGAGGCTTGCCGGCATCGGTTGCCGGGATGGCCGTCGAGCGCCAGTGCTCGTCGGGACTGATGAGTATCGCCATGGCCGCCAAGGGCATCATGTGCGACGAAATCGACATCGCCGTGGCCGGTGGCCTGGAGTCGATTTCCCTGGTGCAGAACAAGCACAAGAACCTGTATCGCAATCAGTCGGGTTCGGTGATCGAGCTGGACCCGCACGCCTACATCCCGATGATCGAAACCGCCGAGATCGTCTCCGCGCGCTACGGCATCTCCCGCGACGAGCAGGACGAATACAGCTACCAGAGCCAGCTGCGTACCGCACAGGCCCAGAGCGCCGGACGCTTCGACCGGGAGCTCGCGCCGCTGGCAAGCCACAAGGCACTGTTCGACAAGGCCACCGGCGAAACCAGTTATGAAACCGTCACCTTGCTGCGCGACGAGTGCAACCGCATCGACACCACTCTCCAGAGCCTGAAGGCGCTGGAGCCAGTGTGGCCGGGCGGTCAGTGGAGCGACAAGGGTCGTTTCATCACCGCCGGCAACGCCTCCCAGCTCTCCGACGGCGCATCGGCTTCGGTACTGATGAGCGCAAAAATGGCCGAGAAACGTGGCCTGGAACCGCTGGGGATCTATCGCGGCATGGCCGTCGCCGGCTGCAATTCCGACGAGATGGGCATCGGCCCGATCTACGCGATTCCGAAACTGCTCAAGCGTCATGGCCTGACCATGGACCACATCGGCCTCTGGGAGTTGAACGAAGCGTTCGCCTGCCAGGTGCTGTATTGCCGTGACACCCTGGGCATTCCGGCCGAGCGCCTCAACGTCAACGGCGGGGCGATCGCCATCGGCCATCCGTTCGGCATGTCCGGGGCGCGGATGGTCGGCCACGCATTGGTCGAAGGCCAGCGTCGCGGCTTGCGTTACGTGGTGGTGAGCATGTGCATCGGTGGCGGCATGGGCGCTGCTGCTTTGTTCGAGGTGGTCTGAATGATCAGCGCACAACATATCCAGACGACAATGGCGCGTTACGTGGAGTTGGTGGATGCCGGCGACATCGACGGCATCCTCGCGCTCTATGCCAAAGACGCCACCGTTGAAGACCCGGTCGGCCAGGCGCCGTTGCAGGGCATCGACGCCATCGCACGCTTTTACCGTGAAGGACTGGGGGCGATGAAAGTCTCCGCAACCCAGACCGGCCCGGTGCGCGCGACCCTCAACGGTTGCGGCGCGATGCCGTTCCGGGTCGACATGGAGTGGGGCGGGCAACCGTGCTCGCTGCATGTGATCGACGTGATGGAATTCGATACCGACGGCAAGATCCGCTCGATGAAAGCCTACTGGAGTGAAGTTAACGTAATCGCGCGAGGTGCCGCATGAACCTGGAGCAGCGGATCGCCCGCCTGGAAGCGCTGGAGGATATTCGCCAGCTCAAGCATCGCTACCTCAACGCCTGCGACCTCAAGCAGGTCGAGGTGATTGCCGACTGCTTTGCCGAAGGTGAAGTGCTGATCGATTACGGCCCGTTGGGGACCTTTCGTGAGCGCAACAGTTTTGTCGCGCTGTTCCGCGAACTGGCCTGCCATGAGCGGGTGATCGACCTGCATCACGGCGCCAACCCGGAAATCGATGTGCTAAGCGAAGATGAAGCCCAGGGCCGTTGGGCCCTGTGGTATTTCAACCTGGATGGCGAGAGCGGGGCGACGCGGCAGTTGGGCGGTTTTTATCAGGACCGTTATCAGCGTATCGCCGGCCAATGGAAGATTGTCGCCACCCGTTTTACCGCTCACTCGGAAGTGGCACGTTCCTGAAGGTTGCTCACTCCAGAGGTGGCTCCTGTAGGCGCGAACCTGCTCGCGATGGCGGAATGTCAGACAGCATTGATGTTGGATGTGCCGACCTCATCGCGAGCAAGCTCGCTCCCACAGTTTTTGTGGTGACGCCGGCATTGCGAGTACACCCTAATCCCCTGTGGGAGCGGGCTTGCTCGCGAAGGCGGCATGTCAGGCAACATCAATGTTGAATGTGCCGACCTCATCGCGAGCAAGCTCGCTCCCACAATTTTTTTGTGGTGACGCCGGCATTGCGAGCCCCCAATCCCCTGTGGGAGCGAGCCTGCTCGCGATCGCGGCATGTCAGGCAGCATCAATGTTGAATGTGCCGACCTCATCGCGAGCAAGCTAGCTCCCACAGTTTTTGTGGTGACGCCGGCACTGCGAGCACACCCCAATCCCCTGTGGGAGCGAGCTTGCTCGCGATGGCGGCATGTCAGGCAACATCAATGTTGAATGTGCCGACCTCATCGCGAGCAAGCTCGCTCCCACAGTTTTTGTGGTGACGCCGGCATTGCGAGCACACCCCAATCCCCTGTGGGAGCGAGCTTGCTCGCGATGGCGGCATGTCAGGCAACATCAATGTTGAATGTGCCGACCTCATCGCGAGCAAGCTAGCTCCCACAGTTTTTGTGGTGACGCCGGCATTGCGAGCGCCCTCAATCCCCTGTGGGAGCGAGCTTGCTCGCGATGGCGGTGTATCAGGCAGCATTGATATTGGATGTGCTGACAGCCATATCCGGATTCTGCGTTCGGCCGGTTTCGTAGTAGGCCTTGAGGTTCTCGGCAATCTGCCGAACGACCTTGTTGAAGGCCTTGGCCAGCAACCCTTCAAACAGCTTGCCACCGCGCAGGCTGTAACTCATTTGCAGAGTGATGCGGGTCGCGTTGCCTTCGGCTTGCAAGGCATAACTGAAACTCGCCTCGCGAAATGGAAAGGGCGAGTCATTGCCGCCCTTGTGCAACCGCAGCACGAACCCCGTGCCTTCCTGCCACTGCACCACGCTTTCATCCAGATACTGACCGCCCTTGCGCAACACCCGGCGACTGGCGCCGATACCTTCCGTTGCGCCAGGATGAAACTGGCATCCGGTCAGGCCTGGTACATAGTGCGGGGCAAGGCTCAGGTCGCGCAGTTTGGTCCAGGCGGCTTGTCGCGTGAGGTTCAGCACAACGCTGTGGCTGGCTACGGGCATGTCGAAAGTCCTCTTATGGATGGGATTGAGCCGCATCGAGAAATGCCGGGCGTTCTCCCGCGCCATGCACCGCGATGTCCGCGCCGCTGACGTATCGGGCCAATGTCGATGCCAAGTACAGGCAGGTGTCGCCAATGTCCTCCGGGGTCGCCAGGCGTTGCAACGGAATGGTCGCCGCCACCCTGGCAATGCCCGCGTCGTCACCATAATGCATGGCCGCCTGCTCGGTGAGAATCAGCCCGGCGGTCACGGCGTTGACCCGCACCTTGGGCGCCCATTCCACCGCCAGCGAGGTCGTCAGGTTGAGCAAGCCGGCCTTGGCCGCGCCATAAGCGGCGGTGCCGGGGGAAGGGCGGGTGGCGCTGACGCTGCAGATGTTGATGATCGCGCCACCGTCGGCCTGGGCCTGCATCACCTGGTTGGCCTGCTGGCACAGGTTCAGTGGCGCAATCAGGTTCAGGCGGATGATTGCCTCGCTGAAGCGCGGCGAAGCCGTGGCGGCGTCGGCATTCGGCGAACCGCCGGCGTTGTTGACCAGCACATCGAGGCGGCCGAAGCGCTCGACGATCTGCGTAATCAAGCGCCCGGACTGCTCGACATCCCGCAGGTCGCAGGTGACGAACAGCGCCTCGCGCCCGGCGCTGGCCGGCAAGGTTTGTGGTGCTTCGCGACCGCAAATCACCACCTCGGCGCCACAGTCCAGAAAGCGCTGGCTGATGCCGCGACCCACACATTTGCCACCTCCGGTGACCAGTACCACTTTGCCGCGAAAGTCCATTGGATCAAGCATGGGGGTGTCTCATTCAGTCGCTCGGGAATGTAACCGATGCTAGGTCTGCAACCCCGGCAGGCCAACGTCCAAAGGGACTAGAGATTGTCTGTAGGAGCGAGCCTGCTCGCGATGGACCTGAGAACACCGCGGGGTGTCAGGTATCCAGCGTCATCGTTGACGACCATCGCGAGCGAGCTCGCTCCTACAAGTACAGGCGCGTAGTCCTGTCGGACGATGTTGATGGCCCGACCCGTCGGAATAATCCGGCGACAACAACAGGCCGGGAGGACACCTTATGGGCGCTTCAGCGCAAGGGCACTTCGTTACGCTGCCGGATGGTTTGCAGCTGCACTACAAAGACACCGGCAACGGCGAGCCGGTGATTTTCATCCATGGCAGCGGGCCGGGCGCCAGCGGTCACAGCAACTTCAAGCAGAACTACCCGCTGTTCGCCGAAGCCGGTTACCGGGTGATCGTCCCGGATTTGCCCGGCTACGGCGCTTCGGACAAGCCCGACACCCTCTACACCCTGGACTTCTTTGTCGCCGCCCTCAGCGGTTTGCTCGATGCCCTCGACATCCAGCGTTGCGTGCTGGTCGGCAACTCCCTGGGCGGCGCGATCGCGATCAAACTGGCCCTCGACCAACCGCAGCGTATCAGCCGTCTGGTGCTGATGGCGCCCGGTGGCCTGATGGAAAAAGAACAGTATTACCTGCAGATGGAAGGCATCCAGAAAATGGGCGCGGCTTTCGCCAAGGGTGAGCTGAACGATGCGGCGGGCATGCGTCGCCTGCTGGCCCTGCAACTGTTCGACGAAACCCTGATCAGCGACGAAACGGTGAACGAGCGCGTCGCCGTGGTTCAGCAGCAACCGGTGTGCGTGCTGTCGACCATGCAGGTGCCGAACATGACGTCGCGCCTGGCTGAATTGCAGTGCCCGATCCTCGGTTTCTGGGGCATGAACGACAAGTTCTGCCCGTCCTCCGGTGCCCAGACCATGCTTGAACACTGCACCCAAATACGTTTCGTGATGCTCAGCGAGTGCGGGCATTGGGTCCAGGTCGAGCACCGTGACTTTTTCAACCGCCAGTGCCTGGCGTTTTTTCAGGAGGCCCGTGGATGAGCGTGCAATTGCGCCGTGAGTTCGGCGAAGAGCTTTATCAGGCGCTGCTCAGCGGCTCCACCCTGGCGCCGCTGACCGAGCGCTGGCCGTCGATCAGCATCGAAGACGCCTATCACATTTCCCTGTACGCCATTGAACGTCGGGTGGCGGCCGGTGACCAGATCGTCGGCAAGAAAATCGGCGTGACCTCGGCGGCGGTCCAGCAGATGCTTAATGTGCATCAGCCGGATTTCGGCTTCATCACGCGGCAGATGTCGTTCGATGACGATGCGCAAATTTCCCTGTCCGCCAACAAACTGATCCAGCCCCGTGCCGAGGGCGAGATCGCCTTCAAGCTCAAGCATGACCTGGTCGGCCCCGGCATCACCGAAGCCGACGTGCTGGCCGCCACCGAATACGTGATGCCGTGTTTCGAGATCGTCGACTCACGGATTCACGACTGGCGCATCCGCATCCAGGACACAGTCGCAGACAACGCTTCTTGCGGAGTGTTTGTGTTGGGCGACAGCAAGGTGGATCCGCGCGAACTGGACCTGCCGAATTTGCGCATGCGTGTGTTCAAAAACGCAGAGCCCCTGAGTGAAGGCCTGGGTTCGGCGGTGCAGGGCAACCCGTTGACGGCGGTGGCCTGGCTGGCCAATACCCTGGGCGCCTTCGGCATTCCGTTCAAGGCCGGGGAAATCATCCTGTCCGGCTCGCTGGTACCGCTGGAACCGGCCCGTGCCGGCGACCGTTTTGAACTGACCATTGATGGCCTGGGCAGTGCCCGGGTGTCTTTCTGCGCCTGACTTTTGGAGTTTGACCCCATGAGCAAAAAACTCAGAGCGGCCATTATCGGCCCGGGCAACATCGGCACCGATCTGCTGATGAAAATGTGCCGATCGCAATGGATCGAGCCGGTGTGGATGGTTGGCGTCGACCCTGAATCCGAAGGCCTGAAACGTGCTCGGGAAATGGGCATCAAAACCACCGCCGGCGGTGTCGATGGCTTGCTGCCTCACGTCCTCGACGATGACATTCGCATTGCCTTCGATGCCACCTCTGCCTACGTGCATGCGGAAAACAGCCGCAAGCTCAACGAACTCGGGGTGATCATGATCGACCTCACGCCGGCGGCCATCGGTCCGTACTGCGTGCCGCCGGTCAACCTCAAAGAGCACGCGTCGAGCCTGGCGATGAACGTCAACATGGTCACCTGCGGTGGCCAGGCGACCATCCCGATGGTGGCGGCGGTGTCGCGGGTGCAGCCGGTGAGCTACGGCGAAATCGTCGCGACGGTGTCCTCCGGTTCGGTGGGCCCGGGCACGCGGCAGAACATCGACGAGTTCACCCGCACCACCGCCGGTGCGGTGGAAAAGATCGGCGGCGCCCGACGCGGCAAGGCGATCATCGTGATCAACCCGGCCGAGCCGCCGCTGATGATGCGCGACACCATCCATTGCCTGACCGATGACGAGCCGAACCAGGATGCAATCCGCACCTCGGTGCTGGAGATGGTCCGTGAAGTGCAGCGCTATGTGCCCGGCTACAAGCTGATCAACGGGCCGGTGTTCGACGGGCGCAAGGTGTCGATTTTCATCGAGGTCGAAGGCCTCGGCGATTTCCTGCCCAAGTCCGCCGGCAACCTCGACATCATGACCGCCGCCGGTTTGCGCACGGCCGAGATGTTCGCCGAAGAAGCCCACAAGGGCACCCTGCAATTGCCTGCCCGTTGAGTGGAGAATCGCTATGAATTTGCAAGGTAAGAGCGTCCGTCTGCATGACATGAGCCTGCGCGACGGCATGCACGCCAAACAGCACCAGATCAGTATCGAACAAATGGTCTCGGTGGCCACCGGTCTCGATGCGGCCGGTGTGCCGCTGATCGAAATCACCCACGGCGATGGTCTGGGCGGTGCTTCGCTGAACTACGGTTTCCCGGCCCACAGCGACGAGGAATACTTCTCTGCGGTGATTCCGAAGATGAAACAGGCCAAGGTTTCGGCCCTGTTGTTGCCGGGGATCGGTACCCTCGACCACCTGAAGATGGCCCACGAACACGGCGTGTCGACCATTCGTGTGGCGACCCACTGCACCGAGGCGGACGTGTCCGGCCAGCACATCGGCATGTCGGCGAAGATGGGCCTGGACACCGTTGGCTTCCTGATGATGGCGCACATGGTCAGCCCGGAAAAACTGCTGGAGCAGGCGCGGTTGATGGAAAGCTACGGCGCCAATTGCATCTATTGCACTGACTCGGCCGGCTACATGCTGCCCGATGAAGTGACGCAAAAGATCGGGGCCCTGCGTGCGGGACTGAACGCCGGGACCGAAGTCGGTTTCCACGGCCACCACAACATGGGCATGGCCATCGCCAACTCCCTGGCTGCCATCGAGGCCGGTGCTGCACGGATCGACGGTTCGGTCGCGGGTCTTGGCGCGGGAGCGGGCAATACGCCGCTGGAAGTGTTCGTCGCGGTGCTGGAGCGCATGGGCGTCAACAGCGGCGTCGACCTGTACAAGATCATGGACGTGGCCGAAGACCTGGTGGTGCCGATGATGGACCAGCCGATCCGCCTCGACCGGGACGCACTGACACTCGGTTACGCCGGGGTCTACAGCTCGTTCCTGTTGTTCGCCAAGCGTGCCGAGCAGAAGTACGGCATCGCTGCTCGCGAACTGCTGGTGGAGCTGGGCCGACGCGGAACCGTGGGAGGTCAGGAAGACATGATCGAAGACCTGGCGCTGACCCTGTCGCGGGCCAGGGGTGTACTGCCGACCTGATTAATGCGGCAACGAAAAAACCACCGATCCGGTGGTTTTTTTATGGCCGGTGGAAACCGTGCTCAAGGCAGCAGATTGCGCACCACGGGCGGGTAGCAGTTGATGGCCGAGCTCGAACAGCTGAAGTAAGCCGTGGTCGGTCGGTAGGCTTCGTTCTTGAACAGCTGGCACAGACTGGTGGAAGCGCCCGCACAGAGGATGATGAACAGAGCACAAGTCGTTTTGCGCATGATGAGTCTCGACACGGTTTTATTGTTGTAGAGACAGGTTATGGCTGCAGCGCGCGAGTCGCCTCGTCCGAATGGACTAGCCGACCAATTTGAAGCTGCCCCTTCCCTTGTGGGTGTTTGATCCCCTGTGGGAGCGAGCTTGCTCGCGATGGTGGTGTGTCAGGTGACACGGGTGTTGGATGTGCGGGCCTCATCGCGAGCAAGCTCGCTCCCACAGGTTTATCGGGCGTTCCCGGGATCTGTGCCTGGCCGTGATCCCCTGTGGGAGCGAGCTTGCTCGCGATGGTGGTGTGTCAGGCGACACGGGTGTTGGATGTGCGGGCCTCATCGCGAGCAAGCTGAACTGGCCTAATAATTCCGGACACCTCTTAAGGGCGATATGATTTCGCCAACTTGGAGGTTCCATGAACGAAAGAAAGGTCTATACACGCGAGTTCAAGCTGCATGCTGCCAGCATGGTGCTT
>NZ_JAHUWM010000013.1:0-163203 GCF_019218985.1 Pseudomonas sp. PDM30
CCATGCTGGCAGCATGCAGCTTGAACTCGCGTGTATAGACCTTTCTTTCGTTCATGGAACCTCCAAGTTGGCGAAATCATATCGCCCTTAAGAGGTGTCCGGAATTATTAGGCCAGTTCAGCTTGCTTGCGATAGCGGAGGCTCAGTCGCCATCAACGTCGAATGACACTCCGCATCGCGAGCAAGCTCGCTCCCACAGGGCTACATCGGCGGACGCAGTAATTTTGCCCGGCACAAACCCTCTGTGGGAGCGAGCTTGCTCGCGATAGCGGTGTATCAGTCGAAATCAAAGTTGAATGACACTCCGCGTCGCGAGCACGCCCGCTCCCACAGGGACTCTTCAGCGCACACAACGCTGCACAAGGCACAAAAACCATGCATCCGCCCCGATATGAATTTTCCTTGAAAACACCATCAGGGCGTAACGAATAATTGTTCATGCTGCGGTGTTCTCGTCACATCAACCTTGCACTGCGTCTAGCGGGACGCGCCCCGATCTGAACCCATGAAGCTCTGGAGCAAAGCCCATGAATATTCGTTTTGCTGTTCTGACGCCCCCTCTGTTGCTGGCCGTTGCGTTGTCCGGTTCCCTCGCCCTGGCCAACGGCGGTGGCGGGGACGACGACGCGCCCATCAGACCCAACTGCCCGAAAGGTCAGGTGTTCGACAGCAAATCGAAACGTTGCGTCCGGCAGACCAGTAGCCTGGTGCCGGACGAAGACCGAACCAACTATGCCTATCGACTGGCCAAGGACGGGCGTTATGAAGAAGCCCTGGCCCTGCTCGACACGCTGAAACAGCCAAATACCGCAAAAGCGTTGAACTATCGCGGCTACGCCACGCGTAAACTGGGACGTACCGACGAAGGCATCGGCTATTACCTGCAATCGGTGAAACTAGACCCGCAATATGCGCAGGTCCGCGAATACCTCGGCGAAGCCTATGTGGTCAAAGGCCGGCTGGATCTTGCACAGGAGCAACTGCGGCAGATCGAATCCATCTGTGGCAGTACTCAATGCGAGGAGTACCAGGACCTGGCCGAAGCCATCAACGGTTCATCGAAAACCTGACAACCCGAGCGGACGGAGGTCGCCATCGCCAGCGATCAGGCAATACGAACGGAACTGAACCAGCATCTGGCGCGTTTATGGCGCTACGGACTGCTGCTGTCCCGGCAACGGCATGTCGCCGATGACCTGGTGCAAGCCACTTGCCTGCGGGCACTGGAACGGGCCGGGCAATACGTGCAGGGGACGCGCATGGACCACTGGCTGCTGAGCATTCTGCATTCGATCTGGCTCAACGAAGTCCGCGCCCGGCGGGTGCGCCAGGGGCAGGGTCAGGTAGACGCCGATCAGGCCTTGTCGTTCGATGGAGAATCCGTGGCGCAAACCCACGTGTTGGCAGCACAGGTCATCCGCCGCGTCGATGCCTTGCCCGAGGCCCAGCGCGAAACGGTGTTTCTCGCCTATGTCGAAGGCTTGTCCTACCGCGAAGTCGCCGAGGTGCTGCAAGTGCCCATCGGCACCGTCATGAGTCGCCTGGCCGCCGCTCGGGCGAAACTGGCCGAATATCCACCGTTGCACACGGTGCCCACCCCTAACCGAGGAGAACATTGATGAACGCGATACCCTCGGACGAACAACTGGTGGCTTACCTCGACAACCAACTCGATGCCGAGCAGCGCTCGCGCATCGACGCGGCCATCAGCGCCGACCCGATGCTCGGCCTGCGCCTGCAATGGCTGGATCGCAGCAGCCTGCCGTTCAAGGACGCCTACGATGAGCTGGCCCGACAGGCGCCGGTCGATCGCCTGCAAACCATGCTCGCCACACTGCCCTCACCCGCCCGCCCCGGGCTCAATCGACGCTGGTTCCTGGCCGCCGCGGCCGGGCTGTTGGCCGGCGGCGTGCTGGCGGACCGTTTGTTCCTCGGCTGGCAAGCGAGCCGACAGTCACATAGCTGGCGCGGCCTGGTGGCCGATTACATGGCGCTCTATGTGCCGGAAACCCTGGATCACCTGCCCGGCGATGAAGCTGCCCAACGGGCACAACTGCGTACGATCGATGCGCGTCTGGGCCTCAACCTCGCGCCGGCAAAACTGACCCTGCCCCGTGCCGAGTTCAAGCGCGCGCAAATACTCGAGTACGACGGTGCACCCATCGCCCAGATCACCTACCTCGATCCGGCCCACGGCCCCATGGCGCTGTGTGTTACCCGCTCCAACAGCGGCAGCCGCCATTTCGCCCGGGAACAGCGGCGCGAGCTGAACATCGTGTATTGGGCTGACATGGAACACGCCTGGATGCTGATCGGGCATCAGCCGATGGCGGACCTGGAAGAGATGGCGAAACTGCTGCGTAGTCGCCTGAGCACCTGAGAATCCCTGGCACAACGCAGGCGCTGCGGCAGCGCCTGCGAAGCGCGTCAGGCCGAAGCCGGCAACCACAAACGAAACCGAGCCCCGCCCAGCGGCGAGGCTTCCACCGTCAACGTGCCGCCCTGGGCTTCCAGTGCTCGGCGGCTGATCGCCAGTCCCAGTCCGAAACCACCCGTGGCGCGGTCGCGGCTGCGGTCGAGGCGGTAGAAAGGTTCGAAGATCCGCTCGCGTTCGTCATCCGGAATGCCGATGCCATCATCGTCCACCCAGATTTCACAGCCACTGGCATAGACCTGCACACCGATCTGAATACGCTTCTCGCAATAGCGCATGGCGTTGCGCAGCAGGTTTTGCAGGGCTCGGGCGGTCAGGCGCGGGTCCAGGCTGAAGCGTTCGAGCTGGCCGTGGAGCAACACGTCGATGACGATTTGCGGAGACTCCATTTCTTCGTCGACACTGCCGAGAATGCTGTCGATGAATTCATCCATCGAAACTTCGACCTGCTCCGGCAGCCGCGCCGGGTTTTGCAGGCGACTGTAGGACAGCAGCTCCAGCACCAATTCATCGAGTTCCCGAATGTGCGCCACCAGGCTTTGCAAGCGCTCGCGGCTGGCCGCCGGCAAGTCGTCGGACAGGGCCAGCGCCAGGCCGAAATCCAGGCGCGTCAGCGGCGTGCGCAACTCGTGGGACACCGCATTGAGCAGGTCTCGCTGCTGGTTGAGCAGGTTCTCGATGTCACCGGCCATGGTGTCGAACACACTGGCCAGGCTGCCGATGTTGGAACTCGGGGAAATTTGCGTACGCTCGCCCAAGTGGCCCTTGCCAAAGCGTTCGGCGGCGCCCTTGAGGCGCTCCAGATCACGCCAGTGCGGGCGCAGCCACAACAACAGGCACGCGAGCATGGTCGCGCCGATCAGGACGTTGATGCTCCAGTACAACAGATTGACGTCCAGCGGATCCGGTGGCACGACCATTTGCACCACGGTGCGCTCATTCAGCGGCGCGACCGCCAGCGTGCGCCAGCCCCAGTCGCCCACGCGCACGACGTTCTCGCCGCGGCGCAAGCGCTGCTGTTCATCGGGCGTCAGGCTGCTGTCGTCATTGCTACTGAGCACGATGTGCAGAGGAGAGAAGTCCTTGTCCATTTCAGCGGCCAGGGTCGGCCACTGTTCGGCCGGGACCCCCTGGAACTGTTTGACGATCAGCGTTTGCAGCCCTCGCGAGTAATCGAGGTTGTAGGTGACAAAGCGTTCCTGGAACACCTTGACCACCAGATCCGGCACCAGATAGATCGCCGCGCTGAACGAGACGATGGTCACCAGGTACAAACGAAAGAGGATTCTGAACATCGGCTCAGCATTCCCACTCGGATCGGCTGAACAGGTAACCCTTGCCCCACACGGTCTTGATCTTGCGCGCCTCGCCGGCGTGGTCGTCGAACTTGCGTCGCAGCTTGGAAATCGCCACGTCCACCGAACGGTCGGTGCCATTGAATTCGATGCCGCGCAAGCGTTGCAGGATCTGGTCGCGGCTCAACACCTCTCCGGCATGCCGGGCCAGCACCACCAGCAGGTTGTACTCGCCGCTGGACAATTCCACCAATTGCTCGCGCCAGGTGACGGTACGCTCGGACAAGTCGATGCACAGGTTGCCCATCAGAATGCGGTCGTTGGCAGTCTGCGGCTCGCTGAGGCTGCTGCGGCGCAACAAGGTCCGCACCCGGGCCAGCAGCACCCGCGGCTCGCAGGGTTTGGTGACGTAGTCGTCGGCCCCCATTTCCAGGCCCAGGACCTGGTCGTGGCTGTCGTCGCGGGCGGTGAGCATCAGGATCGGCAGGGTCGCCGAATCGGCGCGCAGCAGGCGACAGACTTGCAAGCCGTCGAGGCCGGGCAGCATCAGGTCGAGGATCACCAGGTCCGGCGGATTGAGCCGCGCACGTTCGCGCACATGGTCACCGCGGCCGATCACGCTGACGGAATAACCGTTGCGTTCCAGGTAACTGGCAATCAGTTCGGCGAGGGCGGTGTCGTCTTCGACCAGGAGGATGTTGGGCATGGGGTGTTTCCAGAAAGAGCCGTGGCGCCAGATATGCCGCCATCGCGAGCAAGCTCGCTCCCACAGTGGTCGGTGTTGTTCACAACATTCGTGTTCACATCAAATCCCGGTGGGAGCGAGCTTGCTCGCGATGGCAATCTATCTGGCGCAATAGAAATCAAGGACTGCAGGATATACGCCCTCACGCACACCTGAGTAAAACCCTTACACAATTTCACACAGCACCAACAAAGCTTCACCGCTACCCTCGCCTTCGCCCAGTAGGATGCTGGGGGTCTTTATTGGGGTATTACATGTCGAAGAATCTGCTTGCCAGGCTCAGCCTGATTGCACTGGCGTTGACACTGGGCGCGTGTGACAAGTCCTCGAATGCCGAGGAACAGGCGCCGCTGGCCACAGTTCGCATCGAGACCATCGAAGCGCGGCCACTGACCATCAGCAGTGAACTGAGCGGGCGGATTGCCGCACCGCGCATGGCCGAAGTGCGTGCCCGGGTGGCTGGCGTAGTCTTGCAGCGCACCTTCCGTGAAGGCAGTGACGTGAAACAGGGCGAAGTGTTGTTCCGCATCGACCCGGCGCCGTTCAAGGCTGACCTGGACAGCGCCGAAGCCGCGTTGCGCAAGGCTGAAGCCAACGCGTTCCAGGCCAGATTGCAGGAACAGCGCTACGCCCGGTTGATCGACGACAAGGCCATCAGCGGCCAGGACTACGACAACGCCCGGGCCAACGCCAGGCAGACCGCTGCCGACGTCGCCGGCAACAAGGCGGCGGTGGAACGCGCCCGGTTGAACCTAGGTTACGCCACGGTCACCGCGCCGATTTCCGGGCGTATCGGTCGCGCACTGGTCACCGAAGGCGCACTGGTCGGACAAAACGAAACCACGCCCCTGGCGCTGATTCAGCAACTGAACCCGATTCATGCCGACCTGACCCAGTCCACCCGCGAACTCAACGAACTGCGCCGAGCCTTCCGCTCAGGTCAGTTGCAGCAGGTCGGCCAGGACCAGGCCAAGGCCACGTTGATTCAGGATGACGGCAGCCTCTACCCGCTGCCGGGCAAAATGCTGTTCAGCGATATCACCGTCGACCCGGGCACCGGCCAGATCATCCTGCGCAGCGAGTTCCCCAACCCCGACCTCGACTTGCTGCCCGGCAGTTTCGTGCGCGTACGCCTGGAACAAGCGATCAACCAGCAGGGCATCAGCGTGCCGCAACGGGCCATCCAGCGCGACAGCGCCGGCATCGCCCAGGTGCTGCTGCTCGACGCCGAACAGCGGGTCGGGCAGCGACCGGTCGAACTGGGTGCCGTGCAGAACGATCGCTGGATCGTCACCGGCGGCCTGAAGGCAGGCGACCGCATCGTCATCGAAGGGCTGCAGCACGCCCGCCCCGGCGAGAAAGTGCAGATCGACGACACCCCTCTTCCACTTGCCCAGGCGACTGGTCAGTAAGCAGGACGCTTTTTTATGCCGCAGTTCTTTATCGACCGCCCGGTGTTCGCCTGGGTGGTTGCCCTGTTCATCCTGTTGGCCGGTGCGCTGGCCATTCCGCAATTACCGGTGGCGCAATACCCCGATGTTGCACCGCCACAAATCGAAATCTACGCCGTGTACCCCGGCGCTTCGGCGCAAACCGTGGACGAGAGCGTGGTCAGCCTGATCGAGGAAGAGCTCAACGGCACCGATCACCTGTTGTATTTCGAATCCCAGAGCAGCCTGGGCAGCGCCACCATCAAGGCCACCTTCCAGCCGGGCACTAACCCGGAACTGGCTCAGGTGGATGTGCAGAACCGCCTGAAAGCCGTGGAGTCTCGCCTGCCACAAGCGGTCATCCAGCAAGGTTTGCAGGTGGAGAAAGTCTCATCCGGCTTCCTGCTGCTGATCACCCTGACCTCCAGCGACGGCAAACTCGACGACGTGGCGCTCAGCGATTACCTGGCGCGCAACGTGATGAACGAGGTCAAGCGTCTGGACGGCGTCGGCAAGGCGCAACTGTACGGCGCCGAACGGGCGATGCGGATCTGGATCGACCCGCAGAAGCTGCTCGCCTTCAACCTGACGCCGGCGGACGTCAACACCGCCATCGTCGCGCAAAACGCCCAGGTGTCGGCCGGCAGCATCGGTGACCTGCCAACCCGCACCACCCAGGAAATCACCGCGACCATTCTGGTCAAGGGCCAGTTGTCGACCCCCGAAGAGTTTGCCGACATCGTCCTCAAGGCCAACCCGGACGGCTCGACCGTGCGCATCAGCGATGTGGCGCGGGTCGAGATCGGTAGCCAGGAATACCAGTTTTCCACGCGCCTGAACGGCAAACCGTCCACCGCCGTCGCCGTGCAACTGTCGCCCGGCGCCAACGCCCTGAACACCGCAACCCTGGTGCGGGCGAAGATGGACGAACTCAAGCGCTATTTCCCGGCGAACGTCGAGTACTCGATACCGTACGACACCTCACCCTTCGTCAAGGTCTCGATCACCAAAGTGGTCTACACCCTCTTCGAGGCGATGCTGCTGGTGTTCGCGGTAATGTTCCTGTTCCTGCAGAACATCCGCTACACGCTGATTCCGACGCTGGTGGTGCCGGTGGCGCTGATGGGCACCTTTGCGACAATGCTGGCGCTCGGATTTTCGATCAACGTGCTGACCATGTTCGGCATGGTGCTGGCCATCGGCATTCTGGTGGACGACGCCATCGTGGTGGTGGAAAACGTCGAGCGCATCATGGCCACCGAGGGCTTGTCGCCCAAGGAAGCCACGCGCAAGGCCATGCAGCAGATCACCGGGGCCATCATCGGCATCACTCTGGTGCTGGTCGCGGTGTTCATTCCGATGGCGTTCATGCAAGGCTCGGTCGGGGTGATTTACCAGCAGTTCTCGCTGTCAATGGCCACCTCGATCCTGTTCTCGGCCTTCCTCGCCCTGACCTTGACCCCGGCCCTGTGCGCGACACTGCTCAAGCCGATTGCCAAAGGCGAGCACCACGAAAAAACCGGGTTCTTCGGCTGGTTCAACCGTCGCTTCGAACAACTGACGGAGCGCTATCAGGGCTGGGTCGCCTATGCGTTGAAACGTACCGGGCGCTACCTGCTGATCTACGGCGTGCTGCTGATCGGCCTGGGCTTGGCCTTCAGTCGCTTGCCCTCCTCGTTCCTGCCGGTGGAAGACCAGGGTTACACCATCACCGACATCCAGTTGCCACCGGGTGCAAGCAAGAACCGCACGGTGCAGGTGGCCGAGCAAGTTGAAGCGCACAACGCCGGGGAACCAGGCATTCGGGACAGCGTGGTGATTCTCGGATTCAGCTTCTCTGGCAGCGGGCAGAATGCGGCGCTGGCGTTCAGCACGCTCAAAGACTGGTCCGAGCGAGGCAGCGACGACTCGGCGGCTTCGATTGCCGACCGGGCCAACGTCGCCCTCAGCCAGATCAAGGACGCGGTGACGTTTGCCGTACTGCCGCCGCCGGTGGATGGCCTGGGTACGTCCAGCGGATTCGAGTTCCGCCTGCAGGATCGCGGGGGTCTCGGCCATGAGAAGTTGATGCAAGCGCGCACCGAGTTACTCGCGGCAGCCGAAAAAAGCCCGATCCTGATGAACGTGCGCGAAAGTGCCCTGGCCGAGGCACCGCAGGTGCAACTGGTCGTCGACCGCAAGCAGGCCAACGCACTGGGGGTGTCATTTGCCGACGTCGGCAATGTGCTGTCCACGGCCGTAGGCTCAGCCTATATCAACGACTTCCCCAATCAGGGGCGGATGCAGCGCGTCGTGGTGCAGGCCGAGGGCGACCAGCGCAGTCAGGTGGAAGACCTGCTGAAGATTCACGTGCGTAACACCCACGAAAAAATGGTGCCCTTGTCAGCCTTCGTACAGGCCAGGTGGACTCAGGGCCCGGCGCAGTTGACCCGCTACAACGGCTATCCGGCGATCAGCATTTCCGGTGAACCGACCCCGGGCCACAGCACCGGCGAGGCCATGGCCGAGATCGAGCGGCTGGTGGCGCAAGGCCCGGCGGGACTGGGCCAGGAATGGACCGGGTTGTCGTTGCAGGAACGGTTGTCCGGCAGCCAGGCGCCGATCCTGCTGGGGCTGTCGCTGTTGATCGTGTTCCTGTGCCTGGCGGCGTTGTACGAAAGCTGGTCGATCCCCACCTCGGTGCTGCTGGTGGTGCCGCTGGGCGTGCTCGGCGCGGTGCTGGCCGTGACCTTGCGCGGGATGCCCAACGACGTGTTCTTCAAGGTCGGGCTGATCACCATCATCGGCCTGTCGGCGAAGAACGCGATCCTGATCATCGAGTTCGCCAAGAGCCTGTACGACGACGGCCACGACCTGATCGACGCGACCCTGCAAGCGGCACGCCTGCGGTTGCGGCCGATTGTCATGACCTCCCTGGCGTTCATCCTTGGCGTGGTGCCTCTGGCGATCGCGACCGGCGCCAGTTCGGCGAGCCAGCAGGCCATCGGCACCGGGGTGATCGGCGGGATGATCACGGCGACGCTGGCCGTGGTGTTCGTGCCGGTGTTTTTTGTGGTGGTGATGAAACTGGTGCGCAAGCGCCATAAAAACATCTAAACAACACCACCGATTACCTGTGGGAGCGAGCTTGCTCGCGATGAGGCCGTCACATTCAACATCCATGTTGACTGTTACACCGCTATCGCGAGCAAGCTCGCTCCCACAGGGGATCCCGGTGATTTCAAGATTGTGCTTACCTGGGCTAAGGTGTTTGCAATACTCCGACCCATCGAGCGCTCATGCCCTACCTCAGCCACACCCACCCTCGCCTGTCCGCCGCCACGACGCTCGGTATCGCGGCGGGTATCCTGGTTCCGGCCGATTCGGTCATCGGCAAAATACTCATCGGCTGGAATGCCGGGGTCTGGACTTACCTGATCCTGATGTCCTGGCTCGTCGTGCGTTCGAAAGCGACTGATGTGAAACGCATTGCCGAAATCGAGGACGAGAACGCCGGGCTGGTGCTGTTCGTGGTGTGCATTGCGGCAATTGCCAGCCTGGCAGCCATCACCCTCGAACTGGCCGGCGGCAAAGATCTGGAAACCACCCGCAAACTGCTGCACTACGGCTTCACCGCTTTGACGGTGATCGGCTCCTGGTTGCTGATCGGGGTGATTTTCAGCGTGCACTACGCGCGCCTGTTTTACACCTGGGAAGGCAAGGAGCCGGCGTTGCGTTTTGCCGAAGGTCTGACGACACCCAACTACTGGGACTTTTTGTACTTCTCGTTCACCGTCGGCGTGGCGGTGCAGACCTCGGATGTCGGCGTGGCGACACGGGAATTGCGCAAGATCGTGCTGGCGCAGTCGTTGATCGGTTTTCTGTTCAACACAGCCATTCTCGGGTTCTCGATCAACATCGCCGCCGGGTTATTTGAGTAAATCGGCATGAGTGGTTACTTCAGGGCTTGGCGAACTAGAGTTCGCCCTCGATTTCAACACTTACTGACGCAGGCGCGGAGTGATTACCGCTGAGATCCAGCGCACACACCTCAAATGAGTATGTACCGGAAGGCAAGTCAACGGCAGTGTAATGGGTCAATGGTGTGCGATCGAAATACTGCTGATTATTGTAAATAACGTAATCACAGATACCGACGTCGTCGGTGGATTCATCCCACGCGAGCGTGACGGAATCAAGGGTCGATCCCATCTTGCGCAAGTTTCCAGGAGCGCTGGGCGGGATAAGATCCTGGGGTTCATAAACAACGACAGTGGGTTCGGACAACTGTCCGTAGATATCAAAAGCACTGACGCTGATTCTGTACTCCGTGTCCGGGATCAAGTTATTGAGGTGAATGCCTTGAATGAACAGTACGTCTTGCAGGTGCTCGTCATCCTTCATGATCCTTACACCCGTAGCCGCATCACCGTGCGCGAAAGTCCACTCCAACTTGGCTGAGCTGGAGCTCAGTGCACTGATACTGACGGTCGGTGCATTGGGTCTAGGCGCTGGCGCCTGCCCTGTCGTTTTGAAGACGCTCATCGGGCTGCGTTGAGAGATATTTCCATCCTTGTCGCGGCCGCGCACGAAAACATAGTGATAGGCACCAGGAGCCAGCCCACTGAAGTTCATGTGAGTGTCCGGAGTGTTGAACAATACAAATCCGTTCAGGGTAACCCGATAGTCGGTGACGCCTGCATTGTCGTTCGAGGGCTGCCAGGTCAAATTCGCGGAAGTGTCTGTAATTTCAGTGACGACGGGGGCTCCAGGCCGGCTTGGAGGGGTCGTGTCAGCAAGCGTCGCCTCCAGAGTCACCACTGCCGAGGTGTCCCCGTCAAGTTGTGCGTGGACCGCAAACTTGAAGTGATGCGGAGCAGGTCCCGGAGAAAGATCCGACAACTTGAAGTTGTAGCCCCAGCGGCCAGGGGCAGCCGTAAAATTTTCGCCATTGATGGATATTTCATGTGCCGGGCGTTTTTTGAAGAGCGGATCCCATGCCAGCCTACAGATCCCGTTAAGGTGGCTGAACCTCAGATTGGTTGGCGGGCGCAGACTGGTTTTAAAAGCAGTGGCAACAGGTTCGGAACTGCCTGCAGCATTGATCGCCAGTACCTTGACGTGATAGTCGCTATGATTTTGCAGGTGCGTAATCAGGACATATGGCTGGGCGGTCTGTTTGATGAGAAAGTCGTTCAGGAAAACTCTATAGCGAATGTCCCCGCCATTGTCAGTGGACGGGGTCCAGCTCACTTTTACAGAGGTACTGGTTAACTCGCTCAACTCCAGAGGGCCCGGTCTGGAGGGCGCGAGTAATTTGAATTTGAACAAGCGTAACGGACTGGGCTGCGAAACATTATTGCTGGCAGCTATTGCCCTGACGTAAAGCAAGTGCTCGGTATCTGCGTTCAACCCCGTCAATTCAAAAGGCGGTCGGGTCACACTTCTTGTTTGAATGCCTTCTCCGAACACTTCATAACCAATTGCATTCGGACACAAGTTGCAGGTTGAATAGGGCTCGTCCCAACTCAACAAGGCGCTTGTCGGACCGTTTCGTCCGCCAATCAGATGACCTGGAGCACAGATCTGTACCTCAACCGCTCCTGTGGCAACAGTGGATGAACGGGAATCAAACGGCTTCATGTCATGGGTACTCTGCACAAGTAATGTCGCCGCAGTAAAAAACATTTGCGTCGACTGCACCACTATCAGAACTGTGAGTGGCAAGACGGTGTATTTGTGCTAAGTCTGGCCGGCTTGTGCATGGTAACAACGTCCCTCCAGTGCACAAATGTTCTAACCATTACCCTCGAGACGGGCGTTAAATGAGCAGGAAAAACGATCCCACAGGTTCAGCATGACGTCTCAAAACTGGCTCGATCTGGCCCAGGACGCCGATACCGGCATCGAGACCCTGCGTGCGCATTTCGAGGGCCATGCCTACGACCCGCACTGGCATGACAGCTATCTGGTGGGTGTCACCGAGCAAGGGGTGCAGCAATTCAATTGTCGACGAGCCAGACACCAAAGCACGCCGGGGAAGGTGTTTTTGCTGGAACCGGGCGACATCCACGACGGTGAGGCGCCGACCGCGGATGGTTTTACCTATCGCATGCTGTACCTCGACCCACAGTGGTTGCAGCGTGAGTTAGGCGCGGTGTTTGACAACGCGCCGGACAACAGCGAGTTGAGTTTCACCAACACCCTGGCCAGCGATTCGCGCCTGACCCACGCCACCAGCCTTGCGTTTGAGACGCTGCACGGTGGTGAAATGAAGATCGTTCGCCAGACCGCGCTCGATGGCTTGCTCGAACGCCTCACCAGCCATCTGCACTGGCGCACTCGCTATGGCGAAGATCCGCGCCTGCCCCTGGTTGCGCAAAAGGCCCGGGACTATCTGCACGCCAACGCACAATACGACATTGGCCTCGACCAACTGGCCGCCGTCACCGGTGTCGACCGCTTTCGCCTGACCCGTGCGTTCAAGGCTGCATACGGTATGGCGCCCCATGCATATCTGGTGCAATTGCGTCTGGCTACGGCACGTCGAATGCTGGCCCGTGGTGAGCAACCTGCAACCGTGGCCATGACCTTGGGCTTTGCCGATCAGAGTCACCTGGGTCGCTGGTTCGTGCGCGCCTACGGTCTGACACCAGCGCTGTACCGCAAGCGTTGCTCAAATCTTCCAGACAGCTAAGCGCCCGGCTTGTGAAGATCAACTTCAATGATCTTCACCGGAGTTTGCCTGCGATGCTGTCCTCTTTTCCGACGTTGCTGCCCTTTCTGCTGTTCGCCTTTGTGGCCTCGATCACCCCCGGCCCGACCAACATTCTGGTGCTGAGCAACAGTGCCCGATTCGGCTTGATGGCTGCCGTTCCGATCATTTTTGGCGCCTGTGCCAGTGCTGCGATATTGGTGTTGTTGGTGGGCACCGGTGCCGGGACTTCGCTGATCGAATGGCCTGCGCTGCAAACGCTCATGCAGTGGGCCGGCGTGGCATGGCTGAGTTATCTGGCCTGGCAAATCTTCCGCGCCCCGGCTGCCGCCATTGCCGCCGACAATGCCGAGAAGCGCCTCGGCTTGCTGGGCGCGGCGAGCCTGCAATGGATCAACCCGAAAACCTGGATGATGGCACTGGCGGTGGTCAGCGTGTTTGCCGGGGTGGGTGAAGACCGGTTTGTGCATGTGATGTATTTGTCGTTGGCGTTTTTCCTGATCTCGCTGCCGTGTCTTGGAGCTTGGGCAGTGCTCGGCGCCGGCTCCAGTCGCTGGCTGCGTTCACCTCGTGCGATGCAGCGCTTCAACCGCTGCATGGGCCTGTTGTTGCTGGGTTCGGCGTGGTTGAGCGTGCTCGCCTGAGTTCCATTGGTCGTTTTTTGTCGGCCTGTGATTCATCGAACACTTGACGACGGATTCATTTCTGGTGTTTCCTGAAACCGGTTTCAGCGCCATGCGCTCTGCCTTATAAATCCAATAAGAAGGTTTCAGACCGTGAACGATTTCTCCGCCGCCCAGCGTAGCCGCGTGACCATGCTCGACGTGGCCGAACACGCCAAGGTCTCCAAGGCCAGCGTTTCGCGGTTCATCGGCGAAGACCGCGCCCTGCTCTCCGATGCCATTGCCCAGCGCATCGAACAGTCCATTGCCGAACTGGGTTATCGCCCGAACCAGATGGCCCGTGGCCTGAAACGCGGGCGCACCCGCCTGATCGGCATGCTGGTGGCCGATATCCGCAACCCATATTCGATTGCCGTGATGCACGGGGTGGAAACCGCCTGCCGTCAACACGGCTACAGCCTGGTGGTGTGCAACACCGATCGCGACGACGAGCAGGAACGCCAGCACCTGGCCCTGCTGCGCTCGTACAACATCGAAGGCCTGATCGTGAACACCCTCGGCCATCACCGTGACGAGTTGCATGAACTGCACCGGGAAATGCCTCTGGTGCTGGTGGACCGCAAAGTCGAGCATCTTGAGAGTGACATGGTCGGCCTGGATAACCCGGCGGCTGTCGAGATGGCCCTTGCCCACCTTGAAGAACGCGGCTATCGCGACGTGCTGTTGGTGACAGAGCCGTTTGACGGCACCAGTTCACGGATCGAGCGGGTCAGCAGTTTCAAGGCGCAGATCGCACAGCGCCCGGCCCTGCGCGGCACGATGATTGAGACCGGCAACGAACTGACTGCGCACCTGAAAAACTTCCTCGACACGCCAGGCCCCGGTCCGAAAGCGCTGTTTTGCTCGAACGGGATCGCGGCGCTGGCCAGCACTCATGCCTTGCGTGAGCTCAAGTGCAATCTGTTTGAAGACGTGGGGCTGATAGCCCTCGACGATCTGGATTGGTACCCGTTGGTGGGCAGTGGCATCACCGCTTTGGCCCAGCCGACCACCGAGATTGGCGCGAGTGCATTTGAGTGTCTGCTCAAGCGGTTGCGGGGGGATGACGGGGCGTTGCGGACGCTGGATTTTTCGCCGCAGCTGGTTGTGCGGGGGTCGACCCTTGGCGTTTTTAGATGACTGGGCCGGCCCCATCGCGAGCAAGCTCGCTCCCACAGGAGTCTCTGGGGTACACAACATTTTTGTACGACACAAAACACTGTGGGAGCGGGCTTGCCCGCGATGAGGCCCGAAAGAACAACACGTCACTCACTAATATTTTTTTGAACAAAAATGAAACCGGTTTCAGAGGTAGAAAAACAATGAATAAACCAGCCGTTTCCATCAGCCTGTCCAGCTACGGCGCCGACCTGGTGCGCCAGCGCGGCCAGGGAAGTTTCATCGCAGTACTGGCCGCCGCCGGGGCCACGCGCATCGAATGGCGCGAAGAGCTGCTGACCTTTGAGAACCCCGAGCACCTGGCCGACGCGACTCAGGCCGAGGGTCTGGAAAGCGTGTACTCATCACCGATGGAGCTGTGGCTGGCCGGTCAATCCAGACCCAATCCCGAATTGCTGACAGCACTGCAACGCGCCCAAATGTTCGGCGCCAAATGGCTGAAAGTATCGCTGGGTTACTTCACCGACAACAGCGACCTGCAACGCCTCGCCCGCATGCTCGGCGAAAGTGCGGTGCAATTGCTGGTGGAGAACGACCAGACCCTGCACGGTGGCCGCATCGAACCGTTCCAGCGTTTCTTCAATGAAGTCGAGCAACACAACCTGCCGATCAAAATGACCTTCGATATCGGCAACTGGCAGTGGCAGGACCAGTCCGCCGCCAGCGCCGCGCGGTTGCTCGGTCGGCACGTCGGTTATGTGCACTGTAAAGCGGTGACGCGCCGTGCCGACGGCAAACTGGTTGCCATCCCACCCGCCGCCAGCGACTTGCAACAGTGGGAACACCTGCTGCGGCACATGGACCAAGGCGTTATGCGAGCCGCGGAATATCCGCTGCAAGGCGAAGACCTGGTGCAGCTGACAACCGAGCATGTCGCCGCCCTCGCCCACCTCGGCCAATCGTCGCTGGAGAATGCTCATGTCTGAGATCGATATCCTCTCGTTCGGCGAAACCATGGCGATGTTCGTTGCCGAGCAGACCGGCGACCTGGCCAGCGTCAACGCGTTCCACAAACGCATTGCCGGCGCCGACAGCAACGTCGCCATCGGCCTGTCGCGCCTGGGATTCAACGTGGCATGGCTGAGCCGCGTCGGCGCCGATTCCCTGGGCCGATTCGTGATCGACAGCCTGGAAAAGGAAGGCCTGGATTGCCGCCACGTCGACATCGACCCCGCGCACCCCACCGGTTTCCAACTCAAATCGCGCACCGACGATGGCAGCGATCCTGTCGTCGAGTACTTTCGCCGTGGCTCGGCGGCCAGTCACTTGTCGTCGCATTCGATCGTGCCCGACTTGCTCAAGGCCCGGCATCTGCACGCCACCGGCATTCCTGCGGCGTTGTCGGAAACGGCGCGGCAGATGTCCTTCGAATTGATGACCCGCATGCGCGATGCCGGGCGCAGCGTGTCGTTCGACCCCAACCTGCGCCCGAGCCTGTGGGCCAGCGAGCGACTGATGATCACGGAAATCAACCGCCTCGCCGCCCTCGCTCATTGGGTGTTGCCAGGGCTGAGCGAAGGTCGCCTGCTCACCGGCTTCGAAGACCCTGCCGACATCGCCGCGTTCTACCTCGACCAGGGCGCCGAAGCCGTGGCGATCAAGCTGGGGCCGCACGGTGCTTACTACCGTACTCATCTTGATCAAGGTTTCGTCGCCGGTGTACCGGTGCAAACGGTGGTCGACACCGTGGGTGCCGGCGATGGATTTGCCGTCGGCATGATCAGCGCACTCCTGGAAAACCAAAGCTTTGCCGACGCCGTGCGGCGGGCCAACTGGATTGGCAGCCGTGCGGTGCAGAGTCGGGGGGATATGGAGGGGTTGCCGACCCGATCCGAAATGGTCAGCGAATTTGAGGCCGTCATCGCGAGCAGGCTCGCTCCCACACTGGATCGTATTCCAATGTAATTCCCCTGTGGGAGCGAGCTTGCTCGCGATGAGGCCAATACAGGCACTGAAGAACAAACCGTTACCTGCTGCGACAAAAACAACAAGCTCAGGAGCATCACCCATGAAAACCGCAACACTCGCCACCCGCCGCTGGTGGTACATCATGCCCATCGTGTTCATCACCTACAGCCTGGCGTACCTCGATCGCGCCAACTACGGTTTTGCCGCCGCCTCCGGGATGGCCGCCGACCTGATGATCACGCCGGGCCTGTCGTCGATGCTCGGCGCGCTGTTCTTCCTCGGTTACTTTTTCTTCCAGGTGCCAGGGGCGATCTACGCCCAGAAACACAGCGTGAAGAAACTGATTTTCGTCAGCCTGATCCTCTGGGGCAGCCTGGCGACGTTGACCGGGATTGTCTCCAACGCCTATTGGCTGATCGTCATCCGCTTCATGCTCGGCGTGGTCGAAGCCGCGGTGATGCCGGCGATGTTGATCTACCTGTGCCACTGGTTCACCCGTGCCGAACGCTCACGGGCCAACACCTTCCTGATCCTCGGCAACCCGGTGACCATGCTGTGGATGTCGGTAGTCTCGGGGTATCTGGTGCAGCATTACAGCTGGCGCTGGATGTTCATTGTCGAAGGTTTGCCGGCAGTGCTCTGGGCCTTCATCTGGTGGCGTCTGGCCGATGATCGTCCGTCCCAGGCCAAGTGGCTCAACGATCAGGAAAAACAGGATCTGGAAAGCGCACTGGCGGCCGAACAGGTCGGCATCAAGGCGGTGAAAAACTACGCCGAAGCGTTTCGCTCACCCAAAGTGATCATCCTCGCGCTGCAGTTTTTCTGCTGGAGCATCGGTGTCTACGGTTTCGTATTGTGGCTGCCGTCGATCCTCAAGGCCGGCGCGCAGATGGACATGGTCGAGGCCGGCTGGCTATCGGCGCTGCCTTATCTGGCGGCGGTGATCGGCATGCTGCTGGTGTCCTGGGGTTCGGACAAACTGCAAAAGCGCAAACGCTTCGTCTGGCCGCCGCTGCTGATTGCCTCGATTGCTTTCTACGGTTCCTACGCGCTGGGCGCCGAACACTTCTGGTGGTCGTACACCCTGCTGGTGATTGCCGGTGCGTGCATGTATGCGCCGTACGGTCCGTTCTTCGCGATCATCCCGGAAATCCTCCCGGCCAACGTCGCGGGCGGCGCCATGGCATTGATTAACAGCATGGGCGCGCTCGGTTCGTTTGGCGGCTCTTATCTGGTCGGTTACCTGAACAGCACCACCGGTTCGCCCGGCGCATCCTATCTGTTGATGAGCGGTGCGCTGATGCTTTCGGTGGTGCTCACGGTGTTCCTCAAGCCCGGCGCCAGCGACCGGGAGCGGCCCACGGTAGCGCGCCCCCTCACGGCTCATTCCTGAATTGACGTTGAGATCACGAAGATGAAAAAGCAGGTCGTCCTGTACAAGAAACTCTCGCCGCTGCTCATGGCTCGCCTGCATGAGCACACCGATGTGACGCTGATCGACAGCCTCGATGCCGAAGGTCTCGGCAAACTGCGCGACGCCCTGCCCCATGCCCACGGTCTGCTCGGTGCCAGCCTGAAACTCGATGCCGAACTGCTGGATCTGGCGCCCAACCTTGAAGCCATCGCCAGCGTTTCGGTGGGCGTGGACAACTACGACATCGATTACCTTACCGAGCGGCGCATCCTGCTCAGCAACACGCCGGACGTGCTCACCGAAACCACCGCCGACACCGGTTTCGCACTGATCCTGGCCACTGCGCGGCGCGTGGTGGAATTGGCGAACATGGTTCGCGACGGCCAGTGGACCCGCAACATCGGCCCCGCACATTTCGGCAGTGACGTACACGGCAAGACCCTGGGCATCATCGGCATGGGCCGCATCGGCGAGGCCTTGGCCCAGCGCGGGCATTTCGGCTTCGGCATGCCGGTGATCTATCACAGCCACTCGCCGAAACCGGCGGTCGAAAAACGGTTCAACGCGCAATACCGCAGCCTGGCCGAACTGTTGCAACAAGCGGATTTCATTTGCCTGACCTTGCCGCTGACGGCCGAAACCGAAGGGTTAATCGGTGCCGAGGAATTTGCACTGATGCGCCCGGAAAGCATCTTCATCAACATTTCCCGAGGAAAAGTCGTGCATGAAGCGGCGTTGGTCGAGGCGTTGCGCAGTGGACAGATTCGCGCGGCGGGGCTGGATGTGTTTGAGCGCGAACCGTTAAACCTTGATTCGCCGTTACTGCAATTGAACAACGTGGTGGCGACGCCGCACATGGGCTCGGCAACCCATGAAACACGGGAAGCGATGGCCAGGTGTGCGGTGGACAACCTGCTGGCGGCGCTGGCGGGTGAGCGGCCGGTGAATCTGGTGAATCCCGGGGTGTGGAAGGCTTGAGACATTCGTTGTCCTTAAGGCAGCCATCGCGAGCAGGCTCGCTCCTACAGGTTCAGTGGTGTTCACAATTCATACGTTCACCACCGACCACTGCTCGCGATGTCGCCAGTGCAAGCAACACACCTCATCAAGTCCGCCCTCGTCAATCTCATGCGCAAAAGCGACGAACGGAATCCGCTTCCCATTGCACCCTGCCCTCGATGTTAGTCCAGCCAAAACAATGACATCCGTCAAAAAAAGCCACTCGCGGCCACCTGCCCGAGTGCCGATCAAAAATCGCAAAACTGGTAGTTCTTACAGGTTTCAACGCGCGGGAACCACGCTATAACGGGGCTGGAGCTACACGCTGGACGCTGGAACCACGCCCCGTCAGGAAGGAACCGCCGCGCCCGCCTCATTGATCGAAATGGGAATAACGGAGTCGGCCGTGTCCACGGCGCCGTCATCGTAGGGTCAATTTGAATGATGGATTCGGATGCTGACATTTCACGTTCTCCTTGCTGAAAATCGGACGCGCCGAAACAAGGAGCCCGGGCGTCCGCCAATCCTGATGAACAGAACATCAACGCCGTTTACGACAGGCACCGGATTCGAACCGGTGCCATTCGCTTCATGGGACGGTGCGTTTACCAGAGATAGCGCAGGCCCACGTTGGCTCCCCACGGCTGTTCGATTTTGTTGCCATTGCTGTAATCGAAGTCGGCATGAATCGACACTTTGTCGCTCAGCGACACCGCCACACCGGCCCCCAACTCCCCACGGGATCCCGAGAGGTCGTTGTTGAAGGTGTTGTCGTTGACCTTCACTTCATTGTTATTGGCGAACTCGTGTACATACGCGGCACGAATGTATGGCTGCACAATCTTGTCATCCCACTGGAAGTTTCGCCCGGCGGTTGCCCCGGCCTTGGCCAGCAAAGAATGAGTGCGATCGCCTTCGGCGGACAGGCCGTTATCCAGGTCGTAGTCCTTGCCCTGAATGATCACGCCCGACAGTTGAGTGAAGGGCTCAACAAAATAATCGTCAGCCAGCTTGATGTGTCGACCGAACTCCAGGGAGGCACCGACGCCATGGCTGTCGTAATTGCCCTTGGTCTTTTTGCCGTCGCTCAGGTGCACATCGGACTCGTTCTGGAACCGGTTGAACTTGAGCACGCCGTCGAAGTAGTAGCCGCTCGCCTCATCCAGCCACGTGGTATAGGCGCCCAGGTAGTAGCTGTCGATGGTGCCGCTGGTACCACGGCTCATGTCCAGGTCGGACTTGCTGTAGCCACCCAGCACACCCACCAACCACTGTCCGTCACCGACCGGCAATGGCGCATCGGCACCAAACGACAGGCCTTGCTGGACTTGCTGGTAAGCGACACCGGAGCTGGCATCAACGTTGAATTTGTTGCCATAGGCACGAATCCAGCCACCGGCCTTGCCGTGGTCCATGCGTACTTCGCCCATGCGGCTGCGCAGGGTGCTGAGTTCGCCATACCAGGCGGTCGGTGCCGCGTTGAACAGCGCGATCACCGATTGAGTGCCCGGGCTGATGCTGCGCGTAAGGGTATTGAGGTGCCAGTCGGTGGGGCTCTGCTGGACCAGATCGTAGGAAAAAGCCCCGAGGTCCACGGCGCCACCGGCCAGGCTGAAAGTGGCATCACCGCCACCAATGTGCACCACCGGAATAGCGCCGACACCCACAGGCTCCGAACCACTGGAATCAATGGCTATGGTGTGGTTGCCGGTGGCATTGCCGGCCACGGTCAAGGTATCGACCTGACCGGTCTTGAAGTCGGTGTGCATGAAGAACGTACCACCCGTACCCGACAACGTTCCCACGCTCAGCTTGAAGTATTCACCGGGGTTGCCGAACTGGATGGCACCGCCGTTCATGTCCAGGTTTTGCACTGAGCCATCTTGGACCATCACCCAACGCGCGTTGCTGTTGACGCCCAGGTTCTGCACGTTTTGCAAACGACCGGTCAGGGTCGCGGAATCTTCGAGCAGCACATTGGCCGTGCTACCGCCGTCCGCGACGATATCGCCCGTGAGTGTGCTGTTGCCAACCCGCAAATTACCTTCAGCGCCGGCCACCACGTCCATCAGAATGCCGTTGCTGGCCGTCAGCGTCGAACCATTGAGGACCGCAATATTGGCCTGAGACGGGCCAGTACCGATGTTATCGACGACAATCGCCGCACCGTTCAAGCCGGAAACATGACTGTTGTTCAGTTCGAGCGTGGCCGGGCCGCTCACCACCGGGTCGGACATTATCTCGATGCCGTTCTGATTACCGGTAATGGTGCTGCCAGTGGCGCTCACCGCCCCGCCAAATACTCGCATGCCCGGTGCGATGGCACCGGTCCCGGTGACTGTGGTACGTGACAACGTCAGCGTGCTCAAGCCGGTAATCGAAACGCCCGTCGATGCCCCGCTGATGATGCTGTCACTGACGATCGCGGTCGAACCTTGGGTGGCCGACGCGTTACGGGCAACCGAAAGACCTGTTTGACTGCTGGAAATAGTGCTGCCGGCAATGTTCGCCCTGCCGGCATTCATCATTACGCCATTGGCGCTCCCGGTAGCCTGCACGTTAGTGCCATTGAGGTTGAGCGTGGAATTGTTGACGGCGATTTCACGGGTCTGCGCGCCATTGGCATTGAGCGTCGATGCGCCGTTCAACACGTAATTGTCGGGTGCAGTGGTGCCATCAATCGTCAGGACTTGACCCGGATTCAGCACCAGGGCATGCGCCACTTCACCGACCAGTAAAAAAGGAGTGATGGACAGCAGCTTCAGGGCCTTGGAGAGCGGATGAAGTTTGAACAATTGAACCTTGGTCATTTCGGCACCATGAGTGAGTGAGGATCGAAAGCGGCGCAGGCTATAGAACCGGAGTTAATCGGTATGTAGGACTTATCTGAAGGAGTCACCCACACAGCACAGCTCAGTGAGCGGATGCAGACATCACATCCGCCCCCTTTGCCAAAACGACTTACTTCAGACTCAAGGGTTGGGCTTGGGCGGAAGGTTGCAGCTCCCCTCACCCTGCGACAACGCGATCTCGGTTTCGGTGGGTGTCGGCGAAACAGGTTTGCCGGTGATGGTGTACGTCACCTCGCACATTCCTGACGGCACGGGTTTGCTCCAGATGGGCAGAAGATGCGTGGCATAGGGCTCGATGAGCCAGACAATGCCGTTGGTAGCCTGTTGTTCGGTGATGTTGGTAAACGTGTGTGTTTTGGCGGCGGTTGGCACTTCAACCGGGCTGTCAAAGTCCGTAAAGGCCTTCCATCCCACTACAACGGTGTCGCCAGCCTTCAGGAAACTGCTCGGCGGGATCAGGAACTCCATGCCAAAGAGAGTGCCCGCGGCATTCCAGCGCAGCGAATTACACGTAAGGACGCCGTTGGGATTCACATGCTGCGGTAATGCTTCCGGCAGACGGAACACCAGGAAGTCGATCTTGACCATCGTTGGGGTTTGCGGTTCTTGCGGGTTTTTGTGGTCAGCGTGTGTCAGTCTGTACGAGACGGGCATGGCGGGACTGGCGCCTTCGCCGCGGATCACGTCCCAATCGAGTTCAATCTCAATGATGTCACCCGCCGTGTCATTCGTGACGTCTACGACATAAGGCGCGCCGATGGGTGTTCCATTCCACATCACCTGATAGGTGTCGCCGTCAGCCATTCGATCTTGGCGAGAACCTCTTTGTCCTCATCCGTGTCGACCAGTTCGTTGTCAACGCCTGACTCGCCAACAATCGTGACGGGTTCAAGGTTGGGGTTACCGGGCTCGGGGTTTGGGTTATCCGGCCCGGCATTGGAAAGGTTGCAAGTCTTGGGGACGATGATAGATACGAAAGATTCCAGACCTCGGTACACGATGTACTGGACGTCGGTCGCCACCGGACCTTTGGCTGCACCATACCGCGTCTTGATGTGTTCCCAGGGCACAAAGAAACTGTGAGTTGGCGGGTTATCGCCAACGGGAATTCTGTTTGCAACTTCGACGCCGCCCCATTTCATGGCAATTTCATCGGTGGGTTTGCCATTGGGGATCTTGGGAAACCTGACAATGACACCGCCATTGACGATGTCCGAGCGCAGTAATTCACCACCTGTGGCGTCTGTGACAATCGGCGCCTGTAATGGCACTGGCGTCGGCGTTGGCCCAAGCGCCACGGACATCAGCTCCTACAATGACAGTGGGCTGATGTTGCCGGCCTTGTCGATCAAAACATAGCCGCCACAGCATGCACCGTCCCCCGCCGTGATGAACTTGTCTTTGGGAATTCTTACCTTGCCGTTCGCAACAATGGCTTGCGGGCCAATGAGATCAATGTCCGCTGGATCGTCCGGTAATTCACCTTTGAGCCAACCGAACGCTACCCGCACGTCAGCCGAATCGCCCGTCCAGCCAGGAATCGTAAACTCAAGAAAATCATCAGTGCCAAACGTTAAATCGGTAATGGGTGTTGTGAACGTGTATCCCATCTTGGCCGGCGGTATCGAGCCATTGGGCGGGACTTTGTCGATATGAATGGGCACGGGTAGGGATTGGTCCGGCACATCCAAATAGCTCATATGCCAATACCTGAGGTCGAACGCGCCCTCATTGTCCGGGTTCAGCATGAACGCACTGGGCAAGGTAAATACCAGCGGCACCCATGTATCACCGCCCTTATACGTGAGTTCAGGAGAAATCAACGTCCATTCGTTGCTGCCTCTGCGGGCGATTTCCAGTTTGAACCTGTCAGTTTGTGTGGGTCGGGTTGGAAGTGGCCCGCCCCACACCTGAATGGTGATGGTTTGATCGGCATCCAAACTTGCCCTGGGAATAAGCCCCTCCGGGTTCCCGGCCATCACAATGTGCGATACATCCGGGGACTGGACCGCCAGCGGTGCTGCCCCGCCAGAGGTGGCTTCGCGTGCCGCAAGCTGTTGCTCTTTTTTATCTGAACCTGCCATGTTGTCGCTCTCCATATTCATAACCTCGCGCCATGGGCTTGCCATGACGTCAGGCCGGAAAAGCAGACCGAATGTTACCGGGCACTACCAAACGCATCCCGTCGTTCTGCGCTTTGGAGCAGTAAACCGTGTTTTAGAAAAGTGCGTAACTATCAAAGTTGACAGGTAGCGCCACTTTTTTTTGCATGCTGGAGGCGGTGCAACTCAAGCCCGCCGCCCCTCAAGCAAGTCCGTGGCGCACAGCGCAATCCGTCGGCAGGCATCCGCCAGTTTCGCCCGGTCCACCACCAGGCCGATGCGAATGTGCCCCGCCGCACTGGGCCCGAAGGCTTCGCCGGCCAGCACCGACACGCCATAACCGTCCAGCAGCCGCTCGGCAAAATGCTGGGCGGACAACCCGATCTGGCGCACGTCGACCATCACGAACATGCCGCCATCGGGGCGAATCGCCTGGATGCCAGGGCACAGATTCAAACTGGCGCACACCAGGTCGCGACGCTGGCGATATTCCTCACGCATCTGCGCCACGTGCGGCAGGTTTTCATCCAGCGCCAATTGCGCGGCGTTCTGGATGAAGTCCGGAATGCCGAACAGCATGCACAACGACAGATTCACCAAATGCTCACACAGCGATTGCGGCCCGATCACCCAACCCACCCGCCAGCCACTCATGGCGTGGGATTTCGACAGGCTATTGATCGTCGCCGTGCGTTCGGCCATGCCCGGCAAACTCGCGGGGCTGATGTGTTCGCCCTCGAACAGCAGCTCGCTGTACACCTCGTCGCTGATCAACCACAGGTCATGGCGAATGCACAATGCGGCCAGCGCTTTCCAGGCCGTCAGCGGCAGGCTGGCACCGGAGGGGTTGTTCGGGCTGTTGAGCAACATCGCGCGGGTGTTCGGTGTGATCAGTGCCGCGACATCGGCCGGATCGACCCGAAAGCCGTTCTGCGAGCGCACCGGCACCGGCACCACTTTCGCCCCGCAGGCACCGAACACGCCTTCGTAGGTCACGTACATCGGCTCGGCGACGAGCACTTCGTCCCCCGGGTCGAGCAGGCATTGCGCAACCGAATACACCGCGCATTGCGCCCCGGGGAATACGATCACGTGCTGCGCATCCACGGCCTGGCCGCTGCGCCGGCGATGATGGCGGGCGATGCTGTCGCGCAAGCCTTGGCTGCCGCGCACCGCCGGGTAGTGCGTGTCGCCGGCCAGCAAACTGCCAATCGCGGCCTGGACGATGGGTTGTGGGGTGTCGAAATCCGGGTCGCCGATCGATAGCAGCAAGACATCGACACCCTGCTCGCGCAGCGCCAGCGCTCGATCGTGAATCCGCCAGGCTGCCGCTCCGTCACCGGCGATTCGTTGGGTCAAGGCTGAGTAGCGCATGGCGTTCTCCTGTCGCGCGTATTCCTGGCCACAACCCTATCTCAAATCGCGCAACACGGCACCTCGCGAGCGCGCGTTTAATGGTGTTTAAGGTTACTTCATGAAAGCCACAGGACCTTGCGCCGTTGCCTACGCTTGCGCCAGAATCCGCCGGCTTGTGCGCCTGGGGGGCCATCGGTAACTTGATTCGTGTCACTGCTCATCAGTGATCGGGTTTAGTCGCCCGGCTAAGGAAAAGCGGTCGCACGAGCATCGTCAGTCAGGTTTCTACCTGCACTTGATGGTAGCTGTGCGCTTGGCGCCCTCGGGCGCGCCGGTTTTGCTTTCCCTTGCTGGTCGACTAACTTGCGCACAGCTGCCACCCCTTCGTTTAGTCGCGAGATGGTTGCAGCCCTACTGAAAAGGGAAGCATCTATGTTCAAAGTCACACCCAACCCGCCGGACACCGATCCGGTTTCCCCGTACGAACCCGATTCAAAAAAGCTCAACGAAGCCGCCGAACGCGCCCTCGCCTTTCACTTCCCCTCGATCGCCGATATCAAAGCCACGCCACGTACTCCCGGCACACTGTTCACCGTGAACCCAGAAGCCACGACCGAAACCCTGGTGGTTTACCTGGTGGAAACGCTGGCCTCAGTCGACGTGATGGTTCACCAGTTGGTGGATCATCTGGACGGCGGATCGCGCAATGCGCTGCTGGGGATTTCCAACAGCGTGATGCTGGCGGAGATCGCGGCGAACCGGGTGCTGGATCAGATTGATCCGCCTGAATAGTCCGCCAACACTAAAAAAACCTGTGGGAGCGAGCTTGCTCGCGATAGCGGTATGTCAGTCAGCATTGATGTCGCTGACATACCGTCATCGCGAGCAAGCTCGCTCCCACAGGGATTGGGGTGTTCGAAAGGTCAGCGACTGGCCAGCCGCCAAACCCGCGCCACATCGGTCGCCCGCTCACGCAACAAGCGCGGCGCTTCGGCACAAGCCTGCTCCAGGGTCATCGGCCCGCTCGCCAGGGCAAACGCAGCGTCGATACCGTGCTCGTACAGTGCCTGATAGCCCTCGCCCAACGTGCCAGCGATGACAATGACCGGCACGCCGTGTTCCCGGGCGACCCGCGCCACGCCAAACGGCGTCTTGCCGCGCAGGGTTTGCGCATCGAAACGCCCTTCACCGGTGATCACCAGATCGGCGCCTGCAACGGCGTCGGCCAGACCCACCAGTTCGGCAACCACCTCGACCCCGGCCGTAAATTGCGCACCGAAGAACGCCTTGGCGGCAAACCCCAGGCCGCCCGCCGCGCCACTGCCCGGCTCGTCGCGCACGTCGTTGTTCAAGGCTTGCGCGCAGTGGTCGGCAAAGTGCCCCAGGGCGCGGTCCAGTTGCTCGACCTGCGCGGGCGAGGCGCCTTTTTGCGGGCCGAAAATCGCCGAGGCACCGTGGGGGCCGCACAGCGGGTTGTTGACGTCGGCGGCGATATCGAAGCGCACCTGGGCCAGGCGCGGATCAATCTCGCTCAGGTCGACGCGGGCCAATTGCCCAAGGGCCAGACCGCCCGGTGACAGCGTCTGCCCCTGAGTGTCGAGCAACTTCACACCCAGGGCCTGCATGGCGCCGGCACCACCGTCATTGGTCGCACTGCCGCCAATCGCCAGGATCACCCGTTGTGCACCGGCATCCAGCGCGGCGCGGATCAATTGCCCGGTCCCGAAAGTGCTGCTGATGCACGCATCCCGTTGCGCCACCGGGACCAACTGCAAACCGCTGGCTTCGGCCATTTCGATGATTGCGGTGTGGCTCTGGGGCAACCAGCCCCAGGCGGCATCCACCATGGCCCCCAGCGGCCCGCGAACCAGGGTGCGGCGCTGCTGGCCTTCGCACGCGGCCAGGATCGACTCGACAGTCCCTTCCCCGCCGTCGGCCATCGGGCATTTGATCAGTTGGGCATCAGGCCAGACCTGCGCCAATCCCAATGCAATGGCATCGGCCACGCCTTGGGCGCTGAGGCTGTCCTTGAACGAATCGGGGGCGATCACGATTTTCATGGGAATTCTCCAGTTCCAATGCCCACATGCTGCCAGCCGCCATGAACAATAACGCCGGGCCGCTGCACAAGCGGTGTTGAGGATTATTGTTCATTTCCACAAAACCCGGCGGGAGCGGCATCGTCCACAAGTCTGTGCACCACCACAAATAACTGTGGGAGCGAGCTTGCTCGCGATGGCGGCGCATCAGTCAGCATTAATGTCGCTGACACACCGCTATCGCGAGCAAGCTCGCTCCCACAGGGCAATTGCGTGATTCATGGATGGATGTCTGACTCGGGCAGCAGTTGCACGCCAAGGTAGAGTGCGAGCATGCCGTCCAGTCGCAATGGATCAACCCCACTCAGCTCGGCAATCCGCTCCATGCGATACCGCAGGCTGTTGCGATGGATGCCCAGTGCATCGGCGCAGGCCTGGCTCTGGCCGTCGTGTTCGCACCAACTGCGCAGGGTGGCCAGCAACTGGCCGTTGCTGTCTTTGGCAATGACCTTGCGCAGCGGATTGAGCAATTCGTCGAGGGCGTCGTCGTTGCGGTGGCGCCAGAGCATAACCGGAAGCCGATAGCGGTTGAGCGTCAGCAATCGGGAGCGCGGCAGCACTTCGCGCCCGTAGGCCAGCAAGTCACCGACCCGGCGATAGCAGCGACGCAATCCGGAAAGTCCATCGGCCTGCCCACCCACGGCAATGCGCAGGATGTTCCAGCCCAGGCCGTCGAGCTTGTCCAGCAAGCGCTCGTTCTCGACCGTCTGGCTGGCCGGTCGGCACCAGAGCAATGAGGTTTTGGCCGAACTCACGCACCAACTGTCCGGATGACGGCTCGTCAACCAGGCACTCAGTGCCTCGACGGTTTGTCCTGGTGCGTGCTCCAGGCCCAGTTCGAACAAGTACGGCACACGAGTCATTTGTGGTTTGAGGCCCAACTGCTGCGCTTCATCGACCAGTCGTGGAGAATCCCCGGCTTCGCTCAGAAGCAGCGCCAGCAAGTCATCGCAGCGCTGGCGCCGCCATTGCTGTTCGGCCTGCTGATTGCGCTGGCCCACCAGCATTTCGGCGGTCATGCGCACCAGCTCGGCGTAGGTGCGCAGTTGCTCGGGTTCGCCGGTGATGCCCAGCACGCCGATCAAGCGCTGGTCGAGCATCAATGGCAGGTTGATCCCCGGTTGTACGCCCTTGAGGTGAATCGCCGTCTGCGCATCGATCTCCACCACCCGGCCATTGGCCAATACCAGTTGCGCGCCCTCATGCCGGGTATTGACCCGCTCCGGTTCGCCGCTGCCCAGGATCAAACCCTGGCTGTCCATGACGTTGACGTTGTACGGCAGGATAGCCATCGCCCGGTCGACGATGTCCTGGGCCAGGTCGTGATCGAGTTCGAACATGCAAGTGATCCTTGAAGACAGTGATGGAACGGGTTGTTCACCCGCACAGGCCTTGGTTGCAAACCCTGTGCTCAGGCACAAAGACAGCCACCCTGAGGGTGGTCGAGACTCTCTGGGCGATCAACGTTACCCTTTGCATCGCAAAAAATCATAATAAAGAGAGAGCCGCCATGACACAGAGCGCCGTAGCGTCCCAGGCCATCGCTGACGATAAAAACGCCGTCTACAAGCGCATCACCCTGCGTTTGATCCCCTTCATTTTCATCTGCTACCTGTTCAACTACCTCGACCGGGTAAACGTTGGATTTGCCAAACTGCAGATGCTCGACGCGCTGAAGTTCAGCGAAACCGTGTACGGCCTCGGCGCCGGTATCTTCTTTATCGGTTACGTGCTGTGCGGCGTGCCAAGCAACCTGGCCCTGACCAAATTCGGCCCGCGGCGCTGGATTGCGCTGATGATGATTGCCTGGGGCACCCTGTCAACCTGCCTGCTGTTCGTCACCACGCCGACCGAGTTCTATACCCTGCGCCTGTTCACCGGCGCGGCCGAAGCCGGGTTCTTCCCGGGCGTGGTGCTGTACCTCTCGCAGTGGTTCCCGACCTTCCGCCGTGGCCGCATCATGGCCTTGTTCATGTCGGCGATCCCGGTGTCGGGCCTGCTCGGCAGCCCGTTCTCCGGGTGGATTCTCAACCACTTCGCCGCCGGCCAGGGCGGTCTCGCCGGCTGGCAGTGGATGTTCCTGCTGCAAGGCATTCCCACCGTCATCCTGGGTGCGCTAGCTTACTTCCTGCTCAGCGACAGCTACGCCAATGCCAAGTGGCTGACTCCGTTTGAGCGTTCGGTGCTGGAAGCCGACCACGCCGAAGATCTGGCGAACAAGCCGAAAACCACGACCGATTCGCTGCTGGCGGTGTTCAAGAACCCGGCGATCTGGGCTTTCGGCCTGATCTATTTCTGCATCCAGAGTGGCGTCTATGCGATCAACTTCTGGCTGCCGTCGATCATCAAGAACCTGGGCTTCAGCGATAACCTGGTGATCGGCTGGTTGAGCGCGATTCCGTATCTGCTCGCCGCCGTATTCATGCTAATGGTTGGCCGTTCAGCCGACCTGCGCAAAGAACGCCGCTGGCATTTGGTGGTGCCGATGCTGATGGGGGCGCTGGGGCTGCTGATCGCGGTGAATTTCGCCGCCAACCCGGCCATCGCGATTCTTGGTCTGACCATCGCCACCATGGGCGCCCTCACCGGCCTGCCGATGTTCTGGCCGGTGCCGACCTCTCTGCTCAGTGCGGGCGCTGCCGCCGGTGGCCTGGCGCTGATCAACTCGATGGGGCAGATGGCCGGTTTCCTCAGCCCGTACCTGGTGGGTTGGGTCAAGGACAGCACCGGCTCGACCGATGCGGCGCTGTACCTGCTGGCGGGTGTGATTGTCTGCGGCAGTTTGCTGGCGTTGCGCATGACCCGAACCTTGCGCACCTGATCAACACAAATCCCTGTAGGAGCGAGCTTGCTCGCGAAGGAGTGTCAGACACGCCCATGTAGCTGACACTCCATCGCGAGCAAGCTCGCTCCTACAGTTGGTTTGTGTGTGTGTTTGAGATTTGCGTTTGCTCCCGGCAATGGTTCTGGTATCTGATTGAGCCTTTCCCACTGGTAAAAGGATTTGCTCATGAGCTACCGCACGCTGGGTCATTCGGGTCTGCAGGTGTCCACCCTGACCCTGGGCACCATGATGTTCGGCGAACAGACCAGCACCGAAGATTCCCTGCGGATCATCGACAAGGCCTGGGACCAGGGCATCAATTTCATCGACACCGCCGACGTCTACACCAACGGTCGTTCCGAGGAAATCGTCGGTGAGGCCATCGCCAGCCGCCGCCATGAATGGGTGCTGGCCACCAAGGTCGGCTACGGTCCCGTGGACGGCGTTCCCAACCGCAGCGGCCTGAGCCGCAAGCACCTGTTCAACGGCATCGATGCCAGCCTGACACGCCTGGGCACCGACTATCTCGACATCTATTACCTGCACCGCGAAGACCACAATACGCCGCTGGAGGTCACGGTATCGGCCATCGGTGACTTGATTCGCCAAGGGAAAATCCGTTACTGGGGCCTGTCCAACTACCGTGGCTGGCGCATCGCCGAAGTCATTCGCGTCGCCGACAAACTGAGCGTTGACCGGCCGGTGATCAGCCAGCCGCTGTACAACATCGTCAACCGCCAGGCAGAAACCGAGCAGTTCACAGCGGCTCAAAGCTACGGCCTTGGCGTGGTGCCCTACAGCCCGCTGGCGCGCGGGGTGCTCAGCGGCAAATACGCACCGGATGTGAAACCTGATGCCAACAGTCGTGCCGGACGCCAGGACAAACGCATCCTGGAAACCGAATGGCGCGTCGAATCCCTGCGCATCGCCCAGCAAATCCAGCAATACACTCAGGAACGCGGCGTCGGCATCGTCGAGTTCGCGATCGCCTGGGTGCTGAACAACAGCGCCGTGACCTCGGCCATTGTCGGGCCGCGTACCGAAGCGCAGTGGGACGCCTACACTAAGGCGCAGGCAGTGAAGATCACGGCAGAGGATGAGGCGTTCATCGATTCGCTGGTGACACCGGGGCATGCGTCGACACCGGGGTTCAATGATGTGAGCCACTTTGTGTCCGGCCGCAGATCGCTTTAAACCACTGTAGGAGCGAGCTTGCTCACGATGGTGATCAACGATAACGCGGGGAGCCTGCCTGCCCGCGGTGTCTGGTCGTTCATCGCGAGCAGGCTCGCTCCTACAGGGGATGTTGGAAATATTGATCATCCGGACAATATTCAGCACAAAAACCACGTATCCTCCGCCCCCCGTTTCACCTTCTACCTCGCGAGGACAGCTTGTCTAAAGGTATCGCTCTATCGGTTTCAGCCTCGGTGCTGTTTGCCGTCATGTACTACTACACATCGCTGCTCAGCCCCTTGAGCGGCGTGGAAATCTTCGGTTGGCGCATGCTGCTGACCGTCCCGTGCATGACCGTGTTCATGGTGGTGTCCGGGGAGTGGAAGCGCGTGCTGGAGATCGTTCGGCGCGCCATGGCCAATCCGAAACTGATGGGCGCGCTGATCGCCTCCTCTGCCCTGCTCGGCGTGCAATTGTGGCTGTTCATGTGGGCACCGTTGAACGGTTACAGCCTCGACGTATCACTCGGCTATTTCCTGCTGCCGCTGACCATGGTCTTGACCGGTCGCCTGGCCTACGGCGAACGCCTGTCCTATCTGCAAAAAGTCGCGGTGGTGTTCGCCTGCCTGGGGGTGGTCAACGAGGTGTATCAGGTCGGTGGTTTTTCCTGGGCAACCTTGCTGGTCTGCGTGGGTTATCCGGCCTACTTCGTCCTGCGTAAACGACTGGCGGCGGACAACCTCGGTGGCTTGTGGCTGGACATGGCGTTGACGCTGCCGGTGGCGATCTGGTTCGTCCAGAGCGGCGCGCAAGGTTTTGGTGTGTTTGAACAGCATCCTTGGTTATCGCTGCTGATCCCGATGCTCGGCGTGATCAGCGCATCGGCACTGGTGGTCTACATCATTGCCAGCCGCCTGCTGCCGTTCAGCCTGTTCGGTTTGTTGAGCTATGTCGAACCGGTGTTGTTGCTGGGCGTGGCGTTGCTGCTGGGAGAAAGCATCAAGGCCGGGGAATGGCTGACCTACATCCCGATCTGGATGGCCGTGCTGGTGCTGGTGTTTGAAGGGTTCAAGCATCTGGTCCGGCAGCGCAGACCTTAAGCACACGCAAAACAAAATGTGGGAGCGAGCTTGCTCGCGATTGCAGTGTGTCATTCAACATTAATGTTGAATGAACTACCGCTATCGCGAGCAAGCCCGCTCCCACAGTTTTTATCGGTGTAACGGATTAGTCAGTGGAGAGAACACCACGACGAACCTGGTCACGCTCGATGGATTCGAACAGCGCCTTGAAGTTGCCTTCGCCGAAACCGTCGTCGCCCTTGCGCTGGATGAACTCGAAGAACACCGGCCCCATCAGGGTTTCCGAGAAGATCTGCAGCAGCAGACGCTTGTCGCCCGACTCGGACGAACCGTCCAGCAAAATGCCCCGCGCCTGCAGTTGGTCCACTGGCTCGCCATGGTTCGGCAAACGGCCTTCGAGCATTTCGTAGTAGGTCTCCGGCGGAGCGGTCATGAAGCGCATGCCGATGTTTTTCAGGTGGTCCCAGGTCTTGATCAGGTCATCGGACAGGAACGCAACGTGCTGGATGCCCTCGCCGTTGAACTGCATCAGGAACTCTTCGATCTGCCCGGCGCCCTTGGACGACTCTTCGTTCAACGGGATGCGGATCATGCCATCGGGTGCGGTCATGGCCTTGGAGGTCAGGCCGGTGTATTCGCCCTTGATGTCGAAGTAGCGGATTTCGCGGAAGTTGAACAGCTTCTCGTAGAAGTTGGCCCAGTAGGCCATGCGACCGCGATACACGTTGTGGGTCAGGTGATCGATGATCTTCAGGCCGGCACCGACCGGATGGCGGTCGACGCCTTCGATGAACACGAAGTCGATGTCATAGATCGAGCTGCCTTCGCCGAAACGATCGATCAGGTACAACGGTGCGCCGCCGATGCCTTTGATTGCCGGCAGGTTCAGTTCCATCGGGCCGGTTTCGATGTGGATCGGCTGGGCGCCGAGTTCCAGGGCACGCTTGTAGGCTTTTTGCGAATCCTTGACACGAAACGCCATGCCGCACACCGACGGACCGTGCTCGGCCGCGAAATACGAAGCCACGCTGTGGGGTTCGTTGTTGAGGATCAGGTTGATCGCGCCCTGGCGATACAGGTGCACGTCCTTGGAACGGTGGGTCGCCACCTTGGTGAAGCCCATGATCTCGAAGATCGGCTCCAGGGTGTTCGGGGTCGGCGATGCGAGCTCGATGAATTCAAAGCCCATCAGGCCCATTGGGTTTTCGTATAAATCTGCCATGGTCGGCGCCTCATCATTTTTTTATCAATTAACAAAGGTTAGTTGTAAGCAATGCTGAGACCGGTGGGTGGCGCACAGGAGATGCCCCGCACACTGCGGGCGAGAAAGTCACCGTAGATCAGTTGAAACCCGAATATCTTCATTTTCGACCCAAGGCTCTTGCGGGCGAGGCTTCTGCTGCCAGAAGACGATTATTATTGTATGCGTAACCCGATTCTACACAGCGTAAATCAGTTTGTCCGCCTTCTGTATCAAATCCCCTTTTTCCATGCCCGCGCAAGGGGTTTGTTGCAGAGGAAAATCCCCGCCAGTATCAGCCCGCCACCCAGGCACATGGCCAGCGTCAGCGGCTCATCCAGCAGCAGCGCGCCAAGGATCACCGCCGTCAACGGGTTCAAGGCAATGAACACCCCGGAACGGGTCGCGCCGATTTTGCGAATACCGTCGTAGTAGCCGATGTACGCCAGCGCCGACCCCAGCACGCCCAGGTACAAAAGGCTCAACCATTGCTGCGCACCCAGCTGGGCGATCGCGGCGACACTCACCTCGCCGCGCACGATGCAGGTCATCCAGAGCATGACGGTGCCCAGCAGGATCGAATAGGTCACCGTTTGCACCGGGCCCAGGGTGTGATTCAGCTCTTTGGAGAACAGCGAGTAGACACCCCAGCCGAGGACACAGCCGAAAATCAGCAAATCGCCGAGCCAGACATCGGCGCCGCCGGCCAGTAGTTGCGGGTCGCGACTGACGATCACCATGCTCGCGCCCGCCACGCAGATCGCAATGCCGACGACTTTCGCCCGATTCAAACGCTCCTTGAACAGCAACCAGGAAGCCAGGCCGATCACCGCCGGATTCAGCGCCACGATCAAGGATGCCCGTGAAGCGTTGATGTAATGCAGGCCATAAAAGAAGCACAGGTTGTAAAAAAATATCCCGAAAAAGCCAAGCAATGACAATTGCAGCCATTGCCGGGGGCTGGGCCGGACCAGCGGTGTGCGTGCCATGCGTATAAACAGCAGCAAGACCACGCTGGCCAGCAGAAACCGCAGGCTGGCAGCCAGTAGCGGGCTGAGGTCAGCGGCCAGATAGCGTCCGGCAACGAAGGTGCCACCCCACACCATGGTGACCGCCGCCAGTTTCAGATACACCGGAAGATCCGATGGTTTTGACAGGCTTTGCTCGCAGATCGTCATAGATTCCAGGACCGGATGTTGGAGAGATGCCGTATCATTCGGTTAATACCCAGTCATCGTAAAATGAGCAAACACTCATGACCCTCACTCAACTGGAGATTTTCTCCCTCGTGGCCGAACTCCACGGCTTCACGGCAGCGGCCAATCGCCTGGGTATTTCCCAATCGGCGGTGTCCCATGCCTTGAAGTCCCTGGAGTTGGAGTTGGGTGTCGAACTGCTGCGCCGGCATCAAACCCAGGTCGAACTGAGCGACATTGGCCAGCAGTTGTTGCTGCGCGCCCGGGCGATGCTCGGCCTGGCCAACACCCTGCGCCAGGAAGCGGCCGATGCCAGGGGCATGAAACGCGGCACGCTGCGAATCGGCTCCTTCGGCCCGACTTCATCGATCAAATTGCTGCCGTTGATTCTGCAGCAGTACCGCGCCGCCCATCCCGGCATCGAGGTGCATATCGACGAAGGCCCCGACCGTCAGGTACTCCAGTGGCTGGAGGAACGGCGGATCGACATTGGCTTTGTGGTATTGCCCGAGGAGCGTTTCGACACGGTCGCGCTGATCGAAGACCAGATGGTCGCGCTGCTGCCCGCCGACCACCCGCTGGCGGTTCACGACAGCCTGAGCCTGAAGGATCTGTGCGACTTCCCGTTCGTGCTGACCGAGGCCGGTTCTTCGGAGCTGGTTTCACGTCTGTTCACAGTGGCCCGCCTGACGCCCAATATCCGTTATCGCTGCTCGCAGTTGATCAGCACCCTGGATGTCGTCGCTCGTGGCGACGGGGTGACGCTGGTTGCCGAAGGTTCATTGCCTAATCAGATTGACCGCCGCTGCGTGAAAAAACCTCTGTCGCCGGCGGTGTTGCGCCAGGTCGGCCTGGCGGTGCTCGATCGACGCCAGGCATCACCCGCGACGCTGGCCTTTATCAGGCTGGCCGAAAGCCTTGATTTGCGTTGAGCGGCATAACCGCCAACGGCCAACTATCATGGCCCATACCCGAACTCTTCATGGGAGGCGTTTTGCCCCGCCATCAATTGAGAGCCTTACATCTTCGTGACAGGACTCGCGAATGCCGCTGAAAGCCAAGACCCGCAGTCGCAGCACAAGAATTGCCGTTACTCTGATCAGTGGCTTGCTCCCGGTGCTGCTGGGGGCCGCCATTCTTTACATGCAAGCAGGGCGTGCGCTCAAACAAGACGCCGAACAAACCGCCGAAGAAGCGATTCGTCAGTTCGACCTGATGCTCGACAACAACGCCCAGGCTGCTCGTGAATTGCTGCCGCTGGCAGGCCAAAGTTGCGGTGAAGTCACACTGGCGCTGCGCGAGCAGGTCACTCGCCGCCCCTTCGTGCGTTCAACCAATCTGGTGTGGGACAACAACCTCTATTGCAGCTCTCTGTTCGGCGACTACCAGGAGAAGGTCAACCCCGGTGACTACACCCAGGGCGCCTTATGGCTCTTGAGCGGCAATCCGGTAACGCCCAACACCGCCGTGCTGGTGTACCGGGTGAGCGAAGGAAAAAAAGGCGCACTGTCGACCCTCGATGGTTATCACTTGATTAATACCCTGCGCCTGATCGGTCGCAATACCTTACTGGTGCTGCAAGTTGGCCCGGACTGGATATCCGCCGATGGCAAGGTTCATACCGGCACTGCGCCTGACCTGCCCGTTGCGCAAAGTCACTTGACCTCCGGGCACTATGCTTTTGCCGTGGAAGCCGGTTTTCCCAAAGGCGAAATCTGGCGATACATACGCAGCGAATATCCGCCGCTGCTCAGTCTGCTGATTTTCTTCGGTGTGATTGCCGGGGCTATTGGTCACGTCCTGCAAAAGCGCTCCTCGGCACCTACCCAGGAAATGCAGCGGGCACTGGAAGCTTCAGAGTTCATTCCGTATTTCCAGCCCGTGGTGCATGGCGACAGTAAAAGCTGGTCCGGCGCTGAAGTGCTGATGCGCTGGCAACACCCAAAGGAAGGCCTGGTGCGTCCGGATCTGTTCATTCCGTTTGCCGAGCACTCCGGGCTGATCGTGCCGATGACCCGCTCACTGATGCGACAAACCGCCGCCCTGCTCGCACCGCAATCGGCCAGCTTCAACAAGCCGTTTCACATTGACATCAACATCACCGCCAGCCATTGCCAGGACCTGGAACTGGTCAAGGATTGCCGCGAGTTTCTCGATGCGTTCGAGCCAGGCTCGATCCATCTGGTACTGGAACTGACCGAACGTGAATTGATCGAGCCCACGGCCATCACCCTGCAACTGTTCGAACAACTTCGCGAACTGGGCGTGAAAATCGCCATCGACGACTTCGGCACCGGCCATTCAAGCCTTGGCTACCTGCGGCAGTTCAATGTCGATTTTCTGAAAATCGACCAGAGTTTTGTCGCCATGATCGGCATCGACACACTGTCGAGCCACATCCTCGACAGCATCATCGAACTGGCGGTCAAACTCGACCTTGCCCTGGTGGCCGAAGGTGTCGAAACCCGCGAACAGAGTGATTACCTGAGCGTTCACCAGGTCAACTTTCTGCAAGGTTATCTGTTCGGCAAACCCATGCCCGGCGCGGAATTCATTAGTGCATTAAGCGACCATTAACTCGCGAATTCAATCGCCAAAACAAACGATTAGCCGCACCAATTTGAATCAAAACACTTCTGACGTTACATGAAGAAAAAGACAGGATTTACTCTTGGCCAATTAACTACTACAATTTTTGATGCCTGCGCTAAATTGGCAGGTGAGCCACTATCACCGAGTCGCTTCAAGGCTCTTGGCTTATAGCTTTGTTTGCGGTTGGCATCAACCAAACACACTATTGGAGTAAAGATATTGTCCAGACTCGCTGAATTTCGTGCAGCCGAAAAGGCCCTTCAAGAACAGCTCAAGCAGTTGGAATCCCTGAAGAACGATGCCGGGCTCAAGAAAGAAATCGAATTCGAAGAGAAGCTCCAGGGCTTGATGAAAACCTATGGCAAGAGCCTGCGCGACATCATCGCCATTCTCGATCCTAACCCGGCAAAATCCGGCCTGCTGCAGGCAGCCGCCCCTAAAACCCGCCGCGCCCGTGTGGTCAAGGTTTATCAGAACCCGCACACCGGCGAGCTGATTGAAACCAAGGGCGGCAACCACCGCGGCCTGAAAGCCTGGAAAGAACAGTACGGTGCAGCCACCGTTGATTCCTGGTTGCGCGGCTAACTCTCGCGGCGACAAAAAAGCCCTGCTTATGCAGGGCTTTTTCATGGGCTATCTAAATGCCTGGGGCCGGCACCCGACAATTACTAACTGCCATCAACTTTGTGCTTAATCCATTTGGATATCTAAAATATTTTTCATGCATCGAAAAAGCACTGCCGCTTACTAAAGTTTCAAGCTGTTACGGGCAGCGTCTATTTCATCCCGGCTCGCCTTATAAGCCTCGGCCTGCCCTGCGTAGGAAAGAACATAGGCCTTATCGGCATCCACCGCGGCCACCAATGTTTGAGAAAGCACATGCCTGCCGTTTTGCGTGATGGTGCAGGTTGTTTCCAGCGCGGCCAATCGACTCAACGTAGTCGAATGAATGCGCGTGCAGACACTTTGATATCCGCCCTGAAAGAAGTCTTTTTGAACCGACTTGCGCATCTCCAGCAGTACGCCTTCGAGGTTTACCTGGTGACCGCTTTGCACCGGGCTCATGGTCAGTTCCATCACCATGAGCGGCGATCCATCCTGATCATTTTTCACCGCCCGCTGGCGACTGCCCCCCGACGCCGATTCAGGCACGTCTTCGACCTGCCAGCCTTGCGGCCAGGTCACCACTGGCGCATCGGCGCAAGCAGCGCCAGCCAGCGAAAGCACGCTTAGCAGGATGAACAGCACGTTACGGAATCGAATCATTGCAATGAGCACTCAAGGTTCAAGCCGTAAAGTCTGGGCCCAGGCCGGCTGTCAGGCAATAGCCGACTGTTTGGGTTTGGTGATGTCCGAACCCTTGCGTATCATTGTCGCCATTCGTTAGCCCACATATTTCCCGGAGGGCCCATGAGCCTGCACGAATTGAACACCTTCCCCGGCGTCACCGCCCAACCGGACGCCGCTACACAGAAATTTGTCTTCAACCACACCATGCTGCGGGTCAAGGACATCACCAAGTCCCTGGATTTCTACACACGCATCCTGGGTTTTACCCTGGTGGAAAAACGCGATTTCCCGGAAGCCGAGTTCAGCCTGTATTTCCTGGCGCTGGTGGACAAGAACCAGATCCCGGCCGACGCCACCGCGCGCACCGAGTGGATGAAATCGATCCCAGGCATCCTGGAACTGACCCACAACCACGGCACCGAGAACGATGCGGATTTCGCCTACCACAATGGCAACACCGACCCGCGCGGTTTTGGCCACATCTGCATCTCGGTGCCGGACATCGTCGCCGCCTGCGAGCGCTTTGAAGCACTGGGCTGCGATTTCCAGAAACGCTTGAGCGATGGCCGCATGAAGAGCCTGGCGTTCATCAAGGATCCGGACGCCTATTGGGTAGAGATCATTCAGCCAGCACCGCTGTAACCCGCACAACAAATCCAACATTTGGAATGTGTGAAACACAAAACCCCATGATCAATCATGGGGTTTTGTGTTTTCAGAGCCGGCGCCGATACCCCTCTGTAGGAGTGAGCCTGCTCGCGATAAACCCGAGAACGCCGCGGGGCACCTGCCAACCAGCGTTATCGTTGACGACCATCGCGAGCGAGCTCGCTCCTACAAGGTTTTTTGTTTTCAGCGTCCGATTTATGCCGGAGCCGAGGTCCGGATCAAGTGATCGAAAGCGCTCAGGGAAGCCTTGGCACCCTCGCCCACTGCGATCACGATCTGCTTGTACGGCACCGTGGTCACGTCACCGGCAGCGAACACACCCGGCACCGACGTTTCACCGCGAGCGTCGACGATGATCTCGCCACGGGGCGACAATTCGATGGTGCCTTTGAGCCAATCGGTGTTGGGCAACAGACCGATCTGCACAAAGATCCCTTCCAGTTCCACGCTGCGCAATTCGTCGCTCTGACGATCCTTGTAGCGCAGGCCGTTGACCTTCTGGCCATCACCGGTGACCTCAGTGGTTTGCGCACTGGTGATCACGGTGACGTTCGGCAGGCTGTGCAACTTGCGCTGCAATACCGCATCGGCTCGCAACTGCACATCGAACTCCAGTAGCGTGACATGGGACACGATACCGGCCAGGTCGATGGCCGCTTCGACGCCGGAGTTGCCGCCGCCAATCACCGCCACGCGCTTGCCCTTGAACAACGGACCGTCGCAATGCGGGCAGTACGCCACGCCCTTGTTGCGGTATTGCTGCTCACCGGGAACATTCATTTCACGCCACCGCGCACCGGTCGCCAGAATCACGGTCCTGGCCTTCAACGAGGCGCCGCTGGCGAAGTGAATCTGGTGCAGCTCGCCATTCTTGCCGGGTACCAGTTTGTCGGCACGCTGCAGGTTCATGATGTCCACGTCGTACTGCTTGACGTGTTCTTCCAGGGCCACGGCCAGTTTCGGGCCTTCGGTTTCCTGCACCGAGATAAAGTTCTCAATGGCCATGGTGTCCAGCACCTGGCCACCAAAACGTTCGGCCGCGACACCGGTGCGAATGCCTTTACGGGCCGCGTAGATTGCCGCCGAAGCACCGGCCGGGCCACCGCCGACCACCAGCACGTCAAAGGCTTCTTTGGCGCTGATCTTCTCGGCCTGGCGTTCGATGCCGCTGGTGTCGATCTTGGCGAGGATTTCTTCCAGACCCATGCGACCCTGGCCGAAGTTCACACCGTTAAGGTAGATGCTGGGGACCGCCATGATCTGGCGCTCATCGACTTCAGCCTGGAACAGCGCGCCGTCGATGGCGACATGGCGAATGTTCGGGTTCAGTACCGCCATCAGGTTCAGCGCCTGGACCACGTCCGGGCAGTTCTGGCAGGACAGCGAGAAGTAAGTCTCGAAGTTGAACTCGCCTTTGAGCGACCGGATCTGTTCGATCACATCGACACTGGCCTTCGAAGGGTGGCCGCCGACTTGCAGCAAGGCCAGCACCAGCGAAGTGAATTCGTGGCCCATCGGAATGCCGGCGAAACGCAGGCTGATATCGGCACCCGGGCGATTGATCGAGAACGATGGTTTGCGTGCATCGTCACCGTTGTCGAGCAAAGTAATCTGGCTGGAAAGACTGGCAACGTCTTTCAGCAATTCAAGCATTTCCTGGGATTTCGCACCGTCGTCGAGGGAGGCAACGATCTCGATCGGCTGGGTGACCCGTTCCAGGTACGATTTCAACTGGGCTTTAAGATTGGCGTCCAACATACGGGCGATTTCCTTTTGACTGATTCATTTAGAGCAGGCATAAAAAAACGCCCGAGCGAATCTCGCCCGGGCGTTTTTATTGGGCGGTGCAGCTTACCGAGTAGGTGCGGAGTTCCGCCCTGATGGTGCGATCACAGACTTAGATCTTGCCGACCAGGTCCAGGGACGGTGCCAGAGTGGCCTCGCCTTCTTTCCACTTGGCTGGGCAAACCTGACCTGGGTGAGCTGCGACGTACTGGGCAGCCTTGATCTTGCGCAGCAGCTCGGAAGCGTCACGGCCTACACCGCCGTCGTTGAGTTCAACGATCTTGATCTGGCCTTCAGGGTTGATCACGAAGGTGCCACGGTCAGCCAGGCCTGCTTCTTCGATCAGCACGTCGAAGTTGCGGGAGATGGCGTGGGTCGGGTCGCCGATCATGGTGTACTGGATCTTGCCGATGGCTGGCGAAGTGTTGTGCCAGGCAGCGTGGGCGAAATGGGTGTCGGTGGAAACGCTGTAGATCTCGACGCCCAGTTTCTGGAACGCGTCGTAGTTGTCAGCCAGGTCTTCCAGCTCGGTCGGGCAGACGAAGGTGAAGTCGGCCGGGTAGAAGAACACTACAGACCACTTGCCTTTCAGGTCTGCGTCCGAGACTTTTACGAAGTCGCCATTTTTGAATGCGTCAGCTTTGAACGGTTTAACTTGGCTGTTGATGATAGGCATCGTTGACTCTCCGTCAGGGGGTTAAGAAGTTGATGGAAAGAACTTTACCCACTCGACGAACGGAAGGCTCATTGGCAAACCTGATGCTGCTGATTGGCTTTCGCTATTAGCCAGCTGTATTAATAGAAGAAAACGGTATCTAGGGTGAGACGGGCTTTTCCGTGATACGCGCCATGCCGAGAAACGGACTGGCTTCGATGTAGCGCATGGCCGACTTCATGTCATTCCAGCCCACATAGCTCATCAGCGACTTCAGATCCCAACCACTTTGATGCGCCCAGGTGGCAAAGCCGCGACGCAAGGAATGACTGGTATAAAGCTCACCGGCGATACCTGCTCGCGCCAACGCCTGACGCAGTAACGGAATCACGCTGTTGGCGTGCAAGCCCCCCTCGCCCAGATGCCCCCAGCGGTCGATGCCACGGAACACCGGCCCACGCACCAGTGCCGCCTCGGTAATCCAGTCGATATAAGCCTGCACCGGACACAACCGTTGCAAGGCCGGTGTCTGATAGGTCTTGCCAAGGTTATCGCGATCACTCTTGCTACGCGGCAGATAGAGACTGATGCCGGAACCGGCGCTGGCCTGCACGTGTTCCACCTGAAGCCGGCACAACTCATCACTGCGAAAGCCACGCCAGAAGCCCAACAGGATCAGGGCCATGTCGCGCCTGGCCCGCAGCAAACCCGGTCGGTCGCCTGTGGCCCTGGCGGTCTGCACTTCTTGCTCCAGACAACTGACCACCTGCTCCAGGTGCTGAAGCTGCAAGGGTTCTGCCTGTTTTTCCTGGGCCGGGTGCAGCGCGCGAATGCCCTTGAAAACTTTGCGCACCACCGGCGCCTTGGTGGGATCGGCAAAGCCCTGGCTGTTGTGCCACTGCGCCAATGCCGACAAACGCAGTTTCAGCGTGTTGATCGACAACATGCCGGCATGGGCCACCAGGTAGCGCGCCACGCTGTCGCCGGTTGCCGGCAGAAAACCGCCCCACGTGACTTCGAAGTGTTCGATGGCCGCCCGATAGCTGCGACGGGTGTTGTCGCGAGTCGCGGCTTGCAGATAGCGATCCAGATCGCTCATAGGAAATGAACCTGTTTTAACCGACTGTAGGAGCGAGCTCGCTCGCGATGATCGTCAACGATAACGCTGGCTGCCAGGTGCCCCGCGGCGCTCTCGGGTTTTTCGCGAGCAAGCTCGCTCCTACAAGGGGCATCGGCCGCTGGCGCGAAAAACACAAAACGCTGTAGGAGCGAGCTCGCTCGCGATGATCGTCAACGATAACGCTGGCTGCCAGGTGCCCCGCGGCGTTCTCGGGTTTTTCGCGAGCAAGCTCGCTCCTACAAGGGGCATCGGCCGCCGGCGTTAAAAACACAAAACGCTGTAGGAGCGAGCTCGCTCGCGATGATCGTCAACGATAACGCTGGCTGCCACGTGCCCCGCGGCGTTCTCGGGTTTTTCGCGAGCAGGCTCGCTCCTACAAGGGGCATCGGCCGCTGGCGTTAAAAACACAAAACGCTGTAGGAGCGAGCCCGCTCGCGATGGTCGTCAACGATAACGCTGGTTGGCAGGTGCCCCCGGGGCGTTCTCGGGTTTTTCGCGAGCAAGCTCGCTCCTACAAGGGTTGGTGTACGGAAACAGTGCGAGGAATACCTAGAAACTTCGATCACACGGGGTAATACCAGTATATCCCGTGTTAATCACATTCAGCATTTAACTTTTTCTATTGAATGGTACAATGTGTATTTACGTGGTACGTACCACATTATCAAAACCCGGGAGATCTCATGGCACGCGGCGGTGTAAATAAAGCGGTGGTTCAAGCCGCTCGGTTGGCGATCCTCGCCCGCGGCGAAAACCCCAGCATCGATGCCGTACGCATCGAAATGGGCAATACCGGCTCAAAAACCACGATTCATCGCTACCTCAAGGAGCTCGATGACCGGGTCGAACCTGTCGAGGTGCCGACAGAACCAATCGACGACGAACTGATGGCGCTCGTGGCGCGGCTCGCGCAAAGACTCAAGGAGCAGGCGCAAGAGCCCATCGACCAGGCGCGCGCGCAGTACGAAGAACAACGCAAGGCGCTGGAAAACCAGCTCGGCGAAGCGCAAGAGGACAACAGCGAACTGCACCAGCAATACGAGTTTCAAAGCCTGGCGCTGACTCAGGAATCCGAGGCCCTGCAAGAAACCCGAGCCATGCTGCAAACGGAGCAAACCCGCAACGCCGGGTTGAATCAGGCGCTGGCCGATTTCGAATTGCGCTTGAAAGACAAGGACGAGCAGATCCGCTCCCTTGAAGAAAAGCACCTGCACACTCGCGACGCACTGGAGCACTACCGCAATGCGGTCAAGGAACAGCGCGAACAGGAAATGAGTCGCCACGAAGGCCAGGTGCAACAGATACAGATGGAACTGCGTCAGGCGCAACAAAGCGCACTGGTACGCCAGGATGAAATCACCCAGTTGCACCGCGACAACGAACGCTTGCTGACTGAAAACCGCGGCACGCTGCGCGAACTGAGCCTGCTGCAAGAACAGCTCAAGCAAAGCAATACCCGTCAGGATCAGTTGCTGGAACAGGCCACCCGCGTCGACGGTGAGCGCACCCTCCTCCAGGAACGCCTGCGCGTCGCCCTGCTGGAAAGCCAGGCACTCAAGCAGAACGTCGATGAGCAGTCGCAGCTCAACAGGTCACTGGAAATGGATCTGGCCAAGACCCGGACGGATCTGGAAGAACGCGTACGTCTTGCCGCGACCCTTGCGGCAGCGGCAGACGCAGCGAAGGACGCTTAACCGGCGACCGGCGTACGCATGGTGACGAACTCTTCGGCGGCCGTCGGGTGCACCCCGATGGTTTCGTCGAAGTCGCGCTTGGTGGCGCCGGCCTTCAAGGCAATCGCCAGGCCCTGGACGATTTCACCGGCTTCCGGGCCGACCATGTGGCAACCCAGGACCTTGTCGGTGTTGGCGTCCACCACCAGTTTCATCAGCGTGCGCTCCTGGCATTCGGTCAGGGTCAGCTTCATCGGCCGGAAGCGGCTTTCGAAGATCTGCACCTCGTGACCGGCTTCGCGAGCCTCTTCCTCGGTCAAACCGACGGTGCCGATGTTCGGCAGGCTGAACACCGCCGTCGGGATCATCTTGTAATCCACCGGACGATACTGCTCTGGCTTGAACAGGCGTCGCGCCACCGCCATGCCTTCAGCCAGGGCCACCGGCGTCAGCTGAACACGACCGATCACATCGCCCAGCGCCAGGATCGACGGCTCGGCGGTTTGATACAGCTCATCGACCTCGACAAAGCCTTTCCTGTCGAGTTTGACCCCGGTGTTTTCCAGGCCCAGATTGTCCAGCATCGGACGACGCCCCGTGGCGTAGAACACGCAATCGGCTTCCAGTTGGCGACCATCCTTGAGTGTGACTTTCAGGCTGCCATCGGACAGCTTGTCGATGCGCTCGATGTCCGCGTTGAATTGCAGGTCCATGCCGCGCTTGGTCAACTCTTCCTGCAGGTGCTTGCGCACCGAAGTGTCGAAGCCGCGCAGGAACAGTTCACCGCGATACAACAGCGTGGTCTCGGCGCCCAAGCCGTGGAAGATCCCGGCGAACTCGACCGCAATGTAGCCACCGCCCACCACCAGCACCCGCTTGGGCAGCTCTTTGAGGAAGAACGCCTGGTTGGAACTGATGGCATGCTCATGCCCCGGAATCTCCGGAATCTGCGGCCAGCCGCCGGTGGCGATCAGGATGTTCCTGGCGGTAAAACGCTCGCCATTGATCTCGACCTGATGCGGGTCGACGATCTTCGCGTGGCCCTCATGCAAGGTCACGCCGCTGTTGACCAGCAGGTTGCGATAAATGCCATTGAGGCGATTGATCTCGCGGTCCTTGTTGGCGATCAACGTCGGCCAGTCGAACTGCGCCTCATCCAGGCCCCAGCCAAAACCGGAAGCCTGCTCGAAGTCTTCGGCGAAGTGCGCACCGTAGACCAGCAATTTTTTCGGCACACAGCCGACGTTCACGCAGGTCCCGCCCAGATAGCGGCTTTCGGCCACGGCCACTTTCGCACCGAACCCGGCGGCAAACCGCGCAGCCCGCACACCACCGGAACCGGCGCCAATCACATATAGGTCAAAATCGTAGGCCATTTTCAATCTCCTCGGCAGGCCAACAGCATACCTGCGGACGGCCGCCGAGCAAGCATTGTGCTGAAATGCGCGGCCCAATCTTCGATCAATGCCCCTCTGCAGATTGCGTTTTCGATGTCCGCAGAGTGCGCCAAGCAATCAAAATAGCCATGAGTGCCAAGCCGAACGTCACCCACGAAACCAAACCGATTCCACCTTCGAATGCCCTTCCCGCCTGCGCCATCAATTCCCTTGCTTGATCACCCGACAAGTCTGCCGCCACATGATAGGCGTCAGACAGCGTCTCTCTCGCCAGCATCATCTGCAATTCGCTCAGGAACCCCGGAAGCTGCAATACACCGCGATAGTAGGCAGTGACGACACCGCCGAGCACTGTCGTCCCCAAAACTACACCCACTTCATAGGCCGTTTCGCTAATGGCAGACGCGGCGCCCGCCTTTGCCGGAGGTGCGGCCGACAAAATCACATCATTGGATACCGTCGCGATCGCGCCCACGCCAATGTTCAGCAAGGCAAAAGCCACCACTAGAACGGTCAGGTTACTGCCCATGCTGGCGACCAGCAAAAACGCCGCTCCAGCAAACGCCATCAGAATCGGTATTAGCACATGCACCTGTAATCGCTGTGCAACAGGCACGACCGCCATCCCCACTACAATCGCCATGACCTGACCAGGAATCAACGCGAGGCTAGCACTCAAGGGCGACATCTGAAGAACGATCTGCAGAAACTGAGTGGTAAAGAATACGAAGCCGACGAGAAACGCGAGACTCATTAAATTGATCGCGACAGAGCCGCTAAAGGTGCCACTACGGAACAGACTCAGGTCCATCAGCGGCACTGGCAGACGTAACTGTCGACGCACAAACATCCAGCCCGCAACTGCGCCTACTGCAAACACCGTCAGCGTCATCCAATCGATACCATTACTGGCGCTGTGTTTAACGCCATAAACGATGGCACCAAGGGCAACCATCGATTGCAGGATGCTAAGCGGATCCAGCGGTCCTGAAGCATCTCGCTCGGATTCGGGCAACAACATTGGGCCCAATATCAGCAGCGGCACCAACACGGGCACCGCCAACAGGAAAATCGCCCCCCAACTGAAATATTCCAGCAACACCCCGCCCACCAACGGACCCAGTGCCGAGCCGACCGTCAACGTCGTTGCCCAGATCGCGACTGCCAGTCTGCGCTCTTCTCGGTCCTCGAACACCGAACGTATCAACGCCAACGTTGAGGGCATCAGCATTGCACCGAAAACGCCCATACAAGCCCGCCCGGCAATCAGTTGCGTAGCGGTATCGGAATACGCGGTTAGCACCGACACAATCGCAAAACCCAAAGATCCGGCCAGCAACAACTTACGATGACCGACTCGATCTCCCAGACTCCCCATCGACACCAGCAACCCCGCCAATACCAGCGAATAAGCGTCGATCATCCACAACTGCTGACTAGCACTCGGACGCAGGGCCTCGGCAATCTTTGGTAACGCGAACCCAAGCACCGTATTGTCAACTGTCACCAGCAATACCGGTAGCATCAGTACGCTTAGAGCCAACCATCGTTTTAGGGTTACGCATCCTGTTAACGCCATTCACGAAACTCCATTTCCTTATAAACCCCAGCGACTTTAAGCGCGCCCTTGACGTGACATCAGTCACGCCGAGCAAACCGGCTCTGGCATATCCCATTTAATACAGAGGTTTTTAGCCGCAACAACCATCGTTTATCCCTGCAATTAACAAATCAGGATTTTCCTTCGCAACGCCTACCGATGGATGTCAGGCGATACCTACCTTTGCGCCCCCCTGCGTACATTTTCCTACACAAAAGCAAACGCCCCGAACGAAGTCGGGGCGTTTGCTTTATCCCTCACCTGTGTTTTTTACACAGAGCGGAGTTCGATTTCCAACACGAGCAACTCAGGCTATCAGTACGCCTTGCCCGTCTTGTAGAAGTTCTCGAAGCAGAAGTTGGTCGCGTCGATGTAGCCTTCGGCGCCGCCGCAGTCGAAACGCTTGCCCTTGAACTTGTAGGCCATCACGCAGCCGTTCTGGGCCTGTTTCATCAGGGCGTCGGTGATCTGGATTTCGCCGCCCTTGCCTGGCTCGGTCTGTTCGATCAGGTCGAAGATGTCCGGGGTCAGGATGTAGCGGCCGATGATGGCCAGGTTCGACGGTGCGTCTTCCGGCTTTGGTTTTTCAACCATGCTGTGTACGCGGTAGATGTCGTCGCGGATCATCTCGCCGGCGATTACGCCGTACTTGTTGGTCTCGGACGGATCGACTTCCTGGATGGCCACGATCGAGCAGCGGAACTGCTTGTACAGCTTGACCATCTGGGTCAGAACGCCGTCGCCTTCGAGGTTGACGCACAGGTCGTCCGCCAGTACCACGGCGAACGGCTCATCACCGATCAGTGGACGGCCGGTGAGGATCGCGTGGCCCAGGCCTTTCATTTCGGTCTGGCGGGTGTAGGAGAACGAGCACTCGTCGAGCAGCTTGCGGATGCCGACCAGGTATTTCTCCTTGTCGGTGCCCTTGATCTGGTTTTCCAGCTCGTAGCTGATGTCGAAGTGGTCTTCCAGGGCGCGCTTGCCGCGACCGGTGACGATGGAGATTTCGGTCAAGCCGGCATCCAGTGCTTCTTCGACGCCGTACTGGATCAGTGGCTTGTTCACCACCGGCAGCATTTCTTTGGGCATGGCTTTAGTCGCTGGCAGGAAGCGAGTACCGTAACCGGCTGCTGGGAACAAGCATTTCTTGATCATATAAGTCCTTGAAAGGGCTGTGTGTACGAGTTTCGGCGCAGTCTAATCAGGCGGCGTGCACCTTACAATGCCCCGCGCTGGCTAACCGATGCCAACATAGAGAAATATTCTTGCCGATAGTTCCCTGCGGGAGTGCGCAGGTCGCTGCGCAGCCTCTTATGCATAGCAGAGACTTGCGCAAATGCACGGTTTCTACCGCCCGGAACCCATCACCATACGCCCATCGGCACCCCTTGAGTGTGTTTGGCGGTATCATGGCGCGATTGAACCAGACAACGAGGCAAGTAGATGTCGGCAGTAAAAAGCGTCAACGGATTCCTGATCAATCAGGAGAAAGACGGCCAATGGTGGGTGGCCAGTGTCGCCGGTGAAAATATCGCCGGGCCGTTCCCTTCCGAAGCCCTGGCAATCGAAGTGGCCTCGGTGCTGGAACTTGAGCACCCGGAACCCAAGCGACGCGGCAAAGACAAGAGCTGATCGACGCCCGATGCAAAAAGCCCTGCCATGGCGCAGGGCTTTTTTATGAATACCGAAAAAGAAGTGGCCTTTGGCTATAACCTTTTGAATCCGGCGCTGTCTCAGCCTTAGCCCCCCCCCTGACGATGATCAAGCCATGAATAAAGTTTTGCCTTTGCTGACGGTATTGGCCCTGAGCGGCTGCGCAACGTCGGAACAAACCTACCTGGCTAACGGAGAGCAAGGCCTATCGATTGACTGCTCCGGGGAAGCCAACTCTTGGGCGGCGTGCTACGAAAAGGCCGATGCGTCCTGCGCGGGCACCGGCTACAAGATTGTCGGAACCGATGGCACCCCCTCGCTCAAGGAGAGCGAAAAGACCCTCGGCGCCGACGTCGGTAACTACAAGAGCCGTAACGTCGTGGTGATCTGCAGGTAACGCGCCGCGCCCTACATATGGATTTCGGCGAATTTGATTCCAAGCCCGCGCACGGTATCGATCAGATCATCAAGGCGGCTGAAGGACTCGACTTCATCATTGTCATCCACCAGGAAATAGCTGCGCCCGGCGCTTTTCTTGAAAAACACGATCCATTCCCCCAGCTCCGCCGGATTCTGAATCACATGGGTGGCAGAGATTAAACCCTCTGCATGCCGCTCCCGGACCTGCTCTCGCTTCATGTTCGACTCCAGAAATAACGATGCCGCCAAAGCAGGGCTTTGGCGGCATCGGTGCTGATGGTCGATAGTCTATCAGCCGGAAATGCACTCGTTGGCAGCCTTCTGCACATCCTTTGGCCGCACCGGGACATTGGACATGCTCTCGTGCAGCTTGATGCTGCTGCCGCCGGAGCGTTCTTCGATGTCAAACACGGCAGATGGCCCCACGGAAAACTTGAGCGGCACGATCACGCGCAAGCCATCCTTGTGCGACTGGATCTGCAAGGCGCCTCGGCTATCGGCCAGTTTTTCGCTCAGGCATTGCGCGTATTCATGGGGCTTCTTGCCAGAAATCACGTTCATCGTCGGCAAGGACTCGTTGATGTCCGAGACGTTCGCGCAACCACTGATCGTCAATGCCATCGGCAACAACCACAAACCCCACTTCATACCAAACCTCCATTAAAGACCCTCGGACAGCGCAACTGCGATTTTTCTCCGAGACAAACTGCTTTATCGCTCATCAAATGTGAAATAAGCGTTTTTTATTGTCGAAGCGGTCGGATAATAAGGCGTTCGGGCTGATAAACTGCGCCTATCGCCCATGCTATCGTTTTGATTTTGTAGAAAAAGCCCTTCTGGAGGCGCCTCATGAAATTTATCCATCAGCGCGAGCACCTCAATGAAGACGACATCGTCGTCATTCAATGCTCCCAAATGTGCAACATCCGCTTGATGAACGACGCCAACTTCCGCAGCTTCAAGAATGGCGGTCGTCACACCTATCACGGCGGTGCATTCGACACGTTTCCAGCCCGCATCACAGCCCCGAGCACCGGTTTCTGGAACATCACGATCGACACCGTCAACCGCCGCGCTATCAGCGTGACGCGCAAACCCACCCTGACGCACTCGATCAAAATCATTCGCCGCTCCAGCACGAAACTGAGCTGATCAGCGAACCCGAAACACAAGACAGGCAGAGACAACCGTGGCCCAAACGACCAAGTACGTCATCAAATATAAACTCAACGGTGAGCGCCGCTTCGAGTTTGCCCAGCTTGAAAACGGCACCCAGGAAGAAGCCAAGGCGGCGCTGGACGCCATTCATGGACAAGACGACGTCATCAGCGACATCAGCGTCAGCAAAGCGTTGTAACACGATCCGGAGCGACAATGGACGTCGGCTCCCGCTCGCAGTTCGACCGCAAGCAGCGGAGTGCCAGTTTTATTTTTGCCTTGCAGACTGACCACCTCCATCACAAGAGGCCCGGCAATGAGCGAGCAATATCTGGACAGACTGGACTGGCCCCGGCTGGAGCAGCAACTTGATCAGGACGGCTGCGCCGTCATCCCGTCACTGCTGAGTCACAAGGCTTGCGGGCAGGTCAGCGCCTGGTACCCTCGCACCGAACTGTTTCGCTCCCACGTGGTGATGGCTCGCCACGGGTTCGGCCGAGGCGAGTACAAGTATTTCAACTACCCCTTGCCGGAACTTGTGGCCCGCTTGCGTAGCGCGCTCTACCCACGACTGGTGCCCATCGCCAATCGCTGGCATGAACAGATGGGCTTGCCGGAGCGTTTTCCTGAAACCCTTCCAGCCTTCCTTGATCGCTGCCATGCCGCTGGTCAGAACCGTCCGACACCCTTGTTGCTGCAATATGGTCCGCAGGACTACAACTGTTTGCATCAGGATCTGTACGGTGAGCACGTTTTCCCGCTGCAAGTGGCGATCCTGCTGTCAGACCCGGATCAAGACTTCACCGGCGGCGAATTTGTCCTGACTGAACAGCGCCCGCGAATGCAGTCACGCCCGATGGTCATCGGCCTGAAGAAAGGTGACGGGCTTATCTTTGCGGTCAACCAGCGTCCGGTCAAAGGCACTCGCGGTTACTACCGCGTTACCCTGCGTCACGGCGTGAGTCGCCTGCACAGCGGTAAACGGCATACCCTTGGAATCATCTTTCACGATGCGTCATGAACCCATGAATCCGCAGACTTTCGATCTGTTTGCCGATGCAGAACCCGAGCAACAGCCCAGGCGCGAGCAGATCGGCGAACAGTCCTACGTGCTCAGAGGCTTCGCCCTGCCCTGGCTGGCGCGTTTGCTGCCTGCCCTGGAAGAAGTGCTGGCGGCCGCGCCGTTTCGGCAGATGGTCACACCCGGCGGTTTTACCATGTCGGTCGCCCTGAGCAGTTGTGGCCAATTCGGCTGGACCACTGACCGCAGCGGTTATCGGTACACTCGCCTCGATCCAGACACCGCAAAGCCCTGGCCAATGATGCCCGAGGTGTTTTTCCAACTGGCGCAAGCGGCGGCGCAGGCAGCAGGGTTCACCGGTTTTGCGCCGGATTCCTGCCTGATCAACCGTTATATCCCCGGGGCAAAAATGTCATTGCATCAGGATAAGGACGAACATTCCTACGCCGCCCCCATCGTTTCGGTATCCCTGGGTTTGCCGGCGATGTTCCTGTTCGGCGGTTTTGCACGCAGCGACAAAAGTCAGCGCGTTCCCCTGTTCCATGGCGACATCGTGGTCTGGGGTGGCGTGGATCGCCTGCGTTATCACGGCGTGTTGCCGATCAAGGACGGCCATCATCCGAAACTGGGCGAGCAACGCATCAACTTCACCTTCCGTACCGCCGGATAAAGCCTTCGAATTTGACCGCAAGCGCCGGAGTGTGTGGCAACTGCCCCACGGTTAATGTGCAGGCAACCCCTCAATGGACGTGACGCCATGACAACCCGATCGACCAAAATCGCCACTGAAAACGATCCGCGCTGGGCAGCCGTGGTTGCGCGCGACTCCAAGGCTGACGGGCAGTTTGTCTATGCCGTGAAGACCACAGGCATCTACTGCAACCCCAGCAGCCTCGCGCGCTTGCCCAAACCACACAATGTCGAATTCTTCGATAGCGCCGAACAGGCCCGGGCCGCGGGTTATCGTCCGAGCAAACGCGCGACGAAGGATCAGAGCGAACTCGCCGCGCAACATGCCGCCACCGTGGCCGCCGCGTGCCGCCAGATCGAAAGCGCGCAAACGCTACCCGCCCTGGGCGAATTGGCCGAGGCGGCGGGCCTGAGCAGCTTCCATTTCCATCGCGTGTTCAAAGCCGTCACCGGCCTGACGCCCAAGGGCTACGCCGATGCCCATCGTTCACGCAAGGTACGCGAGCGACTGGCGGACGGCGGCTCGGTGACCGATGCCCTGTATGACGCCGGCTTCAACTCCAACAGCCGGTTTTATGAAGCGGCAGACCAACTGCTGGGAATGAAACCCGGAGACTACCGCGCGGCCGGTCAAAACAACGACATTCGTTTTGCCGTCGGCCAGTGTTCGCTGGGCGCGATTCTGGTGGCACAGAGTGAGCGTGGGGTCTGTGCGATCCTGCTGGGCGATGATCCGCACCAACTGGTCTGTGATCTGCAAGACAAATTCCGCCGCGCCAACCTGATCGGTGCCGATCATGAGTTCGAGCAATTGATTGCCCGGGTCGTCGGCTTTATCGAGGCGCCGGCCATTGGCCTTGATTTGCCGCTGGACGTACGCGGCACGGCGTTTCAGGAGCGTGTCTGGCAAGCGCTGCGGGAGATTCCCGTGGGCAGCACCGCCAGCTATGCCGATGTCGCCCAACGCATCGGTCAACCAAAAGCCGTTCGCGCCGTGGCCCAGGCCTGCGGCGCGAACAGCCTGGCCGTGGCGATCCCTTGCCATCGCGTGGTGCGCAGCGATGGCAATCTGTCGGGCTATCGCTGGGGTGTCGAGCGCAAACGTCAATTGCTGCAGCGCGAATCGCAGTGATCAGCGGTTCACATCCACCACCACGCGCCCGCGCAACTGCCCGGCAAGCAAGCGTGACGCGGCCTCGATGGCTTCGCTCAAGCCGATTTCGTGACTGATCAGTGGCAACAGATTGAAGTCCAGATCCCGGGCCAGGCGATTCCAGGCTTCCACGCGCTTGGCTTTGGGCTGGGTCACGCTGTTGATGCCAGCCAGGGTCACGCCGCGCAAGATGAACGGCGCAACGGATGCGGGAAAGTCCATGCCCTGGGCCAGACCGCAGGCCGCGACGGTGCCGTTGGCCTGGGTGCTGGCACACGCATTGGCCAGGGTGTGGCTGCCGACCGAGTCGATGACGGCCGCCCAGCGCTCCTTGGCCAACGGCTTGCCCGGCGCGGACAAGGTGGCGCGATCGATGATTTCGCTGGCGCCCAGTTGCTTCAGGTAGTCGTGCTCCGAGGTCCGTCCGGTGGACGCGACCACCCGGTAGCCGAGCCTGCTCAGCAAGGCGATGGCAAAACTGCCGACGCCACCGTTGGCGCCAGTCACCAGAATGTCGCCCTGCCCGGGCTTCACGCCGTTGTGCTCCAGTGCCAGGATGCACAGCATGGCCGTGTAGCCCGCCGTACCGATGGCCATCGCCTGGGCCGCGGTAAACGCCTTGGGCAGCGCTATCAGCCAGTCACCGTTCAGGCGAGCCTTCTGCGCCAATCCACCCCAATGCCCTTCACCCACGCCCCAGCCATTGAGCAGGACCTGGTCACCGACCTTGTAGTCCGGATGCGCGCTGACTTCGACGACACCGGCCAGGTCGATCCCCGGCACCATCGGGAATTTGCGCACCACCGGACTGCTGCCGGTAATCGCCAGGCCATCCTTGAAGTTCAGCGTGCTGTAGGCCACACGCACCGTGACATCGCCCTCGGGTAACTGATCGTCCTGGATCTCTTGCAGTGTGGCCCGGTAACCGCTGTCGTCTTTGTCGATCAAAATGCCTTTGAACATTACGGCCTCTCAATGGAATCAGTCTGTGGGTGGTGCAATTGAAATAACACATAAGCCTCACCCGCCGAAATGACGACTGGCCTTGCGCCAGTCGTTGCGTTACAAATCCTGCTCTACCGCCCCTACCCGGATTCAACGTCGGAGAACACAGCACATGAACCAATGGCCAGATACCCGCATTCTTGACCTGCTCGGGATCGAACTGCCGATCATTCAGGGGCCGATGGCCGGTGCCACAAACTCTTCCATGGTGATTGCAACCTGCAATGCCGGCGGCCTGGGCTCGATGCCAGCGGCGATGCTCAGCACGGATCAACTGCGCGAAGAGCTCAAAACCATCCGCCAACACACCCGGCGCCCGATCAACGTCAACTTCTTCTGTCATCGGCCACCGGCTCCGGATGAGCAACGCGCGCAGGACTGGAAAAACCTCTTGCAACCTTACTACCAGGAACTCGGCGCCGACTTCGATGCGCCGACGCCGGTGTCCAACCGGGCGCCGTTCGATAATGCGGCCTGCGAAGTGGTCGAAGCGTTTCGCCCTGAAGTGGTGAGTTTCCACTTTGGCCTGCCGGAAAAATCCCTGCTCGACCGGGTCAAGGCCACCGGCGCGAAGGTGCTGTCCTCGGCCACCACCGTCGCAGAAGCCGTGTGGCTGGAACAGCATGGTTGTGATGCAATCATTGCCATGGGCTACGAAGCCGGGGGCCATCGCGGAATGTTTCTCAGCGATGACCTGAGCAGTCAGGTGGGGACTTTCGCCCTGGTGCCCCAAGTCGTCGATGCGGTGAAGGTGCCGGTGATTGCCGCCGGCGGCATCGCTGACGCACGAGGCGTCGCCGCGGCCTTCATGCTCGGTGCTTCGGCGGTGCAGGTGGGTACGGCGTACCTGTTCACGCCAGAGGCCAAGGTCAGCCCTTCCCATCACAAAGCCTTGCGAACCGCCCGGGAAAGCGAGACGGCCGTCACCAACGTGTTCACCGGCCGCCCGGCCCGGGGCATCCTCAATCGGGTGATGCGTGAGCTGGGGCCCATGAGCGCCAAGGCCCCGGCCTTCCCCCTTGCCGGTGGCGCGCTGATGCCGTTGCGGGCCAAAGGTGAAGCGGACTTCAGCAACCTGTGGGCCGGCCAGGCATTTACCCTCGGGGTCGAATTGACCACCGAAGCACTGACTAGAAAGCTGGCTGAAGAAGGATTAGCGAGACTGCTAGGTCGTCCCTGAGCATCACTCTCATTAAAATTGTATACAATTTTGCGGCAACACATTCCGTTTAAAGGCAATTCGCTATATATTTTTGTACATAACGATTAACCTTCCGCCATTGCCTTTAACGGAGCCGTTTCATGACCATTCGTGCCTCACGTTTTGCCCCGACCTGCCTGGCGAGCCTTCTCGCCGTATTCGCCTTCGGCTCAGCCCAGGCGGACGAAGTCCAGGTGGCCGTCGCCGCCAACTTCACCGCCCCCATCCAGGCCATCGCCGCTGATTTCGAAAAAGACACCGGGCATAAACTGGTCGCCTCCTTTGGCGCCACCGGCCAGTTCTACACCCAGATCAAAAACGGCGCGCCGTTCGAAGTGTTCCTCTCGGCAGATGACAGCACCCCGAAAAAGCTTGAAGCCGAAGGCGACTCCGTCAAGGGTTCGCGCTTCACCTACGCCGTCGGTACGCTGGCGCTGTGGTCGGCCAAGGAAGGCTACGTCGATGCCAAGGGCGATGTGCTGAAAAAGAACGAGTACCAGCACCTGTCCATCGCCAACCCCAAAGCCGCGCCTTATGGCCTGGCGGCGACCCAGGTACTGGCCAGGGAAGGTTTGACCGACAAGGTCAAGGACAAGATCGTCGAAGGCCAGAACATCAGCCAGGCCTACCAGTTCGTCTCCACCGGCAACGCCGAGTTGGGATTTGTCGCCCTGTCGCAGATCTATAAGGACGGCAAGATCACCAGCGGTTCGGCCTGGATCGTTCCCGCCAGCCTGCACGACCCGATCAAGCAAGACGCGGTGATTCTCAACAAGGGCAAGGACAACCCGGCCGCCAAGGCACTGGTTGACTACCTCAAGGGGCCGAAAGCGGCAGCTGTCATCAAGTCCTACGGTTACGAAATCTAAATGTCGCTATCGAGTGCCGATTTTTCCGCCATCTGGCTGACCCTGAAACTGGCGTCCCTGACGACCGTCATCCTGCTGATTGTCGGCACTCCGATTGCGTTATGGCTGTCGCGCACCCGCTCCTGGTTGCGCGGTCCGGTCGGGGCGATTGTCGCCCTGCCCCTGGTGCTGCCACCGACGGTGATTGGTTTCTATCTGTTGCTGGCCCTCGGCCCTCACGGGTACCTTGGCCAGCTCACCCAATCACTGGGCCTTGGCACCCTCACGTTCAGTTTTGCGGGGCTGGTCATCGGTTCGGTGCTGTATTCGATGCCGTTTGTGGTCCAGCCGCTGCAAAACGCTTTTTCCTCGATTGGCACGCGCCCGCTCGAAGTGGCCGCGACCTTGCGGGCCAATCCCTGGGATACCTTTTTCAGCGTGACACTGCCCCTGGCCCGCCCTGGTTTCATTACCGCGGCCATTCTCGGCTTTGCCCACACCGTCGGCGAGTTCGGCGTGGTGTTGATGATCGGCGGCAACATTCCCGAGAAGACCCGCGTGGTCTCGGTGCAGATCTACGATCACGTCGAAGCCATGGAATATGCCCAGGCCCATTGGCTGGCCGGGGCAATGCTGGTGTTCTCGTTTGTCGTCCTGCTGGCGCTGTATTCCAGTCGTAAAACCAAAGCGGGCTGGAGCTGACCGATGATTCAAATGCGTCTGAAACTACGTTATTCGGGCTTCGCCCTGGACGTCGATCTGCAGGTGCCTGGCCGTGGCGTCACTGCGCTTTACGGCCACTCCGGCTCTGGCAAGACCACTTGCCTGCGCTGCATCGCCGGCCTGGAACGGGCCGAGCAAGGCTTTGTCCAGGTCAACGATGAAGTCTGGCAAGACAGCGACAACCGGATCTTCGTCGCGCCGCACAAGCGCGCGCTGGGCTACGTGTTCCAGGAAGCCAGCCTGTTTCCTCATCTGTCGGTGCTGGCCAACCTGGCATTCGGCCTCAAGCGCATCCCCAAGCCGCAACGCCGGGTCGACATGGCCCACGCCACCGAGTTGCTGGGCATCGGCCATTTGCTGGACCGGCACCCGCAACACCTTTCAGGCGGTGAGCGACAGCGCGTCGGCATCGCCCGCGCCTTGCTCACCAGCCCGAAACTGTTGTTGATGGACGAACCTCTGGCGGCCCTGGATGCCCAACGCAAAGGTGAAATCCTGCCCTACTTGCAACGCCTGCACGACGAACTCGACATCCCGGTGCTGTACGTCAGCCACTCCCAGGATGAAGTCGCGCGGCTGGCCGACCATATTGTGTTGCTCAGCAACGGCAAGGCACTGGCCAGCGGCCCGATCGGCCAGACCCTGGCACGCCTGGACTTGCCGCTGGCAATGGGGGATGACGCGGGTGTGGTGATCGAAGGTCGCGTCAGCGCTTATGACGCCGACTATCAATTGCTGAGCCTGCAATTGCCCGACACTACCCTCAACATCCGTGTGCCTCATACGCCACTGGATGCGGGCCAGGCACTGCGCTGCAAGGTCCAGGCGCGGGATGTGAGCCTGAGCCTGGACAATACCGGGCAAAGCAGCATTCTCAATCGCCTGCCGGTCACTGTGGTCAGCGAAATGAGCGCCGACAACGCCGCCCACGTGCTGATTCGCCTGGACGCCGCCGGCACGCCATTGCTTGCGCGGATCACGCGTTATTCCCGTGATCAACTGAACATCCACCCCGGCCAGCCACTGTGGGCACAAATCAAAGCGGTCGCGGTGCTGGCGTAAATCCGAAGGCACGACTGCACCGGAGCGAGGTCAATGGCTGTAACGCCCCGTAACTCCTTGCCCAGGACGCTTGTCATGTCCGATGGACTGCCACCTGACCTGCATTATGTCGATGACACCCAGCCGGGCATCACCCGCAGGAAACTGCGCGGAAAATTCGCCTATTTCGACCCGGCCGGTCAGCGCATCACCGACCCCGACGCAATCGAACGCCTCAACACCCTCGCGGTGCCGCCCGCCTATACCAAGGTGTGGATTTGCGCCGATCCACGCGGGCATCTGCAGGCCACCGGCCACGACGCCCGGGGTCGCAAGCAATACCGTTATCACCCCCGCTGGCGGGAGGTGCGTGACGCCGACAAGTACTTGCGCCTGCGTGAATTCGGGCTGGCCTTGCCGAAACTGCGCCAACGGCTGGAAGCCGTATTGGCGGCACCGGGATTCAGTCGCGACAAAGTCATGGCCACGGTCATTACCCTGCTCGACTCGACGCTGATCCGCATCGGCAACAGCCAATATGCCCGGGACAACCGTTCCTACGGCCTGACGACCTTGCGCAGCCGCCATGTAGAGATCAACGGCAGTGCCATCCTGTTCCAGTTCCGCGGCAAAAGTGGCGTCGAACACCAGATCACTGTGAAAGACCGCCGACTGGCCCGGATCATCAAGCGCTGCCAGGAAATACCCGGGCAGAACCTGTTTCAGTATCTGGATGAAAACGGTGACCGGCACACCGTCACTTCATCCGACATCAACAGCTATTTGCAAACGCTCAGCGGCGCCGATTTCACCGCCAAGGACTACCGCACCTGGGCTGGCAGCGTTCTGGCTCTGGCGATATTGCGCAAGCGGCATTGGGAGCCTGAAACAGACGCCAGGCGGCACCTGGTGGAGATGGTCAAGGACGTTGCCAGGCAGCTGGGCAACACCCCGGCGGTGTGCCGCAAGTGCTATATCCACCCGGCGGTGCTGGATGGCTTCCCTCTGGGCGCTTTGGCGCAACTGCCCAGGCCGAGAGCGCGCAAGGGACTCTCGGCCGAGGAAGTCGGGCTGGCGAACTTTCTGCAGAAAACGCTGGCAGCATCTGAATCGACGAATTGACCTGCCTGTTTTTTGCACGATCACCAATGGCTTCTATAGTTGAACTGAACACGTATCCGCTGCGGAGACGCCATGGAAGACATTTTCGTCGTGAAGCGTTGCAAAAAGATCATCATCCATGGTCGCCGTGCGGGTGAATATGACCACCTGCCACCGGATGCCGCAGTCTGGTACCGCATCGCCGATACCCGCACCCAAGGCTTCATCGGAGATGGCTACGATAGTGAAGAAGACGCTGTGCGTGTTTGCCGTCAGTTGAACGCTCAATCACAAGTGACAGCCCGACAAAGTTGACGGCTCGTCACCATTTTTTAACGGGTCTATACTGAGATAGTTGAAGGATCAGTAACCCTTTCGGCAGAAAGCTCGCCCCAGGCGGGCTTTTTGCTGCCACACCCAGGTTTCTTGAACGGAGGTGCTTCCCATGTCCGAAAAAGAGTCCATCACCACCCTGCTCACCTTGCTGGATTCCCGTCAGGCTCGCCTGGCCGCAGCCTGCAAGGAAATCGCCGACTGGGTCGATCATCAAGGCGGACACCCCACCGCCCTCAGAATTCGTGATCGCCTGAACGACATTGAGAAGGACACGCCGCTGATCCGGCACACGCTGTCGTCTCTCAAGCCTGTCGACCGGCCTCTGCCCCGGTTCAGATGATCCGTCACGGATTCGCGGTGCGGGAAAAGGCCCTATTCGGGTGGCATGATCGGTGACCGTACGTCTCCACATCCTTGGCTGCCTGCTGGATTTCCATCCCTTCTCACAACCCGGCCTGGAACCGGGATTTTTTGTTGCGCAAAACCAATCGAACGTCCCCGCTCACGTGGAGTCAACCGCTCACACGTCACGAAGGAGACGTTCCAATGGTCACTCATTTCAAAGTCAGCGGGCACCTGGCCTGCGGTCACCACGGCAACAACCTCGTATCGACCCGCGAACTCAACCGGGTGAAATGCCGAAGCTGCCGAAACACCGACGCCTACAAAGAAGCCCGCAAGGCTGAGCGCAACGCTGCCCGCCGCGCAGCACGCAAAGCCAAAGCCGTGCACACCGCCAATGACTGGCGTTCAGCCTGGACCGAGCGGCTGACCGCGATGGCCGGCCTGCAACGACTGCCCCGTGGCTTTGGCGGCCAACCCTTCGTTTAGGGAGCATGAAGTAGCCGTCAGGTTTTTACGGCGAGTCGATGTCCCTGCGCGCGGGCTCCATGATCTCGCGCAGGGACATGCGCTTGAACGCCTCGACCAGTGCTCGCCCCTCAACGGGTGCACAAGTGACCGCCAACCGCATGGTCGCCTCGCCCAGGTGCCAGATCAAAAACGCGGACTCCTCGACCTGTTGCTCGTCGCAGTCGGGATACACGCGCAGCATCGCCTGGGCCAGCAGGGCTCCGGCAACCCGACTCTCCTCCAGTTCCAGCTGCAATAACTGCTTGTCGGCCTGCATGCCGGACCAGATGTCACGCATCACCGGTGTCGCCATCACGATCTCGTAATACTGATCGAGCAACTGCGAATAGGCGGCGCGCAAACCCCGGGCATCCTCGACAGCCTCCATTGCCTCGGCGATGCAACGACGGCTTTCAGCGTTATAGCGCTCGGCCAGCGTACGGATCACGGAACTCTTGTCAGGGAAATACTGATAAAGGGAACCGATCGAGATCTCGGATCGCTCGGCGATTTCACTCATCTTGAGTTGATCGCTGCCCTTGTCCGCGATCAATTGAGTGGCCATGGCCAGAATCCGCTCCTGACGATCGCGGCTGCGCTGTTGCGTGGGATTGCGTCGAACCGCTTGTGCAGCAGGCTGTTCGAGGGTTTCAGAGGTTTTTTTGCGCACGAGTGAGTTCCCGATCAAAAACGTGACATGTACTCACCTTAGCATCGCCATTCCCTACGCCCAACAACAGATGCCGCACGTCGGGGAATTCGATCTGATGGGTTGACGGCGAAACATGAGCATCTATCATCTTTTAAACATGAGCATCACTCACATTAATCGATGGAGATGAACGCGATGAAAACGGCACAACCCATCACGCTGGTCCTCGGCGCCACCGGCAAAACCGGACGGCGCATCACACAACGGCTCGAGACTGCCGGCCTGCCCGTTCGCCGGGGTTCGCGCGATGCCAATCCACCCTTCGACTGGGAAGATCGATCGACCTGGGACGCCGTAATCGATGGCGTTCATTGCGTCTACATTTCCTTTCAACCGGATCTCGCCGTTCCAGGCGCCGTTGAAACCATCCAGGCGTTCACCGACCTGGCGGTGAAAAGCGGCGTCCGCAAACTGGTCTTGTTATCCGGGCGCGGCGAAGTTGAAGCGCAACAGGCCGAACGCGTCGTACAGGACAGCGGGATTGACTGGACGATTCTGCGGGCCAGTTGGTTCTGCCAGAATTTCAGCGAGGCCCACTTTCTTGAACCCATTGTGCAAGGTGAGTTTGCACTCCCCGTCGGCCAAGTCGCCGAGCCCTTTGTCGATGCGGAAGACATCGCCGAGTGTGCCGTCGCGGCACTGACCCAACCCGGACACACCAACCAGCTCTATGAACTTACCGGCCCTCGGGCGTTGACCTTTGCCCAGGCCGTGACCGAGATTGCTTGCGCCACCGGTCGCAAGATCGAATTCGTGGCCGTACCTCGGGACGCCTATCGACAGGCAATGGAACAGGAACAGCTTCCCCCGGCGTTGATCGACCTGGTGTTGTATCTCTTCACGACTGTGCTGGACGGGCGCAACACACCCGTGGCCGATGGTGTACAGCGGGCGCTGGGACGGCCGGCGCGCGACTTTGGCGACTACGTACGGCGCACTGCCGCTACGGGCATCTGGGGCAATGGCCGTCCGACGTAAAGCAGTGGCGGGAACAGGCTTCGTCGACTAGGGTTTTTTGGCGTATCGAAGTGCGGCGCCTTTATTGGCAGGAGCCTGATCAAGGAGGAACCCATGTCACTCAATCGTAGTGCTGAACAAACCTACCGCCAGTGGTCGACCCCGATACTGTTGGAACTCAAGGAGCGAGAACATCAGATGAACCCGTCAGACCGCCAGGCCCTGGAAAACGTACTGCTGGAAAGAAGGCTGATCGATACCGGCAACCCGGCCGGCAGCGATCGCCGCAAGGCAGACCCGACGTCCTGAAAAGCATCAGGCAATCACGATCAAGATAGAAATAATGGAATAGAAAAAAACAAGGGCTTGCATCCGCTTTCGCTTGCAAGCCCTTGCTTTAGAGAATGCCCAATCGAACGCAAACACGGTTCCAACGTCTGAATCCCCCCCGCCGCCGTAAATCCATTTTTGATAATTATTAATTTCCAAACACTCCCCTCTATCGGCTTTAAATGTGCCAGGAGGAGGGTTAGCCATGGTGGGACCTGCAGGCGACGTTTTTGACGAAAGCTTCGACCGCCATCAAAACCGCATTTGCAGAGGCTGACTTTCCTGAGCAGATTTACTGTTTTGTCCCGCGTCGTCACCCAGGCCACGCAGACAAACATTCACACACCGCACTTCGGTTTTCCCCGGTTCGAGACCAGGCTAAACCACCACATGGAGGGATTCCAGGATGCTGATAAAAATCGAGAAGGCGAGCAAACCGGAAGGCTGGAATGTATGGATGAACGCGTGGTGCGTTGAGTTTCGCAGCTACGCAGAGGCCTTGGCGTTCGTGATCAGATTGGAAGGCCGGATCAATGCACCTCACCCCTTGCCTATCAGCACCGCCAGACTTCTTTTGGAACAGGCTTGACCTCGCGACGCCATCACCGATGAGGCTATCCACGACGTCATATCCGTATTTATTAATCTGTCTTTGACAATTATTGATTTCGCTCGCCCCTCTCCCTCGACTTTAAATATGCGTCGAGGGGGCGTTGGCCAAGGTGAGGTTTACAGGTGACACCTTTAACGGACGCTTCGAATACAGCCAGTCTGCTTTCGAGGAGGCCGACCTTCCTCACCATGTGTAATACTTTTCCTCGCATCTTCCCCCAGGAGATGCGGGGTTTTTTTCGTAAATGCGTTAAAACCACCCGCTACGTTCATCTTCCAACTCTTGGCGACACACTTTAAGTTGAGCGTTGTAAATCTCTGACTGCTTTTGCACTTTCTGGGCAACCTGCATCAGCCAGGGTTTACTGCGATAGGTATTGCGGCTAAAGCCCCCACGCCCCTCGTGATAGGCCAGGTACTGATTGTAGGTGTCCCATTTGGAGATTCCGAGCTGACGTTGGGTGCCAGTGGTGTACCAACCGATAAACATGATCGCGTCGTCAAAACTGTCACGCGAACCACCGTTGCCAGTATTGTCCTTGTACTCACCCCACACCGGGTCTTGAGCCTGCGCATAACCGTAGGCCGAACTGACTCGCCCCCAGGGGATCACCCAGAGCAGGTAGTCACGAGGCGGCAATGCGTCCGCCACGTAACTGCTTTCCTGCTTCATGATCGCCATGGCCACATGCAGAGGCGTCCCATATTCACTCTGCATTTGCAGCGAGTCCTCATACCAGTCGGGATACTCACGGTAAATACTGCAGAGATTGCCTTGGTCTTTTGGCGGTGTAGTCGTGCACCCCGTTAAAAACAGCATCAACAATGCCAACAGCAGAACCTGTCCTTGTTTCATTCATTACCCTCAAAAATAAGGGCATAAGGTACCCTCCGTTTACTGCAAGGCGCCTGAGTCATGCAGGTGCAGACAAAAACGTCAGAAGACATCCAGCTTGATCGCGTCACCCTTATCGAGAGGCTTCTTTGTAAGTCCCTATTGCACGGCGGCCTGACGCAAGCCCTGAGCTCTGCGCTCTGATTGAATGCTCACACGCGGGCGTGAGGCCAGTGGGTGTACTCCGGGTTTCGATCTAGAGCATTTTCTCCAGGCCGATCTTGTCGCTGAGCCAGGCCTTGAAGCTGCGCCACTTGCCGCCGGGCTCCTTGCGCAAGGTATGCAGGCGGTCGTCGTCCTCGGTGAGCCAGACAATTTCGCCGTTTTCCAGTCGGGCCTGGTAACTCCGGGCCGGCGCCATGCCCTCAAGCGCCAGTTGGTGTACGTAGCCGGCCAGTTCGGGACTATCGACCAGCACCCCGACTTCAGTGTTCCAGAACACTGAACGCGGGTCGAAATTGTACGAGCCGACGAACACTTTCTGTCTGTCCAGGATCATGGCCTTGGTGTGCAGGCTGGAGTCAGAGCCACCACTGAAACCAAACGAGGAGCTACGACCGGGATCGTCCGGCTGGCGCCGCAGCTCATAGAGTTTCACGCCATGTTCGAGCAGAGTCTTGCGATACGGTGCATAGCCGCCATGCACCGCCGGCACATCGGTGGCCTCCAGTGAGTTGGTCAGCAGGCGCACATCAACGCCGGCATCGGCACGACCCAGGAGATAGTCCATGCCCGGCTTTTGCGGGACGAAATAGGCCGAGATCATGATCAGCTCGCTATTGACGCTATCGAGTTCAGGCCGCAGCTGTGTGGCCATCAATAGCGCGCGTGCTGGTTCGCCGCTGGCCAGGACCTTGCTTGGAGCGTCCCACATCGCCTTGCTATGGGCCCAGATCAGCTGCTTGCGCCAGGTCTCGAGTTGCGGTTGAGTCTGGTAGGTCATGAGATGGTTGTACAACGCCTTGCTCTCGATACGTGAGGTCTGGAGCGATTGCTCCAGGCGTTGGCGGCTTTCGAGCAAGTCTTGCGCTGTTGGCTTGTTGAGCTGGAAGTCACTGATCGACTGGCTCAAGGCGCTGTTCCAGTACTGATCGAAGCTGTGTCCCAATTGCTCGGCGACCGGGCCGATGCCCAGCAGGTCCATGTCGGTGAAGTTGAGATCGGGCCTGGCGTCGAAATATTCATCCCCCAGGTTGCGTCCGCCGACGATGGCTGTGCTGTTGTCGGCCAGCCACAGTTTGTTGTGCATGCGTCGGTGTTGTTGGGAAAGATCAAGCAGGCGGCCCATGGTTCGAGTGACCACGGTGCTGCGCCCCAGATGCAAAGGGTTGAAGACGCGGATATGGATGTTCGGGTGCACCGCCAGGGTAGCGATGACTTCTTCCTGGCCGTCGCTGGCAGTGTCATCGAGCAAGATGCGTACCCGTACGCCGCGATCTGCTGCCAGCAGCATTTCATGCACCAGCGCCCGAGTGCTGAAACCGTTATGCACGATGTAGTACTGCAGATCGACGGCTTTCTGCGCATTGCGGATCAACTCCGCGCGCGCCCGGAATGCTTCACTGCTGTTGGGCAGCAAGCGAAAACCCGAGCGCCCCTCATGCGCGGCGGCCTGAGCCTGGATCGAGCGCCCGAACACCGAATCGCTGGCGGGTATCGCCTCGCTGAATTCGTGGGGCAAGCGCGTGGTGGCGCAGCCGACGAGCAGCAGCGCGAACAGCATGGCGCAGAAAAACCGGGACATGGGCAAGGACTGCTCCTCAACCACAACGGGTGTAGTTTTGAACTCGGCATCCAGCCAGTACTGGCTGCCGAGCACATGCAGCCCTCGATAGTCCGCACGACTTGTTCCAGTAAAGCCCGTTTCAAGCAGTGTGTCGAAATATTCCAGCAGCTGCGCCCAGAGCATGAAACCGCCCTGGGCCGGGTGCAGGCCCGCCCTCCGCTATAGCGCCTGGCTGGGTCGAGCAGTTTGGGTCAGCCGGTGTCGCTAACAACGTACGCGGTGCCCTGGAAGCCATCGATAAGATTGAAGAATTCATCAAGATGACGCTTGTGGTGATGATGGCACCGGAGTGACTGAGTCGTTTTCGGCCCTTCGCGACAGGCAGCAGTCAGCCAAAAGCGGGCGCTCACAGCGGATTTAGATTTTGACGTGTGCCCTCTCTATAAACGGCTCTGGAAAAACGACGGCAGCAAAGTAGTCGCCTAACCTGGGCGCTGGGCTCGTTCCGATTCATCCAGGTGCTCTAGCAGCACCGCTATCGTCGCATCCCGCAGCTTGATTGCCTCCATCCAGTCCGGCCCGTCTGCCAACAGCGGAGGACAGACGTTGACGTGGATTGCACCGTGGCGCGGGTACCACTGACCGTCGCGCAGCACCTTGCGCGTGCCGCAAATTGCGACCGGCAGCAGCGGCACGCCGGCACGCGCAGCTAGCACGAAGGCGCCCATATGGAACGTTCGCAATCCTGGCTCGCGGGTGAAGGTTCCCTCGGGAAAGAACACCAGGGGCTGGCCAGCCTGCAGCGCCTCGGCCAGGGGCTCGGTGTCTGCGGCGCTGCGCTGCAGGTCGAAGCGTTCGACAAAGCGGGCGCCGAGCTTGCGCAGGAACCGGCCGGCGATCCACTGGTCAGCCAATTCGCGCTTGGCAACGAAGCTGAATTGCGGCGGTAGGGCCGCGCTGAGAATGACACCATCGAGGTAGCTGGCATGGTTTGCGGCCAGCACGCTCACCGAGGAGGAAGGCAGGCGCTCGAGTCCCGTGACACTGAACGGAACACCCGCCAGGCGCAGAAACAGCCGGGAGGCCGTACGGGTAAAGCTGCGACACCAACGCTGGCGCGGCAGGATCGCAACGACCAGCCAGGTCAGCGGTGTGACCAGCCAGAACAGCAGCCAGATGTAAGTGGCATACAACGCGGCGCGGCAGGTCTGCCAGCTGCGACCGAAATGCCCGCGCAAGGCCTGCAACACCAGGCGCAGCAGCTGGCGCCAAACGGCCAGGTGCGGCCGCCCCACTTCGCCGCGCTCATACAGTTCACGACTGGCAGCACGACGAAGCTTTCCGCTGGAGGTTTTCAGTACGCTATGCGGTGGCGCCAGAACGATATCGTCGGGCGCCACACCGGTGAGGTCGAACACGATACGGTTGACCTCCTGCTGCAGCTGTTGCCGCGCAGCAGCGTCCTTCTCGTAGCTTTCCGCCAACACCACCAGGCGCTCGGTGCCGGTGGCCGGCTCCGGACTGCCGAACACCGCGATGCAGCCTTTGCGCAGCCCGGGCAGATTGCCGACCGCTGCTTCGACATCGTAGGGGTAGATGTTGCGCCCGGCACGGATGATCAAGTCCTTGGCGCGGCCGGTCAGGTAGACCTCGCCGCCGGCCATGTAGGCGAAGTCGAGCGAGTCGAACCAGCCATCGCGCAGCACCCGGCGGGTCTCTTCGGGGTTGCGGTAGTAGCCTGCCGAGGTAGACGGCCCGCGAAATTGCAGGTGCCCTTCGCTGCGTTCGGGCAGTTCGATTCCGCTGCCATCGACGATACGAATCTGATGGCCCGGCAGTGGTCGACCGCTGGAGACGAAGCGCAGCGTTGCGCTGGCATCCGCTTCGACGGGCAGTGCATTGCCACGGGCCTGGAACGCGTCGCGCTGTACCCGGTCGATCAGCGGTCCTCGGTCCAGGGGAGGAAAGGCCACACCCAACGTGGCCTCGGCCAACCCATAGACGGGCGCCAACGCGGTAGGGGCCAAGCCGTAGCGAACGAAACGTTCGGCGAAGCGCTGCAAGGTCTGCGGGCTGACCGGTTCGGCACCGTTGAAGGCCAGGCGCCAACTGCTCAGGTCCAGACCCTCGAGATCGTCGTCAGCGAGTTTGTTCAGACACAGCTCGTAGGCGAAGTTGGGCGCCGCCGACATCGTGCCGCGGAAGCGGTCGATGGCCCATAGCCAACGCGCCGGCCGTGCCAGGAAAGCCAGCGGCGACATCAGCATCAGGCTGTAGCCGTAGTACAGGCTGCCCAGCCAGGCACCGATCAATCCCATGTCGTGGTACATGGGCAGCCAACTGACGAACACGTCTTGCGGTCCCACCTTCAGAGCCCTCCCCATGGCACGCAGGTTGGCCAGCAGATTGGCGTGGCTGACCATCACACCCTTGGGCTGGCCAGTACTGCCCGAGGTGTACTGCAGGAAGGCGATGTCATCCGGTTTCCGCGGCGGTGTGACACACTCGCCCCCCTCGCCTGTAAGCTCGGCCACGCTGGCAATGCGCGTCAGGCTCGGGACCTGCGGCTGGAGCAACCGGGCGAGCAGCTTCGCTTGCGTCACGGTAATCAGCACTTTGGCCTCGGCGTTGCGCAGAATGCCGGCCTGGCGGTGCAGATGATCCTCTATCTGCGACAGGCGCAGCGGTGGGTAGATGGGCACCGGCACACCACCGGCCAACAGGATGCCGAAAAAGCCCTGGAGAAAGTCGCGGCCTGTGGGCAGCATCAGGGCCACGGTCTGACCGGCGTGCAAGCCACTGCGTTGCAGCCCTGCGGCAACGGCCAAGGCACCCTGGTGCAAGGCGCCATAGCTGATATCTTCCTGCTGGTCACTTTCACCTAGCAGGCGCACGTGGAGATGCTGCGGCTGCTGGCGCACATGCCAGTCCAGTACCTCGATCAAGGTCCGCGCGGCATCTGGCGTCTGCCCTGTTGCTATCAGGGTCTCGCTGGAGTCGCTGGCGGGCAACGGACGTACGGCCTCGGCGCCATGCCTGCTGTGCAGCACGCGCAGTATGTCGGTGGGGGTGTCTGCCGAGGCGAACAGGTTTTCTGGCAAGCGCACGCCGAATTCGTGCTCGATACGTGACCAGAGCTCGACTCGAGCCAGGCTGTCTACGCCCAGATCCCGATCCAGCACGCTGTGCAAGGTGACTTGCAAACCTTCTGCCGCTTGCGGACGCAGCTCGACCACGGTGCGCCGGACAATTTCGAGCAATTTTTCCGCGTCCCCATCGCAACGGGGAACGGCACGGGTTTCTGGAGGCGGACGAGGCATCGGCAGCCCCTCATGACAGAACAATCTGTGTGTAGATCCTTGCCAATTGCCATTATGCGCCTACTGAGACGACTGGGAATGCCATCATCAGCTGCAGCGCTCGCAGGATGGGTGAGCCGGGGCTAGGCTTCTGAAGAACGCAGCCCCTGCAGAGAGATCTGCCATGCCAGCCAACCTTGCCCCCGGAGTGACACGCCGAGAAATCTGGGCCTGGGCGATGTTCGATTTCGCCAACTCCGGTTACACGACCGTGGTGATCACCGCCGTGTTCAACGCCTACTTCGTCGCCGTGGTCGCCAAGGGCGAAGCCTGGGGTACGCTGGCCTGGACCAGCGCCATATCCCTCTCTTACGCCTTGATCATCCTGACCGCTCCGCTGATCGGTGCCTACGCCGACGCGTTCGCCTGCAAGAAACGCCTGCTGCTGTTCAGCACGATCGGTTGCGTCGCCTTTACCGCTGGACTGGCGTTGGCCGGGCCGGGGGAGCTCGGCGTTGCGATTCTGTTCATCGTGCTATCCAACTACTGCTTCGGCAGCGGCGAGAACCTGATTGCCGCCTTCCTGCCCCAGCTCGCCCGTGCGGATGCCTTGGGCAAGGTGTCCGGCTGGGGCTGGGGGTTTGGCTATATAGGCGGCCTGGTCAGCCTGGGTGCCTGCCTGGCCTTCGTCAGCTGGGCCCAGGCGCAAGGCCAGACGGCGGCGCAGTTCGTGCCGGTGTGCATGCTGATCACTGCGGTCTTGTTCGCGTTGGCCAGCGTACCGACCTTCCTGTTCTTGCGTGAACGCAGCCTGCCGCAGACAGGGAGCAGCGACAGGCCTATCCCGCAAGCGGCGCTGGCGCGCTTCGCGCAGACGCTGCGCGAAGCCGACCGCTATCGTGACCTGCTGCGCTTCCTTGCCTGCACCGTCTGCTACCAGGCCGGTATCTCGGCGGTGATCACCCTGGCTGCCATCTATGCCAATCAGGTCATGGGCTTCAGTACCCAGGACACGCTGCTGCTGATCTTCGTGGTGAATATCACGGCCTCCATCGGTGCCGTGCTGTTCGGTTGGCTGCAGGATCGCCTCGGCCATCGCACCACGCTGGCGCTGACCCTGCTGGGCTGGCTCGGCATGGTCGGTCTGGTCTGGGTCGCGCGCGGCCCCGGGCTGTTCTGGCTGGCGGCCAACCTCGCCGGTCTGTGCATGGGCGCCAGCCAATCGGCCGGACGTGCGATAGTCGGTCTGCTCGCGCCGCCGACGCGGCTGGCGGAGTTCTTCGGCCTCTGGGGGCTAGCCGTCAAACTGTCGGCAATCCTCGGCCCCATGACTTACGGCCTGACCAGTTGGCTGTCCGGAGGCGATCACCGCCTGGCGATGCTGATTACCGGCAGCTATTTCGTTGTCGGCCTGCTGATCCTGGCCGGCGTCAACCTGGAGCGCGGGCGGCAGGTAGCTGTCAGCCATACCGAGAGTCTCGAAAAGTGAAAGGGACTCCCTGCATCGGGTCAGTCTTCGCCTGTCGAAACTGACCTGATTCGGCCAAAAGCTGCCGGTGACGAATCAAACACAACGATATGTCCAGTCTGCCAAACACATTCGCCTCATGAGTTTTCACGTAGCTTGCAAAAGTCATGCGAATAGGGATAGATCGCTTTAAAACGTCAACTCACCACATGTCTTGCTGCCAGGTCTATTTATGCCGCTCAGCTTTCATAAAATGCACGCCAATGGCGATGATTTCGTTATCGTCGACTCGCGAAAATCACCGAATCCAATCACCAGCAATATGGCTCGTCTAATGGGAGATCGGAACCGAGGAATCGGCTTCAACCAACTCGCGGTGGTGTTTGATTGCGATGATGCAGATGCGCGTTTGATGTTCTGGAATGCAGATGGCTCAACGCTGGACGCTTGTGGCAGCGCAACGCGCGGGGCCGCTGATATGCTGATGCGTGAATCCAATATGACTTCGGCAGCACTGCGAACCAACCGTGGCCTGCTGACTTGCGAACGAACTTCTACCGGCGCCATTTCTGTAAACATGGGAAAGCCACTTTTGGGCTGGTCGGATGTTCCTCTGGCTTTGGAAATGGACACTTTAGTGATGCCACTTGCCGGTCACCCAACAGCTTGCAGCATGGGAAATCCGCACTGCACTTATTTTATGGATGATCTGACAGCCGTTGAGATTGCGACGATTGGACCGGGAGTTGAAACCAACCCCTTGTTTCCCCTCAGGACGAACGTGCATTTCGTCCAGATCATTGACCGAAAGCACATCCGGTTGCGAATTTGGGAGCGCGGGGGTGGTATCCCTCTGGGTTCAGGCTCCTGCTCTTGTGGCGCCGCGGTTAACGGAATTCGTCGTGGCTTGTTAGACAATTGCGTTGAGGTCGAATGTGACGGCGGAGCTGTAACGGTTCAATGGGATGGTGTGGGATCAGTTTTTCTCACCGGGCCGGTAGAGACGACTTTTTCAGGAACAATCGCGGATGCTTTGTTGAAAGCTTGATTTTCAGGTAAGCCACTATTGGCCGACTTTTGCCTGTCGCCACCGTCTGCTTTGGGTTGTGGATTCAACCGGTCGATGACTACGCCGATCAGTCGACCATCACTGTCGCGCTCAGCTAGCGTCGGTGCCGCCATCGCCCGTTCTTGTCTCAAATTCATCCTTATTCTCCCGTAACCCGTGTTTTGCTCTTCGTCAAAGTCAGGCTCAACAGTACCGAAATCAAGATGATGCCGCCGACTGTGGTCAGCGACCATTGGATCGGCATGTGCCACCACGGCGCGACCAGCATCTTGCCGCCGATGAACACCAGTACGATGGCCAGACCATATTTGAGCAAGTGGAAACGGTAGGCCATGTCGGCAAGCAGAAAATACAGTGCGCGCATGCCCATAATGGCGAAGATATTGGAGGTGAACACGATGAAGGGGTCGGTGGTGACGGCGAAGATAGCCGGGATGCTGTCGACCGCGAATACCAGGTCGCTGGCCTCGATCAGTACCAGCACCGGGAACATCGGTGTCGCCCAGCGCAGGCCGTTCTGGCGCACGAAGAAGTGCTCGCCGTGAAAACCGTCGGTGATGCGAAGATGGCTACGCAGCCAGCGCAGCAAAGGGTTCTTTTCGAGCTCTGGCTGCTGGTTGGCGAAAATCAGCATCTTGAAGCCGGTGATGAGGAGGAAAGCGCCAAAGACATAGAGCAGCCAGGCAAACTCCTGCACCAGCCAGACACCGGCGAAAATCATACCGGCGCGCATGATGATGGCGCCGAGCACGCCATAGAGCAGGACGCGGCGCTGCAACTCTGGCGGCACGGCGAAATAGCCGAAGATCATCACGAAAACGAACATGTTGTCGATCGACAGCGACTGCTCGATCAGGTAGCCCGTCAGGAATTCGAGCGTTGTACGCTGGGCCACTTCGGCGCCGAACATGCTGCGCAGATACCACCAGAGCAGGACGGAGAAGACCAACGCCAAACTGGTCCAGGCGATGACCCAGGCCAGCGCTTCGCGTACCGAAACACGATGCGCCTTGCGCCCGCCGAAAACGAAAAGATCCAGCGCCAGCATGGCGAGGACGAACCCGATAAAGGCGGCCCACATCCAAGATTGGCCGACGCTAATGGTGGTCATTTAACTATCCAAGATTGGCCGATACTCATATAGCGCCGCACGATCACCCGCCCCAATGCGGGCGGCGCAGTGACTTAAGCGGTAGGCCAGGCGCTTGCTGAAGTAATCTCGAAACCGCGGCATTGGATGGCCTTCTGCATGACTGTCTCTGCATGAAGTAAATGGGCTGGGAGAGGTCATGCTAACGGGCATGTAGCATCAGTAAAAATCGTTTATTCGTTGCGAATTGTTCGTTTTTTACGAAGTGTAGATTCGAGAGACCGGCTTGCTCAATCTGAATCTGAATCTGAGCCAAGCCGACCGTCAGCTATGGGTTGTGGATTCAACCCACCAACGCAACAGATAGGCTAAATCGTTCAGCGGGCGTTTCGGGTCGGGGGTACTGATGGGTTCCGCTGCCGTTGGTCGGCACCTTGCGCAGCAGTGCGATAGAAAACTATAGGAATAAACTCTCGTGCCGATATCACTGAGGCAAGGCCTGCGCGTGCCTGACCTTGAACCTGAGCGAACGAGCACATTGATGAGTGATAAATCTTTGGAAGAAAAAGCGGCATTGATGGTCGACCTACATGAAACGATGGCCAGTGTCGGACAGATCACTGCCGGGCGCGATGCCCTGCGACAGAGCCTGGACAAGGCTGATCGCGCGGTTCAGGAGCTTCAGGAGCAACTGGACTTGGCAAAGACGCTGATGACCCGTCTGCTGGCGGCGAGTTTTGCGTCGACCGGCAAACTTTCCGCGCCCCTTACAAACTGGGGGCTAAATGAGATCGACGTTGTCGAACGGGAGATGGCCTGCTATTTGAATTCTACCAATGAGGCGAGCGCCGCTTCATAGGTCGCGCACTGAATGCATATGGCGGGCTGCCGGAAGTCATGCCGCCCCGCCAGCTACACTCATTCGATACATTTCCGCACAGAGACTTCCGCCATGACGACCAAAACCGCAATCGTATTCGCTGGCGGTGGCAGTTTGGGGGCGGTGCAGGTAGGAATGTTGCGGGCTCTGGTCGAAGCCAATGTTCGGTTTGACATGGTGATTGGTGCTTCGGTAGGCGCTATCAACGGTGCCTACTTTGCCGCAAGACCCGATTCCGATGGCGTCCAGGCGCTCGCCGGATTCTGGCGCGGGCTGAGTAAAACTGACATCTTCCCCCTCTCTTGGTTCGATACCTGTAGAGGATTGATCAAACGGCGTGGCTATCTGTTACAGCCGTCGGCCTTGAATCGGCTGCTGGGTCAGGCACTGCCCATTCACCGCATTGAGGACGCGGTGCTGCCCCTGTACATCGTCACCACCAACCTGCTCAGTGGTGCCGAGACGGTTCTGTCCAGTGGCGAACTCGAGCAGGCGTTACTGGCCAGCGCTGCCATTCCGCTGGTGTTCCCCTGCGTACAAATCGCCGATCAGTTTCTGGTTGATGGCGGCGTGGCAAGCAATACACCTATTTCGACTGCCGTAGCCTTGGGAGCCACCAACGTCGTGGTAATCCCCACCGGAGTGAGTTGCGACCTGACGCAACCTCCCCGAGGACTGGTCGCCTTGGCCCTGCACACCGTCAATCTGATGAGCATGCGCCAGCTGGTGAGCGACATCGAACACTTCCGCACTGTCACCAGTCTGCACATCGTTCCGCCCTTGTGCCCGGTGGATGTCTCGGTTTTCAACTTTGACAAGACCGAGTCTTTGCTGCAGCGTGCCTATGAGCAGACCCTTCGGTGGCTGGAACGTGGGGGGCTCGAACGCACCAAGGTCCCTGGTGCCCTTTCCATCCATTCGCATGCCCATGAGCATTGAGTGATGTGAATTACCAAAACAGCGAACCTTCAGGCCGGAGCACCCAGAGCGATGCCTGCGTTTCAAAATCAACCCAAATCTCGCCCTACCCGCCCTAAATGCCGCCATCCTGGAATTCACGCTTCGGGTTGCCCATGATCCTGCTGAGCGTCGCCGGACTACGCTGGGCAGCCTGAACAGGGCAAATAATTAATTGATTAACAGCCCCATTTTTTTAGTCCAGTGAGGAACAGGAAACATAGACGAAGTGAGTCGCAAGCGGACACTCGGTCAGCTCAGTTTTCAGCCACTTAGTCGAATCTTCAACGCATCGATTTTTTGGCTTTGAAGAAACTGGGGGGCAGTTTTTTACCCACCCCCCAGTTAACTAACCACGCAGGAAAGCGAGCAAATCGGCGTTGATTGTATCGGCGTTCGTCGTAGGCATTCCGTGCGGGAAGCCCGAGTAGGTTTTCAGCGTGCTGTTTTGCAACAGTTTGGCTGACAAGAGCCCCGAGTTTTCATAAGGCACGATCTGATCATCATCACCATGCATCACCAGCACGGGGGTCGTGATGCTCTTTAGATCGTCGGTAAAGTCGGTCTGGGAAAAGGCCACGATCCCGTCATAGTGTGCCTTTGCGCAGCCCATCATGCCTTGTCGCCACCAGTTCCGGATGATGCCCTCAGACGGTTTTGCACCAGGGCGGTTATAACTGTAGAAAGGCCCGGCTGGAACGTCATGGTAGAACTGTGCGCGGTTGGCCTTCAGCTGTGCCTGCAAGTCATCGAAAACCGACTTTGGCAAGCCGCCTGGATTGCTCGGTGTCTGAACCATCAAGGGTGGCACGGCGCTGATTATGGCGGCCTTCGACACTCGGTCTTCGCCGTGGCGCGCAATGTAATGGATGACTTCACCACCGCCGGTGGAGTGCCCCACATGAACTGCGCCTTGTACCCCAAGATGGTTGACCACGGCCGCGACGTCATCAGCATAGTGATCCATGTCGTGCCCGTCCCAGACCTGACTGGATCGCCCGTGACCACGCCGGTCGTGTGCAATGACCCGGTAGCCGTTCGCCAGGAAAAAGAGCATCTGCGCATCCCAGTCGTCCGCACTGAGTGGCCATCCGTGATGAAAAAAGATCACTTGGGCATCGCGTGGTCCCCAGTCTTTGTAAAAGATCTCAACACCGTCCTGCGTAGTGACATAACCCATGTTCGCATCTCCCGAATGAAATGGAGGGTATGACCAATCGTGTCCTGATCGTGCCCCTTGTTGAACCTTGCCCTTGTTCAATAACGTGCAGCCCATCCAATAGGCAGTTCAGAGGGAATGGTCCTGGTCTGGTTTTCGCCCACCCCTGAATTCCATGGCGTTTTAGCAATGCATTACATCCGCGCAGCTTGGTCGCCAAATAACTTTAGGTTTAAAGTCAACTTTAAGGTCAATGGTTTTTCGGAGTGGAATATGAGAATAGGCGAACTGGCGAAAATCAGCGGACTGGCGCCTTCACGGATTCGCTTTTACGAAGCGAGCGGCCTGATCACATCTGTCGGGCGCAAAGCCAATGGGTATCGGGACTATGCACCTGATACGGAGTGGGTTTTGGAGATCATCACGGGCGCCCAGGCGGCGGGGTTTTCACTGGAAGAAATCCGACAATTACTGCCGATGAATGCGAACGGTTGGCGGCATGAAGAGTTGCTCAGTGGACTCAAGCGCAAGGTTGAGGAAATCGAAGTCCTGCAGCAACGGCTGGCACTCAATAAAGCGCAACTTCTTCTGGTTATCGAGGGAGTTGAAAGTAAGCCTGAAGGCATGGGTTGCGTGGACAACACGCAGTTGTTATTGCATCGTCTACGCGAGGAAGGCGTGGCGGCAGCACCACGCGGCCGTGATATTGCGTCGTCCAAGTAAAACGTCATCTGTCAGGATTGTGAGGTCTGACAGTTTTTTTTGCCGGATCGTTGAATCAGTACGCGTTAGCCAGTGCTGCTAACGGCTTCGGCGCGTAGAGCGCACTTTGGAACGCGGGCACGTATTCGTACTTCATCATTTTCCCCAGCTTCAGGGAGCGGATGTAGTTCGACAGGCTGGTTCAGCCTCAGTTCGACACGCTGGAGGTTAAAGCCCCGGCAACCTTGAACACCCGCACCATGCCCTCATTCACAAGCGGAATATTCGACTCCGTTCCTTCGCGTCATCCCGTCTCCCCTTCCCAGTAGTCTGAATCTCCTGCCTCGTCTGGGAGTATCGGCCGATGTATATCGCCCGGCGTTTATCCATAGTTGTGGCATGTACCAAAAAAAGGTCCGCGGTCCGGCCTTGGTGACTGCAATTGCTTTGGAGAATGTCATGGCTACTCAGAAAAAAAACTCATCGTCAACGAACGATCAGATCGCTCTATTCACCCAGCCCCTCACCACTGACCTCAACGAGTCATTGGTGACAACATCGGTTACAGCCAGCGCTTTGGGCGTCATGGCGACCGGCGAGGACGTGACCCTGGATGAAACGGCGGGGTTGCAGAACGCCACTGCCACGCCAACCCCTGCGGGGGACGCTGACGACAACGACATCCTGGTGGCGTCCCTGCCCACGACCTTCGCTAACCGTTTGGCCGGACTGGGGGCAGGCACCGCCACGGGTGCGGCCTTGAGCGGCTATACCGGTGCCGCGGACAACACGGGCAGCGATGCATTCACCGTCACCGCCGCGCCCGGAGGAACCATTACCGATATCAGCTTTACCGACAGCTCAGGTGCACCGCTCGATGGCCTGGACAGCGGACTCGATACCCTCGATGGCACCAGCATCCTTCTCTATACCGATACGAACGACAACAACATCGTCGTGGGCCGAGCCGGGGGCCCGGCCGGTGCGATCGTGTTCGCTGCCTACATTGAAGAAACCGGTTCGCCGGTCACGGGCGGCAAGATCTGGACCGTGGAGTACCAACCGCTCAAGCATCCCGATATGACGAATGCCGATGACTCGCTCAATCTGCTGAATAAGGTTTTCATCGGAGCCAGTGAGGATTTGGTGTTCAGCCTGGCCAATGCGCCCTCCGGTCAGAACCTGTTCCTGATGTTCACGAAGGCGGACCCGAACGTTGTCGATGACGGCGGTGTGATGCGGATCACGGATCCCACCATCATTGCCACCGGCAAGGACCCTGCTGACCAGTCAAGCGGCGTCAACATAAACACTGGCGACACGATCAATACCAGCCAGGCGGGTGGCCCGACCACCTTCGGCACCAACAATCAGATGATTGTTGAGCAAGAGGGCATCCGCTTTTCGTTCGTCACAGGTGCCAGGCAGAATGTGACCATTCCCAACCTGGATCAGAACGAAGCCGACCTTGAATCCAACGTCGACTTTACCGACGTCTACAACACGAAGTCGGCCAATTTCGACGTCGTGCAATTGCAAAGCGGCAAGAGCGCTATCGTAAAAATCAGCGCATTCAGCACCGCGGCTGAACCTGGCGTGAATTTCATCAATGGATACGCAGGCGATTCGTCGGTGGCCATCACCAATGTTCGCGTGATCAACAATAGCACCGGGCTGGTGATCGAGAATTCAGACGGATCGGTGAATGATCCGGCCATTACCATCAGCTTTGCTGCAGGGGTCGCGACCCTCACCGGCATTAAAGCCGGCTACCAGATTGAATACACCACTACGGCGGATCACAACCGCGTGCTTATCGAGAACGGTGCGGCCGTCACTGCCAAGGGCAATGACCACGCCGACTTTGATATCGGTGGTTTCACGCTGGTCAAAGCCTCTGTTACGACCACCGAAATCGGCTCCAAGATGATCTTCGACGACGACGGGCCGAGCATCAGCACCACCGGCACGGAGCCGACGCTGACGGTGGACGAGACGGTACTGGCGACCAACGACACCCAGAGCTTTGCCGCCAACTTCAACTCGGCGTTTGGCGCCGATGGGGCCGGCACGCAGACCTATGCGCTGGACGTGGTGGCCGGAGCTTCCGGGTTGACCGACACGGAGACAGGCGAGGCGGTGAACCTGTCGCTCAACGGTGCAGTGGTCGAAGGCCGCACGGCCCTCGGCAACCTGCTGGTGTTCACGGTCAGCGTGGCCGCCAATGGTGATGTCACCCTCGACCAGCTCCGCGCCGTGGTGCATCCCGACCCAACCAATCCGGATGACTCGACGAGTTTGACCTCGGACGACCTGGTGACGCTGACAGCGACCACGACCGACGGGGACGGCGACAGCGCCCAGGCGACCCTCAACATCGGGCAGAACCTGGTGTTCAAGGACGACGGGCCGAGCATCAATACCACCGGCACGGAGCCGACGCTGACAGTGGACGAAACGGTGCTGGCGACCAACGATACCCAGAACTTTGCCGCCAACTTCAATTCGGCGTTTGGCGCCGATGGCGCCGGCACCCTGACCTATGCGCTGGACGTGGTGGCCGGAGCTTCCGGGTTGACCGACACGGAGACAGGCGAGGCGGTGAACCTGTCGCTCAATGGCACCGTGGTCGAAGGCCGCACGGCCACCACCAGCCTGCTGGTGTTCACGGCCAGCGTGGCTGCCAACGGTGATGTCACCCTCGACCAGCTCCGCGCCGTGGTGCATCCCGACGCCACCAATCCCGATGACTCGACGAGTTTGACCTCGGACAACCTGGTGACGCTGACCGCGACCATTACCGACAAGGAGGGCGACAGCGCCCAGGCGATGCTGAACATCGGGCAGAACCTGGTGTTCAAGGACGACGGGCCGAGCATCACCACCACCGGCACGGAGCCAACCCTGACAGTGGACGAGACGGTACTGCCGGCCGACGATACCCAGAGCTTCGCCGCCAACTTCACCTCGGCGTTTGGCGCCGATGGGGCTGGCACCCTGAGCTATGCGCTGGGCGTGGTGGCCGGGGCTTCCGGATTGACGGACACGGCCTCGAACCAGGCGGTGAACCTGTCGCTCAATGGCACCGTGGTGGAAGGCCGCACGGCCACGAGTAATCTGCTGGTGTTCACGGTCAGCGTGGCCGCCAATGGCAGCGTCACGCTGGACCAGCTCCGCGCCGTGGTGCATTCCGACCCAAGCAATCCCGATGATTCGAAGTCGTTGACCTCGGACAACCTGGTGACGCTGACGGCGATCAAGACCGACGGGGACGGCGACAGCGCCCAGGCGACGCTGAACATCGGGCAGAACCTGGTGTTCAAGGACGACGGGCCGGCACTCAGTTTCGGCAACCTGATCGGGACCGGTAGCGTCCTTGCGCAATCCGGGTTCTGGAATATGGCGACGGGAGCCGACGGGCTGGGGGCGGCCGGTCTGGATATCTCTTTGGTCAATAACCAGTTCACTCTCGTCAGGCCAGACAACACGACCACGACCGGGACCGGCACGCTCAGCGAGCTGGCGCTGTCACCGGATGCCAATGGCGCGTACCAGTTCGCGGGAACCTTGACCGGTGATTTCGACAACAACGCCGCAACGGCGAATACCACCGTCGACTACACGTTGACCGCCTATGCCGATGGTCGCTATGCACTGGATCTGGTGCAAGGCTTCCGTTCGACGATCGTGCTCAGCAGTGCCGACGGCTCGCTCGCTGCCGGTGGCCCGGATCCGGTGCGCACATTGTTGATTCCTCAGACGAGTAACCCGGCTATTCCTTCGGCATCCGAGGAGATCGTGTTCTTTTCCGCGAAGGCGCTGGCGTCGACCACGGACATCCTGACCGGCATCGGGCTCGGAGCACCCGACCCCACCGAAGCGGCGCTACAGACCAACCCCCTGCCGGGGTACATCGACCCGAGGGCCATGAACGTCAGCACGGCCGGCATCGGCGTCGCCAACAACGTGTTCCAGGGCGATAACCTGGCGGCAATCAGCGACGCCGATGAAAGTTTCGTCATCAACCCAGAGAGCCTGCTGACGGCAATGAAGGTCTTCATCGACAACTCCGTAGCGGGTTACAACACCGCGACCGAGGACCTGTACTACCGGATCTACTACGCGGATGGCACGTTTTCGGACCGCATCGAGGTGAACACCCTGACGCCGGAGGCTGGCGGGCAGGTGTCCTTCCTCGTCGAGAAGGCGGGTACGACACTGATCGACGCGGTTCAGCTGACGATGGGCCGGGGCGATATCAAGATCCCGGTGATCCAGTTCATTCAGGAGAGCGAGAGTCTGGCCAGCGATGTCCAGCTGGCGTTCAGCGCGACGCTGACGGACAAGGACGGGGACTCGGCGACGAGTACCTTTGACGCCAACCTGTTCGCCAACGAACCGGCCAACGCACCCTTCGACTTCACGCTGGTTGGCACGGGCGGTGAGCAGGATGCGTTCAACATCGATCTGTCAGTCAATGAGAACCTGTACCAGGTCAGCGGCTTCGATGCGGGCCCGGACGTGCGGGACAGGCTGGTGCTCAACGGCGACCCGAACGCCGCTGTCCAATCGATCGACAACACCGGTGCCGATAGCATCGTGACGGTTACCGAGACGGGCGGACAGACAACGACCATCACCTTGGTCGGGGTTGATGTTCTGAATACCGACGTCTTTTTTGGCAGTGCTTGAAGCTTTGCGCGTGAACGGATGCGAGGGTGGCCTAGGAAACCACCCTCGCATTCTTTTTGCAGTCCAATACGAGATCCCCATGATCGCTGCCGCTGTGAACTGGCGAGTAGCACAAGGCTTAAAGAACGCCGCTGCGTGCATATTGGGGTCCGTTTGTGTGTTTGCACGCACAAACAGAAGATGGACCTCTGCCTGCACCCTCCCCCTAAGTGCTTCAGGCTTTTCATGTTGACCCATCGATCTGCAGGCTTTTTCCGCCCCACATTCGCGTACACAGCCCCCAACCTGGGCCTGTTTTAGACGGGTGCAGGTATGCAGAAAAAACGACACATTTAGACCGCAGGCGTGGCGAGAGGGACGACGGCGCGCGCCAGGCCAAAAATCCCTCCTCCGCCCCCAAATACGCCAAGGCGCGGCATCTGGTGCAAGAAACGAATGCCTGGCCGGGGAGATCAGAGCCGAGGAAGCGGCGCAGTGGGTGGCCGCCGTGAACAACGAACGGGCATGGATCATGCTTGAGTATGGGAGACAGTTCAGGGGTTGATCGGGATCCGCTGCAAGCCTTGCCGGTGATCGATGGGCTTTGACTACATTCAAGGAGCGGTGCAAAACGCTGAAGCGCGGGCCGCAGCAAAAAGGTAGCCCGCGCATTACGAGTAACGGGGGCTATGTTCAATTGCCCGGTACAGACAAGGCGCTGCTGGTTGAAAACTGCGCCGCTGATGGCAACGAAGCCCCCAACCGCTGGTGCACCAGTGCATACATTTTGCGGCTTAAGAGTGAACGCGCTAATCAGAAAGGAAGTTCGGCATGCTGTTTTTCAAACCCGAGCGGCAACTAGCGCTTGAACTAGACCTCGAGGGACTCTCGCTCCGTCTCAAACCCCTTAGTACCACTATCAAGCTGATGACGTCTCACAGGTTGCGGAAGTATCAACGGGCCCTGGAAAACGACATAGGCGGACTACCTGGGTTTATGGCGTTGTCGGTTGAGGGAAAAGTCAATTACATGATTCCCATCATTTCGCAAATGAACGAAGCCAGAGATCAGCAGAATGAAGTCGATTTCATAGCGGCCTACCTGACCGTCATGCTGCTGGAAAGCATCAGCTGCGGCTATCATTCGACGATGAACTTGGTCTTTATTGGGATGGAAAAGATCGCCGCGTTCCGGTGGGATGAGTCATAAAAAAACCATCCGACAAGAAACTCTGGAAGCGCTTATCAACAACCACGTGCAGGGCGAGCGCCACGACTTCGAGGAGTGGCAGGAGACGGTGTCCACGCTCCTCATCAATCTGGCCAAAGCACCTGCCGATCAGTCTGCCTGCTTCGCCAACATGTCGCGACCTGAAATCGTAGTTTCTGAAAAGTGGTCGCGAAAGCTAGTAGGGTTCGCCAAAACCGGTGTCGAAATCTGGCGGTCTAGCTACTGCGCTGGCGCAGTCTCAACTACTTGACTTGATCATATGCATCATTCATCACTTTAATGGCGTTTAACACATGCGGATGTTCAGCCCAGCGGTATGAAGCATTTCCAAGTAAGCCGGCTGTCGCGTTGTCCATCAGGCTTTTTACATCAAGCCCGCTGGCGACGGCCGCTCCAATAATTGCTACAAGCGCTTGTTCCAGTGCAATTTCGCGATCACTAACCACTGCATCTCCTTAAACCGACCCCATGCCGGCCTGAAAGATTAATCGCTCACCCACAACCAAATTGCCACTACCCCCTGTCGCATCCGGTCACGGAGTACGGCGCTTGAGCCACCCTAACCCTTTTCGCGTGCTTTCCACAATCAATCGATGCTTTGTAGCCTCGACACGCTTAATCGCAGGCACTTGGCCCGACGAGAATGGATCAGCAAGCATTGTTGGGTGCGCTCGGTGTGAAAGATCTGTCTTGCTAACGTCATCTCCTCAATCAACTGCCGATTGACTGAGTAGTAGCCACCGTTCGGAGATCATCAAAATTGGTCATCGGAAAAGCTTTCGAGGATGGCACACCAATGTCGGTGGCGATGTTACGAGGAAGATTTGACTTGGCCAGGGAAGCGGCTTGTGTCGCAAAGTCCGAGTTTCAAATGCGCGATTTACGCTCCAAAGCCGGCACGGACAAGGCCGAATCAAGCGGTGACATTTTGCAGGCCAGGGATCAACTTGGGCATACGACCGTTGTAATGACCGAGCAGTACATCCGCAACAGGAAAGGGAAAAAAGTCTCACCAACCAAGTGAATTGCGGACCAATCCAATAATTGCGGACCAGAAACGAACAAGGGCTTGCCCAGCTTTCGCTCGCAAACCCTTGATTTATATGGTGCCCGAAGCCGGAATCGAACCGGCACGCCCTTACGAGCGGGGGATTTTAAGTCCCATGCGTCTACCAGTTTCGCCATTCGGGCGGTAGCGCGGTGAAGCGTCAAGCTTTTGCCAAATAACGCTCTGGCAGTTCTGACGCTTGTGCAGCAGAGGTGGAAATATATACATCCCGCCCCAGTGAAGCAAGTTCGCAAATACCCTTTTCAAGACTAAATCTTGCAGGCTATTGCAAATAAAAAAGCTCCGTAAATCATAGATCTACGGAGCTTGTTTATTAGTGGAGGCCGAGGTCGGAATCGAACCGGCGTAGGCGGATTTGCAATCCGCTGCATAACCATTTTGCTACTCGGCCTCAAAACATTTGTTGTCAGTAGCGCGACATCAAATGCGTACAAACTTGGAGCGGGAAACGAGACTCGAACTCGCGACCCCGACCTTGGCAAGGTCGTGCTCTACCAACTGAGCTATTCCCGCGTCTTGGTGTGGCGCATTCTATAGAATCCAGAAGCCCCGTCAACCCTTTGATTCAAAAAAGTTTTATTTCTTTTCAACGTCGGTCTTCAGATGTGGCCAGGCAGCCCGCAGGTACTGGACCATCGACCACAAAGTCAGGCCAGCCGACACCATCAGCAAGGTGTAGCCCAGCAAGACCCAGAAACTGAAATCCTTGGAATTGGCCAGCAGGATCACCAGCGCCAACATTTGCGCGGCGGTTTTCCATTTGCCCAGGTTCGATACGGCGACGTGGGCACGAGCGCCCAGTTCGGCCATCCACTCGCGCAGTGCCGAGACGACAATCTCGCGACCGATGATCACGGCAGCCGGCAGCGTGAGCCACAGGTTTCCGTGTTCCTGCACCAACAGGACCAATGCAACCGCAACCATTAGCTTGTCGGCAACCGGATCGAGGAAAGCCCCGAACGGTGTGCTTTGTTCCAGCCGGCGGGCCAGGTACCCGTCCAGCCAGTCGGTCGCGGCAGCGAATGCGAAGACCGAAGCGGAGGCCATGTAGCTCCACTGGTAAGGCAGGTAGAACAGCAAAATGAAGATCGGTATGAGCAGAACGCGTAGAACGGTAATCAGATTAGGGATATTCATCGGCACAACTGGCTGCGAGGTGAGGGGGCATTCTACTCGCTGTGCAGATTTGCATAAATCAACTCTGCGAGCTTTTTACTGATCCCGGGGGCTTTGGCAATTTCTTCGATGCTTGCACGAGACAGCTCCTGCAATCCACCAAAATGTTTCAACAAATCACGCCGACGTGTGGGTCCGACGCCGGCGACGCCTTCCAGTGTAGACGTCCGACGGGTTTTTCCACGTCGGGCGCGGTGCCCGGTAATGGCAAACCGGTGGGCTTCGTCGCGAATCTGCTGGATCAGGTGCAGCGCGGGCGAATCCCCGCGCAAGGTGAACTCATGTGCAGCGTCGTTCAGGTACAGGGTTTCGAAACCGGCCTTGCGCGTCGCACCTTTTGCCACGCCCAGCAGAATCAGGTCAGGCACGGCCAGTTCATCGAGCACGTCACGGGCCATGGACAACTGACCTTTACCGCCGTCCACCAGCAGGATATCCGGCAGCTTGCCCTCCCCGTCCTTCAGTTTGCTGAAGCGTCGGGTCAGCGCCTGATGCATCGCCGCGTAATCATCGCCGGCCGTAACGCCCTCAATGTTGTACCGACGGTAATCGGCCTTGATCGGACCTTCGGGACCGAAGACCACGCAGGACGCCACCGTCGCCTCGCCGCTGGAGTGACTGATGTCGTAGCACTCAAGGCGCTGTGGAGGTTCATCCAGCTTCAGCACCTCGGCCAGCGCATCGAAGCGCGCCGTAATGTGCTGACGATTCGCCAGGCGCGCACTCAGTGCCTGCTCGGCATTGGTCACCGCCAATTGCTGCCAGCGCGCCCGCGTGCCCCGCACGCGATGGCTGATGGTCAGTTCACGACCGCGCAACTCGTCGATGGCGGCGATCAGCGTGGGAAAGTCATCGTGGACCACATTGACGATCAGTTCGCTTGGCAAGTCGCGTTCAGGACTGCTGATGAAGTACTGGCCTAGAAATGCAGCCATGACTTCGGAAACGTCTTCTTCAATACCGACTTGAGGGAAGAAGTTCTTGCTTCCCAGTACCCGCCCGCCCCGCACGCTGATCAAGTGAACACAGGCGCCGCCCGGGTTGACGAAGGCGGCAATCACATCGACGTCGCCGGTCCCGCCCTCCATGCTCTGTTGATCCTGGACCCGGCGCAGTAACGCAATCTGGTCCCGCAACTCGGCTGCTCGTTCGAATTCGAGATTGATCGCCGCCTCTTCCATCCCGGCGGACAACTCGTCAGTCAGTGCATTGCTGCGCCCTTCAAGAAACATCACCGAATGGCGGACATCCTCGGCGTACACCTGCGGCTCCACCAGCCCGACACAGGGCGCCTTGCAGCGCTTGATCTGGTATTGCAGGCAAGGGCGCGTGCGGTTCTTGTAGTAACTGTCTTCGCATTGCCGAACGAAAAACGTCTTTTGCATCAGGCTCAGGCTTTCGCGGATCGCGCCGGCACTCGGATAAGGCCCGAAATACTTGCCCTTGGCCTTTTTCGCGCCGCGATGAATGCTCAGGCGCGGAAACTCTCCGTCGGAGAGAAAGACGTAGGGGTAGGATTTATCGTCGCGCAGCAGGATGTTATAGGGCGGGCGCCATTCCTTGATCAACGTCTGCTCAAGCAGCAAGGCTTCGGTTTCGTTGGCGGTGATCGTCGTCTCGACCTGGGCGATACGCGCTACCAGCGCGGCGGTCTTGGGGGCAAGCCCGGTCTTGCGAAAGTAGCTCGACAGGCGATTCTTGAGGTTCTTCGCCTTGCCGACGTAGAGCAACCGCGCTTCGCTGTCGAACATGCGGTACACACCTGGGCGCCCGCTAACGGTCGACAGAAAGGCGCTCGGATCAAAGGTGTCGTTCATTTTCAGAGGCTGGCGTCGACCATGCCATGACGAACCGCCAACAGCGTCAACTCGACATCACTGCTGATCGAAAGCTTTTCGAAGATGCGGTAACGGTAGGTGTTCACGGTTTTCGGGGACAGGCACAGTTTATCGGAAATGATCTGTACTTTCTGGCAGCCGACGATCATCAGCGCGATCTGGATTTCCCGCTCCGACAAGGCATCGAAAGGCGAATCGTTGGTCGGCTGGAAGGACTTGATCGCCAATTGCTGGGCAATTTGCGGACTGATGTAGCGTTGCCCGGCAAATACCAGGCGAATGGCCTGGACCATTTCCGGCAAACCTGCCCCCTTGGTCAGGTAACCTGCCGCACCGGCCTGCAACAGCCGCGTAGGAAACGGGTCCTCTTCACACACGGTCACCGCGACGACCTTGATATCCGGATGACTGCGCAATAATTTTCGAGTGGCTTCAAGACCGCCAATACCCGGCATCTTGACGTCCATCAACACCACATCGGGTTTCAGCTCGCGCGCCTTGATCAGGGATTCCTCACCCGACTCGGCCTGGCCGACTACTTGCAGGCCATCGATGTCAGCCAGCATTCGTGTAATGCCTGTACGAACGAGATCATGGTCATCGACTACTAGCACCCTAATCAAGCAGACACCTCGCGATTTGGTCTTATTGGGTTGTCAGACACCTTAGCAAAAAGCATCTGGCAGACCTAGCGGAAAGCGTCAGATTAAAAGTTTCAATTCATCTTGAAAGGCTTGTCGCAAGCGTGTTGCAGAGATCCAGGCCAGGGATATCCAGCTGCATCCTCAGGAAACATTCGTCCTTGCCCACCACCCTCAATCCCTTGCGCTCGTACAACGCTTGCGCCGGGTTGTTTTCGAAAACCGTCAGACGCAACGCCGGGCGCCGCTCCTGGCGCGCCAGAACCAGTACCTGATCGATCGCCCAGGATCCAGCGCCCCGCCCACTAAACGCTTCGACGATATGCAATTCGCGGATATACAAGGCCCTGGCATCACGGCTCAGGCTGACATAACCCAGCACTTTGTCGCCCCATACAATCAAGCGGTTGTCCCGCCCGGCCCAGGCCACGTCAAACGCTTCGTCCAGCCACAACAGGTCATGCTCAATGTAGTAACGCAGCATGCCTCTACAGGTCAGTTCGCGGGCAAATTCCAGGTCATCCGGTGTTGCCGGACGCCATTGGCATTCCATCATTCCAGCTCCACGGCGAGGGTCAGGTGCGTCCTTGTGACGATATGTTTTTTATTGAAGCGCAGAGTGTGTCACAACCTTCGGGGTACTCAAGCGATAGAAAGGGACGTCGTTGGCCGATAGCATTTTCTGATTGAATCTGCGTACCGGCCTCTAGTAAGCTCGACCCATCCATCGGAGACAGACCATGTTCAACGCCCTCTTACAGCTTGGTACCGCCAGCGCCCCGCGCTCGGTTGCGGCTGCCCGGGTGAACGACGGTTGTGCTCCGGTCAGCTTTTATTTTGGGTATTGGTTTAGCCACTGGCGCGCCTGATACCCACACGGCGCCCACTTTAAACGGGTCGCCACCAGAGAATTCTCAACCCCCGGTCGGCCTCCCGACCGGGGGTTTTGTTTTTTCAGCCCCAACACTTTTAGCGACACACCAGACATTCAGAGGATTAAGAACATGAACTACGCCACTTATTACCGTTACGACAGTTTTACCGCCTGGCGATTTACCACCCTCCGCTCGGGACAGCCTGCCGCCTCCGATCGGTCACCCACAGGTGGCAAGCACACACACGCAGCCAATCCGGCCAATTGTCGAACACCCCAGTAGGGCCGAGAGCGCGGGCACGAACCCGCCACCAGCCCAGGAAGCCTTGAATATGAACTCGTCCGTCTCTGCACTGCCGCTGTCCACCTTGAGCCCTGCCAATGAAGCGCTGACCCTGCGCCTGCCCAGCTCATTGCAACTCAAACAGCAATTGCCCCTCGGCAACGCCCTGACCCGGCAAGTCACCGCCCACCGCCAGGCGGTTCGCGCGATCCTCAACGGTGAGGATTCCCGCCTGCTGGTCATCGTCGGCCCCTGCTCGATACACGATCCCGAATCAGCCCTCGAATACGCTGGCAACCTTGCCCGCCTCGCCGCCGAAGTCAGCGACGAAATGCTGCTGGTGATGCGTGCCTACGTCGAAAAACCCCGTACCACGGTTGGCTGGAAAGGCCTGGCCTACGACCCGCACCTCGATGGCAGCGATGACATGGCCGCCGGCCTGACGCTGTCCCGCGAGTTGATGCGCGAAATGCTCCGCCTGGGCCTGCCCGTTGCCACTGAACTGCTGCAACCGATGGCGGCCGGCTACTTCGATGATCTGTTGAGCTGGGTCGCAATTGGCGCCCGGACCACGGAGTCGCAGATCCATCGGGAAATGGCCAGCGGCCTGGGCATGCCTGTAGGGTTCAAGAACGGGACGGACGGCGGTGTTGGCGTCGCCAGCGATGCCATGCGCTCCGCCGCCCATCCCCATCGCCATTTCGGTGTCGATAGCCAGGGACATCCGGCGATCATTCAAACCCCGGGTAATGCGGACACGCACCTGGTATTGCGCGGCGGCCATCGCGGCCCGAACTACGACAGCGCCAGCATCGCCCAGGTGAATAGCGACCTGACCAGGCTCAGGATTCCGGCTCGAATCATGGTCGATTGCAGTCATGCCAACAGCGGCAAAGACCCGTTGCGCCAGCCAGCCGTTTTCAACGATGTACTTGAACAACGCCTGCAAGGCGATCATTCGCTGATCGGCATGATGATCGAGAGCCATTTGTTCGAAGGCTGCCAGCCACTAGGTTCGACACTGAAGTATGGCGTGTCGGTTACGGATGGTTGCCTGGGCTGGTCTGGGACGGAAACGTTGTTGCGCGATGCAGCGGATAGATTGCGGAAACAAATTCGCACTTAACAATCGCTCTGGTGTTGAGCTCCCTTGCGCTCCATATGGCGCAAGCTGAGCTCCTCACCCCCGAACAATTCGTAACGTTTAGACGCTGCACTCGTAAAGCTTTTGGACGACGATTGAAGCACAAGAGTTCTGTCGAAAAACCTGGATGATTATGTATGGAGGCAAATCTACAGAGTAAGAAGAAAGTGACGCCAGCTCGATTCAAGCTGACACGGCACATTGTCATCAATAGTAACGAGGTCAAGGATGGATAAAAAATATTTTACTAAACATTTACTATTGAGCGTGCTGTACCTAATTACAGCTAGCGCTGCTTTTTATATTGGCGACAAATTTTTCTACCATGACATTAAGCTTGTCACATTCATGCTGCTCAGCACGTTGCTATACCCGTTTTCCAGGTACTGGATAACTGCCAGCGCCTACAAACTGACAGGACCGGAGTTCTGGAGAAAGGATTTTTTTATCAAGGGGGACTCTACAGGAATAAATGCACTATTTATATTTTTTTGCCTCGCCTTCGCCATCCCACTGGGCAGCGCTTACTTAATATGCATGATCTTAAAAAGGGGGTGAAAGCTGCCCCCCCTTTTACATGTCAGAGATTTATCACGTAGTCGTTGATCTTGCCCACGAGCGCGTCATCAATCAATGAACTAATCACAGCCGTTAGCAATGCAAATCCTAGAATAGTCATGGGTGTCGCAGCCGTCAGACCAAACATGAACGCCACCAGAGCGGTTGCCCCCTTACCCACAACTAAAGACTCAACTTTGACAAAAAACGGTATCCAATCACCACTCCTTGATGAGGTTTGCGCTTCCGCGAGCAAGCTGTAAAGATCAGTGAGATTACCAATAGTCTTCAGCCCTTTACCGAATGCCGTCAGATTTTTAGACATCACCTCTTTATCAAGAGCGTCAAGAGCCCGAGCAATCGCCTCCCTGTCCTGGACTCCAAACTTCTTACTCAAAATATTCTTATACTGATCAAAGGCCTTTATTGCCTCACCAGCATTACGAATCGTCTTCCCTTTGGCATTTTCCGAAAGCTCTTTCGCCAGCGCCTCGGCTCTTACACCAAATCTCTCACTCACCTCCTTATAAAAATCCGTAGTAAATTTGATTGCACTCTGGATCTGTTCAGCTTCATTTGACCGTTCTGCCAAGCCACCCAACGCATTTGAAGTTGAAGTCAGGTGCCTCGCAGATTCGGCCTTCAACAATGCGTCGTGGTAGCTGAGCCACTTTGTCCCTATCGGGGTGTGGGTTTGCAGATAAACCAACTCGTTGAGGGCCTCTAATTCTGGCTTGCTCAGAGGTGCGCTGATTTTCGGGTTATTCGCACGAAAATTGATGGTTATCCCACCACTTTTGTATGGAGGCGGTGCAACGACAGGTTTGATCTCTGCCATTTTGGTCGAAGCCATACGCTCTAGCGTCGCCTTGTAATGTAATAACACTTGAGTTTGGGTCATGCCTGTCAGGGAACCTGCTGCAGCAACGAGTTCTGTTTGAAGAAACTCGGGAAGTTGCTGAGCGTGAATATTCAGTTCCAAACCAATAATGCTGAGTCTCTGGCTCTGCACAGCGAACCATGCGGTACCATCTAGAGGAACTACCGACTCCGCTTGGTTTCTGCTGTTAGCTAGATCTGCGAGTTTGCCAGCCAGAATGTCCACCGAGAGTGAAAGCGCTTTGAGCTCCAATGCCGATTTATAGACATTGTCAAACATGGCATATAGGCTCATGAGTGCTTGGGAGTCAGCGCTACCGGAGTTCAGAAACTCACGCATCTTCTGACGCGGCAGCACCTCCATCATGAAAAAGGGGCTCTGACCAAAAAGGCCATAGATATTTGGTGCGATGGATATGTACTGCTTCTTTTTTAAGTCAATAAGCTCTAGGGTGACCTGTTGGTCTACGGCAGCAGATTCTGGGGGAGCTAAAACCTGAGCACTTTTGGCGGCGTTTTTTCTTTCCTCCAGTTCACGCGCGGTATCGGTGCGGAGTGTATTGAATCGTGCATTGTATTCATTATCAATCTGCTGCTGATTGTAGACTTGTTCATTCATAAACTCAGCCATAACGTTTGGCAACGCGATGTCCCGAATTCCACTTGGGCCTCCCTCCCCTCTACGAGGCCCTTCCTGCAACCCCCATCCACCATTACTTCCGCTGTAACCACCGCCACCACCGGGACCGAAGGTTTGCTGACGCCCAGCAACAATGTGCGTAGGTTTAATATAGTAAGTTTTGCCTCGAACAAATCCGTTATCTGCCACGTGAAACTTCTCCCTATCAATCCATTGAAAGTTCGCCGCCCAACAATCGGCATCGAACGAAGCCTATTAAACGTCATAAAAAAATCTCATGATGTAGGGAGAGCACTTCGAGCCATGGAGAATATTGATATTGATGCGGTAGGAATTGGCGCTTTACAATTTTCTTTTTGACGAATTACGTTCAGACATTCCGGCGAAGACCGCCCATAAAATCGAATATTCCTACTGATTCCGTTCCATTTTCTTCAAAACTCATTGGAACTTTCATAACTCCCACTACCATCGAGAGTTTTAGAGTTAAGCGCAATATCACTGACGCGAACGTCTGCGGAAAGGTAAGATATGCAACGGAATGCAAGTACCTGGTATTCAATACTGCTGGTCCACGACCTTTCGGCTTCGAATGAATCGGCAAGTTCGAGGTCTTTCACGACATCAGGTAGACGCGAACGAACGCCGGAGCAAGAGTGTTCGTTCCCCACCTATCAGCCACCTATGACAACGAAGTACTCGATGATCAATTGCTCACGAAGATCGAGCGGGTACAAGAAGAAACCGGTGCACACAAAGTCAACCTCATAGGACCTCACCACGGAGCACTGACCGCGCGGTCGCCCAGGTAAACAGCCACCTGACCAGACTCAGGATTCCGGCTCGAATCATTGTCGATTGCAAGCCGTGTTCAACGATTTACTTGAGGAACAGAACAACTGTTGCTTGATGCGGCAGATCGGCTGCGAGCGTCAAACAACGCCTGATAATCGACATCATCCGTCTGCCCTCCGGTCTTCATGGAAAGACTGGAGGGCAAATGGCAATCAATGTCCCATCAGGGACTGCACTTGAACCAGCGTCACCCCCGATTGCTGTCGGGTGCCGTCAAGGCGCTCGACTGAATAGGAAACACGGATCGCCGAATCTCGATGTTCCCTCCAGAACGGGTAGGGAACGATGAACACCAACGGCTCGCCAACGGTGTCCCTGGTTATTTCGCGGTCGTCATGGTGATTGAGTTTCTCCCCGTCGCACTCCAGGTAAATCCGTTCTCCTTTTTCAGCGCTGGCGTTCTCGATGACGACGGTCACGCCATCCTGCGCATCATGCAGGTCCACCCAACCTTCGTCGGCTTCCAGCACAGTGGGTGCTTGCAGTGGTCGGCGCTCCAGGATGCCAATCATCAGTGCCGTTACTTCAGAATAACGAGGCCCCTGCCCTACTTGCTTGACGCAATAATCGACGGACACTGAGGAGCCCAGATTCCGCGTAATGCACTCCGGACTGACCCAAAACGACAGTTCGTCCCCCACAGCGAAGGACTCGACCTTGAGTGCATCACTGAAACTTGAGTCGACCGAAACGCCCGCCCAGGTCAGCAACACCCAGTCGCCCGCCGCCATGTGCGCATAGGGTTTGATCGTAACGATCGCCCCTTCTTTCACCCGATCCGGATCAAGCGTTCTACCCACCACATCGCTCACCGTCGCGGGCAACAGGTTGCATTGCACGTCACCGACACTCAGCTGCAGACGATGGGAATGCACGGGGTCGGCAAATCGAGTGCTCGTGAGTGAGTAACCGATTTCCAGTGAGCCACCCTCAAGCGCCGCGATATTTGCACCACTTACGGCAAAGATGATGTCCTCGCCGACCCGTTCCTCACTGACAAAACGCGCCACCTGATGCTTGCAGGCGAGGCCATCGGCATCCAGCCCCGCCCAACTCAATAGTAATTTGTCGCCGCAGGTCATGCCTGGATACGGCTGGACCCTGATGACGGCTTTTTTGTCAGAAGGGTTCAGAACACCGTTTTGCGCCTGCTCCAGCTTGGGAGGTGGTAATGGTTGCTGCACGAGATTCAAGGTATCGGGTTCATAAGCAGTCATTCATTCGCTCCATTCCCTGGAATAGACACCGGACAGGTGGCCGGCTCTGGACGGCTATTTAACCCCATGGCAAACAATCGCGATGTCGGCCTCAAACGCTGACCCGCTCGGAAAGTCGATACACGCAAAGTAGGTCTTTGATCAGCAGCAAGCTGATTGCCGCGAAAAGTCCTCAAACGATTCCGACCAAAGCTTCAGCCACTCTTGGGTATTCGCACTTGTTCTATTCCGTTTTCCGCAAGTTTCGCCGGACTTTTCATACATCGCGCCAACCTCGAGTGTTTTAGAGTGAAGCGCCATGCAGCCCCAATGAACTTCTGCGTAAAGGTATGAACATGCAAAGGAATGCAAGCACTTGTTACCCAATACTGCTGGTCCACGGCCTTTTCGGCTTCGAAAGAATCGGCAAGTTCGAGCTCTTTCACGACATCAGGCAGGCGCTGAGGAACGCCGGAGCCAGGGTGTTCGTTCCCCACTTGTCGGCCATCCATGACAACGAGGTACGCGGAGACCAATTGCTCGCACAGATCGAGCGGGTACTGGAAGGAACCGGTGCACACAAAGTCAACCTCATAGGTCATAGCCAGGGCGCACTGACCGCACGTTATGCCGCGGCGATTGCGCCACACAGCGTGGCATCGGTCACCTCTGTCAGCGGGCCGAACCATGGTTCGGAACTGGCCGACTTCCTGCGCAAGGCATTGACACCGGGCTGCCTGCCGGAACATGTGGCCGAGACAGTGGTAACCCTGTTCGCCGACTTCCTCGCGGCATTAAGCGACAATCAGTATCTACCGCGGAACGCCATTGCCGCCCTCAACGCGCTGACCACCGAAGGCGTAGGCGCATTCAACGACAAATACCCACAAGGACTGCCTGCCACCTGGGGTGGCAAAGGGTGCGAACGGGTCAACGGTGTTCATTACTACTCGTGGAGCGGCGTGCTGCCGCCGAATGCGCTCCAAGAAGGGCTTTATGCGCTCGATCCGTTCAACGTCTTCTGTCGAGCCCTTTCCGGTTATTTCGTCACGGAAAGCGAGCAGAACGACGGTTTGGTCGGTCGTTTCAGCTCCCATCTGGGAACGGTTATCCGGTCCGACTATTCACTGGATCATCTGGACACCATTGGCCAGCCGGCCGGTCAACTGCGTAAAGGTGTCAACCCGATTGAACTGTATGTCCAGCACGCCAGGCGCTTGAGGGACGCCGGCCTTTGAGGTGCGACTGCCGCGGATCCTGCGTGGAACGGAACTTTGAGGAGAAATAGCTCACTGAATCCGGTAGGCTCAGCACTTTATCGAGTATTGAAAGGAGTATTTTCCCATGGCTAAAGCCACTGCCCGTCACATCCTTGTTGCCTCCGAAGCCAAGTGCAACGAACTCAAGGCCCAAATCGAGGCTGGCGCCGATTTCGCCGAAGTTGCCAAGGCAAACTCCACCTGCCCTTCCAGCCGCCAGGGCGGTGACCTGGGTTCGTTCGGTCCGGGCCAGATGGTCAAGGAATTCGACACCGTGGTCTTCAGCGCACCGCTCAACGTGGTCCAGGGCCCGGTCAAGACCCAGTTCGGTTTCCACCTGCTGGAAGTGACCAGCCGTCAGGACTGATCGACGCCTGAGCTATTCACACAACGGCCCGCCTATTGGTGGGCCGTTGTGTTTTCAAAGTGCAATACGGCTGGCGAGGGACGCGCCGCTAGCGTACAAATTGTCGTTAACGACCTCCGGCTCTAAGGCTGACAATGCGACTGGCTTTCCCTACTTTGCTGTTCACGGCCGTGGCCCTGCTGATGGGTGCCTGGGGCGTGCATGCGGCACCGCAACCGGCAATGACCGTGTACGGCGAACCGGCGAAATACCCTCCCGGCTTCAGTCATTTCGCCTACACCAACCCGCAGGCCCCCAAGGGTGGCACGATGCGGCGATCGGCGATTGAAATCGGTCAGTTCGACCATGTTTTGCCTTACATCGACAAAGGCATCGGCGTTACACAGATTGACGGCTTGATCTACTCGCCACTGGCCCAACGCTCGCTGGACGAGCCTTATACCGTTTACGGTCTGGTGGCTGAGAAGATGGAGCGTTCAGAGGACGGCCTGTCCCTACGCTTTTACCTCAACCCCAAGGCGCGTTTTGCCGATGGAAAACCGATTACCGCCCAAGACGTGCGCTACACCTTCGACCTGCTGATGACCCAGGGCAGCCTGCGCTACCGAACCCAATTCGCCGATGTCAAAAGCGTCGAAGTGGAATCGCCACTGACCATCCGCTTTGATTTCAAGAACAACGAAAATCGCACCCTGCCCCTCGATATCGCAACCTTGCCGGTGTTTCCCGAACACTGGTGGAAGAGCCGCGATTTCGCCGGTGGCGGCGGCTATGAAGCGCCGTTGGGCAGCGGCCCCTACAAAGTAGGCAAGATCGATTCGGGGCGCAGCATCACGTTCGAACGCAATCCCGACTGGTGGGGCAAGGATCTGCCGGTCAGCCGCGGCCTGTACAACTTCGATCATTTCAGCATCGAGTACTTCGGCGATACCGACGTGGCGCGCCAGGTGTTGCGCGGCGGCGCCTATGACTACAACCGGGAATTTTCCGCCACCGCTTACTCCATCGGCTACGAAAGCCCGGCCCTGAGCGATGGTCGCCTGCAAAAAGCCCACCTCGCCACAGAGGCGCCGCAACCGGCCCAGGGTTTTGTGTTCAATCTGCAAAAGCCCCTGTTCCAGGACCGTCGAGTGCGCCAGGCGCTGGTGATGCTGTGGGACTTCGAGTGGAGCAACCGGCAGATGATGCGCGACATGTACATCCGCCAGCAGAGCTTTTTTTCCAATACCGATCTCGCGGCCCGGCAACTGCCAGATGCGGGTGAGCTGGCGATTCTCGAACCGTTGCGCGGGCAGATTCCCGACGAAGTCTTCACCAAAGTGTTCGAGGCGCCGAAGACCGATGGCAGCGGCGTGATTCGCGACAAGCAGTTGCAGGCCCTGGACTTGCTCGAACAGGCTGGCTGGAAACCCGATGGCGACCAACTGGTCAATGCCCACGGCGAACCGCTGAGCTTCACGTTCCTGGTCAGTCAAAACGGCATGGACCGCCTGCTGTTGCCCTATAAACGCACGCTGAAACAGATCGGCATCGACCTGAACATCCGCCGCATCGACTCGTCCCAGTACGTCAATCGCCTGATGAGCCGCGACTACGACATGATCGTCACCGGCTACCCGGTCACCACCTCTCCGGGGGGCGAACTGGTCAATTACTTCGGTTCGGAGGCGGCCACCGACCCTGGCTCCAACAACTACATGGTGTTGCAGAACCCGGCGGTGGACACCCTGATCACCGGGCTGATCCGCGCCAATACCCAGGCTGACATGTTGCATTACGCCCATGCCCTGGACCGGGTGCTGCAATGGAATTACTACTGGATTCCCAACTATTACCCGCCGGGCACCTCAACGGTGTGGTGGAACCGCTTCGGCATCCCGAACGTGCAAGCGAGTAATGACGAAGCCATCGAGAGTTGGTGGGAGATGAGCACCACGCCATTGACCAACCAACAGATGACCGCCGAGCGTATCAGCCGAGGCAAACCCGGAGGGCCGCACTGATGTGGGCTTACATATTGCGGCGTCTGCTGCTGATCATTCCGACGCTGGTGATTATTCTCCTGGTCAACTTTGTCATCGTCCAGGCCGCGCCGGGCGGGCCGGTCGAACAGGCCATCGCGCACCTGCAAGGCATTGGCGGCGCCGCGGTTGGCGGCGGTTCCGGCGAGTCCGTGAGCGGCAAGTCCCGTGCCAGTCGCGGGCTCGACCCGCAGCTGATCAAGGACATTGAAAAACAGTACGGCTTCGACAAACCGGCCCACGAACGCCTCTGGCTAATGCTCACCAGCTACGCGCGCCTGGACTTCGGCAAAAGCTTCTTCCGCGGCGCCACCGTCACCGACCTGATCCTCGAAAAAATGCCCGTGACCATTTCCCTCGGACTCTGGGCGACGCTGATCACCTATCTGGTGTCGATTCCCCTGGGCATCCGCAAGGCCGTGCACCATGGCAGCCAATTCGACATCTGGAGCAGTACCGCGATCATCATTGGCTATGCCATGCCGGCGTTCCTGTTTGCGATGTTTCTGATCGTGATCTTTGCCGGTGGCACTTCGCTGAACTGGTTTCCGGTCCGCGGGCTGGTCTCGGACAACTTCGAATCGCTGTCGACCCTTGGCAAGGTGGCCGACTATTTCTGGCATCTGGTGTTGCCCGTGACCGCCCTGGTGATCGGCGGATTCGCCACGCTGACCATCCTGACCAAGAACTCGTTCCTCAATGAAATCACCCGCCAGTACGTGGTCACCGCCCGGGCCAAGGGCTTGAGTGAACGACGGGTGCTCTACGGGCACGTGTTCCGCAACGCCATGCTGCTGGTGGTGTCGGGCATTCCCCAGGCGTTCATCAGTGTGTTTTTTGCCGGTTCCCTGCTGATCGAGGTGATCTTCTCCCTCGACGGCCTCGGCCGCATGAGCTACGAAGCGGCAGTGTCCCGGGACTATCCGGTGGTGTTCGGCTCGCTGTTCATCTTCACCCTGTTTGGCCTTCTGATAAAACTGGTCGGCGACCTCTGCTACACCCTGGTCGACCCGCGTATCGACTTCGCCGCGAGGAACGCCTGATGCTCAAGCTTTCACCGCTGGCGCGTCGCCGCTTCGAGCGCTTCAAGAAAAACCGTCGGGGCTGGTGGTCGCTCTGGTTGTTTGTCGGCCTGTTCCTGATGACCCTGGGCGGCGAACTGATCGCAAACGACAAACCGTTAGTGGTCAGCTATCAAGGCCAGTGGTACTTCCCGGTCTTCAAGCGCCACACCGAACAGGCCTTCGGCGGGCAACTGCCGTTCCAGGCCGACTACCGCAGCGACTACGTGCAGAAACTGATCAAGAAGGATGGCGGCTGGTTGCTGTTTCCACCGATTCCGTTCAGTGACGACACCCCCAACTACGACCTGAACAAGCCTGCCCCCAGCCCACCCTCCAGCGTCAATTGGCTGGGCACCGACGACCAGGCACGGGACGTTCTGGCCCGGGTGATCTTCGGTGCCCGGGTGTCGATCCTGTTTGCCTTGATGCTGACCTTTGTCAGTGCCCTGATCGGCATCGCGGCCGGAGCCCTGCAAGGCTATTACGGCGGCTGGGTGGATTTGCTCGGCCAGCGTCTGCTGGAGGTGTGGTCCGGGTTGCCGGTGCTGTACCTGCTGATCATCCTGTCGGGCTTCGTCGAGCCGAATTTCTGGTGGCTGCTGGGAATCATGGCGCTGTTTTCATGGCTGGCCCTGGTGGACGTGGTGCGCGCCGAGTTCCTGCGCGGGCGCAACCTGGAATACGTCAAGGCCGCGCGCGCGCTGGGCCTGACCGACCGCAAAGTCATCGTGCGGCACATTCTGCCCAACGCCATGAACGCGACCTTGAGCTACTTGCCGTTCATTCTGACCGGGGCGATTTCCACCCTGACGGCGCTGGACTTCCTCGGCTTCGGCATGCCTGCCGGCAGCGCTTCCCTGGGTGAACTGATCGGTCAGGGCAAGCAAAACCTGCAAGCGCCATGGCTGGGCCTGACGGCGTTCTTCACCCTGGCGCTGATTCTTTCTTTACTGGTGTTCATTGGCGAAGCACTGCGCGACGCTTTTGACCCCCGATCTTGATGCGGATGTTGATATGACCAACCTGATCGAAATCCGTGACCTCAGCGTGGCCTTCAGTGGCCAGACCGTGGTGCGCAATCTGTGCCTGGACATCCGCCCCGGCGAATGCCTGGCGCTGGTGGGCGAATCGGGCTCGGGCAAGTCGGTGACGGCCCACTCGATCCTGCAACTGCTGCCGCAAACCGATACCGAGACGACAGGCAGCATCCGCTATCGCGGCCAGGAACTGGTGGGCGCCGATGCCGGCAAGTTGCGCAAACTGCGCGGCAATCGCATCGCGATGATCTTCCAGGAGCCGATGACCTCCCTCAACCCGCTGCACAGCATCGAAAAACAGATCGGTGAAACCTTGCTGGTGCACAAAGGCCTGGCGGGCAAGGCGGCGCAAGCGCGGATCCTCGAATTGTTGCATCTGGTAGGCATCCAGAAACCCGAAGAGCGCCTCAAGGCCTATCCCCATCAATTGTCTGGCGGGCAGCGCCAACGGGTGATGATCGCCATGGCCCTGGCGTGTGAACCGGAACTGCTGATTGCCGACGAACCGACCACCGCGCTGGATGTGACGGTGCAGCGCAAAATCCTGCTGCTGCTCAAATCCCTCCAACAGCGGCTGGGCATGTCGCTGCTACTGATCAGCCATGACCTCAATCTGGTGCGCAGCATCGCCCAGCGCGTGTGCGTTATGAAGGCCGGGGAAATCGTCGAGCAGGCGCCGTGCGAAACCCTGTTCACCGAACCCAGGCACCCTTATAGCTGCATACTGCTGCACGCCGAACCCGAGGGCGAAGCCTTGCCCCGGGACGAGCGCGAAAACGTACTGGAGGTGGACAACCTGCAGGTGCGGTTTCCCGTCGGTGGTGGCCTGTTTCAGCGCAAGACCTGGCTGCGTGCAGTGGATGGCATCAGCCTGAATATCCAACGCGGCAAGACCCTGGGCATCGTCGGCGAGTCCGGTTCGGGAAAGTCCACCCTTGGCCAGGCGATCCTGCGTTTGCTCGACTCCGAAGGCGGTATTCGCTTTCAAGGCCAGGCGCTGGACGGCCTGACGCAAAAACAGCTACGGCCGTGGCGCAAGAAGATGCAGGTGGTGTTCCAGGACCCTTTCGGCAGCCTCAGCCCGCGAATGTCGGTCGCGCAGATCATCAGCGAAGGCCTGGAGGTGCACAGCCAGTTGAGCACTGAAGAGTGCAATGCCGAAGTGATCCGGGCACTGAACGAAGTCGGCCTTGACCCCCAAAGTCGCCATCGCTATCCCCACGAGTTCTCTGGCGGGCAGCGTCAACGTATCGCCATCGCCCGGGCGCTGGTGCTGAAACCGGCACTGATCCTGCTCGACGAACCAACCTCGGCGCTGGACCGCACGGTGCAAAAACAAGTGGTCGCCCTGCTCCGTCAGCTTCAGGAAAAGTACGGATTGACCTATCTGTTCATCAGTCATGATCTGGCAGTGGTGCGCGCCCTGGCCCACGACATGATCGTGATCAAGGACGGAAAAGTGGTGGAACGCGGCGCCAGCCATGAGGTGTTTGACTCACCGCAGCATCCGTACACCAAGGAGCTATTGGCGGCGGCGATGTTGGGGCAGGCATAATCTGACTGTTAGACCGCGTTGCGGCCTTCGCGAGCAAGCCCGCTCCCACAGTTGATCGGTGTCGTTCACAGATCCCATGTGGGAGCGGGCTTGCTCGCGAAGGGGCCGCCACAGGCAATAAATCATCAGGATCAAACCCATGAACACCACCGAAAGCCTCAAGGACTACCAGCGCGTTCGCTTGCTGGCGATCCGTTCGCTGTTCGAAATCATCGAACAATCAAGCGAGGGCACGGTGATTGTCGACCGCGATGCCAACATCGTCTGGATGAATGAGCGGTATGCCCGGCGCTTCGGCCTGCCATCGGCCGAAGTCGCGATCGGCAAGCCCTGCGAAAGCGTGATCCCCGGCAGCCTGCTGCGTGAGGTGGTGCGCACCGGCCGGCCGATTCTGCTGGATATGCAAGACACCTCCAAAGAACCGCTGGTGGTCATGCGCCTGCCGATTCATGACGATGCCGGCGTAGTCATCGGCGCCATCGGTTTCGCCCTGTTCGACGAGTTGCGCAGCCTGTCGCCGATGCTCAAGCGCTACATGAGCATGCAGGAAGAACTGGCCTCCACCCGCTCGCTGCTGCGGGCGCGGCAGACCAGATACAACTTCGCCCACTTCATCGGCACCAGCGCCGCCAGCCTGGAAGTCAAACGCCGCGCCCGGCGCAGTGCGAGCACCGAATCGCCGGTGCTGCTGCTCGGCGAGACCGGTACCGGCAAAGAGTTGCTGGCCCAGGCGATCCACAACGCCTCGCCCCGCGCGCACAAGGCGTTTGTCAGTATCAACAGCGCGGCGATTCCCGAATCGCTGCTGGAGGCTGAATTCTTTGGCACCGCCCCCGGCGCGTTTACCGGTGCCGACCGCAAGGGCCGCGCCGGCAAATTGCAGATCGCTCAGGGCGGCACGCTGTTCCTCGACGAAATCGGCGACATGCCGCTGCCCCTGCAAAGCAAACTGCTGCGTGTGCTGCAGGAAAAGGAATTCGAGCCGGTGGGCTCCAACGAAGTGATCCAGAGCGATGTGCGGGTGATCGCCGCGACCTCTACGGACCTGGAAGCCGCGATCAAGCGCGGCGAATTCCGCGCCGACTTGTACTACCGGCTCAACGTGCTGCCGATCCAGGTTCCGCCCCTGCGTGACCGCCTCGATGACGTGCCGGCGCTCAGTGAGGCCATTCTCGAAGAACTGCGCAGCCAGCATGAATTGCACCACGAAGCCCTGGAACTTCTGGGGCAACACGCCTGGCCGGGGAACATCCGGGAGCTGCGCAATGTGCTGGAGCGGGCCGCGCTGCTCAGTGATGATTTGCGCCTGACGGTGGCGGACATCCGCGGGGCGATCGGTACATTCATACCGGTGGAACGCGTGGCGCCCTTGACCATTGAACCGCTTGCCCACGAGACGTTCAGTGTGGCGCGGGAGCGATTTGATCGGCAATTGATCGAAACCACCCTCGCGCAATGCGGGGGCAAGGTGCCTGATGCAGCGGCACGGCTGGGGCTTGGGCGGTCGACGCTGTACAAGAAAATGGCGGCACTGGGGATTGCAGAGTCTCAATAAAGAGACATTAGTCTCAATTTCTAGACAAACCATCGCGTGCAAGCTCGCTCCTACAGTAGACCGCGTTCTACTGAACTACTCCGTCCCACTGTGGGAGCGAGCTTGCTCGCGATGAGGCCAGCACCATCGCCAAAAGTCTCGAATTAGAGACAAAGCATTCGAACTCAACCCTCAAAAATCAAATATATCCTTATATTTCAATAACTTAGTAAGATGGCACAAAACTCGCTATACGCCTCTCCCACCAGGCTTCACCCAACAAAAATAACAACCCAGGAGACACACCATGAGTGTGATCATTGCCTTGGCAGCCCTCGCGCTGCTGATGCTGGCTGCCTACCGTGGCTACAGCGTTATCCTTTTTGCCCCGATTGCCGCCCTCGGCGCTGTCCTGCTGACTGACCCGTCTGCCGTCGCCCCCGCTTTCACCGGGGTGTTCATGGAAAAAATGGTCGGCTTCATCAAGCTGTATTTCCCGGTGTTCCTGCTCGGCGCGGTGTTCGGCAAGCTGATCGAACTGTCCGGTTTCTCGCGCTCCATCGTCGCGGCAGCCATTCGCCTGCTCGGCACCCGCCAGGCGATGCTGGTGATCGTGCTGGTCTGCGCCTTGCTGACCTACGGCGGCGTATCGTTGTTTGTGGTGGTGTTCGCGGTCTATCCGTTTGCCGCTGAAATGTTCCGCCAGAGCAACATCCCCAAGCGGCTGATCCCGGCGACCATTGCGCTGGGCGCCTTCTCGTTCACCATGGACGCCCTGCCCGGCACGCCACAAATCCAGAACATCATCCCCAGCACCTTCTTCAACACCACCGCCTGGGCGGCGCCGTGGCTGGGCGTGATCGGCACGATCTTCGTGTTCTGCGCCGGCATGCTGTTTCTCCAGCGCCAGCGCAACAAGGCCCAGCGTACCGGTGAAGGCTATGGTTCGGACCTGCGCAACGAGCCGGAAACCGCCCCCGACCTGAAACTGCCCAACCCGTGGCTGGCGCTGTCGCCACTGCTGGCGGTGGGCATCATGAACCTGCTGTTCACCCACTGGATTCCACAGGTATACGGCAAGACCCACAGCCTCGCGCTGCCGGGCATGGCCACGCCGGTGACCACGGAAATCGCCAAGCTCACGGCGATCTGGGCGGTACAGGCAGCCTTGCTGGTCGGCATCCTCATGGTGCTGGTGTTCGGCTACAAGGCGATCAGCCGCAAGCTGGCCGAAGGCAGTAAAAGTGCGGTCAGCGGTGCCTTGCTGGCGGCGATGAATACGGCCTCGGAATATGGTTTCGGCGCGGTGATCGCGTCCCTGCCGGGTTTCCTGGTACTGGCCGACTGGCTCAAGAGCATTCCCAACCCACTGGTCAACGAAGCGATTACCGTGACCCTGCTGGCCGGCATCACCGGTTCCGCCTCGGGCGGCATGAGCATCGCGCTGGCGGCAATGTCCGAGCAGTTCATCAGCGCAGCCCATGCGGCGAACATTCCGCTGGAAGTGCTGCACCGGGTCGCCGCGATGGCCAGCGGCGGCATGGACACCCTGCCGCACAACGGCGCGGTGATTACCCTGCTGGCGGTCACCGGGCTGACCCACCGCGAGGCTTACAAAGATATTTTCTGTATTACGCTGATCAAGACCCTGGCGGTTTTTGTGGTGATCGGCACTTTCTACGCCACTGGCATTGTGTGAGGTATTCATGACGACTCTTTCGGGCAAGACCGCACTGGTTACCGGTTCCACCAGCGGCATCGGCCTTGGGATCGCCCTCAGCCTGGCCAAGGCCGGGGCCAACCTGATCCTCAACGGCTTTGGCGATGCCTCCCAAGTGATCGCCCAGGTGCAACAGTTCGGGGGCAAGGTCGGCCATCACCCGGCCGATGTCAGCGATCCGGCGCAAATTGCCGACATGATTGCCTACGCCGAGCGCGAGTTCGGCGGCGTCGACATCCTGGTCAACAACGCTGGCATTCAACACGTGGCAGCAGTGGATGAGTTTCCGGTGGAGCGCTGGGATTCGATCATCGCCATCAACCTGTCGTCGGTGTTCCACAGCACCCGCTTGAGCCTGCCGGGCATGCGCGCCAAGGGCTGGGGCCGGGTGATCAACATTGCCTCGGTGCATGGTCTGGTCGGTTCGGTGGGCAAGTCAGCCTATGTCGCCGCCAAGCATGGGGTGATCGGCTTGACCAAAGTGGTCGCGCTGGAAACCGCAACCACCCAGGTCACCTGCAACGCGATCTGCCCAGGCTGGGTATTGACGCCGCTGGTGCAAAAGCAGATTGATGATCGTGCCGCCAGTGGAGTTGACCCGCAGCAGGCGCAGCACGATTTGCTCGCTGAAAAGCAGCCATCGCTGGAATTCGTGACACCGCCGCAACTGGGGGAACTGGTTTTGTTCCTGTGCAGCGAAGCCGGCAGCCAGGTGCGGGGCGCGGCGTGGAATGTTGATGGTGGGTGGTTGGCGCAGTGACTGGCTGATAGACCCTTGTGGCGAGGGGGCTTGCCCCGTTGGGTGGCGAAGCCGCCCCAAAAACTCACAGACGATTCAGGTTGTCTGATTCACGACTGCTTCGCAGCCGAACGGGGGCAAGCCCCCTCGCCACACAAGCTCCCTCGCCACAAAAGCCGGCTCCACATCAGCCTGTGTGAAGGCATAAAAAAGAAGAGGCAAACCATGTCCGACATCCTCTGGCAACCCGACGCCAAACGCATTGGCAAGACCCGCATGGAAGCCTTTCGGCGCTTCATCAATCAGCGACACCACCTCAAGATCGACGACTACCCTGCCCTGCACCGATGGTCCATCGATCAGCGCCCGGACTTCTGGCAGACCATCGTCGATTTCTTCGACATCCGCTTCCACGAGCAGCCCGACGCCGTGCTGCTCGAAGGCCCGCGGATGCCCAGCGCCCAATGGTTCCCCGGTGCAACGCTGAACTTTGCCGAACACCTGCTACAGCGTCGCGACGATGCGATCGCCGTGATAGCCGTCGGCGAAAACGGTCAGCGTGAACATTTGACCTGGGCTGAACTCGCCGAGCAGGTCGCCGGTTTTCAGAATGGCTTGATCGCCGCCGGCGTCGGTGTGGGTGACCGGGTCGCCGCGTGCATGCCCAACACCTGGCAGACCCTGGTGGCCATGCTCGCCACCACCAGCCTTGGCGCTATCTGGTCCTGCTCCTCACCGGACTTCGGCACCCAAGGGGTGGTTGACCGTTTCGGTCAGATCGAACCGAAAGTACTGGTGACCTGCGCTGGCTACCGCTATGCCGGCAAGGAGATAGACCAGACCGCCAAGGTCAACGAGATCCTCCAGCGTCTGCCTTCGCTGCAACAGCTGATCGTCGTGCCTTACGCTCGGCCACAGGCGCACATCGAAGAATTCCACACCCAGGCCAACTTGACGCTGTGGGACGATTTCTACGAACCCGGCGGCGAGCCGGATTTCGTCCCCGTGCCCTTCGCCCATCCGCTGTACATCCTCTACTCCAGCGGCACCACCGGCGTGCCCAAATGCATCATCCACAGCACCGGCGGCGTGTTGCTGCAACACGTCAAGGAACACGGCCTGCATGGCGATCTAGGCCCCGGTGAACGGCTGTTCTACTACACCACCTGCGGCTGGATGATGTGGAACTGGTTGGTGTCGGCACTGGCCACAGGCAGTTCCGTGGTGCTGTACGATGGCTCACCGTTCCAGCCCGAGCCACAACGCTTGATCGACCTGATCGACGACGAATGCATCAGCGTCTTCGGCACCAGTCCCAAATACCTCGCAACCCTGGAAAGCAGCGGTATCAAGCCCCGTGAAAGTCATGACCTGAGCAGCCTCAAGACGTTGCTTTGCACCGGCTCGGCGCTGTCGCCGCACAGTTACGACTTCGTCTATCGCGACTTCAAGGCTGACGTGTGCCTGGCTTCGATGTCCGGCGGCACCGACATCGTCTCGTGCTTCGTCAACGGCAACCCGATGTCGCCCGTGCGGCGCGGCGAAATCATGGGCAAGAGCCTGGGCATGGCCGTTGAAGTGTGGAACGACGAAGGCCACCCGGTGATCGGTGAAAAAGGCGAACTGGTCTGCACCCGGCATTTCCCGGCGATGCCCATTGGCCTGTGGAACGATCCTGATGGCGAAAAACTGCACAAATCCTATTTCAGCCTGTTCCCCGGCGTCTGGGCCCAAGGTGATTACGCCGAACAACTGCCCCATGGCGGGATGATGATCCACGGACGCTCCGATGCCGTGCTCAACCCCGGCGGCGTGCGCATCGGCACGGCGGAAATCTATCGCCAGGTGGAGAAAGTTCCCCAGGTGCTCGACTGCGTGGCGATCGGTCAGCAGTGGCAGGACGACGTGCGGGTGGTGCTGTTCGTGCGCTTGCGCGACGGGCTCGAACTGGACGAGGCCCTGCAACAGCAGATCCGCCAGGTGATTCGCGCCAATACCACGCCGCGTCATGTGCCGGCGAAGATTGTGGCAGTGACGGACATTCCCCGGACCATCAGCGGCAAGGTCGTTGAGCTGGCGGTGCGCAATGTGGTGCATGGGCAGAAAGTGAAGAACACTGATGCCTTGGCCAATCCCGAGGCGCTGGAGCAATTTCGTGACCGGCCCGAACTGATGGATTGAAATGGGATTACCTGTGGGAGCGAGCTTGCTCGCGATAGCGGAGTGTCAGTTGACATCAATGCAACGTGACCCGACGCCATCGCGAGCAAGCTCGCTCCCACAGTAACCGCTCAAGCCTTCGAATCAACCTGCACCTATCACCTGTGCAAGAATAGTCCCAGCCAAAGCGACTCATGTGCAGGACTCCTTGATGAACGCAATACCAACCGCCAGCGATGCCCAGGCCTTGATCGCCCGAATCGACTGGGCAAGCAGCCCGCTGGGCGCTGCCAGCACTTGGCCACAAAGCCTGCGAACCGCCGTGGACATCGTCATTCATTCACCGATGCCGATGCTGCTGTTATGGGGCCCGCAACTGACGCAAATCTACAACGACGGCTTCGCCCTGCTCGCCGGGAGCAAGCATCCGCACGCTTTCGGACAACCGACACACCTGATCTGGCCCGAGTTGCAAGACTTCACCGACCCGATCTACAGCGCCGTCCTGCAAGGTCAGGTGCGAACCTACAGCGAGCAGCGCTTTACCCTGCAACGCGGGGGCCGGGAGTCTGACTTCTGGCTCGACCTGACCTACAGCCCGATCCGCGACGAAGGTGCCCAGGTGTCCGGGATCCTGGTCACCGCCATCGAAACCAACGAACGCCGGCGCATCGCCCTCGAACTCGAACAGCGCTCGGCGGCCAGCCTCAAGGCCCAGCGTGAAACCGAGGAACGCCTGCAACTGGCCCTCGCCGCCACCGATGCGGTCGGTACCTGGGACTGGGACATCAGCGAGGACCGCTTCATCGCCGATGCGCATTTTGCCCAACTGCATGGCATCGACCCGGCCATGGCCAGTCAATTGCCGATCAGTGAATACCTGCACGGCGTACACCCCGAAGACCGCGCCCTGATCGCCCGCAGCATCAAGCATTGCATCACCCATGGCACCGAATACGCCGAGGAGTATCGCCTGCTGCAAACCGACGGCCAGATGCGCTGGGTATTTGCCCGCGGTCGCTGCTACAAGGATCACCATGGCCGGCCAGTGCGCTTCCTCGGCGCCGCCCTGGACCTGACCGAGCGCAAACACACCGAACAGGCCCTGCGCCAGAGCCAGACCGAGCTGCAACTGATCATCAACGCCATGCCGGTCCTGATCAGCTACGTCGACCGCGAAGAACGCTTTCGCCTGAACAATGCGGCGTACCTCGACTGGTACGGGCTGACGCCGCAAGAGCTTTACGGGCGAACCATTCTTGAAGTGCTCGGCGAAGAAGCCTATGCGCTGCGCGCTCCGCACATCAAGGAAGCGCTGTCCGGCCGGCCGTGCTGTTTCAGCATCAGCACGCCACACCGCGACGGCAGCATCCGCCAGGCCTTGATGAATTACCTGCCACGCCACGGCGCGGATGGCGCCGTGAACGGTTTCTACATCTTTGTGATCGACGAAACCGAGCGCAAAAAGACCGAAGAAGCCCTGCGTAACCTCAACGAAACCCTTGAAGAACGGGTTGCCGCCCGCACCCGCCAACTGGCCGAAGCCAACGAGCGCCTGCAAAACGAGATGTTCGAGCGCGAACGTGCCGAAGACGCCTTGCGCCATGCGCAGAAAATGGAAGCGGTCGGCCAGCTTACCGGCGGCATCGCCCATGACTTCAACAACATGCTCACCGGTATCATCGGCAGCCTCGACCTGATGCAACGCTACATTGCCGACGGCCGCGCCAGCGAGATCGGTCGATTCACCGAAGCGGCCGTGTCCTCGGCCAACCGCGCCGCCGCCCTCACCCATCGCCTGCTGGCGTTCTCCCGCCGCCAATCACTCAATCGCAAGCCGCTCAACCCCAACGAGCTGATCCACTCTCTGGAAGACTTGTTCAGGCGCACCAAGGGCGACCATATCGAGCTCGACCTGCAACTGGCCGAGAACATCTGGCGGGTCAACACCGATGTCAGCCAACTGGAAAACGCCCTGCTCAACCTGGTGATCAACGCCCGAGACGCCATGCCCGATGGCGGCGAGTTGCAGATCGAAACGGCCAACGTGTACCTCGACGGCAGTGACATGACGACCCTGGAACCGGTCAAGGCCGGTGACTACGTGATGATTGCCGTCAGCGACAACGGCACCGGCATGACGCCCTCGGTGCTGGCCAAGGCATTCGACCCGTTCTTCACCACCAAGCCCATCGGCCAGGGCACCGGTTTGGGCTTGTCGATGATTTACGGTTTCGCCCAGCAATCGGGGGGCCACGTCACTCTGTTCAGCCTGCCGGGACGGGGCACCAGCGTGCGTTTGTACCTTCCGCGCCTGCATTCGACCGAGTCGGAAAAAGTTTTGTCGCCCGTCATCGGCGAGGCACCGGCGGCCATTGCCGGCGAAACCGTGATGCTGGTCGAGGACGATGCGGCGGTGCGCATGCTGGTATTGGACCTGCTCAATGAGCTCGGTTACCGAGCCCATGAAGCCGAAGATGCCAAGGGCGCCCTGCCGCTGCTGGAGTCGGACCTGCGGGTGGACCTGCTGGTGACGGACGTCGGGTTGCCGGGCATGAACGGCCGCCAACTGGCGGAAATCGCCCGTCAGCATCGTCCCGAACTGAAAGTGCTGTTCATGACCGGTTACGCCGAGATCGCCGCCGAGCGCCAGGGTTTTCTCGAAGAGGGCATGGACATGGTGGCCAAGCCGTTTTCCATCGATCTGCTGGCCAACAAGATTCGCACGATGATCAGTCAATCGGACTGAGTTGAGGCATAATCGCGCGCCCCCACTGCCGCCCACATAGCCACCACCGTTGCAAGGTACCGCCAATGAAAGCTCAAGCCCGCCATATTCTGGTGAAAACCTCGGAAGAAGCCGAGCAGCTCAAACAACGCATCGCCAAGGGCGAAGCGTTCGACGTGCTGGCCAAGAAGTATTCGACCTGCCCATCGGGCAAACGCGGCGGCGATCTCGGTGAAGTGCGGCCGGGACAGATGGTCGGCGTGATTGATGCGGTGATCTTCAAGAAACCGCTGCGGGTGGTGCATGGGCCGATCAAGAGCAAGTTCGGGTATCACCTGGTGCAGGTGTTTTACCGGGATTGAGTGGCTGGTCAGGCCCCTGTGGCGAGGGGGCTTGCCCCCGTTCGAGTGCGCAGCACTCGTGAGTTCGCTGCACTCGGCATGTCAGATAAATCCGGTAGACAGGGTTTGGGGCTGCTTCGCAGCCCAACGGGGGCAAGCCCCCTCGCCACAAAGCCCCCCTCGCCCCAGTTAATGCATTTCAATCTCTGGGAATCAGCGCCCCCGGCACCTGAATCACCCGGCTCGCCAACCGATGCCCGGCCTCGGCGGCTTGCGAAGGGCTGCCGCCCTTGAGCCGCGAAGCCAGATACGCCGCGCTGAACGAATCCCCCGCCGCCGTGGTGTCCACCACCCGCTCGACCTTCTGCGCGGGCACTTCGAACGACTCTCCATCACAACGAATCAGGCACGCTTGTGCGCCGCGCTTGAGCACCACTTCCGGCGTACCGATCTGCTCATACGCGGCAAACACCGCGTCACCATCGGCATAACCAAACAACGCCTGTTCGTCATCCACCGTCAGCAACGCCAGGTCGACATACGCCAGCACACTGCGATATGCCGCCCGGGCGTCCTCGACCGATGCCCACAGCCGTGGCCGGTAGTTGTTGTCGAACACGATTCGCGCATCGCGCTGGCGGGCTTCGATCAGGGTTTCCAGCAGTTTTTCCCGACCTTGCGCACCGAGTACCGCCAGGGTGATGCCGCTGAAGTACAGCACATCATAATCCGGCAGCGCGGCGAGAATCGGCGCGGCGGCCGGGGTGGTGAAGCAATCGCGGACGGCCGCTTCGTTGCGCCAGTACAGGAAGCGTCGCTCACCGGCAGCGTCAGTCTGGATGCAATACAAACCCGGCAGGCGTCCGGGCAGACGCTGGACCATGGCGAGCCCGATATTTTCCGCCGCCCAACTCTGGCACATCGCGTCGCTGAAACTGTCATCGCCCAGGGCGGTGACGTAGTCCACGGAGCCGTCCTCTCCCAGTTCCCGGGACAGGTACACGGCCGTGTTCAATGTATCGCCGCCGAAGCTCTGTTGCAGGCTGCCGTCGGCGCGATGCTGCAACTCGATCATGCACTCGCCGATCAGGGCGATGCGTGGAGTGTTGGGGCCCAGGGTGTTGATGGTGTTCATTGTTGTGGGGTCTCTGGTGTTTCGGTGTTGTCTGGTCGGCCGCCATCGCGAGCAAGCTCGCTCCCACAGGGATTTTGTAAACGCCATAGATCCAATGTGGGAGCGAGCTTGCTCGCGATGGCCGCAACTCGATCTCAAACCCTTAGAAACAGGTTTCCATCGTCTCGATGACGTTCAGTTGCTCATCCACCAGGCACCCGACACGCCACTTGTCGAACGTCAGGCACGGGTGCGAAGTGCCAAACGAAATGATGTCGCCCACCCGCAGATCAACCCCCGGTGCCACGGTCATGAACGCATGCTGGTCCATCACCGCAGTCACCTTGCAGACGCTCACATCATCGCCTTCGGCCGGTACGACGCCCGCCTTGTAGCGCAGCAATGGCACCGGCAAACCGGCGTCGTAGGCCACGTCGCGCTTGCCCAGGGCAATCACCGCAAACCCCGGCTCCGGCAGCGACTGCACGTGCGCCCACACCTCCAGCGCCGGACGCAGGCCTTCGTGCAGGTCGCTGCGACGGTCGAGCACGCAGCACTGCGCTTCCTTGTAGATGCCATGATCATGGGCCACGTAACTGCCGGGACGCAGAACACTGAGGAAACGCCCGGCGGCGTTCTGTGCTTCAAACGACTCGGCAATCAGGTCATACCAGGCCGAACCCGACGCGGTGATGATCGGCTTGGGGATGGCGAAGGCACCGCTGTCTTGCAACTGCACCGCCAGACGCACCAGTGATGCGGCGAAATCGCGGATACCGGTCACTGCGTGATCGCCGTGGATCACCCCTTCGTAGCCTTCGATCCCGGTCAGGGCCAGCGCCGGTTGCGCGGCGATGGCCTTGGCCAGGTCGAGCACTTGCTGCTCGCTGCGGCAACCGCAGCGACCACCGACCACGCCGTATTCGATCATGACGTTCAAACGCACGCCACGGGAGGCGAAATAGGCGCCGAGGTCGGCGACGTTGTCCGGGTGATCGACCATGCAATAGAAGTCGAACGTCGGGTCGGCCAGCAGGTCGGCAATCAGCGCCATGTTCGGCGTACCGACCAACTGGTTGGCCATCAGCACCCGGCGCACACCATGAGCGTAGGCCGCACGGGTTTGGGTGGCGCTGGCCAGGGTGATGCCCCAGGCACCGGCGTCCAGTTGGCGCCGGAACAGCGCCGGGGTCATGCTGGTTTTGCCATGGGGCGCGAGTTCCGCTCCGCTGTCGCTGACGAACGCCTGCATCCAGCGAATGTTGTGTTCCAGCGCCTCGCGGTGCAGTACCAGCGCAGGCAGGCTGACGTCACGCACCAGGCTGGCGCCCTTGGGTGCGGTGCCTTTTTCCACGGCGGCAGTATTGGGGGCAGAAGACATGGTCGAACTCCTCGTTCACGCGGCCGCAGGCAGCCACTGTTATTCGTTGATGCGACGGGCCAGGCTATTGGCGCTTTCGATCAGCACCCGGCGGTAGTCGTTGTAGTTGTTCTTGGCATCGGCCCGGGGGGCGACGATGCACAGGGTCGCGATGGCCACGCCGTTGGGGTCTTTGACCGGTGCGGCGAAGCAATGGGTAAAGGTGTCGGCGACGCTATCGAAGGAAAAGAAACCATCGATACCGGCCTGACGGATTTCCTTGAGAAACTGCGCAAGTTCCAAGCGTTCGCCGTTGGGCAGGATGAAGTCGTCGCGGTCGATCAGGTCGACGATTGCCTGGTCGCTCAGGTGCGCCAGCAGCAAGCGCCCGGATGCGGTCCAGGGGATGGGCGCGTTTTCACCGATGTCCGAGGAAATGCGGAAATGCCGCTCCCCCTCCTTCATCAGCGCAACGGTGTACTTGCGCCCGTTGAGCAGGCACATCTGCGCCGTTTCACGGGTCTGGCTGACGATTTCCTGCAAGGCGTGATCGGCCTCGCGAGTCAGGTCGAAATGTCGCAGGTGTGCCTGCCCGAGAAAGTATAACTGGCGACCGAGGTAGACATGACCGTCCTTGCCCACCGGCTCCAGGATGCGTCGTTCCAGCAGCGAGGCCACCAGTTCGTAGACCGTGGATTTGGGGCTGCCGATGCCGCTGGCGATGTCGTTCGGACGCAGGGGCTGGCCGATCTCCTTGAGGAAATCGAGGATATCGAACGCCCGGTCCAGCCCGCGTGCCCGGCGCTTGATGGTGTCTTCGGTCATTTCAGTGGTTCCCATTCATGGTCGCCTGGAGTTTACCCAGTGTGCCGCGCTCACCGTTAGGCCGCCTTCGCGGGCAAGCCCGCTCCCACAGGCAATGGTGGTGTGTCTGCAATCTGTGGCAGCACACAAACCTGTGGGAGCGTGGCTTGCCCGCGATGGGCGCGACTCGGTTCAAGCCTTTTTCTTGTACGCAATGCAGTCGATCTCGATCTTGCAGTCGACCATCATGTTCGCCTGCACGCAGGCCCGCGCCGGGGCATGTTCAGGCTTGAAGTACTCGGAGAACACCTTGTTGAAGCTCCAGAAATCCCGCGGGTCTTCCAGCCACACGCCAGTGCGCACCACGTCTTCGAGGCCATAACCGGCCTCTTCAAGGATAGCGATCAGGTTCTTCATGGTCTGGTGAGTCTGCTCGACGATACCACCGACAATGATCTCGCCATCCAGCGCCGGCACCTGGCCGGACACGTGCAGCCAGCCATCGGCTTCGACAGCGCGGGCGAATGGACGAGGCTGACCGCCGCCGGCGGTGCTGCCGGTGCCGTAACGAGTAATGCTCATGGGTGTTTCTCCTGACTGGAAGTTATTGTTCCGCTATAACGGAATTAATTGTGCAATAACGGAATAAGCGGCAGAAAGTGTGCCACAGGATGTGGAGGGAATGTGAGAGGGATTGAAATTTGTTTTGAATCAGAGGGACGGGTATCTGGTTCTCAATTGGGTGCACATGACCCCACTCGAAGCAACACCCGCGACTCAGAGCAGCTTCATTGGACAACCGCCCACCCGACTGCTTTATTCTATGTTCAGGAAATTACCGGTTTTAGCAGCCGCGACGTGTTCGGCGTGCGCGGTCCCAGGAGGGTTGATGTCATTTAAAGTCATGATGGTTTTCGGTACGCGTCCGGAGGCCATCAAGATGGCCCCCCTGGCACGGGTCCTGCGCAATTGGCCAGGTATAACCCTGAACATCTGCTCCACAGGCCAGCACCGGGAAATGCTCAAGCAGGTCCTCGACTCGTTCGAGCTGACGGTCGATGAAGACTTGCAGGTGATGACCCAGGGCCAGACCCTCAACGGTCTCTCCGAACAATTGCTGGGGCATCTCGACAAAGCCTACGAGCGGGTGCATCCGGATATCGTGCTGGTACACGGCGACACCACCACCAGCTTCATTGCCGCCCTCGCCGCCTTCAATCGCCAGATACCCATCGGCCACGTCGAGGCAGGTTTGCGTACCGGTAACTTGCGTGCACCCTGGCCTGAGGAAGCCAACCGGCACCTGACCGGTGTCATCGCCGACCTGCATTTCGCGCCGACCACCATCAGCCAGGACAACCTGCTGCGCGAAGGTGTGTCCAAGGCCAACATCGAGGTCACCGGTAACACGGTGATCGATGCGCTGGTATGGATGCGCAAACACCAACAGGAAATCCACTGGCACCCGGCCGCCGACTCGCCGCTGGCGGTGCTCGACGACAACAGGCGCATGGTGCTGATCACCGGGCATCGCCGGGAGAATTTCGGCGGCGGTTTTCGCAACATCTGCCTGGCTCTGGCCACCCTTGCCGAACGTTATCCCGATGCGCAATTCGTCTACCCGGTGCACCTCAATCCGCAGGTGCAAAAGGCGGTCTACAGCGTCCTCTCGGACAAACCCAATATCTATCTGGTGGCACCGCAGGATTACCAGCATTTCGTCTGGCTGATGGACCGCGCCTATTTCATTCTCACCGATTCCGGTGGCATCCAGGAGGAAGCACCAGCCATTGGCAAGCCGCTTCTGGTGCTGCGCGATGTCACGGAGCGGCCATCGGCGCTCGAAGGCGGAACCGTGGTGCTGGTGGGCACCGACACCGACCGCATCGTCAGGGAATCGAGCCTGTTGTTCGATGATGAAGCCACCTTCCAGCGAATGAGCCGGGTCCATAGCCCCTATGGCGACGGACACGCCAGCGAACGCATCGCCAATCGCCTCGGCATCTGGCTCAAACACCGCACGGCGGGTAAAGCCGTATGAGCCTGGTGTTTGTCGACTTCTTTGCCTATGTGTTGTTCGGTCTCAAATACCTCGCGATTACCCTGGCCCTGCTGATGTTCATACTCGGCCTCGATGACCTGTTCATCGACCTGGTGTACTGGACCCGCAAGCTGATCCGGCGCTGGCGGATCTATGAAAAATTCGACCGAGCCGATGAGCAACGGCTGTATTCCATCGGCGAAAAACCCCTGGCGATCATGGTGCCGGCGTGGAACGAAGTCGGCGTGGTTGGTGAAATGGCGCGCCTGGCCGCCTCGACCATCGACTACGAGAACTATCAGATTTTCGTCGGCACCTACCCCAACGATGCCGAGACCCAGGCCGACGTCGATGCGGTGTGCCTGCATTATCCCAACGTGCACAAAGTGGTGTGCGCCCGTCCCGGTCCTACCAGCAAGGCTGACTGCCTGAACAACGTGATCGACGCCATCCTGCGCTTTGAAAACGATGCAAAGATCCAGTTCGCCGGCTTCATCCTGCACGATGCCGAGGACGTGATTTCACCCATGGAGTTGCGCCTGTTCAACTACCTGCTGCCGGCCAAGGACCTGATCCAGATTCCGGTCTATCCCTACGCGCCGGAATGGCATGGCTTCACTGCCGGGCACTACGTCGACGAGTTCGCCGAGAACCATGGCAAGGACGTCATCGTGCGTGAAGCACTGACCGGGCAAGTGCCCAGCGCCGGGGTCGGCACCTGTTTCAGCCGTAAGGCCATCAGTGCCCTGCTCGAAGACGGTGACGGTATCGCCTTCGACGTGCAGAGCCTCACCGAAGACTACGACATCGGTTTCCGCCTCAAGCAAAAAGGCATGAAGTGCATCTTTGCCCGTTATTCGGTGACCGACCCGAAACTGGCACTGGAACAACCATGGGTGTTCGGCATGGACCGCGCCTTTTCCCAGGTGATCTGTGTGCGCGAGCACTTTCCCCGGGACTTGCAGTACGCGATCCGGCAGAAGTCGCGCTGGATCGTCGGCATCGTGTTCCAGGGCACCAAGAATCTGGGCTGGAGCAGCAAAGGCCTGCTCAATTATTTTCTGTGGCGCGACCGCCGTGGCCTGATTGCGTACCTGTTGAGCTTCCTGGTGAACATACTGCTGGTGGTGTTGCTGGCGATGTGGCTGGTCACCGTGATCGCGCCGACCGCCTGGCGGTTCCCGTCGATCCTCTCTGACAGCACGTTGTTGGCGGGCCTGCTGTGGCTCAATGGCTTCATGCTGCTCAACCGGCTATTCCAGCGCGGTTGGTTTGTCACCCGTTTTTACGGACTCGGCGAAGGACTGCTGTCGGCGCCCCGGATGGTGTGGAGCAATTTCGTGAATTTTTTCGCCAACGTTCGGGCGTTGCGCCAGGTGATGGAAATGGGCGATTCCCGTCGCGTCGCCTGGGACAAGACCACCCATGAGTTTCCGGCCCTGGCTGAAGCCCAGCGCACCCCGCTGGGCCATCGCCTGGTGGAAAAAGGCCTGCTGTCTGAAGATCAACTCGAAGCCGCGATCACCAACCCGGTACGCCGACGCCTGGGTCAGGAACTGCTGCTGCGCGGGCACATCGACACCACGCAACTGGTGCAGGCCCTGGCCGAACAACTGGACCTGGAATGGGCGCCACTCAATCCGTTCAAGCTCGACAAACGCCTGATCGACGCCGTGCCGCGCAAAATCGCTACACACTACGGCGTGTTGCCGGTCGCCGAGGAGAACGAAACCCTGGTGCTGGCCTCCGAAGGTCCGGTGAGCCAGGTGTCCCTGGGCGCCATCAGCCGTCAACTGAAACGCCCGGTGCGTTGCCGCCTTGCACCACAAGGCCGGGTGACGCTGGGGATCCGCTACTGGTACGCCAGCCCTCGTCAAAGCGAGGAAGTGCATCAGATGCTTGAGGTGCTTGAGCAAAATCAGGACGACGAAGACCTGATTGAGCGCGTCAGCCATCACCAAGTGTTGCTGGGCAATCTGTTGCAAGTACGCGGCATGGTGCCGCCAACCCTGTTCAATCAGGCGCTGATCGATTTCGATGCGGAAAAAATGTCTCTCGGTGAACACTTGATTGAACGCGGCATGATCACACAGGAAATCCTCGAGCAGGCCCTGGTCGATCAGACGAGCGAGCAGCACGCAGCGTACTGCATTGCCCGGGAGGCCGCATGAAGCCTGTCCATCGTCAGACCTTGATGGCCGGTAGCCTGTTGCTCTGCCTGAACACCACGGCGTGGGTGCAAGCCGAACCCTTGACCGATTTCGATCAGTTCCGCAGTTACCCCTATATGGACCGCAGTTACCGCGAAGCGAAAAACGGCAACTGGAAGGAAGTCGAACGGCTGATGCGCCACCTGCTGAGCAAAGTGCCGCAAAACGATGAAGCACGGGCGTTACTGGTGCAATCGCTGGTCAAGCAGCAACGCTACGAAGATGCCCTGCAAGCGCTGCCGGATACCCCGTCCAACAGCGATAGCCTGCTCAACCTGCGCCTGGCCTGGATCGAACAGGATCCGCCGGACAGAAAACAGGTGGAGCAATGGATAGCCTCCAGCAATCTGGAGCATCGCGTGCGCCTGTGGCAGGCCTACAGCGCGAGCCTGGCCAAGCGCGGCGGCGCGGCCTCGGCCCATGACTGGCTGGCGCAACTGCCACCCAAGGGTGATGAGCAAGCGCTGCAACAGGCCCGGGCCAACTGGTCCGAGCAACTGCGCGATTGGGATGGCACCATCAAGGAACTGGCGCCACTGGCCGCTAACCAACAACTCGATGCCCAAAGCTGGCAACGCCTGGCCAACGCCTACGTGCAACGCCTCGACGAGCAATCCTTGCAGCAACTGCTGCAAACAGCGCCAAGCCCGGAAGCCGCGCGCAAGACCCGGCTGGCCATGGTCGACCGGGCGATTGCCATGGGCCAGGTCCAGCAGGCGCAGCGCTGGATGCAATCGCTGCCGCCTGCCGATCTTGCCGACCCGGCGCAACGCCAGCGTCTGTGGGAACTGGCGCGGCAAACCGGCGACAGCGCCACGGTACAACGCTTGAGTGGTGAGTTGCAGCGGCCATGCCTGGAGACCGCCGACTGGCTGTCGCGTCGTGATCCGCAAGCTGCGCTGAGCCAATTGAAAAGTTGCCAACCCGAAGAAAACCCGCAGGCCTGGCTGGTCCTCGCCCAGCGCCTGCAAGCCACCGACCTGCTGCAAACGACCCGTCTACCGGAGCCTTGGGACACGCGACGCCGCGAACACCTGCTCGACGTCTGGCAGGAGGAAGGCCGCAGCGACAAAGTCATGGCCTACCTCGCCAGCCAGCCGCAGACCGCCGACGTGGTCAAACGCCGCGCTGAACTGCTCCAGGCATCGGATCACGATACCGAAGCGGCGGCATTCTGGGAGCGGCATTACCAGCAGACCGGCAACCTCGATTCGCTCAACCAGGCTACCTACCTGGCGCTGAATGCCGGCCATCGTGAACATGCGCAACAGTTGCTCGAGAGCGCCTTCGACCGCCACGGCGGCAAGCTGCCGACGCCCCTGCTGCAAAGGTTGGCGGGGTTGTATGCCGCGTCGACACCGACCGCGGCACAACAGCAACGCATTGTTTCGCTGCTCAAGCGCGTCGACCCCGCCACTCGCGGGCAACTGCTGGCGCAACTGGCGGAAAACGGCCAGTGCGGCGCGGTTCAACAGGCCATCGGTGATCTCCCGCAAGCTGCGGGCGACTACCGCGCCCTCGGCCGTTGTGCAATGCCCGAGCGCCCCGGCGAAGCAGTGGTGTATTACCAGACCGCCGAAAAAATGGGTGACCAGAACACTCGCCTGCCACTCGCCTACGCCCTGGAGGCGGCCGGAGACTCGGCCGGTGCCCTGGCCATCTGGCGCAGCATTCCAGATGCCGAACTCAGCGACAATGCCCGCCTCACCGCCAGCCGCGGCGCCCTGAATATCGGCGACACGCAAACAGCTGAACGCTACTGGCAACTAAGCCGCACCCGTGGTGCCAATGAGTGGACCTTGGGCGCGGCGATTGCCGATGCCCAGGGCGATCACACCCTCGCGCTGCAACGCCAGCGGTCCGCCCTGCAGCTGGTACCGGATGCCGAGCATTACTATGCGGCCTCGGTCACGGCGCAAAAGGCCGGCGACCTGCAACAAAGTACCGAATGGCTTGCCGAAGCGGCGCGCCGCGAACCGGACAATCCCCGTTATCGGGCCGACTACGGCGTGCGCCTGGCCGGTGCCGAGACCAAGGCAGCACGCGCCGGTTCCATCCCGTATCTGCAACGCGCCACCCAGGATTTCCCGGAAGACTATCGCCTCGGCGAAACCCTGGCCTGGCGTTATGACGAGGTCGAAGACAGCGCTTCGGCGCGCAAGGAACTGCGCCGGGTGATCGATCTGGAGCAGAACCCGGTGGCCGCCGATGACGAGGATGGCAGCATGGAAGCGCGCCGCTATCGCCAGCGTCGCGCCCACGAAAGCCTGTCCCGTCGCGACACAGTCACCATCGCCAGCACCTGGTCACCGGCCGGGATATCGACCAACGACATCCTGCGTCCCGACGACAGCATCGGCACACAGCGACGCTCCAGTTCACAGAACGTGCAACTGGCCATGTGGGACCACGCACTGGGCGATGAACCCAGCCGCGCCGGCAGCACGCTGTCGGTCTATGGCCGCGTGTTGCTTGGCGGCGTGGGCAGGTCGAGCTATGCCGAATCCCTGGGTACCGGCGTCGGCCTGCGCTACAAGCCCTGGGGCACCGCCAACATCAACTTCTATGGCGAGATCTACAAACAAAGCCAGTTCGATGACCAGGACAACCATGGCCTGAGCCTCGGCCAGATGCTGGTCCCCGACAAGGTGTCCGATCAGGCCGAGGATCACCGCAATGATGGCCACACCACCACCGACTACCTGCTGCGGACAACCGCGTCGTTCCTTGATCAGGGTCGATTCCGCAACGATTGGCGGGTCGATGAAAGCGACTGGGAGGAGCGCTTCCTCTACCTCGACGCGGCGTGGTGGACCAAGGCCGGCGACCATCAATGGTTGTCGCGCTTCCAGCAAGGGCACACCTGGAAACTTCCGTTCAACGGCGCACAAACGATCATGCCGTACGGCTTTCTCGAATTCGCTACCCAGGACCCGAGCAACGACTGGCGCCAGGATCTGCGCACCGGTCTGGGCCTGCGTTGGCAATGGTGGTTCGACGACGATGTCTACAACGCCTATCGCGCGCACTTGACGGTGCGCACCGAGTATCAACAAGCGTTGGGTGGCAATCTGTATGAAGGCGGCAACGGCGTGCTGGTGGGCGTGGAGTTGAATTTCTGATGAAGCGACTTCTTTTGGCTTTGTGCCTGTTGCTGGGCGCCGCGGCGACCCATGCCGACGAACGGATTTTCTATCAACCGCTCAATGTCGATGCCAACCTGAGCCAGGCGCAATGGCAGCGGATCTGGCAGGACAGCGCCCGCCAGGGCGTGCACACGGTGATCGTACAGTGGACGGCCTACGGCGATTCGGACTTCGGCGGTGCCGACGGCTGGCTTGCCCGCAGCCTGAAACAGGCCCAGGCCCAAGGCCTGAAACTGGTGCTGGGCCTGTACATGGACCCGGCCTATTACCAGCGTATCAATGAGCTTGACAGTGCCGGGCTGGCAACGTACTGGCAGACGCAACTGGGGCAGTCGCTGGCCCGGCAGCAGAAACTGCGCAAGGACTGGAAACTCCCCGTCAGCGGCTGGTATCTGCCCATGGAACTGGATGACCTGCACTTTCTGGCGCTGGATCGCCGACAAAGATTGCAACGCCAGCTCAAGGATTTTTCCGGCAAGCTCGACGCACCATTGCACATCAGCGTGTTCAACGTCGGCAAACTCGCGCCACAAGTGAATGGCCAATGGCTGGGGGAATTGGCGAACGCCGGAATCCAGGTGTGGTGGCAAGACGGTGCCGGCACCGGACGCTTGCCACCATTGATTCGCAATGGCTACGCCAATGCGCTGCCCTGCTCCATCGGCATCGTCAGGGAAGCCTTCCGGCAAGTCAGCGCTGCCGGACAACCCTTCCGTGCCGAACCGATGCCGCCACAAACCTCTTCACCGGGTTGCCACCCGACATCGGTTTTCTCCCTGCGCTACCGACCCTGGGGCAAGGTGATTCTCGACAACCAGCACAAGGGCAAGGTCGGCGATGTACAAAACCATTGAAGACGAAGTGCTGAAAAAATCGGCGCCGGCTGAGCTCAAGGCCGAGTTCCTCCAACATGAATTCGATCGGCTGCACACATTTTGCGTACTGATCTACATCGCCAGCATCGTGGTCTGGGTTGCTTACGACCTGATCCTGAGTTTCATCGGCGGGCAGCCATTCACCTGGCGCTCGCTGGTGTTCTTCGGGGTCTTCACGATTCTTGTCATCATTCTGCTGTTTATCCGCGACGCCCGGCACTTCCAGAAACTCAACCTGCTGTTTGTGCTCACCATTGCCTTCGGCACGCGGCTGCTCATCGAAGGCCTGGGAAACGACCACCAACCGGCCTGGCTGTTGCTGGCGGCTTCGGCCACCCTGTTCACAGCCTCGGTGTTGCCGCTGAGCCGCTGGTCATTCTTTGCCGCGCAGTTGGTGACCTGGTGGTTTCTCAATCCCTTCTACAACACCGGTATCGAACAGTTTGAACTGGGGGGCGTGATGGCCCTCAGTTACACGACATTTATCTGCGGCCTGACCCTCTACAGCTTCCTGACGCTGCACAAGGCCAAGCTCAACAACTTCATCATGTCCAGGCTGCTGCTGGACCAGGCCTACATCGACACCCTCACCGAAATCCCCAATCGCCGTTCGTTCATGACCCGCGCAAGCCTGCAGTTGAACAGCGTGCCCCGGGAAAACGACCACTACCTGGCGATGATCGACATCGACAACTTCAAGAAGGTCAACGACGTCTACGGCCACGACATTGGCGATGAGGTGCTCAAGCGCATCGCGCAGGACATCAAGTCGGTGACGGCCCACCACGAATATGCGCGATTGGGTGGCGAGGAGTTCGCGATTTACCTGGCCGGGGTTAGCCGCGAAGACGTCGAGACGCTGGCCGGCGACCTGTGTCGAGTGGTACGCGAGCAACCCACTCGACACCCGGTGACCATCAGTATCGGCCTGGCCCGGGTGCTCGACGGTGACACACTGAACCAGGCGCTGATCAAGGCCGATGCGGCCTTGTATGAGTCAAAACATACCGGGAAGGATCGCTACACATTTCATCAATAAAGCTATCTATCCCACCTACTGCAAAGCGCCTCCTCATCGCTAACCGAGCGATGTGTGCCATCGAAAAAAGATCTGTTTAAACCCGACCAATCTGCTTGCTACTGTCAAATATGACAGTAGACGCTTCTGAGTAGGCAAGGAAATACTGGCGCCGCATCTGACTATCGAAACCAAAGGGGATCGAACATGAATACGGCGAGAACTTTATTTGTTTGCGCGACGCTGGGGATGGGTTTAACGGGTTGTAATATTGATCCGGACGCGACTGTTTCCACGGTCAGCGAAGAGTGCAGCAGCTTGGTCAATGGAAAGTACATCGGCCAGAATGGCCCTGAAGTTTGCATCACGACACCGCTTTCAAAAAGTGCCACATCCATCTCGGGCACGATCGTTGGGACCACGGCTACAGGCCCGTTCATGGTAACGGCGAAAACCAGCGATGACGTCATTTTGAAGCAGCTATCCACGCTGTCTAACGGTAACTTCACGATGTCACAATTGAATCTGCAAAACCTGCCAGGCAAGGGCATTTCATTTTCGGTTGTGGTAACGGGTGTAAGTTCACCGCCCACCAAACTGGTAGTCGGCCAGGAGCCACCGTCAAAATGTTCACAAGGAGCTCCGGGCTATCCGTTATGTGGCACTTATCCCGGCGCGATCTTTTTTCCAATCAAAACCTCCGTTACCACCATTTTCTCTGTTTCACCTGGGGAATTTTATACTGGGGCTACCTTGCTCCCGTCTTTCATGGGTTTAAGTACAACCCGCTGGAGGCCAGACCGATACATCAGCTTCTTACGAAACGTTTCTGCTCCCATAAAGCCGGGAGAGGAGCAAACCGTTTTTGCGACTATCGATAACACTGAGTCTTTTGCCTACCCTGTCACTCAAACTGTTTTGCCCGCTCAACAGTAAAAATCCCCCTTCGGGCCGGGCCTGGAGGGTGTCGATCCAGCCCGGCAACTGCGCCTTGCCATGGGTCATCCGAGATGCGGTCAACCCGCTCAACTGCGCCAATTCACCGATCTTCATTGCGGGCCCATTTATCTGCTTGACATTAAAGTTAACTTTAAGGTTAGCCTCTGCTCATCACTACGAGGAGCCAAGCATGTCGCCCTTTCAAGCGTTGAATTTGCCCAACGGCCAGACCATCGGCAATCGCATTGCCAAAGCCGCGATGGAAGAGAACCTCGCCAATACCGATCAAGTACCCGACAAGGCCCTGCTTCGTCTGTATCAGGCCTGGGCCGAGGGCGGGGCCGGCTTGTTGCTGACCGGCAATGTAATGATCGACCGTCGCGCCATGACCGGTCCCGGCGGAGTAGCGCTGGAAGACGAGCGCCACCTGGAGCGCTTCCGCCAGTGGGCCAGCGCTGGTCGGGCCGGCGGTGCGCATTTCTGGGTGCAGCTCAACCATCCTGGCCGCCAGACCATGGCCAACCTTGGCCAACAAGCTCTGGCGCCGTCGGCGGTTGCGCTGGATCTGGGCCCGTTCTCGAGGATGTTCGCCGAACCCAAACCCATGAACGCGGACGACATCGAGGAGGTGATCCGACGTTTCGCCACCAGCGCCGCACTGGCCGAGAAAGCCGGTTTTACCGGCGTGCAAATCCACGCCGCCCACGGCTACCTGATCAGCCAGTTCCTTTCGCCGCTGACCAATCGGCGCACCGATCAATGGGGCGGATCCCTGGAAAATCGTGCGCGACTGCTGTTGTCCGTCGTCGAGGCGGTTCGCCAAGCGGTGTCGCCGCAATTTTGTGTGTCGGTAAAACTCAACTCAGCAGATTTCCAGCGCGGTGGTTTCGATGCCGATGATGCACGGCAAGTGATCCAGTGGCTCAACGAACAACCGATCGACCTGCTGGAACTCTCCGGTGGCAGTTACGAAGCACCTGCCATGCAAGGCGAGGCGCGCGACGGCCGAACCCTGGCGCGGGAGGCGTACTTTCTGGAAATGGCCGGCGAACTGGCCAGCGTGGCGCGGATGCCGGTGATGGTGACTGGCGGGATCCGGCGTCTGGCAATCGTCGAACAGGTCCTCGACAGCGGCCTTGCCATGGCCGGCATCGGCACCGCGCTCGCTGTGGAACCACACCTGGTCAAGCACTGGCGCGAAGGCCAGGACAGCCATCCGCAACTGCCGCCGATCCGCTGGAAACGCAAGCCCTTGACGGCGCTGGCGAGCATGGCGGTGGTCAAATTCCAGCTGCATCGCTTGAGCCGTGGACGCAAAACCCGGCCTGAAGTCTCGGCGTTGTGGGCGTTGATTCTCGACCGGTTGTACATTGGCAAGCGCACCCGGCAGTATCGGCAGGCGATGGGCAAGTAATCCGAAATTGATGTTGACTGACCCTCCGCTTTCGCGAGCAAGCTCGCTCCCACAGGGATCATTCGGTGTTCACAGACTTTGTGCTCACCCGGACCAATGTGGGAGTAATCCGAAATTGATGTTGACTGACCCTCCGCCTTCGCGAGCAAGCTCGCTCCCACAGGGATCATTCGGTGTTCACAGACTTTGTGTTCACCCGGACCAATGTGGGAGTAATCCGAAATTGATGTTGACTGACCCTCCGCTTTCGCGAGCAAGCTCGCTCCCACAGGGATCATTCGGTGTTCACAGACTTTGTGTTCACCCGGACCTATGTGGGAGCGAGCTTGCTCGCGATGAGGCCCGTGCAGACAAAGTAAACTTCAGCCAGGAAGCAGCTCGTCAATGTGCCGATACTCGGCCTGCAACTGCGTCGCCAACACCCTGCTGCGCCCGAGCCGGATCGGCCCGCGCTCGATGTCGATCAGCACCCCCGGGCACTCCAGCACGGGCAACAACGGCCAGTCCTTCAGCCGTCCATCGGTCACCAGCAACAACCGCTGCTGCTCTGCCGGAAAACGCTTTTGCCGTGCACCAAGCCATCGCCCCGCTTCGCCCAACGCGGCCAGCAACGGCGTGCCGCCCCCGGCGCCAAGGCCATCGAGCCAATGGCGCAACCCGGTCGAGGCCTTCAATCCCTGCACCTGCCACTTCGGTGTAGCACCGCTGGCTGTGAGCAGCGCCAGACGCGCACGCTGGCGATAGGCATCGTCGAACAACTGCGCCAGCAAGCCCTTGGCATCGCTCAATGCCTGATGACGGCGGGTCGATGCAGAGGCATCAACGATCACCAGCCACAGTTCGTGGGGCGAGCGAGTGCGCAGCTGAAACAACAGGTCGTCGCGCTGACGCGGTCGGCCATTGAGCAATGTGCCAGGCCAGTTGACCGAGCCGCTACGGGCCGTATGACGCTTACCCTGTTTGCCGTGGTCCAGCCGCCCGGCTCGGGGTCTGGCATTCGCCCCCGCATCGGAGCGTGGGCGAATGCCTAGGGCTTTTTTGGCCAGCTCGGCACTTCACGTCGTGCACCGACCGCCAGCGCCTGGGCAGGCAACTCGCCCCACTGGCCCTGCCCTTCGCCCGGGTTGGCGTGCTGCGGCACCGAGTGTTGCGTCGCCTGGGATGACTGAGGCGTCGGTGCGCAATGTTCGCGACGGCGATGGCGCAAGGCGAACTCGGCGACTGCGTCGATATCTTCCTCGGCGATGGCGTTCGCCCCGCGCCAGGCAGCGTGAGCCCGGGCAGCGCGCAGCCAGACCAGATCGGCGCGCAAACCATCGACGCCAGCGGCGAAACAACGTTCGGTGATGTGTGCCAGCGCCTGGTCGTCGAGGGGAATGCTTGCCAGTGCATTGCGTGCGTTCTGGCAACGGTCACGCAGAGTCGCCTGTGCGGATTCCCATTCGGCGCAGAAACCTTGCGGGTCGGCGTCGAAATCCAAGCGACGACGGATGATCTGACCGCGCTCGACCGGCGCGGTGTGACCACCGAGGGCGACGTTCAAACCGAAACGGTCAAGCAATTGCGGACGCAGTTCTCCCTCTTCCGGGTTCATGGTGCCAATCAGCACGAATTTTGCCGAATGCCTATGGGAAATGCCGTCACGCTCCACCAGATTGGTGCCGCTGGCGGCTACATCGAGCAGCAGGTCAACGAGATGATCGGACAACAGATTGACCTCGTCGACATAGAGCACGCCACCGTCAGCCTTGGCCAGTACGCCGGGGGAAAACTGTGCGCGACCTTCGCCCAGTGCCGCATCGAGATCGAGGGTGCCGACCAGCCGCTCCTCAGTGGCGCCCAGCGGCAAGGTGACGAACTGACCGCTGGCCAGCAGATCCGCCAGACCGCGGGCCAGCGTCGACTTGGCCATGCCCCGCGGGCCTTCGATCAGGACGCCGCCGATTTTCGGGTCGATGGCGGTCAGGCACAGGGCCAGCTTCAAATCGTCGGCGCCGACCACGGCGCAGAGCGGGAAATGCGGGGTGTCGGTCATTGTTCTATCTCGGTCATGGTCGGTGATCTCACAGGCGCCCCAATCCCTGTGGGAGCGAGCTTGCTCGCGATGGCGGAATGTCAGGCAACATTTTTGTCGACTGAACGCATGTCATCGCGAGCAAGCTCGCTCCCACAGGTTTAAGTGCGTCAGCCATCTTCTTCTATATCCAGCAACAGATTCTCCAGCGCCTCGCGGTACTCGCCGGGCTCCTTCCACATTCCCCGTTGTTGCGCCTCGAGCATGCGCTCGGTCATGTCGCGCAAGGCATGGGGATTGTGTTCGCGGACAAAATCCCGGGTGCCCGGATCGAGCAAATAGGCATCGGCCAGCAACGCGTACTGGTGATCGTCGATCAATTGCGTGGTGGCGTCGAAGGCGAAAAGGTTGTCGACCGTCGCAGCCATTTCGAACGCACCTTTGTAGCCGTGACGTTTAACGCCTTCAAGCCACTTCGGGTTGGCCGCCCGGGAGCGGATCACCCGGTTCAGCTCTTCCTTCAAGGTGCGAATCTTCGGCAGATCCGGCTGGCTGTGGTCGCCATGATAGCTGGCCGCCGCCTCGCCTTTCAGGCTTTCCACCGCCGCGAGCATGCCGCCCTGGAACTGGTAGTAATCGTTGGAGTCGAGCAGATCGTGCTCGCGGTTATCCTGGTTTTGCAGCACCGCCTGTACCTGGCTCAGGCGCTGGCTGAACTGTTCGCGGGCGGCGGTGCCTTCGTCGGAACCGCCGTAAGCGTAGCCACCCCAGTTGAGGTAGACCTCGGCCAGGTCCTCGCGGCTCTGCCACAGGCGACCGTCGATGGCGCCCTGCACACCCGCGCCGTAGGCACCGGGTTTGGCCCCGAATATCCGCCAGCCGGCCTGACGTCGCGCTGCGTCTTCATCGAGCCCCGCCTGCAGCAAGGCTGCACGCTCGGCGCGTACCTTGGCCGCCAACGGGTTCAGGTCGTCCGGCTCATCGAGATCGGCCACCGCTTGCACCGCCGCGTCGAACAAACGAATCAGATTGGCGAAGGCATCACGGAAGAAACCGGACACACGCAAGGTCACGTCCACCCGCGGGCGGTCGAGCAAACTCAACGGCAGAATCTCGAAATCATCGACCCGCTGGCTACCGGTGGCCCAGACCGGGCGCACGCCCATCAGCGCCATCGCCTGGGCGATGTCATCGCCACCGGTGCGCATGGTTGCGGTACCCCACACCGACAAGCCGAGCTGGCGCAAATGATCGCCGTGGTCTTGCAGGTGCCGTTCGAGAATCAGGTTGGCCGACTGGAACCCGATGCGCCACGCCGTGGTGGTCGGCAGGTTGCGTACATCCACCGAATAGAAGTTGCGCCCGGTGGGCAGCACGTCAAGACGACCACGACTGGGCGCGCCGCTGGGACCGGCCGGGACGAAGCGACCGCCAAGCGCGTCGAGCAATCCGCGCATTTCCGCCGGACCGCAGGCGTCCAGCCTTGGTGCGACCACTTCGCGCAGGCTGTCGAGGATGGCTTGCACCTCAGACCAACCCGCCTCCTGTAGGAGCGAGCCTGCTCGCGATGGTGTGTCAGCCACATTGGTGTCGACTGACACACCATCGCGAGCAAGCTCGCTCCCACAGTGGTCAGCTAATGCCTGCGAAATCAGTTGTGTGGCGAACAGTTCGAGGCGTTCGCGGGTATCGCCGGTGGTGCGCCACAGTTCAGTGCTGATCAACGACAAGGCATTCGGTCGTGGTCCAATCCACGGCTCGGCCAAGGCGCAATCAAGCGGATCGAATCCTAGTCCGAAGGCCTTGGCCAGCGCCCGCGGCAGACTCGACTGCGCACCCCGGCCATCGCCCCGTGGAATGCGCAACAGCGCCAGCAAGGTATCGATGCGCAATCGCCCGGTGGGCGATTCGCCGAACACATGCAGGCCGTCACGGATCTGCGACTCCTTCAAGTCGCACAGGTAAGTGTCGAGCCGCGGCAACCAGATCGCCGCGTCGGCATCGCTGTCGAGTTGTTCGTCCAGTTGCAGTTCACGGTCGATGTGGGTGTCACGCACCAGTTGCAGGATGTCGCGCTGCAACTCTCGGGCGCGGCGCGGATCGAGCAGCTGCGCTTCGTAATATTCGTCGGCCAACAGCTCGAGGTTACGCAGCGGGCCGTAGGTTTCGGCGCGAGTCAGCGGTGGCATCAGGTGATCGATGATCACCGCCTGGGTACGCCGCTTGGCCTGGGCGCCCTCGCCCGGGTCGTTGACGATGAACGGATAGACGTTCGGCAGCGGCCCGAGCAAAGCGTCTGGCCAGCAATGTTCCGACAGCCCCACGCCCTTGCCCGGCAGCCATTCGAGGTTGCCGTGCTTGCCGACGTGGATCACGCCGTGGGCGCCATAGGTGTTGCGCAGCCAGAAGTAAAACGCCAGGTAACCGTGGGGCGGTACCAGGTCCGGGTCGTGATACACCGCGCTCGGGTCGACCTGATAACCCCGGGCCGGCTGAATGCCGACGAAGGTCAGGCCAAAACGCAGGCCGGCGATCATCATCCGCCCGCTGCGATACATCGGGTCGCTTTCCGGCGCACCCCAACGTTCGAGCACCGCCGCGCGATTGGCTTCAGGCAGGGCGTTGAACATCACTAGATAATCATCCATGCCCAGGCTTTGCTGGCACGGACGCAGGTCAAGGGTCTCGAGGTCGTTGCTGACGCCGCCCAGTAACTGCTGGATCAGCGCGGTGCCGCTGTCTGGTAACTCAGCCGGTAATGGATAACCTTCGGCATGCAACGCCCGCAGGATATTCAGCGCCGCTGCCGGGGTATCGAGGCCGACGCCATTGCCGATGCGACCGTCGCGGGTCGGGTAGTTGGCGAGAATCAAGGCAATACGTTTTTCAGCATTGGGCACCCGCGCCAGATCGATCCAGCACCGCGCCAGTTCGGCAACGAAATCCATGCGTTCCGGCTGCGGCCGGTAGCAGACCACATCCGACTGGCTACGCTCACTCCGCCACGCCAGGTCCTTGAAGCTGATCGGACGGCTGATGATGCGCCCGTCCAGTTCCGGCAAGGCAATGTGCATCGCCAGATCACGCGGGCCAAGGCCCTGTTCACTGGCGCGCCATCCCGGTTCGTTGTCCTGGGCACAAATGGCCTGGATCACCGGGATATTGCGGCGAAACGGGCGCAGATGAGGTGCTTCCGGACTGGATTGAGCGAAGCCAGTGGTGTTCAGAATCACTGAAGCTTCGACTTCATCCAGCCAGTCCTCGACCACCGAGAGGCAGCCGGGCTCTTTCAGGCTGGCCAGCGCAATCGGCAACGGATTCAACCCCGCTGCCTGCAAACGTTGGCAAAAAACATCAATGAACGCGGTGTTCGCCGCCTGCAAATGCGAGCGGTAAAACAGCACCGCCGCCACGGGTTGATCGGCGTGCCAGTCGGCCTGCCAGTCGCTCAGTGCGGCAGAATGTTTGTGCGGATGGTAAATCGCCGTGCGCGGCAGGGTTTGCGGCTCACCCCAGGTGTAATCACGCGCCAGCCAGCGGTTGGCCAGGCAGCGGAAGAAGTCGAGGGCGTTGCCCATGCCGCCCTGGCGCAGAAACTGCCAGAGCCGGTCGCGATCCTCGGCACCGACGGTGCTCAAGTCGCTGAGCTCCGGGTCCGGGCGATCATCACCCGGCACCAGAATCAGCTGCACGCCGCGCTGCGACAGCTCGACCAGACGCTCGATGCCATAACGCCAATAGGCGATGCCGCCGTGCAGCGAGATCAGAATGACCTTGGCGTGGCGCAAGACTTCATCGACGTACAGGTCAACCGAGGCATGGTTCTGCACCTGCATCGGATTGGCCAGGCGCACGCTCGGGTAATCGTCGGGCAACTGCTGCGCCGCTTCGGCGAGCAGCGCCAGGCTGGAATCGCCGCTGCACAGGACCACTAGCTCGGCAGGAGTTTGTCCAAGGTCGGCAATGTTGTCATCCGACACAAAACCGCCGGCCTGGGTCCTGAGCAGGTGCATGGCTTACACGCTGAGCGCGGCGCGCAATTGCGCTTCGAGAACAGTGGCGTCCAGTTCCTGGCCGATCAGCACCAGACGGGTGACTCGCGTTTCTTCGACGCCCCACTGGCGGTCGAAATGCTTGTCAAAACGCGTACCCACGCCCTGGATCAGCAGGCGCATCGGCTTGTTCGGAATCGCCGCAAACCCCTTGACGCGCAGGATGCCGTGCTGGACCACCAACTGGGTCAGCGCGTCCAGCAGCAGGCTTTCGTCGGCTTGCGGCAGTTCGATGGAGATCGAATCGAAGGCGTCGTGATCGTGGTCATCATGATCGTCGTCGCCATCGTGATGATGGTCGTGGTGGCTGTGGCGGCTGTCGATGTGTTCTTCGGAGCCGACACCCAGGCCGATCAGCACGTCCAGCGGCAGGCGACCACTGCTGGCTTCGATGATTTTCACCGCTGGCGGCAACTCTTCGGCGACTTCCAGGCGCACACGGGCCAGGTCCGTCGGGTTGATCAGGTCGGTTTTGTTGAGGATCACCAGGTCAGCGCTGGCCAATTGGTCGGCGAACAGTTCGTGCAGCGGCGATTCGTGGTCCAGGTTCGGGTCGAGTTTGCGCTGGGCGTCGACCTGATCCGGGAACGCGGCGAAGGTGCCGGCGGCCACGGCCGGGCTGTCGACCACGGTGATGACCGCATCCACCGTGCAGGCACTGCGGATTTCCGGCCACTGGAAGGCCTGCACCAGCGGCTTGGGCAATGCCAGACCGGACGTTTCGATGAGAATGTGGTCCAGATCGCCGCGACGGGCCACCAGTTCGCGCATCACCGGGAAGAATTCTTCCTGGACGGTGCAGCACAGGCAGCCGTTGGCCAGTTCATAGACACGGCCGTTGGCTTCTTCTTCGGTACAACCGATGGAGCATTGCTTGAGGATTTCGCCGTCGATGCCCAACTCGCCAAATTCGTTGACGATCACCGCGATGCGGCGACCCTGGGCGTTGTCGAGCATGTGGCGCAGCAGCGTGGTTTTACCCGAGCCGAGAAAGCCTGTAACGATGGTGACGGGGAGTTTGGCCAGTGTTTTCATCGGATGCCCTATGGCTAAGCTGGCGGGCATACGGGACGACGACCGGCAACGCGCACGCGCGTGCCTGAAGAGTTCGCCACCGGATCACCCCGCCCGGTTGAAAGTGAGAATCTGTGACGAGGCAGGTCTCCTGGCTGACGGTGTGCCGGGCTTGAGCCTGGCATTCGCTGCGCCTTCCCGCCGGCCTCATGAATTGAGTCAGCAGTGGCGTGGCAACGAACATCACCGTTCACAGTTGCGGGGGCAGCCGCGGCATTGACCGCGTTCCCTTCTTAGCTTCGACAAACGCCGAAGAACCTCGAAAGCGCAAGGCTACGCATGGTCTTGGGGCGGGTCAATGTTCATGCTGAGTTCTGTAGCGCCTGTAACGACGCCATCGCGAGCAAGCTCGCTCCCACAGGGGATGGGGTTCTTTGAGAAAAATGCGGTCAAATGTAGGAGCGAGCTCGCTCGCGATTGGGTCGACCCGGTTCCGAATTGAGAACCCCTGCCAATTGACGCCCAACCCCCGCCCATGCTCTCCTACACACCTTGTTACGGGTGCCCTTCACAGGGTGAAACGGGAAACCGGTGAATCATGTGCTTTACTCTTAAGCCATGTCAGTCCGGTGCTGCCCCCGCAACGGTAAGCGAGCGAAGCGTCAGATCCACTGTGCCACTGCGGCATGGGAAGGTGATGTTTTCAGGTCCAGGCGCAAGCCTTTGCCCCTCGTGAGCCCGGAGACCGGCCCGCAACACAAAGTGACCAGTACGATCACTGAACCAACAAACCCGCGGTGGGCGGGCGCTGTTTGAAACCTTGCGCGCCTGGTCGTGCGGGTTTTTGCATGCGCTCTTATTCCCCGCTGACAGACCAGAGGGAAACGCCATGTCGATCATCAGCAGCGCCGAACACACAGCCGCAAGCACCACGTCAACCCTGACCCAACGTTTGGCCGCTGCCGTCTGCGCGTCGATCCTGGGCGCGTGCCTTGTGTATTTCGCCGGTTTCTCGCACATCGAAGCGGTGCACAACGCCGCCCACGATACCCGCCACAGCTCCGCGTTCCCGTGCCATTGAGAGCTGTCGACATGATCAAGCGTATTGCGCAAACCGCAGGTTTCACCGGGCTGCTGGCCGCCCTGTTGCTGACCCTGCTGCAAAGTTTCTGGGTCGCCCCGCTGATTTTGCAGGCCGAGACCTACGAAAAAGCCGAACCGGCCGCTGTTGAAATGCATGAACACGCCGACGGTGCGATGGCTGCTCACACTCATGATGCACAAGCCTGGGAGCCGGAAGATGGCTGGCAGCGCGTGCTGTCGACCACTGGTGGCAACCTGGTGGTGGCGGTCGGTTTCGCCCTGATGCTGGCCGGCCTGTACACCTTGCGTGCGCCGACCAAAACCTCTCAAGGCCTGCTCTGGGGCCTGGCTGGTTACGCGACTTTCGTGCTCGCGCCGACCCTAGGCCTGCCACCTGAATTGCCAGGCACTGCCGCCGCCGACCTGGCACAACGGCAACTGTGGTGGATCGGGACCGCCGCCTCCACCGCCGTCGGTATTGCGCTGATCGTGTTCAGCCGTCACTGGCTGATGAAAGTCCTCGGCGCGGCGATCCTCGCCGTTCCCCATGTGATTGGCGCGCCGCAACCGGAGGTGCATTCGATGCTTGCTCCAGAGGCGCTGGAAACCCGGTTCAAAATCGCTTCGCAACTGACCAACGTGGCATTCTGGCTGGCCCTGGGCCTGATCAGCGCCTGGTTGTTCCGTCGCAAAAGCGATGGTCAATACAACGCATGACTGACGTCAGCACAGCGCCGACCCTGGTGGTCGGCCTGGGCTGCCAACGGGGCTGCCCCGTCAGCACGTTGCTGGCGCTGCTCGATCAGGCGCTGGAGGCGCACCAGATAGCTCGTCATGAAATCAAGGCGCTGGCCAGCATCGATTCGAAGCGCGACGAACCTGCACTGATCGAACTGGCTCAGCAACTCGGCCTGGAACTGACGTATTTCAGCAGTGAGCAACTGGCCGCTTATGAACCGCAACTCAGCCATCAATCGCAAATAGCGTTTGAGCGCACCGGTTGCTACGGCGTTGCGGAAAGCGCCGCACTGGCCCTGGCCGAACAACTGGCCCAGGCCCCGGCAAAACTGCTGATTCCACGACAAAAATATGCCCAGGCAACCCTGGCATTGGCTGGTGCTGCGTAAAAACCGATAATCCCCGCCTTTGATCATGAACATTCTTCATCTGAAGGCCTGTTCAGCCCCTTTTTCCCACAGGAACCGACGATGACCGTCTACTTCATTGGCGCAGGTCCCGGCGACCCCGAACTGATCACCGTCAAGGGCCAGCGGCTGATTCGCAGTTGCCCGGTGATCATATATGCCGGCTCACTGGTGCCGGCCGCCGTACTGGAAGGTCACTGTGCCGAACAGGTGGTCAACAGCGCCGAACTGCACCTGGAACAGATCATCGACCTGATCAAGACCGCCCACGCCAAAGGCCAGGATGTGGCCCGGGTGCACTCTGGCGATCCAAGCCTGTATGGCGCCATTGGCGAGCAGATTCGCTATCTGCGTGAACTGGGCATTGCGTTCGAAATCGTACCCGGCGTGACTGCCGCAGCCGCTTGCGCAGCGCTCTTGGGCGCGGAACTGACCCTGCCGGACATTTCGCAGAGCGTGATCCTGACTCGCTACGCCGACAAAACCGCCATGCCACCCGGAGAGGAATTCTCCAGCCTGGCGCAGCACGGCGCGACCATGGCGATTCATTTGGGGGTCAGTCACCTGGCGAAGATCGTCGAGGAACTGCTGCCGCATTACGGCGCCGATTGCCCGATTGCGGTGGTGCATCGAGCGAGCTGGCCGGATCAGGATTGGGTGGTGGGCACGCTGGCAGATATTGCCGGGAAGGTTGAATCGAAGGGATTTCGTCGTACGGCGTTGATTCTGGTGGGTCGGGTGCTGGGCAGTGACCACTTCAGCGAGTCATCGCTGTATCGCGCAGGGCATGCTCATTTGTATCGCCCGTAGGGCCCCATCGCGAGCAAGCTCGCTCCCACATTGAAATGCGGCCACCTGTGGGAGCGAGCCTGCTCGCGATGGCGTTGGCAAATTTCACCCATAAAAAAACGGCGCTCACGGGGCGCCGTTTTTTCAGTTCGCAGCGAACACCTTAGTAGTAGGCGTTTTCTTTCTGCGTGTGGTCGGTCACGTCGCGAACACCTTTGAGCTCCGGGATGCGCTCGAGCAAGGTGCGCTCGATGCCTTCCTTCAGCGTCACGTCGGCCTGGCCGCAGCCCTGGCAACCACCACCGAACTGCAGGACGGCGATGCCGTCTTCGACCACGTCGATCAGGCTGACCTGACCGCCGTGGCTGGCCAGCCCCGGGTTGATCTCGGTTTGCAGGTAGTAGTTGATGCGCTCGTTGATCGGGCTGTCGGCGTTGACCATCGGTACCTTGGCGTTTGGCGCCTTGATGGTCAGCTGGCCGCCCATGCGGTCGGTGGCGTAGTCGACAACGGCATCGTCCAGGAAAGCTTCGCTGAAGTGGTCGATGTACGCAGTGAAGCTTTTGAGCCCCAGCGCGGTGTCTTCGGGTTTTTCTTCGCCCGGCTTGCAGTAGGCAATGCAGGTTTCGGCGTACTGGGTGCCAGGCTGGGTGATGAAGACGCGGATGCCGATGCCCGGGGTGTTCTGCTTGGAGAGCAGATCAGCCAGATAATCGTGGGCGGCGTCAGTGATGGTAATAGCGGTCATGGAAACTCCTCGCAGGCTTGGGCGCAGTTTACGCCAATCAACGCGCCGGACAAAGTCCTAGTATTTTTGTCGGGAAAGATTGTCCACAACCCCCCTGTAGGAGCGAGCTTGCTCGCGATGGTGTGTCAGTCGACATCAATGCAACTGATCCATCATCGCGAGCAAGCTCGCTCCTACAGGGGGGGCGGTGATTGTTCAGAGGTTCTCGTAGCGATTCATGTCCAGCACGCCCTCTTCCACCGGATCGGTTTCGTGGATGTAGCGGCTCAGGTCATGGAAATAAGCCCAGAATTGCGGATGACTGCGGCGTATTCCCCAGCGTTCGACGATTTTCTCGAAGCTGTCGGTGTCCTTGGCGCTTTCCATCGCATCCACAAACGCCGGCACTTGCCCGGCCGGGATGTTGAACATGAAGTTCGGGTAGCTGCTGAGCACACCCGGGAAAATCGTCAGGGTGTCGAGCCCAGGTTGATAGCGCAATGATTCACCGAGCAAAAACGCCACGTTGCTGTGGGCACGGTTACGCAACAGGCTGTAGACCTCACGCTTGCCGCTGCCGGTTTCAATACGCAGCAGCGTGGCCTCCGGCAACTGATCGATGACCTTCAGTCCGGCGGCCGGACGCGAAGTCAGGCGGCTCAATGACTGCTCGGCACTTTGCAGGTCCGGATCGATGTTTGGCCGCGAACAGTAAGCGCCGTCGCAGCGATTGATCGGGTCGGGCCTTGCATTGAGATCGCCATAACGGGCCAGCAACTGCATGGCAAAGTCGCGCTTGGGGTCCAGCGCGTCAAGCTTCAGCGCGGTCGGCTTGTCGTCGTCGATGGTCTCGTAGTCGAGCCACATCTTGAATTTGCCACTATTCTGATACCAGTCGTCAAGGTAGTCATCCCGGGAGTCGGCGGGCATCAGGCGCAGGAAATTCTGTTCGGCACCGTTGCGGATCAAGTCGAAATACAAGCGCGTCTGAGCCTGATGGGACAGGTTCCCGAACACATCGAAGTTCACTGCCAGTTGATAGTAGGTGCGCTCCAGCAGCGGATAGTCGAACAGCCATATCGTTTGCGGCACCTCGCCGATCAGGCCTTTGGTCACCGAAGCACTGTCGAAATGGCGGAAGATACTCAGCAACGCATTGTCGTTGCCGGCCCACAGGGTCGACCAGCTCGGTGCTGGCTCATCGGCGTAGCTGTCCCGGCGCAAGGCTTCGTATTCATTACGTTTGTCGCGGTAGTCGTGCCACAGGCTGAGGACGCTGCCGACATCATCGTTCTGCCCCGGCATCGCCAGCAATGGCGTGGCCTGCCCGCGATAATTCGGATCCGTGACATACAGGTCGTGCTCGGGCGCCTGGAACAGCGCCCAGAAATTATCGCGGATCACGTCCGTGGCGATCTGGCCGCGACACACTGGCCCACGAATGAACGTGCGCACAAAGTATTCGGCGTTATCGAGCATGAACTGATAGCGCGCCTGGGCCGGAATCGCTTCGAAAGTGGCAAAGGGGTTGGCCCGGCTCTGCGGTCCATAGCCCGGCAATGCGTCGACCTGCCAGTTGCCGCTGTAGAACAGGCTCTTGACCCGCGCCAGCTTCGCCGGACCCAGCGGATAGGTAATGTGGGTCTTGTGCACGATCACGCCCTGCACCGGCCACAGGCGATAGTAAAACTGCGTGCCCGGATCATCGTTCGGGCGACGGGTGTTGATCAGGTCGATCGGCTGGCCGGTCGGGGTGCGCGAACGCACCCACTGGAAGAAATGCCCAGGCTCGCCGTCCTTGAAGTAGAGATGGGCCAGGAACCAGTGCTCGTACAGCCAGCGCCCCACCAGGCTTTCCCGGGCTCCCGGCGAATTGAGCAGGTTTTCCCATTGCACCACCTGCAAGGCTTCCCTGGCGCTGGGCGCCAGCGCCTGCTGATCGATCGGCGCGCCTGCCGCCAGCCAGCGTTGCAGCGTCTGGTACTGCTGGTCGGTCAGGCCGGTCACTGCCAGCGGCATGCCCTCCTTCGGATGCTTGGCGGCGTAGCCGTCGAACTCCGCGGGCATGGCACACATGTTTTCCCGGTTCAGGCCCAGGACGATGTCTTCCGGCAGCTTCGCGTTGGGTTGCAACGCAGTCTTGTGGCCAAGCTCCAGCATCCGCGCCATCAGTGCGGCCTGGTTGCCCTGGGCATCGAGCACCGAATAGAAGCCCTTTTGCTGCCAGGCCTGTTTGCCGGAAGCGTCATAGAACAGTCGGGTCGGTGCAACCGCCTGGCGGCGGTCACCGTCGTAGACCGGGACTTTGGTTGCGCCACGTGCCGCGCCCTCACCGCTGCCCAGGTTGAGCTGACAGGCGGCGTCATTGCAGGCGTGGCAGGCCACGCACTTTTCAGTGAAGATCGGTTGAATGTCGCGGCTGTAGGAAATAACAGGTGACATGGCAGAGGAAATCGCCGGGCCTTGCGCCACGGCGCCCCAGCTTAAAAACAGCAGCAATGTGCCGATGACGAAGCGATACGACATGTCCCTGGTCCCGAATCCTGAAAAAACGTCGCGATTCTACCGGTCTGTCACCCTTACCAACATGAACGATATTCATGCAAATTCGAGTCACGCTCCAAAAGCGCACAGGTTTGCTATCATCCCGGCCCTTCGTCATGGCCTTACCGAGTAGTCCAAATGTCCGATCGCAGCGTTCGCCTTCAAGCTCTCAAGCACGCCCTCAAAGAGCGCATCCTGATTCTCGATGGCGGTATGGGCACGATGATCCAGAGCTACAAGCTCGAAGAGCAGGATTACCGTGGCAAACGCTTCGCTGACTGGCCAAGCGATGTCAAAGGCAACAACGACCTGTTGGTCCTGACTCGCCCGGACGTGATTGGCGGCATTGAAAAAGCCTACCTGGACGCCGGCGCCGACATTCTGGAAACCAACACCTTCAACGCCACCCGGATTTCCATGGCCGATTACGGCATGGAAAAACTGGCGTACGAATTGAACGTAGAAGGCGCTCGCCTGGCGCGCAAGGTCGCCGATGCGAAAACCCTCGAGAACCCGGACAAACCGCGTTTTGTTGCCGGCGTGCTCGGCCCGACCAGCCGTACCTGCTCGTTGTCCCCGGACGTCAACAACCCTGGTTACCGCAACGTCACCTTTGATGAGCTGGTGGAGAACTACACCGAAGCCACCAAAGGCCTGATCGAGGGCGGCGCCGACCTGATCCTGATCGAAACCATCTTCGATACCCTCAACGCCAAGGCCGCGATCTTCGCCGTACAAGGCGTATTCGAGGAATTGGGCGTCGAACTGCCGATCATGATTTCCGGCACCATTACCGACGCCTCGGGCCGCACCCTGTCCGGCCAGACCACCGAAGCGTTCTGGAACTCCGTGGCCCACGCCAAGCCGATTTCCGTCGGCCTGAACTGCGCCCTCGGCGCCCGCGAATTGCGCCCGTACCTCGAAGAGTTGTCGAACAAGGCCAACACCCACGTTTCCGCGCACCCGAACGCCGGCCTGCCAAACGAATTCGGCGAGTACGACGAGCTGCCATCGGAAACCGCCAAGGTCATCGAAGAGTTCGCCCAGAGCGGCTTCCTCAACATCGTCGGCGGCTGCTGCGGCACCACGCCGGGCCACATCGAGGCCATCGCCAAGGCCGTGGCCGGTTATGCGCCGCGCGAGATTCCGGACATCCCGAAGGCTTGCCGCCTCTCGGGTCTGGAGCCGTTCACCATCGATCGCAACTCGCTGTTCGTCAACGTCGGCGAGCGGACCAACATCACCGGTTCCGCCAAGTTCGCCCGCCTGATCTGTGAAGACAACTACACCGAGGCCCTGGAAGTCGCCCTGCAGCAGGTCGAAGCCGGCGCCCAGGTGATCGACATCAACATGGACGAAGGGATGCTCGATTCGAAGAAGGCCATGGTGACCTTCCTCAATCTGATTGCCGGCGAACCGGACATCTCCCGCGTACCGATCATGATCGACTCCTCCAAGTGGGAAGTGATCGAAGCCGGCCTCAAGTGCATCCAGGGCAAGGGCATCGTCAACTCGATCAGCATGAAAGAAGGCGTCGAACAGTTCATCCATCACGCCAAGCTGTGCAAGCGCTACGGTGCCGCAGTAGTGGTGATGGCCTTCGACGAAGCCGGCCAGGCCGACACCGAAGCGCGCAAGAAAGAAATCTGCAAACGCTCCTACGACATTCTGGTCAACGAAGTGGACTTCCCGCCGGAAGACATCATCTTCGACCCGAACATCTTTGCCGTCGCCACCGGTATCGAAGAACACAACAACTACGCCGTCGACTTCATCAATGCCTGTGCCTACATCCGTGACGAGCTGCCGTATGCGCTGACCTCCGGTGGCGTGTCCAACGTGTCGTTCTCGTTCCGTGGCAACAACCCGGTGCGCGAGGCGATCCACTCGGTGTTCCTGCTGTACGCGATCCGCTCCGGGCTGACCATGGGTATCGTCAACGCCGGGCAACTGGAGATCTACGACCAGATCCCGGTGGAGCTGCGCGACGCCGTGGAAGACGTGATCCTCAACCGCACCCCGGAAGGCACCGACGCCCTCCTCGCCATCGCCGACAAATACAAGGGCGACGGCAGCGTCAAGGAAGCCGAGACCGAAGAGTGGCGCAACTGGGACGTCAACAAGCGTCTGGAGCATGCACTGGTCAAGGGCATCACCACCCACATCGTCGAAGACACCGAAGAATCGCGCCAGTCCTTCGCCCGCCCGATCGAAGTGATCGAAGGCCCATTGATGGCCGGCATGAACATCGTCGGCGACCTGTTCGGCGCCGGCAAAATGTTCCTGCCGCAGGTGGTTAAATCCGCCCGCGTGATGAAACAGGCCGTGGCCCACCTGATCCCGTTCATCGAACTGGAAAAAGGCGACAAGCCGGAGGCCAAGGGCAAGATCCTGATGGCGACCGTCAAAGGCGACGTGCACGACATCGGCAAGAACATCGTCGGCGTGGTGCTGGGCTGCAACGGCTACGACATCGTCGACCTGGGCGTGATGGTGCCGGCGGAAAAAATCCTGCAGGTGGCCAAGGAACAGAAGTGCGACATCATCGGCCTGTCCGGCCTGATCACCCCGTCGCTGGATGAGATGGTCCACGTCGCCCGCGAAATGCAGCGCCAGGACTTCCACCTGCCGTTGATGATCGGTGGCGCCACCACTTCCAAAGCGCACACGGCAGTCAAGATCGAGCCGAAATACAGCAACGACGCGGTGATCTACGTCACCGACGCCTCCCGCGCCGTGGGCGTGGCGACCCAGTTGCTGTCCAAGGAACTGAAGGCCGGTTTTGTCGAGAAAACCCGCCAGGATTACATCGAAGTTCGCGAGCGCACGTCCAACCGCAGTGCCCGCACCGAGCGCCTGAGCTACGGCGCAGCCATCGCCAAGAAGCCGCAATTCGACTGGGCGTCCTACACGCCGGTCAAACCGACCTTCACCGGAGCGCGGGTGCTGGACAACATCGACCTCGACGTGCTGGCCGAATACATCGACTGGACGCCGTTTTTCATATCCTGGGACCTGGCCGGCAAGTTCCCGCGCATTCTCCAGGACGAAGTGGTCGGTGAAGCCGCCACCTCGCTGTACAACGACGCGAGGGAAATGCTGCGCAAATTGATCGACGAAAAGCTGATCAGCGCTCGTGCGGTGTTCGGCTTCTGGCCGGCCAACCAGGTGCATGACGACGACATCGAGCTCTATGGCGATGACGGCAAGCCAATGACCAAGCTGCATCACCTGCGCCAGCAGATCATCAAGACCGACGGCAAACCGAACTTCTCCCTGGCCGACTTCGTCGCGCCCAAGGACAGTGAAGTGACTGACTACGTGGGTGGTTTCATCACCACCGCCGGCATCGGCGCCGAAGAAGTGGCCAAGGCCTACCAGGACGCCGGCGACGATTACAACTCGATCATGGTCAAGGCCCTGGCCGACCGCCTGGCCGAAGCCTGCGCCGAGTGGCTGCACCAGCAGGTGCGTAAAGACTATTGGGGTTATGCCAAGGATGAAGCGCTGGATAACGAGGCACTGATCAAGGAACAGTACAGCGGTATCCGCCCTGCTCCGGGCTACCCGGCCTGTCCGGATCACACCGAGAAAGCTCAGCTGTTCGCCCTGCTCGATCCAGAAGCCCAGGAAATGCGCGCAGGCCGCAGTGGTGTATTCCTCACCGAGCACTACGCGATGTTCCCGGCGGCAGCGGTCAGTGGCTGGTACTTTGCTCACCCGCAGGCGCAGTACTTCGCCGTGGGCAAGATCGACAAGGACCAGGTGCAGAGCTACACGTCGCGCAAAGGCCAGGAACTGAGCGTTACCGAGCGCTGGCTGGCGCCGAATCTCGGTTACGACAACTGAGTGATCAACTGAAAAAAACCTTGTGGGAGCGAGCTTGCTCGCGATAGCGGCGTATCAGTCAACATTGATGTTGAACATCAAGCCCCCATCGCGAGCAAGCTCACTCCCACAGGTGATTTACCTGCTTGAGGCAGCCGTCAGCTCCGCGACCTCCTGTCGGGACAATTCGATCATCTTCGCGTTGCGCGCCGCCCTCTGCTCGAAAAGCTGAGTCAGTAATGCCGCATCGTCAGCGCTTTCAACTTCCTCCTGAACATCCATCTCATCCAGCGCCTTGAACACGTCAGGATGTTTTTCCTTGAGATAACTTTCCCAATAGTCGCGCTGGATCAAGTCTTCAAAGAAACCATCGGACTGCTCTGCGTTGACGATCTCGATGCGCGCGTCCGCCAGTTGTTGAGCGGTCACTCCCGAGGCATAGGTCATGTGTTTCGGTTGCCCTGGCAGCTCCAGGCCGTCCGCCCATCCTTGTGTCAGCCCGATTCGATAGCCTAAGCGTATTTCGGCCTCATCCTGCCCGGTTTGCGCGGCGATTTTCCTCGCGAGGTCGTCGACCTTGTCCAGTCGAAACAGCTGCCGGGATAAATTCAGCAGTGCATGCCCCTTCACACTCGGGCGCCCGACGGGAATATCAAGCAAGGCATTGTGGGTGAAGACTCTGCTTTCCAGCCCACTGAACGTCAGGATTCGACCGTCGACACACGTGCCGTGGGTGCTGGAACTGGCAAACAGGATCTCCCGTAGTTCGGTATTGCTGGCGGCGGCTTCAATGACCGTCCAGACCCGCCGCGTCAGATCGGCGTTAGCCACCCTGAACTCCTGCGTATCCTGCAGTCGCGAAAGCAGGTGAAAGAACGCCGCATTGTGCGGTTCCGCCGCGAGTTGATTCCACATCCCGGTTTTACTGGCCACTTCCTCGGGAGGAAGATGGGTTAACCACGGTGTTTTTTGTTCGGTATCCGGCTCAGTCTCAGGCAGTTCCTCATCCGTATCGATGCCTTCACTGCTATCGTCGCCATCGCCGTTGGCGTCATCGATCAACTCGTCAAGATCGGCCCGCGAGATCCCCAGCACCCTGTCGTGGAAACCCGCTTCACGATAATCCCTGAGTCGTTCAAGGCTCTCAAGCGACAGGTTGAAGTTGTCGCTCAAATCCGTACCGGCCGTCAAAACGTCATGGTCGCCACTCAGGGCCTGCTCGGGGATCGACGTGATGTCGTTGCCACTTAGATTGAGCGTGCCCAGGTGCTGGCTGTCGAACACCCCGTCCGGCCATTCGGTCAAATTATTGTTGCGCAGATCCAGCGTCTCCAATTGCTCGAAAACGCCGATATCAAAGGTATCCAGTTCGTTGTAGCTCAAGTCCAGCCAGCGCAGACGCTCCAGATTACTCAATGCGGCATACAGCAGCTCGGCATCGTCCATCCGGTTCGAGGACAACTCCAGACGCTCGAGCCTGTCCATGTCACAGACCGGCTCTGGAACGCCATCCAGCCCATTGCCATTGAGGTCCAGGGTTTTCAGGCGGGTAAAGGCCTTGAGGAACCCGTCGGAACCTTGCCGGGTAAGTTTTACGCTCGTCAGTTTCAACGTGCCGACATGCTCGAACGATGCCGGCACCTCAGGCAGGTCACCCAGTTGCAGACCGTTCAGATCCAGCACCGCATCAGCCACCGCGCCCGTGCTGCTCAGACCTTTTTGCCAGCATTCGACGATCCGCAAGGCAGCCTGCCTGCGAATGCTGGAAGATGTCATCCAGCCGTTTCCGCGAGATCCCCGGGTAAACAGCCAGCCATTCAATTGGCGCGTGAGCGTTTCATAGGTTTTCTCCCATTCGGCAATTTTCACGCTCGCAGCTTCGCTGCCCTGCATCTGTTCGATCATTTGCAAGGCGTCATCATCGTCGAGTGTCGGTTTCAGCCGTTGCAGGCGCTTTGTCAAAACCGCAACCCCTTCTCCCGCCGGGACTTCCGACAGCGGCAACAATTGACGTGCGATCGAACTGGCGCTTTCGAACGGCGGGAAATCCTGTGGCACCTGCTCCAGGTCGAACCGTTCCAGCGCGCCGGCCGGAAGACCTTTGGCCATTTCCATTCGATGCCGGGCTGCGTTGCGCATGGCGACGGCTTGAGGGGTTAAAGGTGTGCCCGTGAGGTTGGCCTTGAGCAGCGTCTCATCCGCAAGCGGCTCCGGCAGCGCGTTGACCTTGCTATCCCGCAAGTCCAGCCAATACAGCTCTGGCAGCTCCTGTGCCCCGGTCGGCCATTCTTGCAGCGCCGTGCCACTTAGATTCAAGGACTTGAGGCGGGTCATTGCACTGACATCCAAGGTATTCAACGGGTTGTTGCTCAAGTCCAGGTATTGCAGTGCCTGCAATCCATCAAAAGCCTGCTGAACCCCGGCGTCGCCAACAATCCGGTTATTGGAAAGATCCAGATCAGTCAGTTTTTCAAGATCACCGGGCGCAAAGGGCACTTCGGTCAAACCGCTGCCACTCACGTCGAGTTTTTCAAGCCCGGGAAAACCGCGGACGAACTTGCGAGTCTGCTCGACGGGGGCTCTATTACCCTTCAGATACAAGGTTCGTACTTCAGGGAAGGCACCGTCCGGCAATTCTGGAAACTCGCTCAACGCCAGGCTCGGCAGATCCAGTACCGAGGCATCGGCCGTCGAGCCGTAGCGTTTGAATGCGCCATTGCGCCAGCAGATTCTCAGGGCATCTGCCGTCCATGTACGTCCGATGATTTCGTTGGCCGCTGCAGGCATTCGCAGCGCGCGTTGGGACCAGTCCTCAAGATGCCGGTTGAGCTGATGATGCTGCTCACTCAATGCTTCGACGGCGTCGAATCTCGCCCCTGCGTCTTGCCACTGTTCGACAAATTGATTGAATAATCCCGCGGACGGGTCATTGATGCCTTCAGCAAGACGTTTCAACTCGCCCTTGCAGTAATCCCTGACCATTTCTTCCAGATCAACAAGGTGCCGGGGCTGACGCCGGAGATACTCATAGGCCTGCTTGAAGTTTGGGCGCGGCATGTACGACCAATCCAGCGACAACCCGGACCAGAGTTTTTCATGCCCTTCGAAAATGCCTTCGGGGAATGTACTGATGGCTGTACCGGTGAGGTTCAGACGTTCAAGACGGGGCAGTTCCAGAACCCCGGTTGGCCACTGATCCATTGACGGCGCGATCACGTCGAGCAGACGCAGATTGCGCAGCCGGCTTACGTCCAACGGCACGGGAACGCCCCAGGTTGAATACACGCTGAGCTCTTCGAGCGCCGTCAACGCACCCAGTCTCGACGGCATGTCTGCGGCGAAGGGCGCGGCTGAATACAGGCTCAGCCCCCTGAGGTCCGGCATGCTGCTCAGCACTTGGGGCACGGTGCCGAAATCGTTGCCCGTGGCATTGATCCGCAGTCTTTTGAGCTTGGGAAAATTCGCCAACAACGCATCGACATTGGCGTCGGTGATGCTTCGACCCCGGACATACAGATCACCCACATGGGAGAAGTCCGCCGACAGCGCAGGGATCGGGTCGTCACAGACCAACTCAAGCAATCTGTAGCGCGGATGCTCCCCGGCCAGCGGCGAATTACGCCAGGATTGCTTGAGACTCTGCGCGACCGAGGCCTTGCCTCCGAGCATCGACTCCAGGACAGAACCCGCTATCGGCTCGCCGACCCATTGATCGAGCGTCGCCTCGAGGGTCTCCCACTCGCGCATACGCTCCTGCAGGAGGCTATAAATATGTGCATCGGTTTTACCCGTGCGCAGCTGCGCCAGGATAAACCCATTGGCCTGCTGATCCGTCAGCGCCGGATACACGTCCTGTACCCGCGACACCAGAGAAGGATTCAAACCTTGCCCGCGCCCGCTGGCGTAGTAGCCCACCCGACGCTCCGTTACGCGTACGGGCGGCTTGAACGCCTTGCCGTTACCGCTGCGCTGTTCCAGCATTTGCGACAATTGCGCCCGATGCTCGAAGGCCGAGTCGATGACAGCCTGCTTCAGATCGACGCTTTGGCCCACGTGTGGAACGCCCAATGCGCGACGGGATTCATCGGGCAATGCGTGCATGATCGAGGCGTAAAAGTTATCGCCGGTGGCGGGCACGCCATTGAGCGTCTCGCCACGCTCATCAAATGCCTGATAGGACGGGCCGTTTTTAACCACGTACTTACGGATTGTCGCGGCCTCGCTACCAATGCCGTCGATGAGCGGACCCTCGATGTGGCCGTCGCGAATCTCCAGCCGCACCTCGCCGGACCACCCTGGCATTTTTTCCAGGGCATGCAGTGCGAGCCACCGGCTGTCAGCGGACAGCGCGGATTCCATGCGCAGGCCAGTGAAAGCCCGGGCCTGACGCCCCTGTTGTGCATACCAACGGGCCTCCTCCAGCATTTTCAGGGGAATTCGACTCGTTGTTTTCAGGCGGGTGAGCTCTTCGGCATTGGCATCGAGCAGAACCCTGCGAGCGGCGGCATTACTCAGCCCCGGGCTGGCGCGTTGCAATTTTTCGAGCAGTGGTCCGCCAATGCCGGGGTCGGCTTCGAACAGCCGCAAGGCGTGCGCCAGCTCCGGCGGCGGCGCAAGATGATCCATGTGCATCTTGCGCAAGGCATTGTCCTCGACACCACAGGCCTCGGCGATGTCGAGCAGTTGCTCATCGGAAAAAGCCTCGGTGATATGGCCGATGCGCCGCAGCAGGGTCAGCCGATCCCAGGTCCGGGGACGCTCCAGCGCATGGCGCCAGGCGCCATGTCCGTTGTGTTCGAGTATCGGCTGCCAGGCGCTGGTATCCGTCGGATGCCGGATGCGCCATTTCTTCAGCGAAGGGTCAAAGGTTGTTTCGTAGACCCTGCCACCCTGCCGAATGAAGGTTTTGCCATGTATCCGGTGCAGCCCCGACGCATCAGGGACTGAATGGCGAGGCAGGATGAGGTTGCGTTCGTATCCGCTCAGGTCAGGTTTCCATAAGCGGGTTTTGCCGTCGGCGCGCTGGATGGGCTGCAGGCGTTCAACCAGCGGTTCGGGTTTCACCGCCGTCAGCTTGGCCAAGCCTTTGCCCGCACCGGCCATCACCGCGGCCAGCGCCAGATTCTCGGCCACATCGACCAGGTGCGCCTTGGCCGCCGTTCGATCCCCTTCACTCCACTCGATCGCCCCCTCAAACGACTCGTACAGCAACTGCCCCGCCATGACCGTCAGCATGATCTCCCCCAGCACCGGCACGAACATCGACACCATGTTCAATCCGAGCATGCCGATTTCCAGCAGGTGGTTGAGCTTTTGCGCCCGTACTCGCGCATCGACGTCCGCCGTGGGCACCGCATGGCTGCGTGCGTCGGCGATGACTTTCTTGCGGTTTTGCTCGTAGAGATAAGTCCACAGATCGCTGTTGGCGGACCAGATGCCCGCCACGCCCTCGCGAATCATCCCGAATGGATTGAGATAAGGATCTTCGACCGGCTCACGCTTACCCGCAGGCTCTGGCGGCAGCTCTTTGATGCGGGCGACGGACGACAACGGGGGCACGTACTGGAGGACCTTCAACCAGAATGAATGCAAAGGATCAGTCGGAGAGTCGGCAGCCTTGCGGGTGAACTGGCTGAAGTAATAAGGGCGGTCGGCGTAGGCGACGAACTGGCTGAAAAAGCGCTGGTGGGCGGTCGGCCCACTGCCACTGGCGGGCAATGCGTCCTGGGCGGTGAACTGACGCTTGAATTCTTCACGCAGCTGCTCAGAGGTATAGCGTTTGAGCGGGTGCTCGGGATCGTGGGGAATGTAGACGATGTAGTCGTTGGTATAACGATATTGTTCACTGATGCTGAACACGACGCAGCCCGTCATCCTGCGCTTCATCAGGTTCAGGTCACGAAACCAGACTGGCCTGCTGCCTACACGGGGATGGACCTCGCCATTAACCACCGAAAGGATCATTGCGTAATCGTCGGGTTCGATGTCTTTTTTCAGCAGCGCCAATTCAGCGGCTGCTCTCATTGCCGCTTTCTGACTGGCAATGAATTGCTCGGACACTGTCGATTTCTTCTGCGCAGCCGTTGCCTGGAAAAACGCCTCGACACGGGTTTGATACTGCGCGCCGATATCCAGCTTGCGGCAGAGTGAGAGGAATTGCGTGACCGACATGTTGAGGGCAGTGACCTCGAACGTACCAGGCGTGGAAGTCTCGACTACAAAGCCCGAGCCGCGATGAAAGGCGCCCGCCTCGCATTCGGACGCTTCGAAGTTATGCAGTGCCGCCTGCAATAACGAAAGCTTCATCACCTCGAATGTGCTGATCTCGATTTCAAGATCGCTGACTTCCAGCGCTCGCCTCAGGCACACCAGGGTTTTGTTGACATCGGCCTCGACCCCGAACTGATCCTTCAGCGCCTTTTGCAGTATCGGCTCGGCAAAGCTTTCGGCATCTGGCAGCGACGACATGGTTTTGTCGAGCAGGGTCTGGCAAACCAGGCTGTCGTTGAAACGGTCTTTCAGTGCCTGCTGTTGCTCGCGGGAGGCTCGCGTGTACCAGTTCGGCGCGAGCGAGCCGCTGGCTTTTATGGCCGCCCGCCGCTGCGGCGTGGCATCGACCAACCAATCAGGCGTCAGCTGTTCAAGTAGTTCGCGGTGAATGCTGGTTTGGCCCGCAACCAGAGGTTGACGGGGCACAGAGGGGGGATGGGTAGACATTGTGTCGCTCCTGAAAAATGGAACGACAGAACATCATTTCAGTGAACCGTATCTGCGGTAGATAGTTATCGCATCGGCCCAGACTGATTTCAAAATGCGTCGATTCGCAGGCCGGCCGCACCACTGGCCGGCGGATTGTCTATGCTCTGAGGACTTACTGACAGGCGAGGGATTTATGGACGATCCAGTCGACAACAAGCCGCCAACCTTCTGGCAGATGTTGCACAGCGTCATGGCGGCAGCGTTCGGAGTGCAGAGCAACAAGAACCGGGCGCGGGATTTTACCCACGGCAAGCCCAGTCATTTCGTGATCCTGGGAATTTTGTTCACCACGGTGTTTGCCCTGACACTGTTTGGCATCGTCAAACTGGTGTTGCTGCTGGCAGGGATCTGAAACGGCTCAGTGCATCAGGATTTGCAGGCTGAACGGATAGCGGTAGGACGCTGGTCGCCCCTTCGCCGACAGCTGGTGGAAATCCACCCCGAAATTCTGTGCGCTGCCCAACGCCAGCAGTTGTTTGGCTTGCGCCCGGTTAATCAGTTGCAACAGCGGAAGTTGTCGGTCCCGACCGCCGTACTGGCTGATGTCGACCCCTTCGTCATAGTCATGCAGCTCAACCAGTGCCCAGCCACCCAAGGTGAAATGCCCGCCCAGCAACACGCTCAGGCGGTTGTCGAGCAGCGCTTGCAATGCTGCGGGTGAATTGTTGATGGCGCCGAACAATGCATCCTTGCCCGGAACACCGCCCGATTCGACATACGCCTGCATGACGCCAAACGCCATTTCGTCGTTGGCCGCCCACACCAGTGAAGTCTGCGGATAACGCGTGAACAACAGTTTGGCTTGCTCGTACGCGCGCTGACGTGTCCAGCCGCCGTACACCAACTGACGCAAACGCACTTGCGGGTGTTCGGCCAGCGCCCGACGCATGCCCTTCTCACGCAACTGCGCCGACGGCGTGACCTTCAAACCGGAAAAAGCCAGCAGGTCAATCATCTGGCCCGGGGCCACCGGGGGATGCAACCGAATCAACTCCTTGAGCATCAGGTAGCCGCCCTCCTCATCGTTGGGCACCAAGCTGCCGATCCAGTCGGGATACTTGTCGGGTCGGGCGCCGAGCAGTTTTACCTGATCCACAGTCAAGGCATTGTTGACCAGAAACAACTTCACCCCGCTGCCTTGTGCCAGGCGCAGCACTTCGGGGGCAACGGATTGTTCGTTGACGAACACAAGGTAGTCGGGACGATTGTGTCCCTGGAGGGCTTCGCGCGCCTGCTTGATGATGTTTTCAGGCACCCGGTCGGAGTACTGGATCCGCAGGTCCATGCCCAGATCCCTGGCGGCGGCCTGCATGAACTGCGAGTAACTGACCCAAAAAGCTTCCTTGGTGGTTCCCGGGTTAAGGAACAGCACTGACGCCGCTTGAGCGCACGGTCCCGCGACCATGCCCAGCGCCAGTAATACACCACTTAGAAACTTCAACATGTGTCGTCCGAGCCCCCGGAAATTCGCCGCGCATTATAGCCAGCGAACGTCCGTAAAACGGCGACTTTTCCGGTTTTTGTCAGACAATCGTCGGAACCGGGCCCGGACGGGGTCGCTTACTGATGACTGACCCAGAATACCGCGGTCCCCACGACCAGAATGATCAGGAACAAAATGGCCCATGCATCAACGGTGCTATCGCTTTTCCGTGCTTTGGTTGGGTTGCTCATTGCATCGCCTCTTGTCGGTTTTATCGGTGATTGCATAAAGACTCGAGCAGAGTAAAGACGACGATTGCCCGCATCACAAACAGGGTCTTTGTAACAGCGCCCCTCATTAGTCGATTTGGTTCTTTACATATGCTCAAACATCACTTTTACGCATAACTGCAAACTGGTATCGTGCCCCGGCTCCGTAGGGAGTGCGCGGCCGTGCGCGCAGAATTGCCGAGGTATTATCGGACGCCAGCAAGCCAAAAAACGCCGCTGTTTCCGACCGGCCCAAGCCTGAGAACAGGACTTATATGTACGTATACGACGAATACGATCAGCGGATCATCGAGGACCGCGTCAAGCAGTTCCGTGATCAGACCCGACGCTATCTGGCAGGCGAGCTGAGCGAAGAAGAATTCCGCCCCCTGCGCCTGCAAAATGGCCTTTATATCCAGCGTTTCGCGCCTATGCTGCGAGTCGCCGTGCCTTACGGCCAATTGACTTCGCGCCAGATGCGAATGATGGCCAGGATTGCCCGCGACTACGACAAGGGCTATGCCCACATCAGTACCCGGCAGAACGTGCAGTTCAACTGGCCGGCCGTGGAAGACATTCCGGACATTCTCGCTGAACTGGCCACCGTGCAGATGCACGCGATCCAGACCAGCGGCAACTGCCTGCGCAACGTCACCACCGACCAGTTTGCCGGTGTCGCCGCCGACGAACTGATCGACCCGCGCCCATGGTGCGAGATCGTCCGCCAATGGACCACGTTCCACCCGGAATTCGCCTACCTGCCGCGCAAATTCAAGATTGCCGTCAACGGTTCGACTTCCGACCGTGCCGCCATCGAAGTCCACGACATCGGCCTTGAGCCGGTGCACAACGCAGCCGGCGAACTGGGCTTTCGCGTACTTGTCGGCGGTGGCCTGGGTCGTACGCCGGTGGTGGGCGCGTTCATCAATGAATTCCTGCCGTGGCAAGACCTGTTGAGCTACCTCGACGCCATCCTGCGGGTCTACAACCGCTATGGCCGTCGCGACAACAAGTACAAGGCGCGGATCAAGATCCTGGTCAAAGCGCTGACACCTGAAGTCTTTGCGCAGAAAGTCGATGCGGAAATGGAGCACCTGCGCGGTGGCCAGACCACGCTGACCGAAGCCGAAGTGCAGCGCGTCGCCACACATTTCGTCGATCCGGACTACAAGGCGCTGGGCAACCAGACCGCCGCCCTGGCCGAGCTCGACCAGCAGCACCCGGGCTTCGCCCGCTGGCGCGTGCGCAACACCCTGGCCCACAAGAAGCCAGGCTACGTGGCCGTGACCTTGTCCCTGAAGCCAACCGGCGTTGCACCGGGCGACATCACCGACAAACAGCTCGACGCCGTGGCCGACCTGGCCGACCGCTACAGCTTCGGTCAACTGCGCACCTCCCACGAGCAGAACATCATCCTGGCCGACGTCGAGCAGGACAAGCTGTTCGCCCTGTGGGGCGAGTTGCGCGAGCAAGGTTTCGCCACGCCGAACATCGGTCTGCTGACCGACATCATCTGCTGCCCGGGCGGTGATTTCTGCTCCCTGGCCAACGCCAAGTCGATCCCGATCGCCGAATCGATCCAGCGCCGCTTCGACGACCTGGACTACCTGTTCGACATCGGCGAACTGGACCTGAACATCTCCGGTTGCATGAACGCCTGTGGTCACCACCACGTCGGCCACATCGGCATCCTGGGGGTGGACAAGAAAGGCGAAGAGTTCTATCAGGTTTCCCTCGGCGGCAGCGCCAGCCGTGACGCCAGCCTGGGCAAGATCCTCGGCCCGTCCTTTGCCCAGGAAGCCATGCCTGACGTGATCGAAAAGCTGATCGACGTGTACATCGAACAACGTACCGAAGACGAACGCTTCATCGACACCTATCAGCGTATTGGTATCGACCTCTTCAAGGAGCGTGTCTATGCAGCGAATCATTAAGAACAACGAGGTCGTCGACGAAACCTGGCACCTGCTGCCCAAGGACTTCAACATCGACGAGATCAGCAACTGCGACGACCTCATCGTGCCGTTGCAGCTGTGGCGCGAACACAGCCGCATGCTCCTGGCCCGCGATGGCGGCCTGGGCATCTGGCTGGACGCCGATGAAGAAGCCGAGGAAATCGGTGAAGACGTGGCGCAATTCCAGGTCATCGCCCTGAACTTCCCCGCATTCACCGATGGCCGCAACTACTCCAATGCCCGCCTGCTGCGTGACCGTTACGGTTTCAAGGGCGAATTGCGGGCCATTGGTGACGTGCTGCGTGACCAGTTGTTCTACATGCATCGCTGTGGTTTCGACGCGTTCGCCATTCGCGCCGACAAAGACCCGCACGAAGCCCTTGAAGGCCTCAAGGACTTCTCGGTGACCTACCAGGCCGCTGCCGACGAACCGCTGCCGCTGTTCCGTCGTCGCTGACCGTCACCCCTTGAACCCCGACCCGGGGTTCAAGGGGTTTTACCCTTCGCGCTAAAACACCGGATTATCCACCAGCGGAATCGGACGCCCCATGGCGACCCAGTCGCAGTACAGCCGGACTCGATCTTCCAGCACCACGAACAGCCTGAACGGATTGTCCGCATCGGCCGTCCGCGTTTCGACACAGTGCAGCAACCAGCCCCACAACTCTTCTGACGCATCCGCTTCGTGGAGCAAGCGCCACACACGCGCCTGCAGCGACCAATAACCGACCCGGAAATCCGCCGTCAGGCTCAATCCATCCACGACCCGGAGCAACGCACTGCCCGATGGCTTGACGGCCAATCGTTGCCAGATCTGTTGCCGCGCCTCGCGCACGCTTTCATCACCCTCCTCCAGCCAGGGCGTCGCACTGCCGTAATCGGCACCCGGCTCACTCAACCACAAATTGATACCGGTGCGCTCACGATGACTCACCAGGCGCAACAACGTGTCTTCATCCGTCAGCGGATTGCCCCACAGTTTCACCCGGTCCCGGGACACCGCCTGAATCAGTATCGAGTAGGGAACCCGACCGATCCGGTTGCCTCGCAAGTCGAGCGAGGTGAAGTACGGCTGATCGGCGATGCCTATCGGACAATGGCTGATTCCGGTGTTTCTCAGGTTCAACACACGCAGTTCATTCATCCCCAATACCACGGGCGGTACAGTCAACGGGTTGTCACTCAGATCCAGCGTTTGCAAGCTCACCAGCTCACGAAACTGCGAAGCCGTGCGCTCCTGAAGCTGCAAAAAGGTGGAACTCAGGTTGAGCGTAGTGAGGTGGGGCATTTGCCGAATCGGTGGAGGCAACACACCTTCCAGCACGCCGTCTGCGTTGAGCCGCCGCAGGTCGACACGTTCCAGGTTCAGGGAACGCAGGTTCGGAAAACTTTCGAGAAAGACGCTCAGGCTCTCGCGCTCGACCAGGTGCAAGCCCCGCATCGATAGCTCGACGACCTCATTGAAGCGCACGTTCATCGTTGGCAACCTATGGTAGTCCTCGAAGCCCAGATCCAGCCTGTAACCAGAGAACGTCTCGCCGGACATGACTCTATTGATCTGGGGCGGGCATTTTTGCCAGATGCCCATCAGTTCGTCGCCCAATTCAATTCGCGTTTCACGCTCATAGCCAATCACGGTTTGCAGCAGTTCGACATTGTGTGCCGCCACCTGCTCAGGGCTCATGCCTGCGGCGTCATCATCGTCCACCGCAAGAAAATCCACGTCCATGTCATCGACATCCAGCACGGCCTGGTCGATCCACTGGCGCAGATCGGCATGCAACTGCTGCATCTCGAGAATCAGGCGATCCACCAGCGCTTGAGCGCCGTTACCCGCCATCAGGAGCAGCTCATCCGCCTGGGCATCGGTGAAATCCGGATACAGATTCTTGACCTGCAGTCGCATGATTTCATGGGTCAGCGCAGCGGCCTGTGGCGTATTCGGAAAGCCGCCACCGCGCAACCCCGTGGCTTCGAAGGACAACCGCGAATCCATTCGATTCAAGCCGAGTATCAGCTCGGAGCGGGGCAAGGCATGTGTGCCAATACGCAGGCGCAACTGGCTGGCCGCGTCTGGGGAGCGCAGCGACATCGCCGCGCGCTCCTCCCCTGACAATAGATCGACCAGTGCGGTAAACAGATCCGAACCCTCGCCGTCGGTAGCCGCCATCGTGGAATACCGATAACGATCACCGACCTTGATCAAGCGCCGGCAATCCGCCGAATCGGGCGGGCCGCAACGGTCCAGGACCCGGCCACTGATTGACCCGTCGTGCACTTCGATGCGTAAGTCTTTCGGCCAACCGGGCAGGCGTGGCAGGGAATGCAACGCCAGGACATCGGTTTCCGGATGGACGATCGAACGCAAGTACAGACCTTCATAAGCCCGGTTGAGTCGTGCATGTTGTTGATACTCCCGCGACTTGCTGTCCAGGCGCTTGAACAGTAGCAGCGCCTCGTCAGCATCGACGGGCCGATTGATGTCAACTCCCGAACGGTCGAGGATCTGCTCCACGGCACTTTTCGGCAAACCTTGGTATTCACGCTGAAACAGGCGAACCCACTCCTGGTCCGAGTGCTGGAGCGCCTGATATCGGGCATTGAACAATCCGGCCCGCGCTTGCGGGTCGGCGACGATTTCGAGTTCCTGATCGAGCTTGAAGCGTGTGATGGTGTCGGCAAGCAACGGCGTCGGCGGACGGCCAGTCTGCATCAGGCGCAGCATATCGTCGTCGACCGTACTGACCCGGGCGATCTGCGCCAATACCTCATCACTGAAGGCAGCAAGGGGTGTGCAAACGCCACGCATCAGCTCCACACGTGTCGACACCGGCGCCGAAGCCGATCCGGGTGCGGGCTCGGCCGGCGTTTCGGGATGCGGCTCGCTCCCGGGTTCCCGGGGTTCGTGCAACGTTCCGGCGATTTTTTCTTCGCCCTTGAGCGCCGCCACCGCCCCGACCAGCGGGAGTGCATTGAGCAAGCCGAACACCGTGCGCGTCACGCCCTCGGAGCGCTGCTCCGGTGTTTTACCGTTGACGGCCTGATCGAGGCCATAACCGGCGTCGATCAGGCCGGCCAGTACCAGGACGCCTTCGCCTCCCGGAATGAACAGTGCCAATGGCCCCAGCCGGTTGATCCACTGCACGAGCGGTTCCACCACCGCGCTCAGGTTGTCGCGATTGACCTGGGCATCGTCGCGGATGGTTTTGACGCTGGCCATGGAGGCCTGCTTCATGGTCAGCACCAATTGCGCGAACGGGTCGGTGTCAGTCGGCGCACGCTCAAGGTCGATATAGTCCTGCGGGTCCCAGAAACCGTCGTTGTTGAACAACCCTGCGTTCTTTTTCAGCCAGTGTTCCTTCGGGTAAACCGCCATGCCCTCCAACGCCGTCGACACCCCCGCATGGAAGGTACCGTCTTCACGATCGTCCTCGGCAAAATGCGCGACCAGCGCTTGCCGTGTGGCGGCAACCCTGCCTTGGTCCACGATCCATTGGCGCAGGTGCCGGAAGTCGGCGAATTCATGCAAGGGTGAGGAGTTGCCGGGAATGTTCAGCAAGACCCGGCCGCTATGACGGTGGCGGTAACACCAGATATCGTCCGATGTATAGCGATAGATCTTCAGCCGACCGACCTCGATCGGCGCACTGACGCGGGTGGGCGCCTGCACCTGGCCGATGGTCAGTGCATTCCAGGTCTGCTGCGCTGGCAACCCGGCGGCCTGCATGGCCAAGACCAGGCCTTCCTGACTCAAACTGCCCTCCTGATGTTGCAGGCAGGCGCTCATGATAAAGGCGGCCTTGACTGAGGTTCTCAGGTCGTAAGGCGCCGCCTGGACGATACGCTTATCGGAGGGCCACGCGCGATCAAGGTAAGCCTGATAGCGGGTTTGCAAATCCAGCTCCCACACCCACTGTTTGAACGCCGCAGGGCTCAGGGCAATTTGCGTTGCCGGCCCATACACCTGGGGCGTGGTCTGGCGATAAATGCCTTCGTAGGTGTGGTGATTGCCATTGCCGTGATCGGCGAATTCATCGACATGCTCCACGATGCGAACGGACGGACCGACATCGGGCGGTGTGTACAAGCCAAATGCGCTTTCGGCAAAACGCCCGTCACCGACGGTCTGGTAGTTCGCCAGCAACGCCTGCACCAGGGTTTGCGTGTTTGCCACCTGGCCTTGCTCGATACCGTCCTGCGGCGGATGCCCGCGATAGCGGTAATCCAGGGTGACCAACAGGGCCTTTTGCGGGTCGATGTCTGGCCCCCATTTTGCCTTGATCAACTGGGCACCGAACTGCTCGGGAGACTGCGGCAAAGCCGCGCCCACCACAGACGTCAGTGTTTCGCGCAGCGGCGCAAGATCGGGATGAAGCGGTGTCTGATGGTCATTCATATGCGTTCCATGGCAATTATTCCGGAACACCAACATAACCAGCCGCCGCATTACCGAAAGCAGGAACGGTCGCCTGCTGCCTACAGAGATTTCGCCGGGCCGTGGAGGACATCAGGCAAGTATTCGCAGGCAAAAAAACCGGGGCTAATGCCCCGGCTGGATGTTTTGCAATATCTCCTGCCCCGTTACCAGAAGCGTTGCTGGGTCAAACGGCTCCACCAGCTCAGCAGCACACGATCGACCGAGCCGCTGGCGGCCATGCCAATGCGCTCTTGCAGGCTTTTACGCTCGGCATAGTGCAGGTGATAAAGCTCGGACTGCCTGGCGCGTTCGGCGAGGTACTCGTCGCTGGTCTTGAGTTCATCGACCAGGTGTTTTTCCAGCGCCGCCACGCCAAGCCAGATTTCTCCGGTGGCCACTTCATCGATCGCCAGTTGCGGGCGATAGCGCGACACGAAGTTCTTGAACAGTTGATGGGTGATGTCCAGGTCTTGCTGGAACTTCTCCCGGCCCTTCTCGGTGTTTTCGCCAAACACGGTCAGTGTGCGTTTGTACTCACCGGCGGTCAGCACTTCGAAGTCGATGTCGTGCTTTTTCAGCAAACGGTTGATGTTGGGTAACTGCGCCACCACGCCAATCGAGCCGAGGATCGCGAAGGGTGCGCTGATGATCTTCTGGCCGATGCACGCCATCATGTAGCCACCGCTGGCCGCGACCTTGTCGATGCACACGGTCAAGGGCACGCCGGCCTCACGGATACGCGCCAGTTGCGAGGAGGCCAGGCCGTAGCTGTGAACCATGCCACCGCCGCTTTCCAGGCGCAAAACCACTTCGTCCTTCGGTGTGGCCAGGGTCAGCAAGGCAGTGATTTCGTGGCGCAGGCTTTCGGTGGCCGAAGCCTTGATATCGCCATTGAAATCGAGCACGAACACCCGGGGCTTGGCCTCGGGTTTTTTCTTCTGTTTCTTGTCGGTTTTAGCCTGGGTCTTGCGCAAGGCCTTGAGCTGATCCTTGTCGAGCAACGTCTGCTCCAGGCGTTCGCGCAGCCCTTTGTAGAAATCATTGAGTTTGCTGACCTGCAACTGGCCCGACGACTTGCGCCGCCCCTTGCTGCGCAAGGCCGCAAAACTGGCCAGGACCACCAGAATGGCGATCACCAGGGTCACGGTCTTGGCCAGAAAAATGGCGTACTCGGAAAAAAACTCCACAGGGACTCCTCAAACGATGCGCGGCTTGAACGCGCGCGGGATACCTCCAGCATACCCATGCGTCGACCTTGCTACCAGCCGTGAAAGCTCTGGTAACAGGCCTGTAACGGGCATTTCAAACAAGCGTATGTTTTTTCATTGACAGCACACCGCCATCCTCATAACCTCGCCAAACCTTCAACGTACCGGGAAGACGCGGACGTGGGCAGCATCTATTTGATTCGACATGGCCAGGCCTCCTTCGGTGCAGACGACTACGACGTGCTGTCGCCGACCGGTATTCGTCAGGCGGAAATCCTGGGTCGGCACCTGGCCGAACTCGGGATCAGCTTCGACCGCTGCCTGGCGGGGGATCTGCGCCGCCAGCAGCACACGGCCAACAGCGCGCTGGAACAATTCGCCGCGGCAGGCCTGCCGGTGCCGGTGCTGGAAACCGACTCCGCCTTCAATGAGTTCGACGCCGATGCAGTGATCCGCGCGCTGTTGCCGGCCATGCTGCCGGACGAACCCGAGGCCCTGGACATCCTGCGCAACGCCGCGCAAAACCGTGGTGAGTTCCAGCGTGTCTTCGCCCTGATCATCGAGCGCTGGTTGGCCGGCACCTACGACACACCGGGCCTGGAGAGCTGGCTGGGGTTTGTCGAACGGGTGAGGGCCGGTCTGCATCGCATTCTCGACCAGGCCGACAACACCCAGAAAATCGCCGTGTTCACGTCCGGCGGCACCATCACCGCCCTGCTCCACCTGATTACGCAAATGCCTGCCCGGCAGGCCTTTGAATTGAACTGGCAAATCGTCAACACCTCGCTCAACCAGCTTAAGTTTCGTGGTCGCGAGGTGTCCCTGGCTTCCTTCAACAGTCATGCGCACCTGCAACTGTTGAAGGCCCCGGAACTCATCACGTTTCGCTGAGTCCGGACTATTGTGACCCTGGCTGTAATCACCCAGCTCTTATTACCCAAGAAAGGATCGAACCATGACCTCCGTAGCTGATGCCGTACAAGCAATGAAAGCCAAGTTCAACCCAGCCGCTGCCGCCGGTCTGGACCTGGTCTTCGGTTTCCGCATCGACGACACCAAGAACTTCTCGCTGATCGTCAAGGACAGCACCTGCGAGCTGCAGGAAGGCGAGAACCCGGACGCCCAGGTGACCCTGGTGATGGACGGCGAAACCCTGCAAGGCATCGTCGACGGTTCGACTGACGGCATGCAAGCGTTCATGGGCGGCAAACTGCGCGCTGAAGGCGACATGATGCTGGCGATGAAACTGTCCGAGCTGTTCCCGTCGTAAGCACCTGGTTCCCGAACTTCGGGAGCGTGCCTGCTGCAAACGAATCCCGCCCTTAGTGGCGGGATTCGTCGTTTTTGCTGGTCCTGTGGCGAGGGGGCTCGCCCCCGTTCGACTGCGAAGAAGTTGCACAACCAGAGATTTCGACTTGTCGGAAGGACGTCAAGGGCCGCTTCGCGCCCAACGGGGGCAAGCCCCCTCGCCACAGGTCAGGTGGTGCTCTTACAATGCGGGCACTTACACCACCGGCCACCCCATGGACATCGACCTCGCCCGCACCTTCCTCGAAATCGTCCGCCATGGCAGCCTGGCCGCGGCTGCCGAGAAGCTCCATGTCACCCAGACCGCGATCACCGCACGGGTACAAAAACTCGAGAGCCAACTGGGCAGCACCCTGTTCGTGCGCAATCGTGCCGGCGCCCGCCTGACGCCCAATGGCGAAGCGTTCGTGGTGTACGCCAATCAGCTGGTGCAAACCTGGGAAGCCGCGCGGCGTGATTTGCCGTTGCCCGAAGGTTATCGCGATGTGCTGCACATCGGTGGCGAGGTGAGTCTGTGCAACCCGTTGATGCTCGGCTGGGCCGGCGAAATTCGCAAGAATATCCCCAGCCATGCCCTGCGCATGGAAATCCGCGACGGCGAAAACCTGCTGCGCCAGCTGGAGTTGGGTGTTCTGGATGCCGCGCTGGTGTATCAGCCCGAATATTGGCCGCGTCTGCAGGTCGAGCAGATTCTCGAAGAAAAACTGATTCTCGTGCGCCTGGCCGACAAGCCCGATCCTTATGTGTACATCGATTGGGGCGCTGATTTTCGACGCCAGCACGACGCCGCGCTGCCGGAGAAGGCCAAGGCTGCGCTGAGTTTCAATCTGGGCCCGCTGGGCTTGCAGTATCTTCTCGAAAACGGCGGCAGCGGCTACTTCCGCACCCGCGTCGTGCAGAGTTATCTGCAAAGCGGCGCCCTGGAACGGGTGCCCAAGGCGCCGGAATTCAACTACCCGACCTATCTGGTCTACTCGCGCGATCGTGACTCGCCGACGCTGCAACGCGCCTTCGACCTGCTGCGCAAAGTCATCGACTCAGACGAAGACTGGTCGCAGCGATGGGATCCGCTGACCTGAGACCGGTTTGCACCGGATCATGGCCGTTGTGTCCTTAAGGTTCGGTCCGTCAAATCACCGGGATCGGCTAATCTGAAAGAGATAGCAAAAACGACAGGTGATTGCAGTGAGGCAGACCACCGAAGGATTCCGCGGCCGTTACCGCGCCGACATTCATCCGCTCTACAACCCCTGGCTGCATGGCGCGTTTGTCCTGGTGTTCGGGGCACTGGCGATCAGCGTCTTCTGGAGCAACGTACATCAGGTGCGGCCAGCGGAATGGCTGGCGGTGCCCGTCACGCTGCTGTTGTTCAACCTCGGTGTGTACATGGTGCATCGCCACCTGGGGCATCATAAAAAGAGCTTCGCCCGGCTGTTTTACGCCCGTCACGCAGGCGACCACCACAGCTTTTTCACCCCCGGCCACATGACCTACGACAGCGCCCGCGACTGGCGGGTGATTCTGTTTCCGGCGTGGCTGATCGTGCTGCACACCCTCGCCGTCGCCCTGCCCCTCTGGTGGCTGCTCAAGCACATCAATACCAACGTCGCCGGATTGGTCGGCGGCCTTCTTGTCCTCGGCTACCTGACTTATGAAGTGTTTCATGCCTGCGAGCATCTGCCGTCGCGCAACCCGCTCACACGGCTGCCGTGGATCCGCCAGATGCGCCGGCTGCACGAACTGCACCACCGCCGTGAACTGATGCAGGCGCGTAATTTCAACATCGTTTTCCCGCTGATGGACTACCTGTTCGGCACCCTCTATTGGGAGCCGGAACCTGAGCCGCTCAACCCGACGAGAACCCCCATGACCCGCATGCAGCATCAGGTTGTCATTGCCGGAAACCCGATCCAGGTACTTGCCTACGCCAGCACCGTGACCCTTTGGCCGCAATGGCATCCGTCGTCGCTGCGCATCGACGGGCCAAAAGGCCCGCTGCATGCCGGCGCACGTTTCGAGGAAGACATCCGTGCCGGCGGGCGCGACGGGCACTTGCGCTGGGAGGTGGCGGAGTACCTGCCCGGGCGGCGCTGGAGCGCCGAGGCCCGGGGTGACCACGGCCTGTCGCTGGTGGTGACCTATGAATGCGATGCCACAGGCGAAGACACACGTTTCGTCCGCACCCTGGAATATCAGTTCAGCGGCCTGGCAATGCGCATTGCCAACCGCTTGTTGCTCAAGCGGCGCATCGACCGGGAATCGGCGGCGTCGATGCTGGCATTGCGCGACATGGCACAGAAGTATCTGGCCGCGACAGGAGTCGGCGTGTGAGCAGAACCTTCAAATGTCTGTTGCTGGTCATCGTCGTCATCGGCGCCTTCCTGCTGCTGATGCCCACCAAGGTGCGGCCGGTGGCCTGGACACCACAAGCCGCGCCGTCCCTCACCAGCGGAATCTACGCCGACAATCAGCGGCTCAAAGAGGTGGAGCGCGTCGGCGCCGCCAATATCGACGGGCCGGAAGCCTTGTTGCTGGAAAACGACACGCTCATCACCGGCCTGCACGACGGGCGCCTGATCCGTACGAGCCTGGACGGCAAGACCACCAGTATCCTGACCGATACCGGTGGCCGGCCACTGGGCCTGGCCCGGCATCCCAATGGCCTGCTGGTGATCGCCGATGCCGTCAAAGGCTTGTTGTCCCTCGACGCCCAGGGACGCCTGGTGGCCTTGACCACAGAGGCCGACGGCGTTCCCTTCGGTTTTACCGACGACGTGGCCATCGACAAACCCGGTCACTACGCTTATTTCAGCGATGCTTCGAGCCGCTTCGGCTATGGCCACGACGGTGAGGCCGTGATCGAACACGGCGGCGACGGTCGACTGCTGCGCTACGACTTCCAGACCGGCAAAACCTCGGTTGTGCTGGATAAGCTGGAGTTTGCCAACGGCGTGACCCTGGGACCGGACGATGCCTATGTACTGGTCAATGAAACCGGCGCTTACCGCATCACTCGTTATTGGCTCAGCGGTCCGAAGGCCGGCACCCACGACCTGTTTATCGACAACCTGCCAGGGCTGCCGGACAACCTGTCGTTCAATGGCCACGACCGGTTCTGGGTGGCGCTGTATGCCCCCCGAAACCCCTTGCTCGACGCCACGGCGGCGCATCCGTTCGTGCGCAAGATGATCGTGCGGGCCATGACCGTCTTGCCCAAGCCCGTGGAAAAACACGGATTTGCCCTGGGCCTGGACCTTGATGGCAAAGTGATCGCCAACCTGCAGGACGGCAGCAGCGACAATTACTCCCCCATCACCACCGTGCGCGAGTATGGGGACTGGTTGTATTTCGGTTCGCTGAAAGCCCGGAACATGGTGCGATTGCCGCTAAGCAAGGCATTGCAATGAACAGTCCCCTTCCTGAATTCACCGAAGCCCCCCTGTAGGAGCGAGCTTGCTCGCGATGGACTCAAAAGCACTGCGTTTAGTCAGTAAACACGCGGCATCGTTAACGACCATCGCGAGCAAGCTGAACTGGCCTAATAATTCCGGACACCTCTTAAGGGCGATATGATTTCGCCAACTTGGAGGTTCCATGAACGAAAGAAAGGTCTATACACGCGAGTTCAAGCTGCATGCTGCC
>NZ_JAHUWM010000014.1:0-129456 GCF_019218985.1 Pseudomonas sp. PDM30
GCCAAAGCCAAAGCCAAAGCCAAAGCCAAAGCCAAAGCCAAAGCCAAAGCCAAAGCCAAAGCCAAAGCCAAAGCCAAAGCCAAAGCCGTAGATGGGGGTTCTGAAAATTTTGTGCAACCAGATAGGATTCAAGCGACTGGCAGGCCGCCATCGCGAGCAAGCTCGCTCCCACAGAAGAGCAAAAAGCAGAGCATCCCGCATCACCGCATCGCTTCTCACCACTCATCAGGCCGAGCGTTAGCTCGCCTGCAGCTCTTGATCTTGATCCACCCGCCCCCTCGGAAGGCTGAGTGGAGGTGTTTATCCGGGGATTGGCGCGCAGCGCCGTTCGACGCAGTCGAACTCATTGCATGTAGGTCGAAGCGAAGCCGACCGGAGGGCAATGCCCCCGGATGAATACCGCAGCGAAGGAACCCCGAGCCTAAGCGAGGGGCCGTACGTTCGGGGCGAGACCTTTGGTTCCTTTGGGGCGTTTGCCAAAGGGACTCGCCGTAAGGGCGAAACCGCCAGCCGCCGTTACCGAAGAAACGGATATGTACTCAATCAACCAAGAACCTGGTCGGCCCAAAGGCCGCCAAGTTCAAAAGCCAAGATCAAGCCAAACTCTTGCTGACCACTTCAAACACATCACTGGACAACTGCCCCGAAGCCCGAATCCGCTCCAGCTCCGCCCTCATCAAAGCCTGACGAGCACTGTCGTACTTGCGCCAGCGAGTCAAAGGCGCCAACTGCCGAGAAGCAATCTGCGGATTGAAGCCATTCAACTCGATCACCAAATCCGCCAGGAAGCGATACCCGGAACCGTCAGCGGCATGGAAGTTGATCAGGTTCTGCCCGGCAAACGCACCGACCAATGCCCGCACCTTGTTCGGATTCTTGATGTTGAACGCAGGATGCTGCATCAACTGACGAACCCGCTCCAGACCACCAGGCAACACGCTACCGGCCTGGACGCTGAACCACTGGTCCATGACCAGCGGGTTGTCCTTGAAGTGCTCGGCGAAGCTGGCCAGTGCCTTGGCCTTCTCGGCTTCGAACGGTGAGTTGACCAACACCGCGAGTGCGGTCAGGCGCTCGGTCATGTTGTCGCACGCGTCGAACTGCTCCAGGGTTGCCGCCAGGACTTGCGGCTTGCCGCTGAGCATCAGGTAGGACAACGCGATGTTCTGCAAGGCACGACGGGCGAAGTGTTCGGCCTCGGCCACGTACGGCGTCTGCTTCGACAACTCGCGATTGGCCTGATAACGCAGCCACAAACCTTCGAACAAAGCGTCAGCCAGTTGCTTACGGGCAAATTCACGCGCCGTGTGAATCGCTTCGACATCCGCCACTTCGCTGATCTCGGTCAGGTACGCCTCGCTTGGCAGAGAGAGCATTTCCGCGACCATCGCCTGATCCAGCGACTCATCCGAAAGCACCGTGCGCAACGCCGCCACCAGACGCTGATCGAGTACCAACGCTTCGCCCTTCTGCTGCTGTGCGATCAGCTCTTGCAGCACCTGCACCGACAGTTGCTGGCCGGCATCCCAGCGGTTGAAGCCGTCGCTGTCATGCTGCATCAGGAACATCAGCTGATCACGGTTGTACGGGAAGCTCAATTTCACCGGCGCCGAGAAGCCGCGCAGCAACGACGGCAACGGTTGTTCGGCGATGTCGACGAAGGTGAAAGTCTGCTCGGCTTCGGTCACGGAAATGACCCGCGAGGTGCCTTGCGCGGTGGCTTCACCGGACAGACGCAGGGCAATCGCTGCCCCTTTGGAATCCAGCAGCCCCAGTTCGACCGGGATCACGAACGGCAGTTTTTGCACCTTGTCCGGGGTTTCCGGGCAGCTCTGATGGAAGGTCAGGCTGTAGGTTTTCGCCGCCGCGTCATAGGACTCAGTTACCGCCAGGCGCGGTGTACCGGCCTGGCTGTACCAGCGTTTGAACTGGGTCAGGTCAACGCTATTGGCATCTTCCATGGCCTTGATGAAGTCATCGCAGGTCACGGCCTGACCGTCGTGGCGTTCGAAGTACAGGTCGCTGCCTTTGCGGAAGCCTTCGGCGCCGAGCAAGGTGTGGATCATGCCGACCACTTCCGAGCCCTTTTCGTACACGGTCAGGGTGTAGAAGTTGGAAATCTCGATGAAGCTGTCCGGGCGCACGGCGTGGGCCATGGGGCCGGCGTCTTCGGCGAACTGGTGGGTGCGCAGGTACGCCACGTCCTGGATGCGCTTGACCGTGGCCGAGTTCATGTCCGAGGAGAAACCCGCATCGCGGAACACGGTGAAGCCTTCCTTGAGCGACAGCTGGAACCAGTCGCGGCAGGTCACGCGGTTGCCCGACCAGTTGTGGAAGTATTCGTGGGCGACGATCGCCTCGACCCGCTGGTGCGCGGCATCGGTGGCGGTTTCGGCCTTGGCCAGCACGGCGCTGGAGTTGAAAATGTTGAGGCCCTTGTTTTCCATGGCGCCCATGTTGAAGTCATTCACGGCGACGATCATGAAGATGTCCAGGTCGTACTCGCGACCGTAGACCTCTTCGTCCCAGCGCATGGATTTCTTCAGGCTGTTCATCGCGTGCTGGCACTTGTCGATGTTTTCCGGCTCGACGTAAATGCGCAGCGCCACGTTGCGCTCGCTCATGGTGGTGAAGCTGTCTTCGACGCACCACAGGTCGCCGGCCACCAGCGCAAACAGGTACGCCGGTTTCTTGAACGGGTCTTCCCAGGTCGCCCAGTGCCGGCCCTCTTCACCGGGACCGGAAGCGATCGGGTTGCCGTTGGACAGCAGCACCGGATAACTGTGTTGTTCGGCGACGACCGTGGTGGTGAAGGTGCTCATCACGTCCGGGCGGTCGAGGTAATAGGTGATCTTGCGAAAACCTTCGGCCTCGCACTGGGTGCAGAACATCGTGCCGGACTTGTACAGGCCTTCCAGCGCGGTATTGGTTTCCGGGTGGATCCGGACGCTGGTATCGACCGTGAAGGTGGTGCTGGTCGGGTGCAGGGTCAGGTGATTCTCGGTCAGCTGATACTGCGCCTCGGAAAGCTCTTGGTCGGCAAGGGTGACCGACAGCAGTTCCAGCTGCTGGCCGTCCAGCACCAGCGGCGGCAGGCCCGGGCCACGCTCGGGGTTGCGGCGCATCACCAGTTGCGCATGGACCAGGCTGTGGTCCTCGTACAACTCGAAGGTCAGGTGCGTTTCGTCGATCAGGTACTCGGGCGCCTGATAGTCCTTGAGGTAGATCATCTTCGGTTGTTCGGTGCGCATGCTGGAGTCCTTACTGATGCACGGCGAGCTGGTAAGCCGTGTATTTACGAATGTTGATCACGCCGGTGTCGAAGATCAGGTATTGACCCTTGATCCCCATCAGCGTGCCTTCGGCAATCGGGTTCTTGTCCAGGTTGAAGCTGACGATCTTCGCCGGGTACTGCTCGACCGGGTAGCGGATTTCCAGCGGTTCGACGTCAGTCACCGGCTGGATCGCCTGCAAGCCAAATCGCTGCTGCAACCCGAGCAAGCCTTCGGCACAGCTGTCGAACAGTTGATCGCGGATCTCGGCCAGGTTCACCGCCGCCGCATCGCCCTTGAGCAAAGCGCGCCAGTTGGTCTTGTCGGCCACCTGGCTGCGCAACAGATCCTCGACGAAACCGGACTGCTGGCGAGTCGATACGCGCATGATCGGCAAGGCCTGGCTCGCACCCTGGTCGAGCCAGCGGGTCGGCAACTGGGTGGCGCGGGTAATCCCGACTTTGACCCCCGACGAATTGGCCAGGTACACCACGTGATCGGTCATGCAGAACTTCTGGCCCCACTCAGGCTCCCGGCAGGTGCCAGCCTCGAAGTGGCAGCGCTCCGGGCTCATGATGCACACGTCGCACTGGGCCAGCTTGGTCATGCACGGGTAGCAGTAACCTTGGCTGAAACTGGTCTTGGTCTTGCGTCCGCAATGGGTGCAGTGGATCGCGCCCAGGTATTCCAGGCGCACCGTGGTACCGATCAACGGATTGACCGGGACCTCGGTTTCGCCCAGACGAAATGCGTATTGCACGTTCGGCCCGTCCAGGCGCGCCGACATTTTGCTGATTGCACCGCGGCCAATCTCGATCAATGGATGGCATCCGACTTGAACAGAATATTCGGCACTTGAATCGACTTGGAGCTGCATTCCTGCGGGCCCATGTAGCCGGTGCGCTGGTCCTCTGGCAGGTTCTGGATTTCCCAGGCGATCATCGCCTGCAGCGACAGCTCGCGTTGTTCGGCGGTGAGCTTGCCACCGTCGGACCATTTGCCGATTTCCACGGCCAGTTTCAGGCTCTCGTAGATATCGGGGGTGATGTTCTTGATCATTTCGTTAAAAGAGGACATTGGGTCTCCGTCTCTTTATTGCATGTTCTGAATTAGGCGGCCAGTTTACGGCGGTTATACAAACCGCCCAACAAACCGGTGAAGCATCCGATGAGTAACCCGCTGACGTGGGCCGCGTTGGCGATCTCGCCGAAGCCGATCATCGAGACCAGCCCGGACAGGCACAGCAGCAACCACACCAGCATCATCACCAGCACGCCTCGCGGCAGGCGATAGGCCGGGTTCGGCGCCAGCACCTGGAAGATCCAGCAATGCCCGAGCAGGCCGTACAGTACGCCGGACAAACCGCCGAACAAGGTCGGGCCGCTGAAGAAATACTGGGCAAAGTTCGACACCAGGCTGAACAGCAAGGTCAGGCCGATCAGGTTGATACTGCCCTGGCGCGACTCGATGCGCCGCCCCAGCTCCCAGTACCACATGCCGTTCATCGCCAGGTGCAGGATGCCGAAGTGAATCAGCATCGGCGTGACCAGGCGCCACCACTGCCCCGCCGCCAGGCTGTCGGCCAGTGGCGTGAAGTGGATGTATTCGCCGACCACGCGGAACTCGAGGAAGGTCAGCCAGCGCATCGTTTCAAGGTTGTCGCCCAGCATGGTCACCGCGCCGACAACCAGGCTCAGCAGCAGCACCAGCGCGGTGGCCCTGGCGTATTTCAACTGCTCGACGAACCCCGGGCGCTTGACGGTCTGCGCCACCGGAATGTCCAGTTGCTGATCGGGGTCACCCGCCGGAAAACGCTCGTACAGCGCACGCACGTCTTCACTGATGTTGTCCGGCACCCACAGCACCTGCTCGCCAGCTTCCTCGCTGACCCGATGGGGCACTTGCATGCGCTTGAGCAGGGTGACGAACCCGCTCAAGTCCACCGCCAGGGGCAGACGCAATACCGCTACAGCACTCATTGCAGCACCTCCGGCCGCTCGACATCGACCCAGACGAATTTTTGCGGATCCAGGCGGGTTTCCTGATCCAGTCGGTAGGCAACCAGTTTGCCGTACAGCACCGCGCTGTAATCCAGACAGGCCAGGTTCGGCCGGATCGGTGCCGGCTTGCCGCTGCGCCAGTAATGGCCGACGAACAACAGCGGCTCATCGATGCCATAGCGCAGCAAACTGTTCTTTTCGGTGGACGACAGCGGTGTCCGGGCCACGGGTTCCGGCAGTGCATCCGGTTGGAACACGATGTCGCCGTAGGTTTTCGGATCGTCTTCCCAGAACTTGGTGCGGAAGAACGAACGCACCAGGCCGTCGCCGCTGGTCATGGTCAGGCCATGGGGCAAACGCATGTCCGTGCCGCGCAGCAGCCGGTCGAATACGGTGCAGGCAAAAGAGCCCGACTCCGCCGACGCCTGGAGAAAATGCTCGTCGACGCAGCCGTTGGGGAACAACGCCCGCAGCGGCTCGATCAGCCCGGCGTCCCAGCAGGCGTGGACCACGCGAAAACGCCCGGCATCGACGAACAATGGCAACTGGTAGAACCATTGCTGGAAGTCGTGCCAGTCACCCGGATGGTGTTCGAACTGGGTCAGGGTTTCGTGCAGCAGGCGGGCATGGCGCGGCGTGTGCTCACGCACGAACTGCTTGCCGCTGCCGGGCAGTGCCGGCGTGCTCCAGCCCAGCGCATTGAACTCGTGGTTGCCCATGATGCACAGCGCCTGACCGGCCTCGACCATGTCGTGGACGATATGCAGTGCCTCGCGAATCCGCGGGCCGCGGTCGATGATATCGCCGACGAACACCGCCATGCGCGAATCGTGTCGCCAGACGCCGCCCTGCTTGTGATAACCGAGTCGGTCGAGCAAGTGCTCCAGGGTCAGAGCGCAACCGTGCACGTCACCGATCAGGTCGTAGCTACGCGCGGGATCGAGCATCAGTCGCCTCCACCCCCCAACTTGCTGCCCCAGCCAAGCTTGGTCCGGCAGACTTCATAGTAATTGTGGTCCAGCGGATGGATCAGCCGCAGTTTCTGGGCTTTCTTGCTGACGGTAATGGTGTCGCCCGGCGCGCAGGTGAAGTGGTTCTGCCCGTCGCACGAGACTTGCGGGTAAATCTGCATATCCTTGGACACGACGATTTTCAGCTCACTGTTGCCATCGACCACAATCGGTCTACCCGACAAGGTATGGGGGTACATCGGCACAATCACAATGGCGTCGAGCTTGGGATGCATGATCGGCCCGCCAGCGGACAGCGCATAGGCGGTGGAACCGGTCGGCGTCGCGACGATCAGGCCGTCGGCCTTCTGGCTGCAGACGAACTGGCCGTCGATGTACAGCTCGAACTCGATCATTCGCGTGGATTTGCCGGGGTGCAGCACGACGTCGTTCAGTGCATCGCCCTGGCCGATGGCCTCACCGTGGCGGCGGACTTCGGCCTGCAACAAAAAGCGGTTTTCCACCAGATAGTGGCCATCCAGCACTTCGGCGACCTTGGTTTCCAGCTCATCGGGACGGATATCGGTGAGGAAACCCAGGCTGCCCCGGTTGATGCCGAGCACCGGAATATTGTGTTTGGCCAGCGCCCGGGCGGCACCGAGCAGGCTGCCGTCACCACCGACCACGATGACCATGTCGCAGACTTCGCCGAGCATCTTGCGCGACGAGGTTTGCAAGCCGTGCCCTGGCAGCACTTCGGCGATGGTGTCTTCGAGGATCACGTGCAGGTGACGGTCGAGCAGAAACCGTTTCAGTCGGCGGACGGTATCCAGCACCTGGGAACTGCCCAGGCGACCGATGATGCCGATATTGCGAAATTGCTCCATGGGGCTCCTGCGGGGATCTGCGTGGCGGCGAAAACCACGATTATGGGCGAAAGCCGCCCGTAGACAAAATCCTTTCAGTTTCAGGGGTGTGCCCGGGTTTCGGGCTATGCTCGCAAGATGATGCTATTTCCGGATTTGCTCCACCTGCCCCATCAGTTACGCCATCCCGAAGTGCGTGACCTGGCGTGGGTCATCCTCGCGCCGCCCATGCTGGACAATACCCCGTGGCCGCAGCGTCACCCGCTGGCCGGCAGCGACTGGGTGCAGGCACCGGATCGGCTGGAGCATTGGCTGCGGCAGCTGGATCGGGACAGTTATGGCTTGCTGCACTGGCTGGCCCAGGCCCGGACCCGGCGCCTGGGTTTGTACTACGAACGCCTCTGGCAATTCGCCGTGCAGCATGCACCGGGCATTGAACTGATTGCCGCCAACATGCCGATTCGCCGCGAAGGGCACACCCTCGGTGAACTGGACATGCTGCTGCGCGACCGCGACGGTGTGCATCACCTGGAACTGGCGATCAAGCTCTACCTTGGCCCGCAATCCGGCGACGGACACGACACTGCCAAGTGGCTGGGCCCGGGCTGCCACGACCGGCTCGACCGCAAACTGGCGCACCTGAGCCAGCATCAATTGCCGATTTCCACGCGCCCCGAGAGCCGTGAAGTGCTTGCGGCGCTGGATATCCAGGCGTTCAGCGCACACTTATGGCTGGGGGGTTACTTGCTGTACCCGTGGCCCGGACAAGCCGCCCCGCCATTGGGTGCCCATCCACAGCATTTGCGGGGTCGCTGGTTGCATCAAAAGGATTGGCCGGCGTTGTTGGCCCAAAGCCCGCCCGGTCGCTGGCAACCCCTGCCCCGTCACGCCTGGCTGGCGCCGGCGCATTATTCGGCGGAGCACACCTGGAACCCCGGACAGATGCAGGCGTGGCTGGATGACCTGGACCCGCTGGCGCCAGCACAACTGCTGGTGCGCCTGACGGAAAATGCCAGCGGCGACTGGGAAGAGGCCGAGCGATTGTTTCTGGTGGCGGATCTTTGGCCGAATGTGCCGGGCAATGCCTGAGTTTTGCGTTGTCTGAGCCGGCCCCATCGCGAGCAAGCTCGCTCCCACATTGGAACTCAGCCGTATACACGCCTTGTATCCACTGAAGATCCCTGTGGGAGCGAGCTTGCTCGCGATAGGGTCAACCCGGTCCAAAGAGACAACCGTATCCCCGATTGTCCAACGCTTCGCAGGACAAAGCGCCGGCCAATGACCATCAGTCTTTCTTGTGCTGCTCGACCCATTGCCCATAAGCATTGATGAAACTTTGCAGGAACGGCTTTACCGACTCGGACAACTTGCCAGATTCGTCGAACGCCGAACCGGCGTTCCCCAGATAGGCCTCCGGTTGCTGCATCATCGGCACATTGAGAAACACCATGGATTGACGCAGGTTGTGATTGGCACCAAACCCGCCGACGGCCCCCGGCGACACACTGATAACGGCTCCCGGCTTACCGCTCCAGGCGCTTTTCCCATATGGACGCGACCCCACGTCAATCGCGTTTTTCAACGGTGCCGGCACCGACCGGTTGTATTCCGGGGTCACGAACAACACCGCGTCGGATGAGCTCACCTGTTGTCGGAAAGTGCTGTAGGCTGCCGGCGGTGAAGCGCCATCGATATCTTCGTTATAGAGCGGCAGATCGCCAATTTCGACGATGTTGAGCTTGAGATTGGCCGGCGCCAGTTCTATCAGGGCCCGTGCGACCTTGCGGTTGATCGATTCCTTTCTCAAGCTGCCGACCACGACGGCGATCGTATAGACGTTGCTCATAAGATTTCTCGACTGTCCGATAGGAAGAGCTTGTAGTTATAGATGACGATTCAAACAGCGGGCGACCGAAAACCCCGTCCCTGACTATTTTTTTCCCGTAGGAAAACTTACCTCGCCCAAGCACGGTCTACAGTGCCGCAAATTGAGTGATTTATCTCCAGAGGTTCTAAGCAGATGGCAGCAGTACTCGTCGGTCAGTTCCATGCAAGAGACGCGCAAGGCCGCATTTATTCGGTGCACGAGTTTCAGGACTCCACCCCGGCGGCAGAAGGTTCAGGGCCTGTCACCACCTACAAACTGGCCATTGGCGACCGCGTAAACAAGGTCGACGACAATGAATTCATGCTGGTGCAAACCGGCGTGACCATTACCCGCGAACCGCAAATCGCCAGCGCCTCATAACCCGTCGTTATGAGCAGAAGTCATATGCACGGACTTGGGGTAGGATTCAGCCACTGACTCCTCCACCTGCTGAACATGGACTTCACGCATGCGCTTACGCCATATCGAAGTGATCCAGGCACTCTTGCAGACCGGTCACCTGGGCACCGCCGCCGAATGGCTGCAGTTGCCGGTGGCCGAAGTCGAGCGCTTGCTGCGCGACGCCGAGGATCAGTTGGGTTTCATGCTGTTCGCCAGCGTACGCGGACGATTGCAGGCCACCCGCGAAGCGCGGGAACTGCAGGTGGAAATTGCCCGGGTCTACGATGCGCTCGAACCGGTGCAGCGCCTGGCCAACAGCCTCAGGCAATACCTGGCGCCGCCGCTGCGCATCATCTGCACCCCTCCCCTGGCCAACCAATTGTTGCCACACAGCATCGCGGCCCTGCGCCGACGCCTGCCCGATGCACCTTGCACGCTGCTGAGCCAGCCCACCCGCGACATCGTCAGAAGCCTGCTGCTGCGTGAAAGCGATCTGGGCCTGAGCCTGCATGACCCCGATCACGCCGACCTCGACTGCCATATGATCGCCCAGGGCAAACTCCAGTTGCTCGCCCCCCATGGCTGGCTGCAACCGAAACAGAAATACATTTCACTGCAGGATCTGGCCGGCCAATCAATGATCGGCCTGGAGGGGCAGGACCCGTTGAGCCCGGCGCTGGAAAACAAACTGCACGGTTTGCGCCCTGCCCCGGTGATTCAGACCCGGGTCCAGACGCATCAGATGATGCGCAGCATGGTCGAGGCCGGCGAAGGCCTGGCCATCGTCGACCCCTTCACTGCCCTCGGCGCAAAAGCCTCGGGGCTGGACACCTGCCCCCTGGCGCCAGCGGTCCCGATCAGCCTCTACGCCCTGACCCTGAAAAACGCCGAACCCTCTCCGGCGGTTCAGACGCTGTTAACCATCGTCACGGAACAAGCCGCGGCGATGCTGACGAACTGAACGGATTTTCCAGCGGGTTTTCGAACAATCGATACCAGAACAGCGCCACTTCGGCGGTGTTCGGATCGATGCCGCGATAGCGCAGGTGGTCGATCCCACCAATCACGTAACCGCAGCGCTCATAGAGCCTGCAGGCCCCCAGGTTGTTGTTCTGGGTTTCGAGCATGATGCCTGGCAGCTTTTTCTTGCGGCTCCAGAACTGCGCCACATCCAGCAGGGCCTTGGCCACGCCATGCCGCCGGGCCGGTGCGTGCACCGCCAGCTCGTCGATATGGGCAAAGCCGTTCCAGTTGGTGCTGACCACCAGGTGCCCCACGGGCTGGTCATCCAGATAAGCCATGAAAATCGCGCTGTCGGCGGAATCGCGAAAGCTGCTGAATTCCTCGGGATCGATGCCGTAGCACTTGCGATAAGGCGTGATCGGGGTGACAGGCCACTGTGCCACCGGCGCTCCTATTTGTGCCGCACCGTAGGCCGCGACTTCAAAACTGAAATCACTGCCCCAGATATAGGCGGCAAAACCCTCGTCGGCAACCCGTACCGACAACCCTGGATAATTCGGATTTATAACCGGCTGCATACTGGGAAATGTCCTCATTCCTTGATGCAATCGACGGTGTAGCACCGTCCACTGCCCTGATCTTCATGTTGCAATCCGTGCACATCAGCAACGAACCCCGGAAAACTGCTATCGAACGTGCGGGCAAACGCCAGGTAATCGATGATCGAGCGGGTCGACTCGGTAAAGCGCTCACCCGGCATGATCAGCGGAATGCCGGGTGGGTACGGCACCAGCATCACTGCAGCGATCCGCCCGTCCAGCGCATCGATCGACACGGCTTCGACTTCACCCCGCACCAATTGATCATAGGCGTCCGCCGGCTTCATCGCGACTTCCGGCAGAACGGTGTACATGCGCTTGAGGTGCCTGGCGGTGGCGTTACTGCGATAACAGGCATGCAACTGATCGCACAGATCACGCAACCCCATGCCCTGATAGCGTGCGACATTCTCTTGCGCCACACAGGGCAGGCAACTGGCCAGACTGACGTTGGCGTCGTAGCTGCGCTTGAACTCCAGCAGTTCGGTGAGCAGCGTGCTCCACTTGCCCTTGGTGATGCCCATGGAGAACAACACCAGGAACGAGTACAGCCCGGTCTTCTCGACCACCAGGCCGCGCTCCCACAGGAACTTGCTGACCACCGCCGCCGGAATCCCGCGCTCGCTGAGGGCGCCACCGGCCGTCAATCCCGGCATCACCAGCGTGACCTTGATCGGGTCGAGCAGCACATAGTCGTCGGTCACGCCGCCAAAGCCGTGCCAGTCGGCATCGGGTTGCAGCAACCAGTCCTCGGTGACGACCCGCTCGATTCCTTCCGCCGACGGCGGTTGCCAGATCGAGAACCACCAGTCATCGGCGGCAATGTGCTGGCGCAAATTGGCCAGCGCACGGCGAAAACTCAGGGCTTCGTCGAACATTTCCTGCAGCAGCGAACGCCCGGCCGGCCCTTCCATCATCGCCGAAGCCACATCCAGCGAGGCGATGATGCCGTACTGCGGCGAGGTCGAGATGTGCATCATGAATGCTTCGTTGAAGCGATCCCGATCCAGTTGCCGCGCACCGCCATCGCGCACGTGAATCATCGATGCCTGACTGAAGGCCGCCAGCAACTTGTGGGTCGAATGGGTGGTGAACACCAACGGGCTGTCTTCATCACGGGAGGTGCCCATGCCGTAGCGCCCGGCAAAGAACTCATGAAACGCTGCATAGGCGTACCAGGCCTCGTCGAAGTGCAACACCTCAACGCTATTGCCCAGTTGCTGCCTGATCAGCTCAGCGTTGTAGCAAAGGCCGTCATAGGTCGAATTGGTCACCACGGCAAGCTTGACCTTCGGGGAACGCCCCTTGGTCAGCGGACTGGCGTCGATCTTGGCCTGGATCGATTCGCGACTGAACTCACTCAGGGGAATCGGGCCGATGATCCCCAGTTCATTACGCTCAGGACACAAGTACAGTGGGATGGCGCCGGTCATGATGATCGAATGCAACACCGACTTGTGGCAATTGCGGTCCACCAGCACCAGGTCATCGCGGGCGACCACCGAGTGCCAGACAATCTTGTTGGCCGTGGACGTGCCATTGATCACGAAAAAGGTGTGATCAGCGCCGAAATTGCGTGCTGCACGGGCCTCGGCTTCAGCCAGGGGGCCGGTATGATCGAGCAAGGAGCCGAGCTCCGGCACCGACACTGAAAGATCCGAGCGCAGGGTGTTTTCCCCGAAAAACTGGTGAAACGCCTGCCCGACCGGACTTTTGTGATACGCCACGCCACCGCCGTGGCCGGGGGTGTGCCAGGAATAGTTGGAATCCGCCGTGTGCTGCACCAACGCCTTGAAAAACGGCGGCAGCAGGCCATCGAGGTACTTGCGCGCGGCGCGGGCCACCTGCCGGGCGAGAAAGGGCACGGTGTCCTCAAACAGATAAAGAATGCCGCGCAACTGATTGAGCTCGGCCATCGCGTCGGCGGGTGCGTTTTCCAGGGTCACTTTTTCGCCCAGGGCGAAGATCGGCAGATCCGGTGCACGCACCCGCGCCAGACCGATCAGTTCGGCCATGTTTTGCAACAAATGAGAATGGGTGCTGGCGTCTTCAGAGGCAATCAACATGCAGGACAGGCCGTGGTAAGTCGACGCCACCAGTCGTCCTTCGGTGTAATCCACCGCCGAAACGACGCTGAACCCTTCCTGCTCCAGCTCCCGGGCAATCCCCCGCACGCGGTCACCGGCAACGCTGTCGGCCTTGATGTCGCGATGAACGATCAGGACCGGGAATTTCAAGTCTTTGTACATGAGGCTCAGCGTCCTGAGGCGGCAGACCAGAGCCTGCCAATCACCTCAGGTTAGAGTGTTGCAGCGGATGTGGCGAGCGGGATGCACCAACTTGTGGCGACGAGGGAGTTTCCCTGTGGCGAGTATCTGCCAAATAGGGTGTTATGCCTGCGCTTCAGCCTCGGCCAACTGCACCCACAACGCCGGGGCACCAGCGGATTTGCCGATGATTTCCAGGCGCGCCGCGTGGCGGGCCAGGTCGTCTTCACTGGCGCGGATGATGCGCGTCGGCTGACGGTCCGCCGGCAAACGGCGAATCTCGGTGGCCGAATTGTCCGCCCCTTCACCCGAGCCATTGCCATCGGAGGCGTTGCCGGCCAGGGACAGACTGGTCTGCCCCCCGGTCATGGTCAGGTAGACGTCGGCAAGAATCTCGGAGTCGAGCAAGGCGCCGTGCAGTTCACGACCGGAGTTGTCGACGCCATAGCGTTTGCACAGGGCGTCGAGGCTGTTGCGCTGCCCCGGATGACGTTCCCGGGCCATCATCAGGGTGTCGAGGATCGAGCAGTGCTGCGTGATGTCCGCGCGGTCCTGTTGGCCCATCAGGGCGAATTCGTTGTTGATGAAGCCAACGTCGAACGCCGCGTTATGGATGATCAGCTGCGCGCCCTTGATGAACTCGAAGAACTCTTCGGCCACCTCGGCAAAACGCGGCTTGCCCACGAGGAATTCGTTGGTGATGCCGTGGACGCCGATCGCGCCCTCGTCACTTTCGCGATCGGGTTGCAGGTACACATGAAAGTGCCGGCCTGTCAGGCGTCGGCCGATCAACTCGACACAACCGATTTCGATAATCCGGTGGCCGTCGGTCACCGGCATGCCGGTGGTTTCGGTGTCGAGTACAACGGATCTGGTGGCCATCAGTGCTCAGCTCTCAATCGGTCAATCGTGCAAAAGCGGCGATGTTAACACGCTCGCCGGGGTCTTTCAGGTACACCGAGTCACCGCCTTCGCGAGCAAGCCCGCTCCCATATTGAATCGGCGTCGGCTCACAACTTTGTGGACGACACGAATCCAGTGTGGGAGCGGGCTTGCTCGCGAAGGCCACGGCGTGGTGCATCGGCAGTACCCGAATCAGCCCTGCTTGTACCCACGCACCTCATCCACACCACGGTTGGCCAACTGGTCGGCCCGTTCGTTGCCGTGATGACCAATGTGTCCGCGCACCCATTTCCAGGTGACCTTGTGACGGTTGACCTGCTCGTCGAGCAACTTCCACAGGTCAGCGTTTTTCACCGGTTCCTTCGCCGCGGTTTTCCAGCCGCGCTTCTTCCAGTTGTCCATCCACTCGTTGATGCCTTTCATCACGTACTGCGAGTCGGTCACCAACAACACCTCGCAGGGACGCTTGAGTTCCTCCAGGCCACGGATCGCGCCCATCAGCTCCATGCGGTTGTTGGTGGTATTGGCTTCGCCGCCCCAGAGTTCCTTTTCGACGCCCTTGCACACCAGCAGTGCGCCCCAGCCGCCAGGACCAGGGTTGCCTTTGCAGGCGCCGTCGGTGAACAGTTCTACGCTATCGCTCATGCCAATCTATCCAGAAAATGCGCTGGCCCGCCGATCGCTGATCGACGACGCCCGAAGCCGGGACATGCCCGGCCACAAATGAAAAGTGTGTATTACGGTTCGATGTTGCGTCGGTTGACCTTGGCCATCGGCAACGGGATCAGCTTGCCCATCGGTTCGCGCCGCTCCTGGCGGACCGGTCGCAAGCCCACCACGATCTTGCGCGCCACCAATAAATAGAAGCCGCCGCCCGACAGTTGCCAGTCACCGGCCTTGCGCTCCCAACCGGCCAGGCGGGTCTGCCACGCCGGTGACGCAAGCGGCGGACGATAGCACCCGAAGCGGCGTTTCTCCAGCGCGAAACCCAGCAGGTTCAGCCAGTCGGCGACCCGTGACGGCGAAATGCAGCGCGCCTTGCGCAGCGCATCCTGGGCAAACACATGCCGCAGGCCCCAACTGCTCCAGGGGTTGATGCCAATGATCAGCAAATGCCCGCCGGGACGTACGCTGCTTGCCGCCTCGCGAAGCAGGCCGTGGGGCGACAGGCAGAAATCCAGGCCATGCTGCAGCACCACCACATCGGCAGCATGCTCGCTCAGCGGCCAGGCCTGCTCCTCACAAACGATCTCGACCCCCGGCAACGGCGCACCAAGGCGTACATTGCGCTGTACCTGAGGGGCAGACGGCGGAGTCTGGGCCGAGGGACCGTAATGCACCAGATAGCCACCAAAGAACCGCCCGAGCTCGTCTTCGAGCATGCGCCGCTCTTCGTCCAGCAGAAATTGCCCGAGGGGACCGGCCAGCCACTCGCGGGCGGCGCTGATCAACGCCAGCCAGTCAGGATCGGCTTGTGCGAACGCTTTATCAGTCATTGCATTCTCCAACGCGCCAGGAAGTTCTAAGATGCGCCAATGTTTTCCGCTTGGCGAATCCGACGATGATACAGATCACTGCCCTGCCCGCCTTCACCGACAACTACATCTGGTTGTTACAAGACCACGGCAGCAAGCGCTGCGCGGTCGTCGACCCGGGTGATGCCGGCCCCGTACAAGCCTGGCTTGCGGCCAATCCGGGCTGGGTACTGAGTGATATTTTGATCACTCATCACCATCATGACCACGTCGGCGGCGTCGAACAGCTGAAAAAAGCGACGGACGCGAAAGTCTATGGTCCGGCCAGCGAAACGATCCCGGCGCGGGACGTTGCGCTAAAGGACAACGACAAGGTCTGCGTGCTCGGCTGGGACTTCGACGTCCTCGCGGTCCCTGGCCACACCCTAGGGCACATCGCCTATTACCATCACGGCTTGCTGTTCTGCGGCGACACACTGTTTGCCGCCGGCTGCGGACGCTTGTTCGAAGGCACGCCACAGCAAATGTACAGTTCGCTGACACGCCTGGCCGGGTTGCCGGAAGACACGCTGGTGTACTGCACCCACGAATACACCCTCGGCAACCTGAAGTTTGCCGCGGCCGTCGAACCGAACAACCCGCACACTGCCGAGCGCCTGGCCAAAGTCACCCGCCAACGGGAATCCGGGATCATGACGCTGCCGTCGACACTGGCGCTGGAAAAGCTCACAAACCCGTTTTTGCGCTCCGGTGAAACATCCGTTAAAGAAAAAGCGGACGAACGGACCGGCACCGATAACTCGGCGCCCGATATGGTTTTTGCGGCGCTTCGGGCGTGGAAAGACAGGTTCTAAAGGGGCCTATCAAGATTGCAACAATTCTGAAAGGTTGACCGCGCAGGGTGCGCTTCCTAGAATCGCCCGACATTTTTGCCCGGAACTTACTTCCAGCCAATGTCGTCACCTATTCGCAAAGCCATCAGTTCAGACGCATTGACCCGCTTGGCTCAAGCCATTGCGGTGGCTGTGTCCGCCACCCTGGCGGGCTGTTCCAGCCATGCGCCGCAGACCGATGCGGCGCACACGCAGAACATCGCCGCGCGCGCCAAGCAGAAGCCGATCTGGCTCAGCGAAAAACCCAGCCCGCAAATTCCCCAGGACGTCTGGGAGCGCATGCGCCAGGGCTTCCAGCTGCAAGACGGGCTGGGCGTCAACCCGCGCATCGAGCAACAGCGCCTGTGGTTCGCCAGCAATCCATCTTTCCTCGAAAACGCCGGCGAACGTGGCAGCCTCTACATTCACTACATCGTCGAACGCCTTGAAGAACGCAACATGCCGCTGGAACTGGCCCTGCTGCCAGTGATCGAAAGCGCCTACAACCCGATGGCCTATTCCCGGGCCAACGCGGTGGGTCTTTGGCAGTTCATCCCGTCCACCGGGCGTTACTTCAACCTGCGTCAAACCCGCTTCTATGATGGCCGTCGCGACATCACCGCGTCGACCACCGCCGCCCTGGATTACCTGACCCGCCTGCACGACATGTTCAACGGCGACTGGATGCTGGCCCTGGCGGCCTACAACGCCGGCGAAGGCACCGTCAGCCGGGCCATTGAGCGCAACGAACGCCTCGGCCTGCCGACCGACTACTGGAACCTGCCGCTGCCCTCTGAAACCCAGGCCTATGTGCCAAAGTTGCTGGCACTGTCACAGGTGGTGATGGCGCCGGAAGCCTACGGCGTGAACCTCAATCCGATCGCCAACGAGCCCTACTTCCAGGTCGTCGAAATCAACCAGCGCATGGACCTGTCCAAGGTTGCTGAAGTTGCCAACATCGACGAAGACGAACTGTTCCAGCTCAACCCGGCCTTCAAGCAGCGCACCACCCTCGATGGCCCGCAACATCTGCTGGTGCCGACCTCCAAGGCGCAATTGCTGACCAGCAGCCTGCAGACCATGCGTCCTGAAGAACTGATCAGCAAGAAATCGCTCAAGCCGGTCTTCGAAGGTGCCGACGACAGCCAGGTCGCCAGCGTCAAGCGTTCCTATCGGGTCAAGCGGGGTGACAACCTCGGTTCCATCGCCAAGGCCAACAACGTTGACGTGAAGGACCTGCAACGCTGGAACAAACTGAGCGGCAAGAACCTCAAGCCCGGCCAGACCCTGGTCATGCAGGACAACAGCAAACGCAACTCCGGGCGCGTCAACACCGTGATTGCGGCCAATACCAAGAAGCAGCAGGCCAAGTACAAGGTCCAGCAAGGCGACTCGCTGTACATCGTGGCCAAGCGCTTCAACGTAGAGATGCAGCACCTCAAGCGCTGGAACCCGCGTGTCGGCCAGGCGCTCAAGCCTGGTCAGATGTTGACGGTGGCCAATCCGCATTAAAAAAAGCCCCTGAATTCAGGGGCTTTTTTTATACATGCGCAATTTTTGTGGCGAATGCAAAACCTGTAGGAGCGAGCCTGCTCGCGATGGGGTGTATCAGTTTGCATTGATGGCGGCTGACACGCCGTCATCGCGAGCGAGCTCGCTCCCACAGGGTTTGTGGCCCGGCTGATATTGCGCATTCACACACCGTCTTTTTCCTGTCCATACAAGCTGTTACTGTACGGTCCACAAAGCCCAAGCCGCCTGGATCGGATCCCCTATTTGAAGCGTCCCCTGCCCCTGCTCCTGATCAGCCTGGCCTTGAGCTCCACCGCAAGCGCGACGATCAGCGAAAGCCATGGTTATGCGCAGTTCGGCACGCTCAAGTACCCGGCCCGATTTACCCACTTCGACTGGGTCAACCCGCAAGCGCCCAAGGGCGGTACTTTGCGGGTGATGGCGTTTGGCACCTTCGACACGCTCAACCCCTACACCTTCAAGGGCACCAGCCCGGTCACCACGCCGAGTTTCCTGCAATACGGCATCAACGAGCTCAACGAACCGCTGATGGTCGGCACGGGGCAGTACGCACCTTCGGGTGACGAGCCCGCGTCCAGCTACGGCCTGATTGCCCAGTCGGTGGAGTACAACGAGAACCGCAGCTGGGTGGTGTTCAACCTGCGTCCCGAAGCACGCTTCCATGACGGCACGCCGATCACCGCCTACGACGTCGCGTTCTCCTATCGCGTGTTGCTCAAGGAAGGCCATCCGCTGTACCGCACCAGCCTTCAGGAAGTGTCGCGGGTCGACATCCTCAACCCGCAGCGCATCCGTTTCGTGTTCAAGCGAGCCGGCAATCCGCTGCTGATCCTGCGCCTGGGTGAAATGCCGGTGCTGGCGCAGCACTACTGGAAAGGCCGCGACTTCAAGGCCACCACTTTCGAGCCGCCGCTGAGCAGCGGGCCGTATCGCATCACCTCGGTCACGCCAGGACGACAGATCGTCTTCGAACGTGTCAAGGATTACTGGGGCAAGGACCTGCCGGTCAATCGCGGCAAGTACAACTTCGACCGCATGGAAGTCGAGTTCTACCGCGACAGCGTCGTGGCGTTCGAGGCATTCAAGGCCGGTGAATTCGACATCTATATCGAGCACCAGGCGAAGAACTGGGACACCGGCTACAACTTCCCCGCCGTACGCCGCGGCGAGGTGATCAAGACGCAGATTCCCCATCAGATCCCGACCCAGACCCAGGGCCTGTTCATGAACAGCCGCCGTCCGGCTTTCTCGGACACCAAGGTCCGTGAAGCGCTGGGGCTGATGTTCAACTTTGAATGGACCAACCGCTCGCTGTTCGGCGGCGCCTACCAACGCGCCATGAGCTATTACCCCAACAGCGAGTTCTCGGCCAGCGGTTTGCCGGTCGGACATGAATGGCTACTGCTCAAGCCCTATCGCGAGCAACTGCCGGCCCGGCTCTTTACCGAGCCGTTCAGCCTGCCGCAGACCGATGGCCGCGGCATCCCCCGGGAGACCCTGCGCAAAGCCCTCGGCCTGCTCGCCGAAGCCGGCTGGAAGCTCAATGGCCAGCGCCTGCAAAACACCGCCGGGCAGCCGCTGCGCCTGGAACTGCTGCTGGTCAACCCGAACCTGGAACGCATCCTCCAACCTTACGTCGAGAACCTGGCCAGCATCGGCATCGACGCGCGGCTGCGCACGGTCGATCGCGCGCAATACAAGCAGCGCCTCGACCAGTTCGATTTCGACATGATTCTGATGACCCTCAACCAGACGCTGAGCCCGGGCCTGGAACAATGGCAGTACTTTCACTCCAGCCAGGCCGGGGTCAAGGGCAGCAAGAACTACGCCGGCATTGCCAACCCGGTGGTCGACCATTTGCTCGAACAGTTGCTGGCCGCCCGGACCCGCGATGAACAGGTCGCCGCCGGCAAGGCCCTCGACCGCGTGCTGCTGTGGCAGCACTACATCGTTCCCAACTGGTACCTCAATTATCACCGCCTGGGGTACCGCAACCGGCTCGCCTTCGTCACCACCCCGCCCTACACCCTGGGCCTGAACGCGTGGTGGCTGAAATCTTCGGAGAAAGATCAATGAAACCCATCCGTGCCCTGCTCCTGCAGGCCAGCGGTCTGCTGTTCGCCGGGCTGGCCTGCGCCGCCCCACAACATGCCGTGACCTTGTATAACGAACCGCCGAAATACCCGGCCGATTTCAAACACTTCGACTACGTCAACCCGGACGCGCCCAAGGGCGGGATTTTCCGCCAGGCCGGTTTCGGCGGCTTCGACAGCCTTAACCCCTTCATCAGCAAAGGCGTGCCGGCGGACGATATCGGCAACATCTACGACACCCTGGCCAAGCAAGGCCTGGACGAGCCGTTCACCGAGTACGGCTTGATCGCCCGCCTGATCGAGAAAGCCCCGGACAACGCCTGGGTGCGCTTCTACCTGCGCCCCGAAGCACGTTTCCATGACGGCCATGCGGTACGCGCCGAGGACGTGGTGTTCAGCTTCCAGATGCTGACCAAGGACGGCGCGCCGATGTACCGCGGCTACTACAGCGATGTGGCCGAAGTGATCGCCGAAGACCCGCTCACCGTACTGTTCAAGTTCAAGCACACCAACAACCGCGAGTTGCCGCTGATCCTCGGCCAGTTGCCGGTGCTGCCCAAGCACTGGTGGGCCGATCGCGACTTCAACAAGGGTAACCTGGAAATTCCGCTGGGCAGTGGCCCGTACAAGGTCAGCGAAGTGAAAGCCGGACGCTCGGTGCGATACGAGCGGGTCAAGGACTACTGGGGCAAGGACCTGCCGGTCAATCGCGGTTTCTACAACTTCGACGTGATGACCACCGACTACTACCGCGACAACACCGTGGCCCTGGAAGCGCTCAAGGCCGGGCAGTTCGACTACTGGCTGGAAATGACCGCGAAGAACTGGGCCAACGCCTACAACATTGCGGCGGTCACCGAAGGTCGACTGGTCAAGGAACAGATTCCCAACGGCAATCCCACCGGCATGCAAGGGTTCGTATTCAATATGCGCCGCCCGGTGTTCCAGGATGTGCGGGTGCGCCAGGCCTTGTCGCTGTTGCTGGATTTCGAATGGACCAACAAGCAATTGTTCAACGGTGCCTACGCGCGTACCCGCAGTTACTTCGAGAACTCGGAAATGGCCGCCACCGGCCTGCCTGACACCGATCAGGTGGCGATCCTCGAACCGTTCCGCAGCAAGCTGGCGCCGCAGGTGTTCAACGAAGCCTTCCAGAACCCGACCACCGACGGCAGCGGCATGATCCGCGCCCAGCAACGGCAAGCCTATCAATTGCTGCAGGAGGCCGGCTGGCGCATCGTCGATGACAAGATGGTCGACGCCACCGGCAAGCCGGTGGTCATCGAGTTCCTGTTGGCCCAGACCGAATTCGAACGGGTGCTGCTGCCGTTCAAACGCAACCTGAGCGACCTGGGCATCGACCTGGTGATCCGCCGGGTCGACGTCTCGCAGTACATCAACCGCGTGCGTTCCCGGGACTTCGACATGATCGTCGGCAGCTTCCCGCAGTCCAACTCGCCGGGTAACGAACAACGGGAATTCTGGATGTCGGACGCCGCCGACAAGCCCGGCAGCCGCAACTCCATGGGCCTGAAGGATCCGGTGGTCGATCAACTGGTCGAGCAACTGATCAACGCCGATTCGCGCAACAGCCTGGTGGCCCACGCCCGCGCGCTGGACCGAGTCCTGCAATGGGGCTATTACGTAATACCCAACTGGCACATCAAGACCTGGCGCGTGGCGTACTGGAACCACATCGGCCATCCCAAGGTCTCGCCTAAATACGATATCGGCACGGCCACCTGGTGGGTCAAGCCGGACATCAAGCCGGCAATAGAAGTCGAAACCACACTGCAGGCCGATCCTGCAGGCACGGAGTAATCAGATGCTGGCGTACATTTTTCGGCGACTGTTGCTCATCATTCCGACCCTGTTCGGCATTCTGCTGATCAACTTCGTGATCATCCAGGCGGCCCCCGGTGGGCCGGTGGAGCAGATGATCGCCAAGCTCGAAGGCTTCGAAGGCGCCACCAGCCGCATCGCCGGCGGTGGTGCCGAAGTCTCGGTGGCAGGCTCGGCCTATCGCGGCGCCCAGGGCCTGGACCCGGCGCTGATCAAGGAAATCGAGCACATGTACGGCTTCGACAAATCGGCGCCGGAACGCTTGTGGATCATGATCAAGAACTATGCATCCCTGGATTTCGGCGACAGCTTCTTCCGCGACGCCAAGGTCATCGACCTGATCAAGGAAAAGATGCCGGTGTCGATCTCCCTCGGGCTGTGGAGCACGCTGATCATGTACCTGGTGTCGATCCCGCTGGGGATCGCCAAGGCCAAGCGGCACGGCAGCCACTTCGACGTCTGGACCAGTTCGGCGATCATTGTCGGCTACGCGATCCCGGCGTTCCTGTTCGCCATCCTGTTGATCGTGGTGTTCGCCGGCGGCAGTTACCTGGACTGGTTCCCCTTGCGCGGGCTGACCTCGAACAACTTCGACGAACTGAGCATGGGCGGCAAGATCCTCGATTACTTCTGGCACCTGGCGCTGCCGGTGACCGCGCTGGTCATCGGCAACTTCGCAACCATGACCCTGCTGACCAAAAACAGCTTCCTCGACGAGATCAACAAGCAGTACGTGATCACCGCCAGGGCCAAGGGCCTGACCAACCACCGCGTGCTGTACGGCCACGTGTTCCGCAACGCCATGCTGCTGGTGATCGCCGGGTTTCCTTCGGCCTTCATCGGCATCTTCTTCACCGGCTCGTTGCTGGTGGAGGTGATCTTCTCCCTCGACGGCCTCGGCCTGATGAGTTTCGAGGCGGCGATCAACCGCGATTACCCGGTGGTGTTCGGCACGCTGTTCATCTTCACCCTGCTCGGGCTGGTGGTGAAACTGATCGGCGACCTCACCTACACCTTTGTCGATCCGCGCATCGACTTCGAAAGCCGGGAGCATTGAGATGAACCTGTCCCCTCTCAATCGCCGCCGCTTCGAACTGTTCAAGGCCAACAAGCGTGGCTGGTGGTCGCTGTGGCTGTTCCTGATCCTGTTCGGCGCAAGCCTGGGTGCCGAGTTGATCGCCAACGACAAGCCGCTGGTGGTGCACTACGACAACAACTGGTACTTCCCGGCGCTCAAACGCTACCCGGAAACCACCTTCGGCGGCGAATTTCCGCTGGAAGCCAACTACAAGAGTCCGTACATCCGCGAACTGCTCAAGGCCAAGGACGCCTGGGTGCTGTGGGCGCCGATTCCCTACAGCTACCAGAGCATCAACTACGACCTGAAAGTCCCGGCCCCGGCCCCGCCCTCGACGGACAACCTGCTGGGCACCGACGATCAAGGCCGCGACGTGCTGGCCCGGGTGATCTACGGTTTCCGCATTTCGGTGCTGTTCGCCCTGACCCTGACCGTGCTCAGCTCGATCATCGGCGTGATCGCCGGAGCCTTGCAGGGTTTCTACGGCGGCTGGGTGGATCTGGCCGGGCAGCGCTTCCTGGAAATCTGGTCCGGATTGCCGGTGCTGTACCTGCTGATCATCCTTGCCAGTTTCGTGCAGCCCAACTTCTGGTGGTTGCTGGGGATCATGCTGCTGTTCTCATGGATGAGCCTGGTCGACGTGGTGCGCGCCGAGTTCCTGCGCGGGCGCAACCTGGAATACGTGCGCGCCGCGCGCGCCCTGGGCATGCAGAACGGCGCGATCATGTTCCGTCACATCCTGCCCAACGCGATGGTCTCGACCATGACCTTCATGCCGTTCATCCTCACCGGCGCCATCGGTACGCTGACCGCCCTGGACTTCCTCGGCTTCGGCTTGCCGGCGGGCAGCCCGTCCCTGGGTGAACTGGTGGCCCAGGGCAAATCCAACCTGCAGGCGCCGTGGCTGGGCATCAGCGCCTTTGTGGTGCTGGCCTTGATGTTGAGTCTGCTGGTGTTCATCGGCGAGTCCGCTCGCGATGCCTTCGACCCGAGGAAGTGAAATGAATCAGCACAATCTGATCGAAGTGCGCGACCTGTCCGTCAATTTTGTCGTCGGCAATCGCTGCCAGCGAGCGGTCGAAGGCGTCAGCTTCGACATCAAGCGCGGTGAAACCCTGGCGTTGGTCGGCGAGAGCGGTTCCGGCAAGTCGGTCACCGCACACTCGATCCTGCGCCTGCTGCCCTACCCGCTCGCCCGGCATCCGTCCGGCACCATCTTGTATTCCGGGCAGAACCTGCTGGACCTGAAAGAAAAAACCATCCGCCACATTCGCGGCAACCGGATTGCGATGATCTTCCAGGAGCCGATGACCTCGCTCAATCCCCTGCACTCGATCGAGAAGCAGATCAACGAAGTGCTGGGCATCCACAAGGGCCTGACCGGCAAGGTCGCGACCAAACGCACCCTGGAGCTGCTGGAGATGGTCGGCATCCCCGAGCCGCACAAGCGACTCAAGGCCCTGCCCCACGAATTGTCCGGCGGCCAGCGTCAGCGGGTGATGATCGCCATGGCCCTGGCCAACGAGCCGGAACTGCTGATCGCCGACGAGCCGACCACCGCGCTGGACGTGACCGTTCAGCTGAAAATCCTCGAATTGCTCAAGGAATTGCAGGCCCGATTGGGCATGGCCCTGCTGCTGATCAGCCATGATTTGAACCTTGTGCGAAGAATTGCGCATCGCGTATGTGTCATGCAGCAAGGTTGCATCGTCGAACAGGCATCGTGCGAAGAACTGTTCCGCGCGCCGCAGCATCCGTACACTCGGGAACTGCTGGCAGCGGAGCCCGGCGGCAAGCCTGCAAGCAACGTGATCGGCCCGCCGTTGCTGGCGGTCGAGGACCTCAAAGTCTGGTTTCCGATCAAGAAAGGCCTGCTCAAGCGCACGGTGGATTACGTCAAGGCGGTCGACGGCATCAATTTCAGCCTGCCCCAGGGCCAGACCCTGGGGATAGTGGGAGAAAGCGGTTCCGGCAAATCGACCCTGGGCCTGGCGATTTTGCGGTTGATCGCCAGCAAGGGCGCCATCCGCTTTGAAGGCCAGCAGCTAGACTGCCTGACGCAGCAACAGGTCAGGCCGCTGCGACGGGAGATGCAAGTGGTGTTTCAGGACCCGTTCGGCAGCCTGAGCCCGCGGATGTGCGTGAGCCAGATCGTTGGCGAGGGCCTGCGGATCCACAAGATGGGCACCGAGGCGGAACAGGAACAAGCGATCATTGCGGCACTCAAGGAGGTAGGTCTGGACCCGGAAACCCGGCACCGCTACCCCCACGAATTTTCCGGCGGGCAACGGCAGAGAATCGCCATTGCCCGGGCATTGGTGTTAAAACCGGCGTTGATTTTGCTGGACGAGCCGACTTCGGCCCTCGACCGCACGGTACAACGCCAGGTAGTGGAGCTTTTGCGTTCACTGCAAACCAAGTACAACCTGACGTATCTGTTTATCAGCCATGACCTGGCTGTGGTGAAAGCGCTGAGCCACCAGTTGATGGTGGTCAAGCATGGCCAAGTGGTCGAACAGGGAGACGCGCAGAGCATTTTTGCCGCCCCCCAACATCCGTATACACAGCAGTTGCTGGAAGCCGCTTTTTTGGCCCCGGCTACTGCGCAATAACCTGAAAGAGGAGCAACACATGGGTTTTCTCGCCGGTAAGCGCGTACTGATCGTCGGTGTCGCCAGCAAGCTGTCCATCGCATCCGGCATCGCTGCCGCCATGCATCGCGAGGGCGCTGAGCTTGCCTTCACTTATCAGAACGACAAACTCAAGGGTCGTGTCGAAGAGTTCGCACAAGGCTGGGGTTCGAGCCCTGAGCTGTGCTTCCCGTGCGACGTGGCCAGCGATGAAGAAATCGCCAAGGTCTTCGAAGAGCTGAGCAAGAAGTGGGACGGCCTGGACTGCATCGTGCACTCCGTCGGCTTCGCCCCGGGCGACCAACTGGACGGCGACTTCACCGAAGCCACCACCCGCGAAGGTTTCCGCATCTCCCACGACATCAGCGCCTACAGCTTCGTGGCCCTGGCCAAGGCTGGCCGCGAAATGATGAAAGGCCGCAACGGCAGCCTGCTGACCCTGTCGTACCTGGGCGCCGAGCGCACCATGCCGAACTACAACGTCATGGGCATGGCCAAGGCTTCCCTGGAAGCTGGTGTACGTTACCTGGCCGGCTCCCTGGGCCCGGACGGTACTCGCGTCAACTGTGTATCGGCAGGTCCGATCCGCACCCTCGCCGCTTCCGGCATCAAGAACTTCCGCAAGATGCTGGCCGCCAACGAAGCGCAAACCCCGCTGCGCCGCAACGTCACCATCGAAGAAGTCGGCAACGCCGGCGCCTTCCTGTGCTCGGACCTGGCGTCCGGCATCAGCGGTGAAATCATGTACGTGGACGGTGGCTTCAACACCACGGCCATGGGCAGCATCGAAGAGTAATCTTCGCTCAGCCAAAAAACCCGCCGCTTTTGGCGGGTTTTTTATGCCTGCGATTTCCCGGACAAACACAGCCCCCCCCCGTGGGAGCGAGCTTGCTCGCGATTACGGCCTGTCAGTCGACATCAATGGTGAATGTCAGTCCGATATCGCGAGCAAGCTCGCTCCCACAGGGGATCATGTTCAGTCAGCTATCGGCGTCAGGCATTTGGCAAACAACTGCTGAATCGGCTGCATCCGCTGGCTATAGCGCTGCAACAGCACGATCTCCCGATGGAAGGTCAGTTCGCCCAGCGGGACGATCCGCACCCCCGCCCCATGCTCCAGCCACAGCCCCGCCTCCGGCAACAACGAAACCCCCAACCCACACTCGACCATTTTGACAATGGCCTCCAGTTCATCCAGCTCCAGCGCCACGTGCACCTCGATCTGCCGTTCGCGCAGAAACCGCGTCACCAGCCGCCCGCCAAACGAATTGCGGTCGTAGCGCACATGAGGGTGCTCGGCGAGCAGTTGCAGCGGATCATCGCCGTCCAGGTCCGCCGGTACGATCAGCACGAACGGTTCCCGGCGAATGACCTGCGCAGACAATTCCTTGGGCAACTCAAACGGCGGCTTGATCAGGATCGCCAGGTCCACTTCTCCCGTGTCGACCTGACTCAGCAGATTCAGTGACACACCGGGCACCAGCTTGGGCTCCAGCAAGGGCGCCTGTTGGCGCAAGCGCACCAGCGCCTGGGGCAGCAGCCCGGTCTGAGCGGTCGCCACTGCGCCGATTCTCAGTTCACCACGGTACTCACTGACATCGTCGCTGACGGCCATGCGGCTGAAGGTTTCGAGCATTTCCCTGGCCATCGGCAACGCACGCTGCCCCGCCGCGTTGAGCAGCGCCTGGCGGCCGGTGCGGTCGAACAGACGGATGCCAAGGGCTTGTTCCAGGTTGCGAATCTGCGCGCTGACCGCCGACTGCGTCAGGCCGATGTGCATGCCCGCTGCCGCGAACGTGCCGTAACGCGCCACCGCGATAAAGGTTTTCAGTTCGCGCAGCATGGCGGCCTCGATTGATCGAAATTATTTGAGCTCGATGCAAAAATTATCGTCTTTCAATCAAAAAGCACAGGACTAAACTCGACACATTCCCACCCACACCGAGGTTCGCCTGATGCAACTGTCCCCTTTTCACCTGGCCATTCCGGTCTACGACTTGCCGGCCGCCCGACATTTCTATGGTTCAGTGTTCGGCCTGGAAGAAGGCCGCTCAAGCGATCAATGGGTGGATTTCAATTTTTTCGGCCATCAACTGGTGATTCACCTGGCACCGAAAAACCCCACGCAAGAAGCCGCGCACACCAATGCCGTGGATGGTCACGATGTGCCGGTGCCGCATTTTGGCGTGGTGCTCGGGATGGCCGAGTGGGAGGCGCTGGCCGAGCGGCTGAAGTCGTTGGAGACACGCTTCGTGATCGAACCGGGGATTCGTTTTCAGGGGCTGGTGGGTGAGCAGGCGACGATGTTTCTGTTTGATCCTTGCGGGAATGCGCTGGAGTTCAAGGCGTTCAAGGATATTGGGCAGTTGTTTGCCAAGTAGGCGTTGCCTGTCGGGACGCCATCGCGAGCAAGCTCGCTCCCACAGTGGATTTGTGGCGTCCATAAATCCTGCTCGCGAAGAGGCCCGACAATACAACACCGCCCTAACGGCTCATCACACGCTCGGCCTCCTCCAGCAGTTCCTCGATTGAGTCATGAACAGCGGGGTTGTATTCGACCTGGGTAACGCTGAACCGAATGTCATAACTGCGATGCGCCGTGGCGTTGCGCTCATCGAGTATCTCATTGAGTCGCACCTTGATCGCCTCGATCTCAACCGCACTGGACCCGGTCAGCAGCGCCACGAACCGGTCGCCGTCGAGTCGGCCGACCACATCGTTTTCACGAAAGCCGATACGCAGGACATCGGCGAACGTCTTGAGCGCATCGTCACCTTTGGCCCGGCCATACAGATAGCAGATGAGCTTGAATTCATCGAGGCTGAAGTACAGCAGTGTCGCCGGCGTCTCCAGTTGTCGGCAGGCGTCCAGCCCGAGTTGGGCCAATGCGGTGAAACCATGGCGATTGGACAGCAGCGTCAGCTCGTCCATGCTCGCCATCTGCACTCCTGCCAGTTCTTGTTCGGCCTGGCGAGCCAGTTCGCGCAACCGTTCACGTTCTTGCTGTGGCGTGAGCAACGGGTTGGCTGATTGGCCCGGTTTACCTGTTTTGCCTGAGATCAACATCGTTCACTCCCTTGGCGGGTATGTACGTTAGAGTCGCCCGTACCCACATTGACTCCCTGTAAGCGTGCCGCTGGTCAGCTACCTGCCACCGGGCACGGTCCTCCCGCATCGGCCCAGCGCTTGAACTGGGCGACGAAAGTATCGTGGGGCACCGGCACCGGCGCGCGATTGCCGCCGGGGTTCCAGCCCCACAGCACCAGCTTGTCGTCGCTGACGTGCTTGATCAGCGCGGCAAAATCCCGATCGCCGTTGCTGGAGCGATCCTTGATCATCGCGCACAGCCGGTCGGCTGGCAGGCCGATCCAGGCCATGCGGTGCGCGGCCGGTGGCAAACTCCAGTGCGGCGCACCCGGTGGTGCGTGGGGGCCGTAACTGGCCGGCGGATTGCTTTGCGCATGGCAGGTTGCACAGGGCAACCCGGCCGAACCCTTGCCGTCCATGCCACGCACGACATTCATGGCGTGGGGCACGCCGGCATCAAATTGCAGCGGCGAATCCCCAGGAATATGGCAGTTCTGGCAACGGGGGCTCTGGAAGACCTTCTGCACGGTGTCGAACGCCTGCAAGGCCTCGCGGTCATCGGCGAACACGTGCGATGCGTAGGCGATGAGACAGACCAGGATCACCGCCCCAAGCAACCAGTGATGTCGTTTCATCTCACACCCCCGCCAGCTGCAAGGGCAGCTCCCGCAGGCGCTGCCCGGTCAGGGCAAACACCGCGTTGGCCACCGCTGGCGCCATGGGTGGCACACCGGCTTCGCCGATACCACCGGGTTTGTCGCTGCTGGGCACGATATGCACTTTGACCACCGGCATTTCGTTGAGCCGCAGCACCCGATAGTCGTGATAGTTGGATTGCACCACCTGCCCGTCCTTGAGTGTCAGCTTGCTGTGCAAGGCGAAGCTGAGGCCAAAGGTAATGCACGACTCCATCTGCGCGGCGATGCTCTGCGGGTTGACCGCAATGCCGCAATCCACCGCGCACACCACCCGGTGCACGCGGATGGCGAGGTTGTCCTGGGACACCTCGGCCACCTGGGCCACGTAGCTGCCGAACGACTCATGCACCGCCACACCCAGGGCATGGCCGTCCGGCAGTGGCGCCTTCCAGTTGGCCTTCTCCACCGCGAGGTTCAGCACACCGAGATGGCGCGGATGGTCCTTGAGCAAGGTGCGCCGATATTCCACCGGATCCTTGCCGGCCGCCGTGGCCAGTTCATCGATCAGCGACTCCATGACAAAGGCGGTGTGGGTGTGACCCACCGAACGCAACCACAACACGCTGATGCCGGTTGTCGGTGAGTGCAGTTCGATCTGGTGATTGGCCAACCCTTCGAGGTAGGGGCTGTCCGCCACGCCTTCGACGGAGGTCTTGTCGATCCCGTCCTTGACCATGCTCGCTTCAAGCGAGGTCCCGGCCATGATCGACTGGCCGACCATCACATGCTTCCAGGCCAGTGGCAGGCCGTCAGCGCCGAGCCCAATACGCGCATGGTGCAGGAACGCCGAGCGGTAATAGCCGCCGCGGATGTCGTCCTCCCGCGCCCACACGGTTTTCACCGGTGCACCGGCAGCCTTGGCGACATACACCGCTTCGCTGACGAAATCCGACGTCGGATTGGCCCGGCGCCCGAAGCCGCCACCGAGAAACTCGGTATGGATCACCACCTGTTCGGGTTTGAGCCCGGTGATTTTCCCGGCGACCATTTGGTCCAGGGTCTGGAACTGGGTGCCGGTCCAGATTTCGCATTTGTCCTTGGTGATGCTCACCGTGCAGTTCAGTGGCTCCATCGGCGCGTGTGCCAGGTAAGGCACGCTGTATTCAACGTCGATTTTCTTGGCCGCTTTCGCCAGCGCAGCCTGGGTATCCCCCGCCTGGCCTGCGTTCAGGCCGGGGGTGGTGGCGAGTTTGCGGAAGTTCTCCAGCAACACCTGGCTGTCGAGCCCGGCGTTCGGCCCCGGATTCCACTCGACTTTCAGCGCATCGCGCCCCAGCTTCGCCGCCCAAAAATGATCGGCAATCACCGCGATGCCGGTCGGCACTTGCACCACTTTGTGCACACCCGGAATCGCCAGCGCTTCGGCGCCTTCAAAGGATTTGACGCTACCGCCGAAGGTGGGCGAACGGGCGACCATCGCAGTCATCAGCCCGTCAAACTGCACGTCCATGCCGAACTTCGCCCGGCCGGTGATTTTTTCCGGAGTGTCCAGACGCTGGGTGGGTTTGCCGATCAGCCTCCAGTCCTTTGCGTCCTTGAGTTTGATCGAGGCCGGGTCTGGCCGTGGCAATTGCCCGGCCTCATCGGCCAGTTCGCCGTAGGTGGCACGGTGCTCACCGGCCATGACCACCCCCGATTCGGTATGAATCTCGGACGGCGCGACGTTGAAACGCTTGGCCGCTGCGTCGATCAACATCAAGCGCGCCGCCGCGCCGGCCTGGCGATAGCGGTCGAATTCCATCCAGGTCGAGGTCGAGCCGCCGGTGATTTGCATCCCGCCAAAACCAGGCAGGCCGTAATCGGCGGCCGAAGCCGGTGCATGCTCGACGCGGATTTTCGTCCAGTCGGCGTCCAGTTCTTCGGCGATCAGCATGGTCAGGCCGGTCCAGATGCCCTGGCCCATTTCCGAGTGCCCCAGTAATACGGTGACACTGTTGTCGTTGCCAATACGCAGGAAGGCATTGGGCGCAAACACGTTGCCCTGGTTTTCCGCGCCCATGGCGAAACGGTGGGCACCGGGCATGGCAAACGCGACCACCAGCCCGCCGCCCAGCATGGCACTGCCCTTGAGGAAACCACGACGCGATAACGCGTTGATGCTGTTCATGGCGCAAGCTCCCTTCAACCCGGCCTCAACCCAGCTCGGCGGCGCGTTTGACCGCCGCGCGGATCCTCGGGTAAGTGCCGCAACGGCAGATGTTCCCGGACAGCGCCTGATCGATGTCGCTGTCGGTCGGTTTCGGAATTTTCGCCAGCAATGCGGCCGCCGACATGATCTGCCCGGACTGACAGTAGCCACACTGGACCACGTCAAGTTCCGCCCAGGCCTGTTGGACCGGGTGCGAACCATCCGCGGAAAGGCCTTCGATGGTGAGAATCTTTTGCCCATGGGCCACGGCCGTGGCCGGTGTGATGCACGAGCGCAGCGGTGCGCCATCGACGTGCACGGTGCAGGCCCCGCATTGGGCGATGCCGCAGCCGAATTTGGTGCCGGTGAGGTGGGCGACATCGCGCAAGACCCAGAGCAGCGGCATGTCGGCGGGGACATCCAGCTCCTGATCCTGGCCATTGATGTTCAGGGTCAGCATGGCGCGGTTCCTCAGACTCAGGGTGATCTGAAGGGGCGTCGCTGCGGCCTTGTAAAACCTGCACGCGCCTCGAGTTACCCTTCAGCTAAGCGCAAAATTGCCGGCAGGCCGAGGCGCATCGACCACCGGTCACCTGCAGGAGCGAGCTTGCTCGCGAAAAACGTCAGTACAACGCGGTCATTCAGACAGGGCGCGTTATCGTTGACGTCCGTCGCGAGCAAGCTTCGCTCCTACACCCTCGGCCTGAACAAAATACCGGTGTAACGCGACAGAAACAGCCCGAATGCCATACACCAAAGCAGCGCCGACATTCCCAATCCCCACCCGGAAAACGGCACCAGCAACACCCGTGACACACCCGCCAGCAACAACAGGGCAAACCCCGCAACGATCACCTTTGACGGCTGCAACAAGCGCCCGGTGTGACCCAGACTGACCCGGGCAATCATTGCCAGAACCAACCCGCCGATGCCACCGACGGCCAGCGAATGGGTGGCCAGGCTTTGCTGCGGCATCCAGCCCAGGTGCCACAGCGCCATGGCCAGCGTCGCCACCGCGAGCCAGGTGTAAGCCAGGTACAGCGACCACAGCAGCGGCACGCGCCACAGACCGCGATCATGCCAGCGCCACAATCGCAGCAGATGCAAACCGCTGATCAACGCAAACAGCAGCGCCAGCCACACGCGTGGGGCGTCATTCAAACCGGCGGCAAAAGACACCGCCGCCAGCATCGCGCTGATCAGCAACACCTTGCCCGGCAACGGATGAGCCGCAGGCGTTGCGGGACGGTTCAAACCGCGCTGGATGAAGAACGGAATCACCCGCCCGCCGATCACGCTCATCAGCGCGCCCACCAGCCATAAAGCGGCCAGCACGCCATGCCGCTGCAGATTCACGTCTTCATTGAAAATACCCAGCAACGTCAGCGCCTGACAGCCTGCCAACAACGTGACCATCAGTAAAACCGGATAATTTTCCCGCTTGCCGGCGGCGATCAAATCCCGTCCCAGCACACACGCCAGCAGCGGCAGAAAGGGGACTTGCAAGGCCAGCAACAGGATGGCGGGCATCGGCATCAACCAGGCCAGCCGAGCGATCAGCCATACCAGCACCAGCCCGATCAGCGGCCACCCATTGAGCCCTGGCCGGCCGGTCCAGTTAGGTACCGCCGTCAACAGAAACCCGGCAATGATGGCCGCGGTAAAACCAAACGGCATTTCATGGCGATGCCAGGCGAGCATGCCACCCATTGGTTGTGCGCCGGGGAGTCGACCGTACAACCACAACGCCCAGACCGCCACCGCGATGGCCGCGAACCCGGCACCCGCCAGAAAAAACGGGCGAAAGCCGAGGGAGAAAACAGGTGCAGCAGCGATTCCACGCATCACGCCACCACCCTGGCCGGAGTTTGGCTCAGCCCGTACTGCGACAGCAGCCGCATGACATAGCCGATTTTCAGCAGGGTCGGGCCGAGGATGGTCATGGCGTGCATCGACACCAGGGCGCCAATCGACAGGTGGCCTGCGTAGAGATAGGCGCCGTAGACTCCGGCGAAAAACATGACCAGGCCAACGCCGAGTACACGACTGGAGAGATGCAGAACGTTTTGAGGGTTGCTGAAGAAATGGGACATTTTCCGTACGCCTGTAGCCGCTCAGTTGTACGTTTGATGTTTCATGTTCCGTGCCAGCTCATGAGCCCTTGTAAACCGGCACCTCCAGATCAACGAAGTCAATTTGACTCAACCCCGACATTGTCCTTATGACAACATCAAGAGTCATTACGACAACAACGTCATCCAGACACGATTCAATCAACCTAAAAGCAAACCAATATCATTTGCACAGACATGGGCCATTTGCTTTAATCGCGATCAATTCTTATTTACACAAGGACGCGAACCGCCCATGGACATGCGCTCACGATGACGGTTGCCGATTCCTCCTGCGTCCAGACCCTCTACGCCACGCATCACCGCTGGTTGCACGCGCTGCTGCGCCGGCGTCTGAACAACGCGTTTGATGCTGCCGACCTGGCCCATGACACCTTCATCCGTGTGCTCAAGCGCCCTCAGGTGTTCGACGGCGAAACCCACGAACGTTCGTATCTGGCGACCATCGCCCGAGGCTTGTGTATCGATCACTGGCGTCGTCGGCAACTTGAACAGGCCTGGCTGGACACCCTCGCGGCGCAGCCCCAAGCCGTTCACCCTTCGCCAGAGCAGCGGGCGATCATCGTCGAAACCCTGTATGAAGTGGACGCCATGTTGCAACGCTTGCCCCAACGGGTACGTGATGCGTTCGTGTTGGCTCAGTTGCAGGGGTTGCCCTACCGCGCCATCGCCGAAGAAATTGGCGTGTGTGAGCGCATGGTGAAGAAGTACCTGGCCCAGGCATTGATGCATTGCGCCATGCTCGAAGCAGAACTCGATGGCCTGCTGATTCAATGACACAGACCGCATCGAACGCCATCAGCCATGCCAGTCTCGAACAAGCTGCGCAATGGTATGTCCAACTCAACGACCAACAGGCCGGGGAACAAGACCACCAGCACTGGCAAGCCTGGCTGACGCAAAGTAGCGAGCATCAGGCTGCCTGGCGTTATGTCGAGCGGGTTGGCCAGCGCTTTGCCGCCTTGCAGAACGATCATCCGCAAGCGGTCAGCCATGTACTGCGCAACACCGAACGTGCCGCCATCAGTCGCCGCCACACCGTGAAGAGTCTGCTGGTTCTGGTGTCAGGAGGTTTGCTGGGGTGGAGTGCCTGGGAGGAAACCGCCTTGGCGCCCACCCTGGTTCGCTGGCGCGCCGACCTCTCCACCGGCACCGGCGAAACCCGCGAAACCCGGCTCAGCGATGGCAGCCAGATCTGGCTCAATGCGTTGAGCGCGCTGAATGTTCGGTTCGACAGCACACAACGACTGCTGCTGTTGCGGCTTGGGGAGGTGTTGATCGATACCGCCAAAGACAGCCACCGCCCGCTGCTGGTGCACACCGCCCAGGGCCGGATGCGCGCACTGGGCACGCACTTCAGTGTGCGCCAGGAGGATCGGCAGACATTGCTCAACGTCTACGAAGGCGCCGTCGAAATCCGGACAGCCCAAGGCCAGGTTCAGGTGGTGGAAGCGGGACGCCAAGTAGCATTCAGCGAAAACCACATTCCGACACCGACCGCCGCCACGGCGACTCGTGAAGCCTGGCGCCGTGGCCTGCTGCTGGCAGACAACCTGCCGTTGGGCCAATTGCTCCAGGAGCTGAGCCAATACCGTCACGGGCATCTGGGCTGCGACCCGGCGGTGGCCGGGCTGCCGGTCATGGGTTCGTTCCCGCTCAAGGACACCGATCAGGCCTTGCGCCTGCTGGAAGCGGCATTGCCGGTACGGGTGCAGAAGCCGCTGGACTGGTGGGTCAACGTCGGCCCAAAAGCCTGATGAAGGTTTTTTCTGTCGCGCCGGTTCCCTTTTGCCTTTTTCGTCCGGTTAACCCTTCAAGCAACTCGATTGCCGATTGATCCGACTCCCGGGAACCCCATGCCGCGCGCCACCGTTACCCGCAACCGCTTCGCCTTGCATCCGCTGATGCTGGCTCTGGCGGTTGTCTTGCCGGGCCTGGACGTGTCGCGGACTCAAGCCGCCCCCCTCGTCAACAGCGAACAACCCGGCAGCCAGGCACGCCATTACACCATCGCTGCCGGATCGCTGGTGAGCGTCCTCAACCGCTTTGCCGAACAGGCCGGGATTTTTCTCGCCGGACACAATGACCTCGCGGCCGGCAAACGCAGCCCTGGTCTTGACGGTGTCTACAGCCAGCAGCAAGCGTTGCAACGACTGCTGCAAGGCAGTGGCCTGCAAGCGCAACGCCAGGGCACCGGCAGCTACGTGCTGCAGGCCACAGCCGTGACACAAGATGCACTGGAACTGGGGGCGACGAACATTTCCGGGCAGGCACCCGGGACGATCAGCGAAGACTCCCGCGCCTACACCGTCGGCTCGACGTCTTCAGCCACTGGTCTGCCGCTGTCCCTGCGCGAAACGCCGCAATCGGTCACGGTCATCACCCGCCAACTCATGGACGACCAGGGGGCCACCAGCATCGTCGATGTCCTGCGCCGCACTCCTGGCATCAGCGTGCAAAACTACGACAGCGAACGCTGGGAATTTTCCAGTCGTGGCTTGCCGATCACCAATTTCCAGTACGACGGCGTCAATACCGACTACGACGGTGTCTACGACTACGGCACCTCGAGCACCGACATGGCACCCTACGACCGCGTTGAGATCATCAAAGGCGCGACCGGGCTGATGACCGGGGCGGGTGATCCCTCGGCAACCGTCAATCTGATTCGCAAGCGCCCGACCCCGGTGTTGAAAGCCTCGGTCACCGGCACCGTCGGCTCCTGGGACAACTATCGCAGCGAAGGCGATATTTCCGGCCCGCTGAGCGCCAGCGCAAATGTCCGCGGGCGTCTGGTCGGGGTCCACCAGGACCGCAGCGCCTACGCCGATCACTACCGCAACACCAAGGACATCGCCTACGGCATTGTCGAAGCCGACTTGACCCCGGACACCCTTGTCACCGTCGGTATCGACCAGCAAGACACCCGTTCCCGGGGCGCCAGCTGGACCGGTTTCCCGATGTACTACAGCGACGGCTCGCGCACCGACTTCTCCCGTTCCTTCAACCCGGCCACCGACTGGAGCCGTCGCGACTTCACCAACCAGACGGTGTTCGCCTCAGTGCAGCAGCAACTGGTCAACGATTGGGCACTCAAGGTCAGTTACGACCGCAAACACCGCCAGCACGATACCTTCCTCGCCTCCGCCAGTGGCGGCAACCCGGACCCGGTCAGCGGTAACGGCATGTTCATGTACATGGGCAAGTTCGAGGGCGATCAGGTTCAGGACAACATCGACGTCAACCTGACCGGTCCATTCACCCTATGGGGTGGCGATCACGAACTGATCGTCGGTTTCATGTCAATGAACACGCGCCAGGACATCCCGGTGTACGGTTCGGTGTACCCGCCAGTGGACGGCAGCATCTTCGACTGGCGCGGCGAGTTTGCGAAACCCGGGATCCCACGGGTGGGCACCGACGACATTGTCCAGCGCCAGACCGGTGCCTACCTGGCCACCCGGCTCAAGCCCGTCGATGACCTGGCGCTGATCCTCGGCACGCGTGTCAGCGACTTCTCGGGGCACGACGACCTGGATTACAGCGACCCGCACACCGCCGACCTGCGCGACAGCTATCGCCAGAGCGGTGTCGTCACGCCTTATGCCGGGCTTGTCTATGATTTCGACGACACCTGGTCGGTGTACACCAGCTACACCAGCATCTATCAGCCGCAAATGAGCAAGGACGCCAACCGGCGACTGCTCGATCCGGTACAAGGCAAAAGTCTTGAAGCGGGCATTTAGGCTGAATACTTCGACGGGCGCCTGAACGCCAGGTTCGCCCTGTACCGCATCGAACAGGACAACATCGCCGAGTATGTCAGCGGCGTTGATACCGAGTCGGTGTACCGCGCTGTCCAGGGCGCCACCACCAAAGGCTTCGAGATCGAACTGGCCGGCGAGTTGCGGGACGGCTGGAACCTGTCGGCCGGCTACACCTATAACCACACCCGCGATGCCAAGGGTGATTACGTCTACGGTTCGGTGCTGCAAACCACTGCACCGGAACAGGTGGTGCGAGTATTCAGCACCTACCGCCTGCCTGAACCCTGGGACAGGCTCACCGTCGGTGCAGGCGTGAACTGGCAAAGCGAATTCTTTGGCAATGTGTTCCGTCCCGACCCCGCCGATACGGTGAACTTCGGTCAGTACACGACGATCACCCAGCCCGGTTACGCCCTGGTGGACGCGATGGCGCGCTATCGCTTCAACGAGCACCTGAGCACCACACTGAACGTGAAGAACCTGTTCGATAAAACCTACTACACCGGTCTTGGCAACTTTGGCACCGGGTTTTATGGCGAACCGCGCGCCGTACAACTGACCACCCGATGGGCGTTCTGATCGTGGCCTGAAACGGGTGTTTGGCGATCTACGGTACTGCCGAACGAACTCAGGCTGGCTACGCTGTAATCCAGCATGCATAACCTGCCGAGGAGTGCCCGCCATGCAACGTGTTCAAAAACTCACGCCCTGCCTGTGGTTCGACAATCAGGCCGAAGAGGCGGCAAAGTTCTATTGCTCGATCTTCGACCATTCGAAAATCACCGCCATCACCCATTACGGCCACGCCGGATTCGAATTCCACGGCCGGCCCGAAGGTTCGGTCATGACCGTCAGCTTCGAACTCGACGGGCAGAGCTTCACCGGTCTCAACGGCGGGCCGATGTTCACGTTCAGTGAAGCGGTTTCGTTTCAGGTCAATTGCCAGACCCAGGAAGAAGTCGACCATTACTGGGGCCGCCTGTCGGCCGGCGGCGCGCCCGAGGCCCAGCAATGCGGCTGGCTCAAGGACAAGTTCGGGCTGTCATGGCAGATCGTCCCCGTTGCGATGATGGACATGATCAAAGACCCCGACACGAAAAAATCCCAACGAGCCATGCAGGCGATGATGCAGATGAAAAAACTCGATATCGCCGAACTGCAACGAGCCTTTGACGGCGAGAGCTAATACACTCGGGCACTGACCTGCCGAGGAGCGAGCATGAAGCACGCCGTTGCCAAGAACGCCGACAAGGCCCCGCGCTTCTGGCGCGATGATGCCCTGCCTTTCATCGAAGCCCGCTCCATCGCCGACGGGCGCGAAGTCTGCTACACACGGCATGCCCACGAGCACTTTTCCATCGGAGCGATCACCGCCGGGCGCAGCACCTATCTCCATGAGCAGTCGGCGTTCGAGGTCAGCGTCGGCACTGTCGTGCTGATGAACCCCGGCGACGTCCACGCCTGCAACCCGATCGAAGACCAACCCTGGTCGTACCTGATGCTGTACGTCGATACGCCGTGGCTGACCGATTTGCAGCATCAGCTCGGGTTCAGCGATGACGCGGCGTTTCGCCGCTTTTCAGTAACCCATACCCGGGACGCCAACCTGTTTGCCGGCCTCGCGGGCTTGTATGAGGTACTGGTCGATCCACAGCAAGACGTGCTGCGCAAACACAGCGTGGCCGTGGAGTTCTTTACCGAGGTTCAGCTCCGGTTCAACCCGGTCGATCAGCCACTGCGCGAACCCAATTTCAAGCTGGAGCGTGCTGCCGATTACATCCGCGACCACTGCACGCAAACCCTCAGGCTCGAAGACATATGCGAGGCGGCGCAACTGTCACCGTCCTACCTGATCCGCGCCTTCAAACAGCATTACGGCATGACGCCCCACGCGTTCCTGGTGAACCGGCGCATCCAGTTCGCCCAGGATCAATTGCGCAGCGGCAAACTGATTGCAGACGTGGCACTGGAAGCGGGGTTCGCCGATCAGGCGCATTTTCAACGGGCATTCAAACAGCACCTGGCAGCGACACCGGGGCAGTATCGGGGCTGAGGCAACACAAAGATGCTCTTGAGCCTGACTCTCCCCTGTGGCGAGGGGGCTTGCCCCCGTTGGGCGGCGCAGCCGTCGTAAATCCTGCATGCAATGTATGTCTGAAAGAACGTCGGGGGCCGCTTCGCAGCCCAACGGGGGCAAGCCCCCTCGCCACAAAGTGCTCACCACAAAACCTGCAGTGACTGCCGTTACGGCAGCAACAGGTACACCGCGCTCACCACCAGCAGCAACGCCATGGTGCGATTGAACAGGCGCATGCCGGCCGGGTTGTGCAAAAAGCCGCGCAGAAACGTCCCGGCATACGCCCAGCAACCGACCGACGCATAGCAGATCACCAGGTAGATCGCGGCGAATTGCCAAACCAGGCGTGCCTCGCCATCGGCGACAAACGCGCCCATGCCGGCCACGCAGGCCAGCCAGGCTTTCGGGTTGAGCCATTGCATGATGGCGCCATACAGCATCGACGGCGCCTGCGCCGATTCGCTGGCTTGCACCTGCCCATTGTCGGCCGCCAGCTTGAAGGCCATGTACAACAGAAACGCCACGCCTGCCCATTGCACCCCCTGCGTCAGTGCCGGCCATCGTTGCAACAACTCATGCAGGCCCAACCCCATCAGCACCAACAGCAAAACAAACCCCAGGGTGGCACCGGCCACGTGACGCTGGCTGGCCCGGAAGCCAAACCGCGCGCCGGAACTCAACGCCACAATGTTGACCGGCCCCGGCGTGATGGACGCGACCAGCGCAAACGCTGCCATGGACATCATCAGACTCATTGCACACCTTCTTCCATCGAGTTGAACAAGGCCCTCAAGGTAAAGAGCCCACCGGCTCGCGTATTGAAGAAAACTACCCTTCCCGGCCTCGCTACGAGTAATAGCTGACGATGCTTTTCACTTTGCTCAAGGCAGTGCGCAACGAGTCCATGTCCACCGAACCCAACGCCAGGCGTATCGCGTGCGGCACGTGGACCGAAATCGCAAAAGGCTCGGCCGGCGACACCGACACCTGCTCGCGCATCAGTGCCATGGCGATCTGGTCGGCCCGGGCGTCCTCCGCCAACGGCAGCCAGATGAAGTAGGAATTGGGGTGACTGATGGTCCTGAGCCCTGCCAGCATCTCGCGGGCCAGGGCTTGCCGGGCCCGGGCGTCTGCACGCTTTTGCGATTCCAGTTGGCTGACGGTGCCATCGTCGAGCCAGGCCGTGGCGATGGCGGTCATCACGCCGGGAGTGTTCCAGGTGGTTGCCATGATCGTGCGCTCGAAGGCGGCGACCCATTGCGCCGGTGCGGCAATGAAACCGACGCGCAACCCGGTGGCGATATTCTTCGACAGACCGGACACATACACCGTCCTCTCCGGCGCCAGCTCGGCCAACGGTGGCGGTACGTTTTCAGCCAGGAACGCGTAGGCGGCGTCCTCGATGATCGTCAGGTCATGCCGGCGCGCAATCGCCACCAGTTGCTCGCGCTGACCGGCGTCCATCACCCAGCCCAGCGGGTTATGCAAGGTCGGCATCGAGTACACGGCCCGTACCGATCGGCTGCGACAGAGTTTTTCCAGGGCAGGCAGATCAGGCCCGGTATCCATGACCGGAATGGGCAAGACTTCCAGATGCAGGGTTTCGGCCAGCGTCTTGAAACCGGGATAGGTCAGCGCATCGGCGGCGATCACATCACCAGGCTTGAGCAGCGACATCATCGCCACCGCCAGGCCATGCTGGGCGCCGCTGACGATCAACACCTGTTCAGCCGGCACGCTCAGCCCCCGATCAAGCAGATGGCGCGCGACCGAGGCCCGCTCGTGCAGGCGTCCCGCGTGAGGCTGATAGCGCAGCAGGGATTCAAGGTCCCCGGATAACGCCAGTTGACGCAAGGCAGTGCGCAACAGGTCGGCCTGACCGGGCAATGACGGGTAGTTGAAATTCAGATCGATCATCCCCGCCGCCACCACGTGCTGCGAGATGCCCTGCCCCGGCGGCAGCGAGGTCTCCCTGACAAAGGTCCCGCGTCCGGTTTCGCCGCTGACCAGGCCCATACCCTCCAGCTCGGCATACACCCGGCTGGCGGTGACCAGCGCCAGACCGTGCTCGGTTGCCAGTTGCCGGTGAGTCGGCAGGCGCGTGCCGGGCGGCAGATGCCCGGAGCGGATGTCGGCGGCAAAGGCATCTACCAGGGTCTTGTAGCGGGATCGAGGCATGTCGAGATGTATCCATGACAATTTTTTGATTGTATCGATAGTCGCTCATAGGATGAGTTTCGTGCAATCAGACAATGAGCGTGAGCCAAATGGAACGGACCTCGAACCTGCAACCCCGGACGCTGGAAAACAGCACCAGCGGCTGGATCAACGGCCTGATCGGCGTGGTGATCTTCAGCGGCTCGCTACCGGCGACACGGGTGGCGGTGCTGGAGTTTGACCCCGTGTTCCTGACGGTTGCGCGCGCGACCATCGCGGCGGTCCTGGCGTTGTGCCTGCTGTGGTTATTCAAGGAAAAACGCCCGGCGCGCCAGCAACTGATTCCGTTGATGATCGTCGCCCTGGGCGTGGTCATCGGCTTTCCCCTGTTGACCGCGCTGGCGCTGCAATACGTGACTTCCGCGCACTCCATTGTCTTCGTCGGCCTGTTACCCCTGGCAACAGCGGTGTTTGGCGTTCTGCGCGGCGGCGAGCGGCCAAGGGCGGCGTTCTGGATTTTCTCGGTGCTGGGCAGCCTGCTGGTGGTCGGGTTTGCCCTGTCCCAAGGGCTGACCGCCTCCCCCCAAGGCGACATCCTGATGCTGCTGGCCATCCTCGCCTGCGGCCTGGGTTATGCCGAAGGCGCGAAACTGTCGCGCACCCTCGGTGGCTGGCAGGTGATTAGCTGGGCGCTGGTGCTGTCGCTGCCGGTCGTGGCCGTGCTCAGCTGGATGCGCATGCCGGCTTCGTTCACCGGCATCAGCACGCCGGCCTGGTTCAGCCTGGCTTACGTCTCGCTGTTCAGCATGCTGATCGGTTTCGTGTTCTGGTATCGCGGCCTGGCCCAAGGGGGCATCGCCGCCGTCGGGCAATTGCAGCTGCTTCAGCCGTTTTTCGGGCTGACCCTAGCCGCCACCCTGCTGCATGAGCATGTCAGCCTCGGCATGCTGGGTGTCACCGTCGCCGTGATCCTCTGCGTCGCCGGGGCGAAAAAGTTCGCCAGATAACCCCGTGTACGGTGGTTTGCGCCCATCACTGTATGGGTCTGGCCAAGGGTGAGCCGTGATAAAAATAGCGCTCTTGCTACAGGAGCCCACCATGGACCTCGCCACCCTCACCCTGTTTCTGCCGGCCTGTTTTGCCCTCAACATGGCGCCAGGCCCCAACAACCTGTTGTCGGTCAGCAATTCGACCCGCTATGGCTACCGCACCGCGTGCGTGGCCGGTATCGGCCGGTTGTTGGCGTTCGCCGGGATGATTGCCCTGGCCTCGGCGGGGCTGGCGGTGGTGTTGCAAACCTCCGAGCTGCTGTTCTACGCCATCAAGATCCTCGGCGCGGCTTACCTGTTCTACCTCGCCTGGCAATTGTGGCGCGCAGATCCGGGTGTGGAAAACGTGGTCACCTCAGCGCCCGTGGGCACGCTGGCGCTGGCCCGGCAGGAATTCCTGGTCGCGGCCGGAAACCCCAAGGCCATCCTGATTTTCACCGCGTTCCTGCCGCAATTCGTCGACTCGACCCACGCCATTGCGCCGCAGTTCGTGGTGTTGGGCGCGCTGTTTCTGGTGCTGGAATGGGTCGCCATCGGCGCTTACGCCTACATGGGCCTGCACATGCGCCGCTGGTTCGCCAGGCCATCGGGCAAGCGGATGTTCAACCGCTGCTGCGCCGGGTTGCTGTCGGCGGCGGCTTCGGTACTTCTGATGGCCAGACGCGCCTGAAGTAGATATTTTTCCCATGTGGGAGCGGGCTTGCTCGCGATTGCTGTCTCACATTCAACATTGATGCTGCCTGATACACCGCCATCGCGAGCAAGCTCGCTCCCACATTGACTCGCAGTGTTCAAAGGAGCGAAATTCGCTGTCGATTTTCCGGTGGAGGTCGCCCATGCCGCGATCTATGCTGGGCCCATGAACCTACAAAAAACGCTTCTACCGCCCCGTGCCGAGATGGTTCGCGCCATGCTCGAACGAGACACCTCCTACGAGGGGGTGTTTTTCACGGCGGTCAAGACCACAGGCATCTTCTGTCGCCCCGGTTGCACCGCCCGCAGCCCGAAGCCTGCGAACGTCGAGTTCTTTGCCAGCGCCGAACAATGCCTGGCGGCGGGCTATCGCGCCTGCCTGCGCTGCAAACCGCTGGACACCGCCGCCAGCGCGCCGGACTGGGTGCAGAAACTGTTCAAGTCGGTAGACGCCGACCCGGAACAGCGCTGGACCGACGCCCGGCTACTGGCTGAAGGCATCGAACCACTGAAACTGCGTCGCTGGTTCAAGCAGCATTTCGGCATGACCTTCCACGCCTGGCTGCGCACCCGGCGCCTGGGCGTGGCGTTGGGCGGAATCAAACAGGGCGACTCCATCGATGACGTCGCTTTCGATTCCGGCTACGAGTCCCTGAGCGGTTTTCGCGATGCCTTTCAAAAATCCTTTCACATCACCCCGGGCCGGGCGGCCAACAGCGAGCCGCTGCTGTTCACGCGCCTGACCACACCCCTGGGGCCGATGATCGCCATGGCCGAACGGCGTGGGCTGGTGCTGCTGGAGTTTCTCGATCAGACCTCGCTGAACCCTTCGGTCCAGGCGCTGCAAAACCGTTTCGGTTATGCCGTGGCACCGGGGCACAACGCGCATTTGCAGCAGATCGAAGAGCAGTTGTCCGCGTATTTCGCCGGTACGCTCACTGAGTTCAGCGTGGCCTTGCACATGCCCGGTAGCGAGTTCTCCCGCCGGGTCTGGGCTGAACTGGCGAAGATCCCTTACGGCCGGACCACCACCTACGGCGCCATTGCGGCGATTCTGGGCAAGCCCGGTGCCAGCCGGGCGGTGGGCCTGGCCAACGGGCATAACCGCTTATCGATTGTCGTGCCCTGCCACCGGGTGATCGGCGCCGACGGCTCGTTGACCGGCTACGCTGGAGGCCAGCCGCGCAAGGCGTTTCTGCTCAGGCTGGAAAACGTAGCGGTGCAGCTCACGGAGCAGCTGGCGTTCTGATCCCCCCCACAGTTTTTTCATAAGGAAGGAAACTCGATGGACAGGCTCGACAATCAACTGCACCAACTGCATCTCGAGGGTTTGCTGATCCTCACCAACGTCGCCGATGCCGCCGGTGCGCGGCTGGTGGAGCAACTGGGCAACAAGGCCGTCGCCACCAGCAGTGCGGCGGTGGCCTGGGTACATGGCTATCCGGACGGCAACACCCTGCCCCTTGAGCGCCTGGTCTCGACGGTCGAGTCGATCGCCCGGGTCATTTCGGTGCCACTGACCGTGGACATCGAAGCCGGTTACTCCGATGACCTGGAACGGGTGGCAACAGTGGTTGACGCCGTGATTGCCGCCGGCGCTGTCGGAATCAATATCGAGGACGGCTCCTCGCCGCCGGAATTACTGGTACGCAAGATTGAAACCGCGCGCCAGGTGGCCGATCGACGTAACGTGAACCTGTTCATCAATGCGCGCACCGATGTTTATCTTCGGGGTCTGGTGCCTGCCGAAGATCGCGTCGCCGAAACCCTCGAGCGCGCCAAGCTGTATCAGGCGGCCGGTGCCAATGGCCTGTTTGCGGCGGGCGTTACCGCGGAGTACGAGATCAAGGCGCTGTGCCACGGCACCTCGCTGCCGCTGAATGTGCTTGGCTTCCCGGGCCTGCCGTCGCCCGAAGTGCTCACAGAACTTGGTGTGCGCCGCCTGTCCGCAGGTTCAGGCATCGCCGAATTCCTCTACGGTGCCATGGCCGGCATCGCCAAAAGCTTTCTGCAAACCGGCAAGTTCGATACCCACGACCTGAAGGCCCTCACCTATGGCGAAGTGAACGCCCTCTTGAAACCGTCCGGGAAAGCCTGAGCCCATGGCTGACGGCTATCAGGCGGCCAGTGCGTTCCTGGCGGCCATCGATGACGACTGGCGCCGCCACATCGACGCCGTCGGCCCGTGCCTGCACCAGCCGCACGCGGCCCGTGATCCGTATGAGTCGCTGGTGCGGGCGATTGCTTATCAGCAACTGCACGCCAAGGCCGGTGATGCGATTGTCGGCCGCCTGCTGGCACTGTTCGGTTCGGGTGCGTTTCCCAAGCCTGAACAGATCGTCGCGACCGATTTCGACCGACTGCGCAGTTGCGGATTTTCCGCGAGCAAGATCGCGACCATTCAGGGTATCGCCCAGGCGTCGCTGGACGGCGTGGTGCCCGATTACGCCACGGCGCTGGCCATGGACGATGAAGCACTGTTCGAACGCCTGATCACGTTGCGCGGCGTGGGCCGCTGGACCGTGGAGATGCTGCTGATCTACAGCGTGGAGCGGCAGGATATCCTGCCGGCCGATGACTTTGGCGTGCGTGAGGGCTATAGGCGACTCAAGGGCCTGGAGGTGCAGCCGACACGCAAGCAGATGATCGAGATCGGGTTGGGGTGGAGTCCTTATCGGACGGTGGCCTCCTGGTATTTGTGGCGGGTGCCTGGCCGGTAGACCGCGTTATCGTTCATCGCGATCAAGCTCGCTCCCACATGGACTCTGTGTACATAAAATCTTTGGCAGACACAAAACCTGTGGGAGCGAGCTTGCTCCAGGCGGCGATCCGACGATGGCGTCAGTAGCGACACCACATCATCCAAAACCAGTCACAACCCCGACTTCAACCGACTGAACGCCCTGATCAACGCCCGGTTGAACGCCTTGCCATTGTCATTCTTGCTGTACAGCGAAGCCCGGACCGCGGCCGGCGGATACGTCCCCGGATCGTTGCGAATCGCCGGGTCGATCAAGCCGTCCGCCGCCGTGATCGCATTGGCGTAGTGGATGGTGTCGGTGATCGGCGCGATCACTTGCGGGGTCATCAGGTAATCCATCAACGCCAGGCCGGCCTGCGGATGCGGCGCGTCCTTGGGAATGACCATGGCATCGAACCAGATCAACGTGCCCTCCTTCGGAATCCGGTACTTCAGCGAGTACGGCTTGCCCGCCGCCTCGGCCTGGCCCGCCGCGATGGCCACGTTGCCGTTCCACGACATCGCCACGCAGGTGTTGCCGTTGGCCAGGTCGCTGATGTTCAGGTCGTTGTCGAAGTAGCGGATGTACGGACGAATCTTCGCCAGTTGCTGCTCGGCCAACTTCAGGTCATCGAGGTTCTGGCGGTTGATGTCCAGGCCCATGTACTTCATGACCGCCGCAAACACTTCGTTGGGATCGTTGAGCAAGCTGACCCCGCAATCGGCGAATTTCGAGACCACGGCCGGATCGAACAGCATCGCCCAACTGTCGGTCGGCGCGTCGGGCAGGCGCTGTTTGACAGCCTGTTCCTGATACCCCACACCTGTGGTTCCCCAGGCGTATATCCCGGCATAGCGGTTGCCCGGGTCGAACACCGCCATGTGCTGGCGGAACTCCTCGCCGACGCCGGCAAAGTGCGGCAGTTGCTGCTTGTCGACCGTCTGCACCGCGCCACTCTCGATGGCCCGGGACAGATGCTGCCCCGCCGTCAGCACCAGATCGTAGCCACTGCGGCCGGTGAGCAGCTTGGTCTCGACGGTTTCCAGGGAGTCGAAGTGGTCGACCACCACATGGATGCCGGTTTTCGCTTCAAAATTCTTCAAGGTGTCCGGGGCCAGGTACTCGCCCCAGATGTACAGGTTGACCACCGGTTTGGCGGTGTCGGCAGCCTGCACACACAGGGGTGCAAGCACCAGCAGTATTGCTTGAGTCAGTTTGTGCAGGCCCACGATCACGCTCCCCTTTTGTTGCTGGCGGTGACGGCGTACTGCGGCATGGTGATGCACGCGACGTTGCCGCCACCGAGGAGGATTTCCCGGGAGTTTTCGATGCCGACGATGCTGTGTTGCGGGAACAGCTCGGCCAGGGTCGCCAGCGCCACTTTGTCGTTGCGATCACCAAACAGCGGCACCACGATGGAGCTGTTACCGGCGTAGTAGTTGATGTACGACGCGCAGATTTTCGTCCCGGCCTGGCGGGTATGGGTGCTGTCCTGCCGGTCCAGGCCTTCGGCTTCTTCGGCGGTCCACTCCAGCACATCCGGCTGCGGCAGCTTGTGCACGATCAACTCGCGGCCACGACTGTCGCGGGTGCTGCGCAGGATGTCGTAGGCCTCCTGATAGATTTCCCATTGCGGGTCGTCGCGGTTGTCGGTCCATTGCAACACCACTTCACCGGGGCGTACGAAGCACGCGAGGTCGTCGACGTGGCCGTCGGTTTCATCGAACTTGCAGCCCCGCGGCAGCCAGATCACCTGCTCGGCGCCGAGGTAATCGGTCAGGCGGCGGGTGACTTCGTCCTTGCCCAGGTGCTGGTTGCGATTGCGGTTGAGCAGGCATTGCTCAGTGGTCAGGATGCTGCCCTGGCCGTCGCTCTGGATGCCGCCCAGTTCGGCGATCAACGGTGCGCGATAGCGGTCGAAGCGTTCGATTTCGAGGATCTTGCCGGCGATCTGGTCGTCCTTGTCCCACGGATAGTACAAGCCGCCGTCGAGGCCGCCGTAGGCGTTGAATTCGAAATCGACGCCGCGCACTTCGCCACTCTGGTCATTGACCACAAAACACGGGCCGCTGTCGCGGAACCAGGTGTCGTTGCAGGTCATTTCGACCACGCGTACTTGCGGCGGCAACTGGCGGCGCGCGGTGGCGAACTGTGCCGCCGAGGCACACACGGTGACCGGTTCGCTCATGGAAATGGCGGTGACGATCTGCACCCAGACTTTCTGCGCCGGCTTGGCACCGTTGCGCCAGACGTCGGTACGCTCCGGCCAGCCGAGCCAGCAACCGGACTTGGCTTCGAATTCGCCGGGCAGACGGAAACCGTCCTGTTTGGGAGTGGTGTCGAGCAAACGGGCCATGGTCAAACCTCTTCAGCGGGGATTGGAATGACCACAGGCTAAGGGCGACAGCGACTGGCTCGCCAACGATGATTATTTCGGAATACTTGAATTCAACTCATCAATCGAGCAACTGATCGTTGAACCATTCCAGCATTTGCGCCACCGCCGGACGCTCCAGCCGCAGCCGCTCGCACACCAGCGCATATTGGCCCAGCGCGGTCATGCTCGAGGTGAACGGCCGTACCAGCCGCCCGCTGAGCAAATCTTCCTGGGCCGTCAAGTTGTCGCCCATGGCCACGCCCTGCCCTTGGGCCGCGGCCTCCAGTGCCAGCCCGGCGTGGGCGAAATACAATTGACGATCAGGGCGCTGGTCACCGGCATGGCTGGTCAGCCACGCGGTCCAGGTCTTGCCGTCCTGGTCGTCGTGCAGCAGACAGTGGCGGGCCAGGTCCTTCGGGGTTTTCAGGGTGCCCTGGTTGAAAAGGCCGGGGCTGCAAACCGGGAAGAACTGCAACGCAGGCAGCGGCCGGACGAAATACGCGGTGCTGTCCACCGGGCCGGTGCCGTAGGTGATCGCCAGGTCGATGTCTTCCCCGGGTGCCGTGGCGTCGATCGGCTGTTCGTACAGATGCAAGGTGATGTGTGGGTAACGCGCGTAGAAATCCGTGAGACGACTCATCAGCCACTTTTGCGCCAGCTCGGCGGTGACCGCCAGACGCAATACCGCCAGGGATGAAGGGTCGCGCAGTTCATCGCAGGCATCACCGATCAGTTCGAAAGCCTGCTGCAAACTTTGCATCAGGCGCCCGGCGGCCAGGGTCGGGCGAATCTGCCGGCCCTCGCGCACGAACAGCGGCACACCGAGTTGCTCTTCGAGTTGGCGAATCTGGTGGCTGACCGCGCTGTCGGTGACACACAGCTCGGCCGCCGCCCGACCGAAATGGGCGTGACGGGCGGCGCATTCGAAGGTTCGCAGGGCTGCCAGGGAGGGTAATCGTCGCATCAGGTCATGTCCCGGTTTCGAGGGGGACATGCTGACTTGGCCTTTCGTGGGCGTCCAGTGGGACCGCGTTATCGTTCATCGCGAGCAAGCTCGCTCCCACAGGGGATTGCATTCCAAATGTGGGAGCGAGCTTGCTCGCGATGGGGCCAGTATATTCACCATAAATCCACCGCCCTATCACGCTGGCTGATCAACGATGACATGCCCCCGAACCCGGCGCATGTTGAACCCTCAACCGGAGGGATTCGCCATGCTCAACACACTCAAACAGATCAACTCAACCTCGGCCTTCAACCGCTGGGCCGGCTTTGAAGTCACCCGCGCTGAAACTGGTGGCGACCGGCGACGCGATTCTGGTGCCGGTCGAGTAGCCCTTACGGTCTAGGCTGTTCAGGGTACGCTCAAGTCAGCCGGAGGCTCCCATGCATCTCGAAGGTTCCTGCCATTGCGGCGCGGTGTCGTTCAGTTTGACCAGCGCCCACCCCTACCCTTACCAGCGTTGCTACTGCTCGATCTGCCGCAAGACACAGGGCGGTGGCGGCTATGCGATCAACCTCGGTGGCGATGCCGCCAGCCTCAAGGTTCGCGGGCGCAAACACATCGCGATTTACCATGCGCGGCTCAAGGAACAAGACGACAAGCGCGCCCACAGCAGCACGGCCGAGCGGCATTTCTGCTCGGTCTGCGCAACGGCTCTGTGGCTATTCAGCCCGGAGTGGCCTGAGTTGATTCACCCCTTCGCCTCGGCCATCGACACGCCGCTGCCGGTGCCGCCGGAGCACACGCATCTGATGCTCGGTTCAAAAGCGCCGTGGGTGGAGGTCCAGGCGCTGCCCGGGGATCAACAGTTCGATCTGTACCCCGTGGAATCCATCGCCCAGTGGCATGAGCGTCTCGGCCTGGTCTGCCGAGAATAATTATCAGTTTTTTTCATACGGCAGTTCCCCTTTGCGTTTTTCGTTCGGTCAACCCCTCAGAAGCACTTCAACTACCGATCGATTCGATGCAAAGGGATCCCCATGTCGCACCCGCTTGTCGCCCATTTCCGTTTTGCCTTGTGCCCTCTCGCGCTGGCCTTGCCTGCCGCCCTGCTGAGCCTTGTACCCGTTGTCCACGCCGCTGAAACCGATGCCGAAAAGAACTCGGCCCGGGACGACGGCGTACTGCAACTGGGCGCAACGACCATTTCCGGCCAGGCGCTGGGCGCTACCACCGAAGGCACCCACTCCTACACCACCGGTTCAACATCCACGGCCACCGGCCTGCCCCTGTCGATCCGCGAAACGCCGCAATCGGTGACCGTCATTACCCGTCAGCAGATGGACGACCGCGGTGTGCAGAGCATCGGCGACGCGCTACGCAACACCCCCGGTATTTCGACGCAGAAGTACGACAGTGACCGCACCGAGTTTTCCGCCCGTGGCTTTGCCATCACCAACTTCCAGTACGACGGCGTGAACATTCCGTATGACGGTGTCTACGGTGAAAACCCTAACAACGGCGACGACGCGTCCAGCCTGGACCGCATCGAAATCGTCAAGGGTGCGACCGGCCTGATGACCGGTTCGGGCGACCCGTCCGCCACCGTGAACCTGATCCGCAAGAAGCCGACCAAGGAATTCAAGGCGTCGATCAGCGGCACCGTCGGTTACTGGGACGCGTATCGCAGCGTCGGCGATATTTCCGGTTCGCTGAACGATTCCGGCAGTGTGCGTGGCCGCTTTGTCGGCGCTTATTCCGACAAGAACTCCTACCAGGATCATTACAGCCAGAAGAAAGACCTGTTCTACGGCATCCTCGAAGCCGATCTGACACCCGACACCCTGCTGACCTTCGGCGTCGACAAATCAAGCACCACCCCGCGCGGCTCGTCCTGGACCGGTAACCCGGTGTACTTCTCGGACGGTGGCCGTACCGACTTCCCCCGTCACTTCAACCCGGGCGCCGACTGGAGCCGACGTGACTTCGACGACATCACCTACTTCGCCTCCCTGGAACAGGCCCTGGCCAACGATTGGAAGTTCAAGGCCAGCATCGACCAGAAAACCACCGATCACGACACTCGCCTGGCCTCGGCCAGCGGCGGCAACCCGGACCGCGCCACCGGTGAAGGCATGTTCCTGTACTGGGGTCGCTGGGAAGGTCATCGCGTGCAAAACACCGCTGACGTGAACGTCACTGGCCCCTTCACCCTGGGAGGCCGCGAGCATGAACTGGTGGCTGGCTTCATGGCTTCCCACTCGCGCCAGACCGGCGCGACCTACGACACCAGCGCCTTCGAATTGGTCCCGGGCAGCATCTACGACTGGAACGGCGATCTGCCGGAACAGAACTTCCCGAAAAACGGCAAGTACGAACGCATCCAAAGCCAGAATGGCCTGTACCTGGCCACGCGCCTGCACGCGACCGACGATCTGTCGATCATCCTCGGCAGCCGCCTGAGCACCTTCAAGTACAACGAGGATTATTCGTACTATCCGGGTGCGGGACTCGATGACACCCATGCCAGCTACAAGGAACATGGCGTGGTCACGCCCTATGCCGGTGTGGTTTATGACCTGGACGACACCTATTCTGCATACGCCAGCTACACCAGCATCTACCAGCCACAAACCTACAAGGACGCCAACGGTTCGACCCTGGCACCGGTCGAGGGCGCCAGTTACGAAGCCGGCCTGAAAGCCGCTTACTTCGACGGGCGACTGAACGCCAGCCTGGCCTTCTTCCGCATCGAGCAAGACAACCTCGCCGAATCGATCGGTACCAACCCGGTCACCAACGAAGGCATCTACAAAGCCATCGACGGCGCAACCACCAAGGGTGTGGAACTGGAACTGGCCGGTGAAGCGGCCGAAGGTTGGAACCTGTCGGCCGGCTATACCTACGCCCGCACCCGTGACGCTGATGAACAGCGCATCTTTGGCTTCCCGCTGGCGACCTCCAAACCGGAACATGTCGTGCGTACGTTCACCACCTACCGCCTGCCCGGCGCACTGGATCAGGTGACCATCGGTGGCGGTATCAGCTGGCAGAGCGCGTTCTACGGCAAGATCTACAGCCCGACAACGGGCGGCGACACCCGCATCAAGCAAGGTGGCTACACCCTCGTCGACCTGATGAGCCGCTACCAGTTCAACGAAAACCTGAGCTTCACCGTCAACGCCAACAACGTCTTCGACAAACGCTACCTGACGGGCCTGGGCAACTTCGACACCACGTACTACGGCGAACCACGCAACGTGATGTTGACCACCAAGTGGGATTTCTAAGCTGAGCGCCCGCCAGAAAACTGATACCTGTCAGTTAACACTGGAACCTGTGGGAGCGAGCTTGCTCGCGATAGCGGACTGTCAGCCACCTCAGGTGTGGCTGCCTGATCCGTCATCGCGAGCAAGCTCGCTCCCACAATGGGTTGCGGTGTTTATGCCGCAGCCGGTATGCCGCTATGGAAGCGAAATTCCACATCCGGGGATTCGATCAGTTCCTGCTCGGCGGCACGGACCCTGTCGATCACCTGGGCGATGTCCTTGGCGTCCCCATATTGGTAGGCCAGCTTCAGGTAACCCTGGAAATGCCTGGCCTCGCTCTTGAGCAGACCGAAATAGAACTTGCCCAGTTCTTCGTCCAGGTGCGGCACCAGCGCTTCGAAACGCTCGCAACTGCGGGCTTCGATGAAGGCGCCGACCACCAGGGTGTCCACCAGTTTCACCGGCTCGTGACTGCGCACCACCTTGCGCAGCCCCGACGCATAGCGCCCGGCGGACAGCTGGCGCAGTTCGATCTTGCGCCGTTTCATCAGGCGCATGACCTGTTCGTGGTGCACCAGTTCTTCCCGGGCCAGGCGCGACATCATGTTGATCAGATCGACGTGGGAGTGATACTTGGCGATCAGGCTCAACGCGGTGCTGGCGGCCTTGAATTCGCAGTTCTTGTGGTCGATCAGCAGGGTTTCCTGATCGGCCAGCGCGGCCTGGATCCAGCCGTCGGGGGTGCGGCAGCCAAGGAACTCGTGAATTTCGGGAAGGATCATGGGGCTCACGGAAAAATAGGTTCAAAACGAAGGGCGCCGATTATACCGGCCTGCCCGCAGACCACCAGTCGCCGACCGTTGATATGCATCAAGTCCCCGAATCGCCGACAGCAACTATAGTTGTGCAACGCCGTGCTTTTTCATTTTCAGGAGATCCCGCTCATGCAAGCCATTCGCAGCATTCTGGTGGTCATCGAACCCGAGCACTCGGAAAGCCTGGCGCTCAAACGGGCGAAGTTGATCGCCGGTGTGACCCAGGCGCAGTTGCATCTGCTGGTGTGCGACCCCAAGCATGATCACAGTGGCATGTTGGGTGTGCTCAAGGCCGCTTTGACGGAGGACGGCTACAGCGTCACCACCGAGCAGGCCTGGAACGACAGCCAACACCAAACCATCGTCGATGTGCAGCAAGCCGAAGGTTGCGGCCTAGTGGTCAAGCAGCACTTCCCCGACAGTCCGTTGAAAAAAGCCCTGCTGACCCCGCAGGACTGGAAGCTGTTGCGGTCCTGCCCGACTCCGGTGCTGCTGGTGAAAACCGCCGATTCATGGAAAGACAAAGTGATCCTGGCAGCCATCGACGTCGGTAACACCGACCAGGAACATCGCCACCTGCACAACACCATCATCGATCATGGCTATGACATCGCAACCCTGGCCAAGGCCCGCCTGCACGTGATCAGCGCCCACCCGTCGCCGATGCTGTCGGCGGCCGACCCGACGTTTCAACTGAGCGAAACCATCCAGGCGCGCTATCGCGAACAGTGCAAGGCGTTCCAGGCGGAATTCGACATCGACGATGATCACCTGCACATCGAGGAAGGCCCGGCGGATGTGCTGATTCCGTTCATGGTGCACAAACTGCAGGCAGCGGTGACGGTGATCGGCACCGTAGCGCGCAGCGGGTTGTCAGGGGCGTTGATCGGCAATACGGCGGAAGTGGTGCTCGATGCGGTCGAGAGCGATGTGCTGGTGCTCAAGCCGATGGAAGTGGCGGATCATCTCGAGGAGATTGCGGACAAGCATTGAGATTTTTGCTGTTTGGCCGGACGCCATCGCGAGCAAGCTCGCTCCCACAAGGGATTTGTGAACGACTCTGATCAATGTGGGAGCGAGCCTGCTCGCGATGCTCTTAGCCGCCAAAGGCGTCTTGCAGGAACCCCGGCGCAATATAGCGCTGGTAATGGGCTTCGGAGAGCAGGAAAAATTCCCGATCAATGGCGTCGCGCAATTCCGGCAGGTTCCACTCGCGAAACTCCGGCAGCAGCACCATCCCGTAGGCTTCCAGGTTGTTGATCACCCGCGCACCGCGCGCGATCAACTGGTAGGCCCAGCAATATTCCGATTGATGGGGCACGAAGCGGATCTTGCGCTGTTCCAGCTGCATTCGGAGCAGCGCCGGATCGAAAATTTCCACCTTGGCGGCCATCACCTGTGACAGCAACTGCTCAAGACGCAGCCATACCGCGCGCTTTTCTTCCTCGTTGTAACCGTTCCAGTGGATCACTTCGTGGTGGAAACGCTTGCAGCCACGGCACACCAGGTCACCGTAAACAGTGGAGCAGAGGCCGACGCAGGGAGTCTTGATGGTCTGATTGGGCATAGATAGGCAAAACGCGAAAAAGCAGAACAGGCCGGCATGTTAGCCCTTTGTCGGCCATTGATCACCCCTCAAAGTTCAGGGCCTGTGGAGAATCGGGCTCTGGTGACCGCCACCACCAAAGTCCAATAAACACTGACTTACCTTTAATTTTTTTTTGCCGTAGAATCAGCCTGCCTTTTTAGGCGCCAATGTCCGTTAGAAGCTGTTTTCAAAGCGTCACGAGCACAGTCGTTCCTTCAGAGCGGTGTTGGCGAGGGGTTTTTCCAGCGGGGAAAAGCCCAACGCCAACCCTCATCAGCTCCCGTTCTGCAGGCGTAAAACTTTGAAAGCAGCTTCTGTAAGGAATTGTCGGTAATTCTGGCTAAGTGGCTCACAACGCCATGCAGCGCATGAGTACGGCAATTTCGGGATGAGCGTCCCGGACACCCATTTGGGACCACTGATGAGGGTAATAACTGTGCTTGAAGCCTACCGCAAACATATCGAAGAGCGCGCAGCACTGGGTATCGTTCCCCAGCCGCTAAACGCCGAACAAACTGCAGGCCTGGTCGAGCTGCTGAAAAATCCCCCGGCTGGCGAAGAAGCATTCCTCGTTGACCTGATCACCAATCGCGTTCCGCCTGGAGTGGACGAAGCAGCCTATGTAAAGGCCGGCTTCCTGTCCGCCATCGCCAAAGGCGAAGCCAAATCCCCCCTGATCGACAAGAAGCGCGCTGTTGAACTGCTCGGCACCATGCAGGGCGGCTACAACATCGTGACGCTGGTTAACCTGCTGGACGACGCCGAACTGGCTCCAGTAGCGGCCGAAGAACTCAAGCACACCCTGCTGATGTTCGACGCCTTCCACGACGTCGCTGAAAAAGCCAAGAACGGTAACGTTCACGCCCAAGGCGTGCTGCAATCCTGGGCTGACGGCGAGTGGTTCGTGAAGCGCCCGACCCTGGCCGACAAGATCAGCCTGCGCGTGTTCAAGGTCACCGGCGAAACCAACACCGACGACCTGTCCCCGGCTCCTGATGCCTGGTCCCGTCCAGACATCCCGCTGCACGCCCTGGCCATGCTGAAAATGGCTCGCGACGGCATCGTGCCTGACGCACAAGGCGTCACCGGTCCGATGAAGCAGATCGAAGAAATGCGCAACGCCGGTTTCCCTATCGCCTACGTCGGTGACGTGGTCGGTACCGGTTCTTCGCGTAAATCGGCGACCAACTCCGTACTGTGGTTCTTCGGCGACGACGTTCCTTATGTACCGAACAAGCGTGCCGGCGGTTTCTGCTTCGGCAGCAAGATCGCTCCGATCTTCTACAACACCATGGAAGATGCCGGCGCACTGCCAATCGAATTCGACGTATCCAACATGCACATGGGCGACGTGATCGACCTGTACCCGCATGCTGGCAAAGTCTGCAAGCACGGCACCGACGAAGTCCTGACCACCTTCGAAATGAAGACTCCGGTGCTGTTGGACGAAGTTCGTGCTGGCGGCCGTATTCCGCTGATCATCGGCCGTGGCCTGACCGAGAAGGCTCGCGCCGAACTGGGTCTGCCACCTTCGAACCTGTTCAAGAAGCCTGAAGCTCCGGCTGAAAGCACCAAGGGTTTCACCCTGGCGCAGAAAATGGTCGGCAAGGCTTGCGGCGTGACCGGCGTTCGTCCGGGCACCTACTGCGAACCGAAGATGACCACCGTGGGTTCCCAGGACACCACCGGTCCAATGACCCGTGACGAACTCAAAGACCTGGCGTGCCTGGGCTTCTCGACCGATCTGGTGATGCAGTCCTTCTGCCACACCGCGGCTTACCCTAAGCCGATCGACGTGACCACCCACCACACCCTGCCTGACTTCATCATGACCCGCGGCGGCGTTTCCCTGCGTCCGGGCGACGGCATCATCCACTCGTGGCTGAACCGCATGCTGCTGCCAGACACCGTCGGTACCGGTGGTGACTCCCACACCCGTTTCCCGATCGGCATCTCGTTCCCGGCCGGTTCCGGCCTGGTTGCGTTCGCCGCAGCCACCGGCGTCATGCCGCTGGACATGCCTGAGTCGATCCTGGTTCGCTTCAAAGGCGAACTGCAGCCAGGCGTCACCCTGCGTGACCTGGTTCACGCCATTCCTTACTACGCGATCCAGGCTGGCCTGCTGACCGTAGAGAAGAAAGGCAAGAAGAACGCCTTCTCCGGTCGCATCCTGGAGATCGAAGGCCTGCCTAAACTGACCGTAGAGCAAGCGTTCGAACTGTCTGACGCCTCGGCTGAACGTTCGGCTGCCGGTTGCACCATCCAGCTGTCCAAAGAGTCGATTGCCGAATACCTGCAGTCCAACATCACCCTGCTGCGCTGGATGATCGGCGAAGGCTACGGCGATGCACGTACTCTGGAACGTCGCGCTCAAGCAATGGAAGCCTGGCTGGCCAACCCTGAGCTGCTGGAAGCGGACAAAGACGCCGAATACGCTGAAGTCATCGAGATCGACCTGGCCGACATCAAGGAGCCTGTGCTCTGCGCGCCGAACGACCCGGACGACGCTCGCCTGCTCTCCAGCGTTGCTGGCGAGAAGATCGACGAAGTGTTCATCGGTTCGTGCATGACCAACATCGGTCACTTCCGCGCCGCCGGCAAGTTGCTGGAACAGGTCAAGGGTCAGCTGCCAACCCGTCTGTGGCTGTCGCCGCCGACCAAGATGGACGCTCACCAGCTGACCGAAGAAGGCTACTACGGCATCTACGGCAAGGCCGGCGCTCGCATGGAAATGCCAGGCTGCTCGCTGTGCATGGGTAACCAGGCACGTGTAGAGCCGAACTCGACTGTCGTGTCGACTTCGACCCGTAACTTCCCGAACCGTCTGGGTGACGGCGCGAACGTCTACCTGGCTTCGGCCGAGCTGGCGTCCGTGGCTTCCATCCTGGGTCGCCTGCCGACCGTCGAGGAGTACATGGAATACGCTGGCAAGATCGACAGCATGGCGGCCGATGTCTACCGCTACCTGTCCTTCGACCAGATCGCCGAGTTCCGTGAAGCTGCTGCGAACGCCAACATCCCGGTCGTTCAAGCCTAACGTTGCAACGCAATGAAAAACGCCGCCCATCGTGAGATGAGCGGCGTTTTTTTATGGCTGTTTTTTGTGTACATATCCGTTTCTGGAGTAATGGCTGCTATTTGTTCCGCGAGCCGACCTGGCTCTGACTGAGGTCCCCGAACCTCTGTAGGAGCGAGCCTGCTCGCGATGGTCGTCAACGATAACGCAGGCTGTCTGAATCCCCGCGGTGTCCCGGCGTTTTTCGCGAGCAGGCTCGCTCCTACAGCGATCGAATACCCCCCCCCAAAAAAAACGGCCAACCCGAAAACCGGATCAGCCGTCATTCACTCATCAAATCAAACAGCAATCACGCACTCAGCGAATAGACCAACGCCGAAATCGCCACCAGGCCTACCGCCGTCACGAAGACATTGGACGCCTGACCGCGATAGCGTGCCATCGCCGGCACCTTGCGGATGGCGTACATCGGCATCAGGAACAGGATCGCCGCGATCACCGGGCCACCGAGGGTTTCGATCATGCCGAGGATGCTCGGGTTCAGCGTGGCGACGATCCAGCACACCACCAGCATGAACGCGGCGGTCATACGGTCCAGGGCCTTGGCGGACGGACGCTTGCCGCTCTTGACGATCAGACCCTTGAGGCCTTCGCTGGCGCCGATGTAGTGCCCCAGGAACGACTTGGAAATGGCCACGAAGGCAATCAACGGCGCCGCGAAGGCAATGGTCGGATTGCTGAAGTGGTTGGCCAGGTACGACAGGATCGACAGGTTCTGCGCCTTGGCTTCAGCCAGTTGCGCTGGCGACAGGGTCAGCACGCAACTGAAGACGAAGAACAGCACCATCACTACCATCAACAGATGGGCACGGGACAGGATCTGCGAGCTGCGTTCCTCGGCGTGTTCGCCATAACGACGCTTCTGGTCGACCGCAAACGCCGAGATGATCGGCGAGTGGTTGAACGAGAACACCATCACCGGTATCGCCAGCCACAGGGTATGCAGCAGCGCCGACGGCGCAGGCACTTGGCTCGCGGTGGCGAGAATGCCGCCGTTCCAGTGCGGAATCAGGTACACCGCCAGAAACAGCAGCGCCACGATGAACGGGTAAACCATCAGGCTCATGGCCTTGACGATCATTTGCTCGCCGCAGCGCACCACGGCCAGCAAGCCAAGGATCAGCACCAGCGACAACACGGCGCGCGGTGGCGGCGTGATGTGCAATTGATGCTCAAGGAAACTGCCCACGGTGTTGGTCAGCGCCACGCTGTAGATCAGCAGGATCGGGAAGATCGCGAAGAAGTACAACAGCGTGATCAGCGCGCCGGCCTTGATGCCGAAATGTTCTTCCACCACTTCAGTGATGTCGGCGCCTTCGCGACCGGACAACACGAAACGGGTCAGCCCGCGGTGTGCGTAGAACGTCATCGGAAACGCCAGCAACGCCAGGATCAGCAGCGGCCAGAAACCGCCCAGGCCTGCGTTGATCGGCAAAAACAGGGTTCCGGCACCAATCGCCGTGCCAAACAGCCCCAGCATCCAGGTGGTGTCTTGGCGATTCCAGCTCGTAAGCGTCGCGGGTGTCGCGTCTACATAGCGTTCGTTAACGCTATTGGCCTGATCATTCATCCGGTGGGATCTCCACATTCCGGTCACTTGCCACCCGGCCAGGACGCGTCGGAATACCCGACAGGCGGCGCCCGGCCGAAACAGGGGCGCGATTCTGGAGGATTAGTGAGCAGAAGCAAAGACTTAGGTGAGGAACGGTGGTACCAGATAGACGAAAGTCCCCTGTGGGAGCGAGCTTGCTCGCAATAGCTGCGGCACATCCAACATCTACTTGCCAGACACACCGCTATCGCGAGCAAGCTCGCTCCCACAAGGAATTGCAGTGTTTTCGAGGCTACGTTTCATCGCCAGAAAGCATGGGACACTTGATAAAGGTTCACCATCATGTATTTTTAACCGACCTGCATTCCTTCTGGAGTCTGCCCATGCCACTGGTTCGCGTCGACATCCGAAAACACCGGGACCCCACCCACGCCAGACGCATCGGGCAACTGATCTATGCCGCCATGCGCCAGACCATTGGCGTGCCTGAACACGACAACTTCCAGATCCTGGCCGAACACGACGAGCAGCATTTCATCTTTGATCCCGGGTATCTGGGCATCAACCGCACCGATAACCTGGTCGTCATCCAGATCACCCTCAACGAAGGGCGAACCCTGGAGCAGAAAAAAAACCTCTACAAAACCATCGCCGAAAGCCTTAATGCAGAGCTGGCGGTGCGCCTGGAGGACGTTTTCATCAATCTGGTGGAAGTGAAAAAAGAGAACTGGTCGTTCGGCAACGGGATTGCCCAATACGCCCTCTGATAGTCCACCTGAAAAACGAGAATGACCCATGCCCCGAGTTTCCCGCAAACAAGCCGACCTCAACCGCGAGACTATCGTCGATGCCGCCACCCGGCTGTTTCGTGAACGCGGCTTGCACGGGATCAGCGTGGTCGATGTGATGGCCGCCGCGGGCCTGACCCACGGTGGCTTCTACGGGCACTTCGAATCCAGGGAAGCCCTGGCGCAAGAGGCCAGCGGCCGGGCTTTCGAGCAGGCCGCGCAACGCTGGTCAGGACGGGTGGCCGAGCATGACGGCAAGGACGCCGCCCGCTGTGCCGTGGTCGAAACCTACCTGTCCAACGAAAGCCGGGACAATCCGGGCGACAGCTGCCCGGTGGTGGCCTTTGCCGGGGACATGTGCCATGAGGCCGCCGAGAGCGGATTGCGCCAAACCTATCTGCAGGGCCTGAACAACCTGCTCGATTCCCTTGGCTCGCTGCTGGACGCAGAGGACGAAGCCGGCAAACGGCAGCAGGCGCTGGTGCAGTATTCGCTGATGTTCGGTGCCCTGATGTTGTCCCGGGCCACCCGAGGCGACCCGCTATCGGATGAAATTCTCGAAGCTGCCCGGGCCGCCCTCACGCCGTCGAAGTAAATCGCCCGCCCCCACGCAATAAAAAGATCGCAGGCATTACCAGCCCCTACACTCAGCGCAGTGTCCACAATGGCGCAGGAGCTGCCACGGACTGCGATCGCTGGTGGTTGCCAAGCCGCCCTGAAATCAGCAATCTCAAGTGACGTTCGAGCCGATTTTTCGATGCCCACAGGGAGCCAAGCATGCCTGTAACCGTTCTGGTACTGGTTGAAACCATCAATGAGTACCTGCCTATCCTCGAACATCAGGGCTTTCACCTGATCCTGGCCCCGACGCCCGCCGAGCGCGCCGAAGCCATTGCCCACCACGCCGGGCAGATCGACGCCGTCCTCACCCGTGGCCCGTTGGGGCTGTATGCCGATGAAATCGCCGCCCTGCCCAACCTCAAGATCATCTGCGTGATTGGCGCCGGCTATGAACACGTCGACCTGCAGGCCGCAGCGAACCGGGGCATCACCGTCACCAATGGCGCCGGGGTCAACGCCTCGTCCGTCGCCGACCATGCGATGGCGCTGCTGCTGGCGCTGGTGCGCGACATACCCCGCTGTGATGCCGCCGTTCGGCGCGGTGAGTGGCCGAAGATCATGCGCCCTTCCCTCGCTGGCAAACGCCTGGGCATCCTCGGCCTCGGCGCCGTCGGCATGGCCATCGCCAAACGCGCGGCGAATGGCTTCGACATGGCGGTGAGTTACCACAATCGCCAGCATCGCAGCGATGTGCCCTACACCTTCTGCTCCACCCCCACTGAACTGGCCCGTGCTTCGGACTTTTTGATCGTCGCGACCCCCGGTGGTCTCGGGACCAGGCACCTGATCAACAAAGCGGTCCTTGATGCCCTGGGTCCCAACGGGTTCATCGTCAACATCGCCCGCGCCAGCGTGATCGTCACCACCGACCTGATCAGCACCCTTGCACAACGCCGGATCGCCGGCGCCGCACTCGACGTGTTCGACGCCGAACCGAAGGTGCCGGATGCACTCAAGACCCTGAGTAACGTGATCCTCACCCCCCATGTCGCCGGGCTGTCCCCGGAAGCCACCCAGGGCACCGTCGAAATGGTGGGCAAGAACCTCGTGGCGTTTTTCTCCGGCCAACCGGTGCTCACGCCGATCGAACTGCCGTCGGCCAAGAGCCGGCTCGCCCATTGATGGCGATTCAAACAGCTGTATCAAAAACAATGATTGGCCGGCAACACGCTCACCTATAAGAGCCGTTCGCGGTTGTAGGTGTGCAGTGTGCGCATTAGATTAGCCAATAGTTTCAGGCCTCCAGAATAAGCAGAAGGGATAAGCATGGCGCTTACTGACCAGTCCACCCGTACCCGCACCGGTGAAGAGCTCGATGCCGGCCTGATCGATCCGTACCTCAAGACCCATATTCCGGGGCTCAGCGGCTTGCCACGGATCAGCCAGTTTCCGGGCGGCGCTTCAAACCTCACTTACTTGCTGGAATACCCCGAACAGGAATTCGTCCTGCGTCGCCCGCCCTTCGGCCACAAGGCCAAGTCGGCCCACGACATGGGCCGTGAATTTCGCATCCTCAATCAACTGCGCGACGGTTTTCCGTACTGCCCGAAAGCCTACGTGCACTGCACCGACGAATCGGTGATCGGTGCCGAGTTCTATGTCATGGAACGGGTCAACGGCATCATCCTGCGCTCGGACCTGCCGCCGGAGCTGGGCCTGGATTCGGCGAAAACCGAAGCCCTGTGCAAGAGTTTCATCGACAAGTTCGTGGAACTGCATCGCGTCGACTACAACGCCTACGGCCTGGGTGACCTGGGTAAACCCGAAGGCTACGTGGCGCGACAAATCAAAGGCTGGAGCGATCGCTACGAAAAGGCCCTGACCCCCGATGCGCCACTATGGGAAGCGGTCAAGGCCTGGCTCAACGACAAGATGCCGGCCGACCATCCGACCTCCAGCATCGTGCACAACGACTACCGCTTCGACAACGTAATCCTCGACCCGAACAACCCGATGCAGATCATCGGCGTGCTCGACTGGGAACTGACCACCCTGGGCGATCCGCTGATGGACCTGGGCAACACCCTCGCCTACTGGATCGAAGCCGATGATCCGGCGCCGGTGCAGATGATGCGCCGCCAGCCGAGCCACGCGCCGGGCATGCTCACCCGCCGCGAGTTCGTCGATTACTATGCCGAACGCTCGGGCATACGCATCGACAATTTCGACTTCTACTACACCTACGGCCTGTTCCGCCTGGCCGGCATCGTGCAGCAGATCTACTACCGCTTCTACCATGGCCAGACCCAGGACAAACGCTTCGCGCAGTTCATTCACATGAACAAGCTGCTGGAGCAGATGAGCTTGCAGGTCATCTCGAAATCCAGCCTCTGACCATATGCGATCCCTGTAGGAGCAAGCCTGCGCGCGAAGACCGTGAACGATAACGCGCACTGACTGGACTCAACTGAACAGCATTAGCCGCAACACGGCATTTGACTCGATAACAAGACTTTTCATAAGGGAATCCCATGTCCAAGACTCAGTTGTTCGACCTCGACGGCAAGATCGCTTTCGTCTCCGGCGCCAGCCGTGGCATCGGTGAGGCCATCGCCAAACTACTGGCCCAGCAAGGCGCCCACGTGATCGTGTCGAGCCGCAAGCTTGAAGGCTGCCAGCACGTCGCCGACGCCATCATCGCCGCCGGCGGCAAGGCCACCGCCATTGCCTGCCACATCGGCGAGATGGAACAGATCAGCCAGGTCTTCGCCGGCATCAAGGAACAGTTCGGGCGCCTGGACATCCTGGTCAACAACGCCGCGACCAACCCGCAGTTCTGCAACGTGCTGGACACCGACCTCAGCGCCTTTCAAAAAACCGTCGACGTGAACATCCGCGGCTACTTCTTCATGTCGGTCGAAGCCGGCAAGCTGATGCGCGAAAACGGCGGCGGCAGCATCATCAACGTGGCTTCGATCAACGGTGTTTCACCGGGTATCTTCCAAGGCATCTACTCGGTGACCAAGGCGGCGGTGATCAACATGACCAAAGTCTTCGCCAAGGAATGTGCGCAATTCGGGATTCGCTGCAATGCCTTGCTGCCGGGTCTGACCGACACCAAGTTCGCCTCTGCACTGGTGAAAAACGAAGCCATCCTGAACACCGCTTTGCAACAGATCCCGCTCAAGCGCGTGGCTGACCCAAGCGAAATGGCCGGCGCAGTGCTGTACCTGGCCAGCGATGCTTCCAGCTACACCACCGGCGTTTCGCTGAATGTGGATGGCGGCTTCCTGTCCTGATCGTCTGAACAGCACAAATCCCTGTGGGAGCGAGCTTGCTCGCGATGGCGGTATCAGATTCAACATCGATGTCGACTGATACGCCGCTATCGCGAGCAAGCTCGCTCCCACAGTCGGGGTTGTTGCACATCGCAGCGTCCGGGCTTACTGCGTGACGCAACGAGTCGTGGTAGTGACTCGGGTCACCTGCCCGTCTTCAGCCCGTACATCGCCCAGGACATCGGTTTTATCCATGGCCTGGCAGGTGCGTTCAGGAGGTGGTGGAGTGACCGCTGGAGGGGGTGGCGGACTGGCACAGCCGCCGAGGATCGCCACGCAGAATGCCAGCGACAAGGGTGAGATAACGCGTTTCCCAAGAGTTTTCATAGGTTGACCCGCGATAAGTGATAGACACTTTTTTGTGACAACAAAACCGGCGCGCAAAATCCATGCACCTGTCAAAAAAATAAATATCTGCGAATCATTTATAGCCCAATCCGTGACCAGTACCCGTAAAAGCTGACAGTTCTTACATCACCGAATCAGGGCGCTGCAAGGAATTGCTGTCCAGTTCGTAACGCAGTTCTTCGATCAATGCGGTGACCGATAGTGCGTTTGTAGGTTAACCCTGCCCCTTCGACCGGGATTCACCAGAGAACAGTCCCCCGCTCCCGCGCCCAGACAATCGCCTCGCTGCGGCTGTGCACATTGAGCTTGGAGTACACCGTCGCCACATGGTTGCGCACTGTGTTCGGTGCCAGTTTCAGGCGCGCGGCGATGTCCTTGTCGGCCAGGCCTTCGCAGATCAGACCCAGTACATCGCGCTCACGGGCGGTTAGTTGCCCAGTGCTGGCCCGGTCGGTGACATCGTCCATGATCAAGACCAGCGACTCCGGTTTGCCACGGCCGTCAACCAATACCAGGCTGCGCACGCGATGGACCCAGGTGTACGCTTCGTTCCCCGCCGATGTCACCTCCACCAGCACATCGCTGAACGTCTCGCCACGGGCCACCCGACTGATCGGGTAGCTGTCGGCCGGCACGAGGTGATTGTTGCGATAACGCAGGGCGAAGCGTTTGACATAGGCCTTGGCGTTGCTGCCCAGGTCGCTGATCTGCGAGGCACCGTGCATGGCCAGCGCCGCCTCGTTGGCCCACAGGATGCTCTGGTCGGGATCGAGCAGAATCACCCCGTCGGACAAGCAGGCGATGATTTGCTGCAACTGGCGACGATTGGCCTCCGTGGAAAGGACGTGCTGGCTCATTTCGACTCCACAAGTATGGTGCCCCTGTGAAGAATACGACCGCCGGAGTTTTGGTTAGTGCAACGAACCTTGTGGGAGCGGGCTTGCTCGCGAAAGCGGTTGAGTAGGTCAGCGAAAAGCCTGGAGGGCCGGTGGTCCTTTGACTATCGCACGTTAAAGGACGCGTCAAGCCCCGCCAACTTGTCCGGATTACGCATGATGAAAACCCGATTCACCCGCCCGGTTTCATCGAAAGCAAACGTCATCGACGCGGTGATAACGCCGTCGGCCTTGATGATGGCGCCTCGGGCCCCATTGATTTCAACGGGCAGCCATTCACAGGTTTGCCAATAGGCGTGCAACGACTGGCCAATGAAATCCAGCACGCTTTCGATGCCAAACAGCGTTTCACGGATCGCCGAAGCCTTGCCGCCGCTGTCGGCGCAGAGTTCGACGTCTTCGCTCAGCATCACGCTCAAGTTCGCCGTGGAACCACTGGTGATGGCGTTGTGGAAGGCACTGAGCAACTGGTTTTGGCGCACAGGTTCCGGTTGATAGCGGGCCTGGGCACTGCCAAGACTCGCCTTGGCCCGAGACACCAGTTTGCGGCAAGCGGCTTCCTGCACCCCGACCGCATCGGCAACCTGCGGGTAATCCAAGTCGAAGATTTCGTACAGCAGGTACGCGGCACGCTCCTTGGGTGTCAGCCGCTCCAGCAACAACACGAACGCGGTGGACAGCGACGAAGCCAGTTCATGCATGTGCTCGGGTGAATCCTGATGCGCCGTGTGGATCGGCTCCGGCAGCCAGGTACCGATGTAATCTACCCGGGACTTGTGCGCCGACCGTAGCAGGTCAATGCAATGGCGGGTGCAGGCGGTGGTAAACCAGGCGGCCGGCGTGGCGATGGAGGCCCGGTCGGCCTCCAGCCACTTGATGAACAACTCTTGCACCGCATCCTCGGCTTCGACGCGCGAACCGAGAATGCGATAGGCCAGACCAAGCAAAAAGGGCCGGCGCTGCTCGAACACAGTGGCGGCGTTTTCAGCGCAGTTCATCAATCAGTGCCTCGACACCTGCAAGCGGTTCCACAGGTTGATCATGCCGATCTCGGCCGTCAAGGCGCCGATCTGTTCGTCATTGAAATACGCCCTCAGTTCACCGCGCAAGCTGGCGTAATCGGTTTTTTCATCCAGTACCGTCAAGGCTTCGGTCCACGCCAGCGCGGCGCGCTCCGCAGGGCTGAAATCATTGACGTGACGCCAGACGATCAGGCGATCCAGACGCTCGTTGGTTTCATTGGCTTCCCGGGCTTCGCGGGTGTGCATCTTCACGCAAAAACCGCATTGGTTGATCTGCGAGGCGCGCAGGTGGATCAAATGCTTGAGGGTGGGGTTGAGGTCATGATGATCGAGAACGACATGAACCTGGGTCAGGCTTTCGAAAACCTGTGGGATCGATTGCAGCAGATTGACCGCTTGGGTGTTGGACGACATCGTGTTGCTCCACTGATTGAGGGATTCAACAGGATGACGATTGAGGGTTGGGGTTTGTGACGTGCGCTGATTCATTCAGCGCACGTCACTCGGTTCAAGCAGCCAACTCTCCCTTCGCAATCGCCGCCGAAGCCGCCAGCATTGCCCGCAACAGCACCGCACACCCGGCCGCCAGGTCATCCGGCGCGGCGTTTTCGATTTCGTTGTGGCTGATGCCGCCTTCGCACGGCACGAAGATCATCCCGGCCGGGCCGAGTTCGGCGAGGAAGATCGCGTCGTGGCCCGCGCCGCTGACAATGTCCATATGCGACAGGCCCAGGCTTTGGGCGGCGCCGCGTACCGCTTCGACGCAGCCCTTGTCGAAGTACAGCGGTGGGAAGTCGGCCGTTGGCGTGAGTTCGAAGGTCAGGCCATGTTCGTCGCAGGTGGTTTCGATGACTTCACGCACTTCGGCAATCATCGAGTCCAGGCGCGCCGGTTCCAGGTGCCGGAAGTCCAGGGTCATGCGCACTTCGCCTGGGATGACGTTGCGCGAGCCGGGATAGGCTTGCAGGCAGCCGACGGTGCCGCAGGCATGGGGTTGATGGCTGAGGGCGGCGCGGTTGAGCGCACCGACGATCACCGCGGCACCGACCAGGGCGTCCTTGCGCAGGTGCATCGGGGTCGGGCCGGCGTGGGCTTCGACGCCGCGCAGCTTGAGGTCAAACCATTTCTGCCCGAGGGCGCCCATGACCACGCCTATGGTCTTGCGTTCGTCTTCCAGTATCGGGCCTTGCTCGATGTGAGCTTCAAAGTAGGCGCCGACTTTGTGGCCGCTGACTTTGCGCGGCCCGGCGTAACCAATGGCATTCAGTGCCTGCCCCACCGTCACGCCCTCGGCATCGACCTTGGCCAGGGTTTCCTCGAGGGTGAATTTTTCCGCGAACACGCCGGAACCCATCATGCACGGGGCGAAGCGCGAGCCTTCTTCGTTGGTCCAGACCACCACTTCCAGCGGCGCTTCGGTTTCGATGTTGAGGTCGTTGAGGGTACGCAGCACTTCGACGCCGGCCAGCACACCGAAGCAGCCATCGAACTTGCCGCCGGTGGGCTGGGTGTCGATGTGGCTGCCGGTCATCACTGGTGGCAGGTCGGGATTGCGCCCGGGGCGACGGGCGAAGATGTTGCCGACGGCGTCGATGCTGACGGTGCAGCCGGCATCGATACACCATTTGACGAAGATGTCCCGGGCCTGGCGATCCAGATCGGTCAGGGCCAGGCGACACACGCCGCCCTTGACCGTGGCGCCGAGCCTGGCCAGTTCCATGAGCGATTGCCACAGGCGGTCGCGGTTGATGTGCTGATGGCTGGACTGCAGAACGTCTACGGCCGCGTTCATGATGATTTCCTCAGGCTGTTCTTGTGTGTTTCTTCAGGCAATTCGTTGGTGAACTTGAGGCCGCCATCGCGGGCAAGCCCGCTCCCACAGGGTTCTCGGGTGTTCACAAAACCTGTGGGAGCGGGCTTGCCCGCGATGAGGCCCTCCCTTACACCGCAGTTTTAGCTATTGATGGGCTGGGCCGCATCACACTCAACCCGTAATAAATAATCCCACCCAGCGCCGAGCCGGTGAACCAGCCATAGCTGTAGAACCAGCTGAACGCGTCGCTGCCCAGGGACAGCAGCGTCAGCACCACCGGCACACCAAACGCGATGAACCCGCTCCAGTTCCACGCCGGATACACGTCATCGCGGTACAGGCCGGCGAGGTCCAGTTGCTGCTTCTTGATCAGGAAATAGTCCACCACCATGATCCCGGCGATCGGCCCCAGCAGGCTGGAATAGCCGAGCAGCCAGTTGGAATAGACCGTTTCCAGGCTGAGATCGGAAACGATCAGGCCGAGCTTTTTCAGCAGTTCATGGGCCATCAGCGCCAGTCCGACCAGCCCGGTGAGGATTACCGCTTTGGTCCGGTTGATCGCCTTGGGTGCGATGTTCTGGAAATCGTTGGTGGGCGACACGATGTTGGCCGCGGTGTTGGTCGACAGCGTGGCGATGATGATCAGCGCCATGGCCAGCGCCACCCAGACCGGACTCTGGATATGGCCGATCAGGGTCACCGGGTCGGACACCGTCACCCCCACCAGCTTCACCGAGGCGGCGGTCATCACCACGCCCAGGGAGGCAAACAGGAACATGGTCAGTGGCAAGCCGATGATCTGCCCGACGATCTGGTCCTTCTGGCTTTTCGCATAGCGGCTGAAGTCGGGGATGTTCAGCGACAGCGTGGCCCAGAACCCGACCATCGCGGTCAGCCCGGCCGCGAAGTAACTGGCCACGCCCGCGCCTTCGGGGCGCTTGGCCGGGATCGCCAGCAACTCGGTCATCGACACGTTGGGCATGGCCCACACCAACAACCCAACCCCCACCAGCACTAACAGCGGTGCCGAGAGCGTTTCCAGCCATTTGATCGACTCGGCACCGCGAATCACCACCCACAGGTTCAGCGCCCAGAACACCATGAAGCCGATGACCTCACCGGTGCCGCCCAGGGACTTCCAGCCCTCGAACACCGAGCCGAGGAACAGGTGAATCGCCAGCCCGCCGAACATGGTCTGGATGCCGAACCAGCCACACGCCACCAGGGCGCGGATCAGGCACGGAATGTTGGAACCGAGCACGCCGAAGGACGAGCGCAGCAACACCGGAAAGGGAATACCGTACTTGGTGCCGGGAAAGGCGTTAAGCGTCAGGGGAATCAGCACGATGATGTTGGCAAACAGAATCGCCAGCAGCGCTTCACCGACGGTCAGGCCGAAGTACGCGGTCAGCACGCCACCAAGGGTGTAGGTCGGCACGCAGATCGCCATGCCTACCCACAGCGCGGTGATGTGCCATTTGTTCCAGGTGCGTTCGCGCACCTTGGTCGGTGCAATGTCGTGGTTGTAACGGGGACTGTCGAGGACATCGCTGCCGGCTTCAAGCTCGAACAAGCCGTCGCGCTCGGTCACTTGCGATCTGATCTGTTGCATGGCCGCTCCACTGTTCTTTGAATTATTTTTTGCTCATCGGGGGCTGGCGGCATCAATAAACGTGCCGGGTGCCCCGTTTGCGCATCGGGCAGTTCCATAAACACTCTGTAAGCAACTGATGTTTATCAGTTTTATGCAGTCAACGATGCAGTCCTCAGTTGCATGTCATGCCACTCAGGCCGAATGCCAGACAAGTTGTCCTGACAGTCAGGACTCAATCTGGTGCGTTGATCTTTTTTTCGATGGCTGCGCATCAACCATAGACCATACTCAAACAGCTGATTTCACATAAGAAATCTTGACTATTTTTCGATCCTGTCAAGTGCGTCAAAATGGTGAACGGCCTCACCATTTTGGTGATTCTTGTAATTAATCTTTAAATATCAACTAGTTAATACCTGCATAAGCTTATAAAAAATATTCTTGCCGATTCGGATAACTGCAGCTAGCGTTTAATCCTGACAGCACTGACAGGATTAAATCTGACCGGGCTGTTTTATATAGAACATCTAGAACCGGCATAAACCGGTCATTGCCTGCGAGGAACTCGGAATGTCTCTGTTGATCCGTGGCGCCACCCTTATTACCCATGATGAAAGTTATCGCGCCGATGTGTATTGCGCAGACGGCGTGATCAAGGCCATCGGCGAAAATCTCGATGTACCTGCAGGCGCCGAAGTGCTCGACGGCAGCGGCCAATACCTGATGCCCGGCGGCATCGACCCGCACACCCACATGCAACTGCCCTTCATGGGCACCGTGGCCAGCGAGGACTTCTACAGCGGCACGGCGGCCGGACTGGCCGGCGGCACCACGTCGATCATCGACTTCGTGATTCCCAACCCGCAGCAATCCTTGCTCGAAGCCTTCCATCAGTGGCGCGGCTGGGCCGAGAAGTCGGCGTCGGACTATGGCTTTCACGTCGCCATCACCTGGTGGAGCGAACAGGTCCGCGAGGAAATGGCCGAACTGGTCAGCCAGCACGGCGTCAACAGCTTCAAGCATTTCATGGCCTACAAGAACGCGATCATGGCCGCCGATGACACCCTGGTGGCGAGTTTCGAACGCTGCCTGGAACTGGGCGCGGTGCCGACCGTTCATGCGGAAAACGGTGAACTGGTGTATCACCTGCAACGCAAGCTGATGGCCCAGGGCATCACCGGACCGGAAGCGCATCCGCTGTCGCGGCCTTCACAGGTTGAGGGCGAGGCCGCGAGCCGGGCGATCCGCATCGCCGAAACCCTGGGCACGCCACTGTACCTGGTTCACGTCTCGACCAAGGAAGCCCTGGACGAAATCACCTACGCCCGGGGCAAGGGCCAGCCGGTCTACGGCGAAGTACTGGCCGGGCACCTGCTGCTGGACGACAGCGTCTACCGCGATCCGGACTGGCAAACCGCCGCCGGTTACGTGATGAGCCCGCCTTTCCGCCCTCGCGGCCATCAAGAGGCGCTCTGGCATGGCCTGCAATCGGGCAACCTGCACACCACCGCCACCGACCACTGCTGCTTCTGCGCCGAGCAAAAATCCGCTGGCCGCGACGACTTCAGCAAGATCCCCAACGGCACCGCCGGCATCGAAGACCGCATGGCGGTGTTGTGGGATGAAGGTGTGAACAGCGGACGCTTTTCGATGCAGCAATTCGTCGCGCTGACGTCCACCAACACGGCGAAGATCTTCAACCTCTACCCACGCAAAGGCGCGATTCGTGTGGGTGCCGATGCCGACCTGGTGCTGTGGGACCCGCAAGGCACGCGGACCATTTCCGCCAAGACCCACCATCAGCAGGTGGACTTCAACATCTTCGAAGGCAAGACCGTGCGCGGCGTGCCCAGCCACACCATCAGCCAGGGCCGCGTGGTCTGGGCCGACGGCGACCTGCGGGCCGAACGCGGGGCCGGGCGCTACATCGAACGACCGGCGTATCCGGCGGTGTTTGATTTGCTGAGCAAGCGGGCCGAGTTGAATCAGCCGGTTGCCGTGAAACGCTGAGAGCGGCCTTCGGCCTATCGCGAGCAAGCTCGCTCCCACAGGTTTTGTGAACACCCGAGATCCCTGTGGGAGCGAGCTTGCTCGCGATGAGGCCCGCACAGACAACACAAAAAACAATGCCCATTCAGAGGCAGCACCTCAAATAACCGTGAGGCCAAAACCGTGATCAAGACCCTGGACCACCTCCCGCATCCCGTTGAGAATGCGGTCGCCCTCGCCGGCCACTTCACCGATCTGGCGCCGCCGCTCAACGAGCGCCAGGCGCACCTGGAAGCCTCGCGCTGCCTGTATTGCTACGACGCGCCCTGCGTGAATGCCTGTCCGAGCGAGATCGACATTCCCTCGTTCATCCGCAACATTGCGCAGGACAACGTGCAAGGCGCCGCGCAGAAAATCCTCTCGGCCAACATCCTCGGTGGCAGTTGCGCCCGGGTGTGCCCGACGGAGATTCTTTGCCAGCAGGCCTGCGTGCGCAACAACACTCACGAATGCGCGCCGGTCATGATCGGCCTGTTGCAACGTTACGCCGTGGACAACGCCCATTTCAGCACGCACCCCTTCCAGCGTGCTGCCGCCACCGGCAAACGCATCGCCGTGGTGGGTGCCGGTCCGGCCGGTTTGTCCTGCGCCCACCGCAGTGCCATGCACGGGCATGACGTGGTGATTTTCGAGGCGCGGGAAAAGGCTGGCGGCCTCAACGAGTACGGAATCGCCAAATACAAACTGGTGGATGACTACGCGCAAAAGGAACTTGAGTTCCTGTTGGAGATTGGCGGCATCGAAATCCGCCACGGGCAGAAACTCGGTGAGAACCTGACCCTCAGTGAACTGCAGCAACAGTTCGATGCGGTGTTCCTCGGCCTCGGGCTCAATGCCAGCAAACAGCTAGGGTTGGCCCACGAAGACGCGCCCGGCCTGCTCGCCGCCACCGACTACATCCGTGAACTGCGCCAGGCCGATGACCTGAGCCAACTGCCCCTGGCCGACCACTGCATTGTCCTCGGCGCAGGCAACACCGCCATCGACATGGCGGTGCAAATGGCCCGCCTCGGCGCCCACGATGTGAATCTGGTTTACCGCCGTGGCATCGAGGACATGGGGGCCACCCATCACGAACAGGAGATTGCCAAGGCCAATCAGGTGCGGCTGATGACCTGGGCTCAACCCGAAGAAGTGCTGCTCGATGACCATGGCCGCGTGCGCGGCATGCGTTTCGCCCGCACCCGTCTGGTGGAAGACCGCCTGCAAACCACCGGTGAAACCTTCGAACTGGCCGCCGACGCGATCTTCAAGGCCATCGGCCAGACCTTCGACGGCAGCGCCCTCAGCGATCCGCTGGCCCGAGAACTCAAGCGTCAGGGCGAACGCATCGAAGTCGATGAGCAACTGCGCACCAGCATCCCCGGCGTGTATGCCGGCGGCGACTGCACCAGCCTCGATCAAGACCTTACCGTGCAAGCCGTGCAGCATGGCAAGCGCGCCGCCGAGGCGATCAACGCTCAACTGATGCTCAACGTGGAGGCTGCGTAAATGGCCGATCTGTCGATTGTCTTCGCCGGCATCAAAGCACCCAATCCATTCTGGCTGGCCTCCGCGCCACCGACCGACAAGGCCTACAACGTGGTCCGCGCCTTCGAGGCCGGCTGGGGCGGCGTAGTCTGGAAAACCCTGGGTGAAGACCCGGCGGCGGTGAACGTGTCTTCGCGCTACTCGGCACACTTCGGGGCTAACCGGGAGGTGCTGGGCTTTAACAACATCGAGCTGATCACCGACCGCTCGCTGGAGATCAACCTGCGGGAGATCACCCAGGTCAAAAAGGACTGGCCGGACCGTGCGCTGATCGTGTCCTTGATGGTGCCCTGCGTCGAAGAATCCTGGAAACACATCCTGCCGCTGGTGGAAGCCACTGGCGCCGACGGCATCGAGCTGAACTTCGGTTGCCCCCACGGCATGCCGGAACGCGGCATGGGCGCGGCGGTCGGCCAGGTGCCGGAATACGTGGAACAGGTCACCCGCTGGTGCAAAACGTATTGCTCGCTGCCGGTGATCGTCAAGCTCACGCCGAACATCACCGACATCCGTGTCGCCGCCCGCGCCGCCCACCGTGGTGGTGCCGATGCGGTGTCATTGATCAACACCATCAACTCGATCACCAGCGTTAACCTCGAACGCATGGTCGCCAATCCCATGGTCGGCAGCCAAAGCACCCACGGCGGTTACTGCGGCTCGGCCGTCAAGCCGATTGCCTTGAACATGGTCGCCGAAATCGCCCGCGACCCGCAGACCCAGGGCCTGCCGATCAGCGGCATCGGCGGCATTGGCAACTGGCGCGATGCGGCGGAATTCATCGCGCTCGGCAGTGGCTCGGTGCAGGTCTGCACGGCGGCGATGCTGCATGGCTTCCGGATTGTCGAAGACATGAAGGACGGCTTGTCACGCTGGATGGACAGTCAGGGCTATGCCAGCATTTCGGAGTTTTCCGGTCGCGCGGTGGGCAACACCACGGACTGGAAGTACCTGGACATCAACTACCAGGTGATCGCGAAGATTGATCAGGAGGCTTGTATCGGTTGCGGTCGCTGCCATATCGCTTGTGAGGACACCTCGCACCAGGCCGTGGCCAGCCTCAAGCAAGCGGATGGCACTCACAAGTATCAAGTGATCGATGAGGAGTGTGTGGGATGCAACCTGTGCCAGATCACCTGCCCGGTGCAGGACTGCATCGAGATGGTGCCGGTGGAGACCGGCAAGCCGTTCCTGGACTGGAATCATGATCCGAGGAATCCGTATCACGTCAGCCCTTGAGGCCGGCGGCGTCTGAACTGACGCCTTCGCGAGCAAGCTCGCTCCCACAGTGGATTTGTGTCGTACATCAAACCTGAGTACACCAATGATCCCTGTGGGAGCGAGCTTGCTCGCGATGAGGCTGGCCACTGCAGCACAAATCTCAAGGCGTCAATCCAATCTCTTGCGACTGCACCCAACACTGATATCCCCCTGATCATCGCCAACCCACCTCATTGCCTATCAGTTCTGCTAGTAGACGCTCCGCCGAAAAAATCCGAGGCTGATTCGGTCAATCTGCCGAAGGGAATTCGTCCCATGAAAATACTGCGTCGCTATAAATACGATCCCCTGGACCGCCTGGCGGGATTGCAGGCGCAAGAGCAGGCATTCACACAACGCTTCTATCAAGAGAACGACCTGGTGACGGAACTGGGGGAAGAGGATCAGCAAACGATCCTTCGTCATGGGGAGCAACCCTTGGCGCAACGGCAGACCCTGGCCGGCGCCACTGACACCCTTCTATTGGCAACAGATCAGGCGCATTCGGTATCGCAAACCCTTTCAACGACCCGTCGCGAGCGCATGGCTTACTCCGCGTACGGACACCGTCCGGCTGACAGTGGATTGAGCAGTTTGCTCGGGTTTAACGGTGAATGCCTTGACGGTATTACTGGTCATTATTTGCTAGGGCAAGGGAAGCGGGCTTTTAATCCGGTATTGATGCGATTTAACAGTCCGGATGAGTTGAGTCCTTTTGGTGAAGGTGGGATTAATCCATATGCGTACTGCGGGGGAGATCCGATCAATTTCCAAGACCCGACAGGAAATATTAAATTACGTATTGTTCTAAATCACTTCCAATTGCCAGGTATTGCTAAAAAATCAAATAGCATAGCAAAGCCAGCAACTGGTCCAACCAAGGCAACTATATCAACAGTGGTTCAACCAATCGCACACGCCCCTCAATTTGAGCTTGGCGTGCCAGTAGCAATTCACAAGAGCCAGCTAAAGACCAATCAAAGACCAAGAAAAACTCCATCTAAAAGTACGTTGGATACTAGAAATCTGAAAAACAGGGCTAAAGAATACGATAAATATATTTTTGAAAACCCAGGACACCATCCTACGCCCCCTTCAAAATACCACGATAAACTGAACAGGCGCCGAGGTGAACTTGAAGAGGCTGAAAATCGCAACGCATCGAAAACAGAAATGAATATGCATCGAGTAAACTATCTTCGCGCTCTTCGAACCTTTAAAGCTCAGGCAATTAAAGCAATTGATCTGACAGCGAAAAAAGTTCGAACCTCATGAAGTAAAACACAACTCACCATTAACTAAGTTGCTTACCCCTTCGCCGACGCTTCTAGGGCTCCAACCCAATCCCCCGCAAAATCACACTAGTCACCGTCTGCACCGCTTTCTCGAACTGCATGTCCGACAGCGGCTGATGGTCGTTGAGAATGTTCACCTGGTGATCGAAGTCGGCGTAGTGCTGGGTCGAGGCCCAGATCATGTACAGCAGGCTCGAGGGCTCCACCGGCAGGATGCGTTTGTCGTCCACCCACTGGCGGATTTTCGCTTCCTTCATCTTGGCCCAGTCGTACAGGCTCGCATCCAGCGCTTCGCCGAGGGTCGGCGCGCCATGGATGATTTCGTTGGCCCAGACTTTCGAGCCATAGGGCCGGCTGCGGGAATGGTTCATCTTGGCGCGGATGTAGCTGCTGAGCACCACACGCGGGTCATCGAACATCTCGAAGCACAGCGCATCCTGCTTCCAGACTTCCAGCAAATCGAACAGCACCGCGCTGTACAGTTCGGTCTTGGTGCTGAAGTAGTAGTGCAGGTTGGAGCGCGGCAGTTGTACTTCAGCGGCTATGTCGGCCATGGCGGTGCTGCCAAAGCCCTTTTCAGCGAAGACTTTTTCCGCCCCCAGCAGGATTTTTTCGACGTTACTGCGACGAATCTCGATCTTGTGATTGCCCATGCGGATCCCCGACAACAACGTTGAGCAAGACTAGCATCCGCTCTGGATCGCGGCGACAGGGGAAAACGAAACTTCGTGCAGCCACTGTCGTAAAGCTAAACTCTGCGCACTTGGAAACTGCCTGAGGTACCCACGATGTTGCTCAAGAAAACCCTGACCGTCGCGGCCCTGCTCGGCTCGCTGCTCGCTGCTTCTTCGGTGTTTGCCCACGCCCACCTGAAAAGCCAGACCCCGGCGGCCGACAGCACCGTGGCCGCGCCGGCGCAATTGCGCCTGGAGTTCTCCGAGGGTATCGAGGCCAGTTTCACCAAAGTCACGCTGACCCGGGATGGCGCACCGGTGGCGGTCAACGCGCTGACCACCGAAGGCAGCGACAAAAAGACCCTAATCGTCACCCCGGCCGGGCCGTTGACCGCCGGCGCCTACAAAGTCGAATGGCACGCCGTGTCCGTCGACACCCACAAAAGCGAAGGTGCCTACGCCTTCAAGGTAGGCCAGTAATTCATGGCGAGCGCGCTGGTGCTGTGCCGCTTCCTGCATTTCATCGTGGTGTTGATGCTGTTCGGGGGCTGGTTGTTCAGGCCGTTGCTATCAAGTGGCGAAACCGCACTGGATCAGCGGCTGGTGCGGACCTGCCATTGGCTGGCGGTAGTGGCGCTGGTCAGCGGGGTCTGCTGGTTGTTGCTGATTACCGCGAGCATGGCCGGGGCCTGGGGCGCGGCCTTCGATCCGTCAACCCTGCGTCTGGTGCTGGGCAATACCTTTTTTGGTCAGGTCTGGCGCTGGCATTTGCTGATTAACATGGCCTTGCTGGCATTGTTGCTGACGCCTCTACGCGCCAGCCTTGCGCTGCGTCTGATCCTCAGCGGCCTGCTGCTGGCCACCCTGGCCCCGGTCGGCCACGGCGCCATGCTCGATGGCACCGCAGGCCAGTTGCTGATCTTCAATCAACTCATTCACTTGATCTGCGTGGGAGCCTGGCTCGGCGGCTTGATGCTGTTGGTGATGATATTGCGAGAACCCGAGGCGCATTCGATCCGCGTGATGTTGCAGCGCTTCAGCGGCGTCGGTTACGGCCTGGTCGCCGGGCTGCTGATCACCGGGCTGATCAATGTACGGGTGCTCACCGGGGCGTTCTGGCCGACGCCGTTGTTCAGCGGGTTCGCCTTGATCCTGTTGATCAAGGCTACGTTGGTGGCGACGATGCTGGGCCTGGCGTTGTTCAATCGCTTGCGGATCAATGATTGTGAGCAGCGTCTGCAGATATTGCACGCCAGCGTGATGCTGGAGTGGATGCTGGGGCTTGGCGCAGTGGCGGCGGTTTCTTTACTCGGCACGCTGCCGCCGATGATTTCCAGCTGACAATTCAATCCCTTGTGGGAGCGAGCTTTTGTGGCGAGGGGGCTTGCCCCCGTTCGGCTGCGCAGCAGTCGTAAATATAAACTCCTCGATATGCCTGAAAGTCGTAGGGGCCGCTTCGCGACCCAACGGGGGCAAGCCCCCTCGCCACAGGGAACGGTGCAAGCCTTGAAAATCACACAGCAGGTCAACATGTCGCTAACACTGATCGAACTTGAAGACGAATTCACCCGCCTCACCCTCGCACCGGGGCTTGGCGCCAGCATCGTCAACTGGACGGTGCGCAGCACCGGACAGCCCTTGTTGCGGCACGCCGATGAGCACGCCCTGAATACCGGCCTGCCCGGCAAACTCGGCTGCTTTCCCTTGATCCCCTGGTCCAACCGCATCGCCGATGGCGGTTTCGATTGCCCCGATGGCTGGCTGGCACTGGCGCCCAACAGCCTCACCGATCCCCTGCCGATTCACGGCAGCGCCTGGCAGCAGGCGTGGGACGTGGTTTCCCGGTCGGAAAATGAAGTGGTCCTGCAGCTCGACAGCACAGCCCCCTTCGCTTATCGCGCCCGGCAACGTTTCCATTTGAGCGCGGGCAAGCTGAGCATCGAACTGCACGTCACACACCTGGCCGAGCACGCTGCGTGGCATGGCCTGGGATTGCATCCGTATCTGCCGCGCACCGCGAACACCCGACTACAGGCACCCGCCCGGCATGTGTGGTTGTGCGACAGGGAAAAACTGCCGACAGAACTCAGCGCATTGCCGCTCGAGTGGGATTTCCAGCAACTGAAGGTATTGCCCGAATTGCTGGTGGACAACGGCTTCTGCGAATGGAACGGTCACTGCCTGATCGAGCAAGCGGATCTTGGTTACACGCTCGACTGCCAGGCCACCGGCAGCGATTACTACCTGCTGTACTGCCCCGTGGGCCTGGAGTTTTTCTGCATCGAACCGGTGAGCCATCCGGTCAACGCGCACCACCTGCCCGGTCGGCCGGGGTTGCGTTTGCTGGAACAGGGCCAATCCACCGAACTGGGTTTCACCCTGCAGTATCGACCGCTTCAGGCAGATGTTCCCAACAGTTGACTCAACACTGCTCGCAACTTGCCGGGCTTCACCGGTTTGTTCAGCAAGGGTGCATTGAGCCGCTGCAACGCTCGCCGACAATGGTCGGTGCGGTCGGCGGTAATGATCACCGCGGGAATGTCCTGGTGGAAATGCTCACGCAAATGTCGCACCACATCACAGCCGACCACCCCGTGATCGAGGTGGTAATCCGCGAGAATCAGCTCCGGCGCCTGTCCGCGTAACGCTGCCAGTGCAGCCGCTTCATCGGTGGCGACCAGAACGTCGCAGCCCCACTGCCCGAGCAACGCGCCCATGCTTTCGAGAATGCTCACTTCGTTGTCGATCACCAGTAAACGGCGGCCCGGCAGCGGATTGCCGGTGCCCGGTTGTGGTACCGCCTGGCTCACGGGCAACGGAACCTCGTCGGATATCGGCACCTCGATGCTGAACATCGAACCCCGCCCCGGCAACGAGTACACGCCGACTTTATAGCCAAGGATCTTGGCGATGCGCTCGACAATCGCCAGCCCCAGACCCACGCCCTTGCGGTCGGCGGCGCGACCGACATCCAGTTGGTTGAACTCGAGGAAGATCGAATCGAGCCGGTCGGCGGCGATGCCACGCCCGGTGTCCCAGACCTCCAGGCGCAGCATCTCGCCCCGACGCCTTACCGCCAGCAGGATGCTGCCTTCATCGGTGTAGCGGCAGGCATTGCTGAGGAAGTTGCGCAGGATCCGCGTCATCAGGCGCAAGTCGGTGCTGATGGCGTAATCGGCCATGCGCACCCGCAGGTTCAAGCCGGCCGCCTGGGCAACGGACTGGAACTCCGACACCAGCGGCCCAAGCAGTTCGTCGAGGCGGTACGACGCGATGTCCGGCTTGACCGCGGCCTGATCGAGCCGGGAAATGTCGAGCAGATCCGTCAACAGGTCTTCGGCCCCTTCCAGGGCCTGGTGAGTGCGCTCCACCAGCACCTGTTCGGCTTCCGGCAATTGGCGTTCGCGCAAGGTCGAAACCAGCAACCGCGCGGCGTTCAGCGGTTGCAGCAGGTCGTGGCTGGCGGCGGCGAGGTATTTGTCCTTGCTGTGATTGGCGGCCTCGGCGGCATCGCGGGCATCGCGCAAGGCCTTGGCGATCTGTTTACGCTGGGTGATCTGCTGCTGAAGGTTACGGTTGGCTTCGAGCAGTTCATTGGTGCGCGCGACGACGCGCAGCTCCAGTTCGTCATTGAGTTGCTGCAGGCGTTGCTGAGCCTGTTTGCGCTCGGTGATATCGGAAACGAACCCCTCCACCAGGCCTTCCTGGCCAGGTTTGAGCAGCAGGTTCATCAACACATCGAGATGGCTGCCGTCCTTGCGGCGCAAGCGGGTTTCATAGCCGTGCAGGCTACGCTGGTGCCTGAGGATCTCGCCGATGTTTTCCAGCTCCTGCGCGCCGTCGACAAACAGGGCGCCGGCCATGTCGGTCAGGGAGAACAGCACCTCCTGCGGGTCCTGATAGCCAAGCATGCGTGCCAGCGCCGGGTTGGCGGCACGCATGCCATCGTGCAGGCTGGCCTGGAAGATCCCGTGCACCGCGTTTTCGAACAGCCACTTGTAGCGGTTACGCTCGGCTTCCAGATCATCCAGGCGCGCGGCCAGTTCCGGGTAATGACTCTTGCGCGCCGAATGGCTGCCCAGCCCCAGCAGCCCGGCCAGGGCGCGTTGTTGCTCGTCAGAGGGCTTCGCCATAGACGACCTCGACATCACGCTGGCTTGATTCGCGCGGGTTGGTCAGGATGCACGGATCATGCATCGCATGCTGCGACAGGAACGGAATGTCCGAGGTCCTGACGCCATGCAAACCGAGGGTTTCGTGAAAGCCGATGGCGTGCTTGAGGGCGATCAGGTGTTCGACCAGGCGCCCACAGATCTGCCGGTGATTCAGGCCTCGGCAGTCGATGCCGAAGGTCTCGGCGATCACCTTGAAGCGCTCCGGTGCCGAGTTGTAATTGAAGGCCACCACATGCTCGACGAGCACCGCGTTGCACAGGCCGTGGGGCAGGTCCAGAAAGCCGCCGAGGCTGTGGGACATGGCATGCACGGCGCCCAGGATGGCGTTGGAAAACGCCAGCCCGGCCTGCATGCTGCCGAGCATGATCTTCTCGCGCAGGGCGATGTCGGTCGGGTTGGCGATCATTTGCACCAGATTGCCATTGATCAGGCGCATCGCCTCCAGCGCATGGGGGTCGGTCAACGGCCCGTGGCCGGTGGACACGAAGGCTTCGATGGCATGCACCAGCGCGTCGATGCCGGTACAGGCCGACAGGAACGGGTCCATGCTCAGGGTGGTTTCCGGGTCGATCAGCGAAACGTCCGGCACCACGGCCTTGCTGACGATGGAGAACTTCATGCGCTCCTGCTGATTGGAAATGATCACGAATTGCGAGACATCGGCCGAGGTGCCGGCGGTGGTCGGAATCAGGATCAGCGGCGGGCTGGGCACGCGGATGGTGTCCACGCCCTCGAAATCGAGAATGCTGCGGCCATGGGCGACGACGATGCCGATGCCTTTGCCGCAGTCCATCGGGCTGCCACCACCGACGGCGACGATCACGTCGCAGTGGTTTTCCCGGTACATCTCGGCACCGAGCATCACCTCTTCGACCCGTGGGTTGGGCGAGACATCGCTGTACAGGCAGTATTCGATGCCCAGCGCTTGCAGGCTGGCCTCGACATCGGCGACCCAGCCGGCGGCGATCACGCCGGGATCGCTGACCACCAGCACCTTGCGTGCGCCAAAGGTCTTGGCGTAATTGCCGACACTGTGCCGGCTACCGGCACCGAAGATGATTTCAGGGGAAACGAACTTGCGCAGCTGGTTGAGACTCTGGCTCATTGGAAAGCCTGTTTTTATTGTTTTGGAAGGTAGAAACCACACTAAACCATCCAGCTGCGAATGCAATCAGACCAAGGTCATCCGCCCTATTCTGCGAACGCCGCAGACCCCCTGTGGGAGCGAGCTTGCTCGCGATAGCTGCATCACAGTCGACATCAATGTTGATTGTGCCGACCTCATCGCGAGCAAGCTCGCTCCCACAGGGGATTTATGTCGCCAGACTAACCGCGATAGATCAGCTGTGAAGTCTTCGCATTGCGCAGCGTCAGGTGTTCGATCCCCAACCCTGGCGCCTCGGCTTCTTCGCGGGCCTTGAGGATCACGCCGTGGTGTGGCGACTTGCTGCACACCGGGTCGGCATTGCTGGCATCGCCAGTCAGCATGAAAGCCTGGCAGCGGCACCCGCCCAGGTCCTTGTGCTTTTCATCGCAGGAGCGGCACGGCTCCTTCATCCACTCATCGCCGCGAAAACGATTGAAGCCGAACGAGTCGTTCCAGATGTGCGAGAGGCTGTGCTCGCGCACGTTGGGAAACGCTACCGGCAACTGCCGGGCGCTGTGGCAAGGCAAGGCCGTGCCGTCGGGGGTGATGTCAAGAAACAGGTTGGCCCAGCCGTTCATGCAGGTCTTGGGGCGTTCCTCGTAGTAGTCCGGGGTGACGAAGATCAACTTGCACGGGTGGCCCTGAGCTTCAAGCCGCTGGCGATACTCGTTGGTGATGCGCTCGGCACGCTGCAATTGTTCCCGTGTGGGCAACAGGCCGACGCGGTTGAGTTCAGCCCAGCCATAGAACTGGCACGTGGCCAATTCGACGAAATCCGCTTCCAGCTCCAGGCACAACTCGATGATCTGCGCGATCCGGTCGATGTTGTGCCGATGGGTGACGAAGTTCAGCACCATCGGATAGCCCTGGGCTTTCACCGCACGGGCCATGGCGAGTTTCTGGGCAAAGGCCTTGCGCGAGCCGGCCAGCATGTTGTTCACCGCTTCGTCGGCGGCCTGGAAGCTGATCTGGATATGGTCCAGCCCGGCCACCTTGAAGTCGCGCACCTTCTGCTCGGTCAAGCCGATGCCCGAAGTGATCAAATTGGTGTAGTAGCCCATGTCCCGGGCGGCCTTGATCAACTCGGCGAGGTCCTGACGTACCAGCGGCTCGCCACCGGAAAAGCCCAATTGCGCGGCGCCCATGTCCCGCGCTTCGCGGAATACGCGGATCCATTCTTCCGTGCTCAGTTCCTCGCCGTGCCTGGCAAAGTCCAACGGATTGGAGCAATAGGGGCACTGCAACGGACAGCGGTAAGTCAGCTCGGCGAGCAGCCACAGCGGCGGTCCGGGCAGCGTCTCACTCGATCCAGAATTGCGCATGGGCCACCTCCAGAAACGCCAGCACGTCTTCGTCGATCCCGGGTACGCCGGGGAAATTCGCGCTCAATCGATCAATGATCGTCGCCACGCTGCGCTGACCATCCACCAGGTCAAGAATCTGCCCGGCGCTGCTGTTGAGCTTGATCATGCCTTCGGGGTACAGCAGCACGTAGCAATCCTGACGGGGCTCCCATTGCAGACGAAAACCACGACGCAAGGCCGGTGACTGCTGGCGATTGATCAGGCTCACAGGGCGATCCCCCGGTGCCAGACGTTGTCGCCGGTGACCGTGTGATAAGGCGGGCGTGCAAGTTCGTAGGCCATGCTCATGGCATCGAGCATGCTCCACAGCACGTCGAGCTTGAATTGCAGGATCTCCAGCATGCGTTGTTGCCCCTCGGCCGTCACGTAGTGCGCCAGGGTAATGCGCAAGCCATGCTCGACATCGCGCCGCGCCTGACTCAGGCGCGTGCGGAAATAGTCGTAGCCGGCGACGTCGATCCACGGGTAATGGGTCGGCCAGGCGTCGAGTCGCGACTGATGGATCTGTGGGGCAAAGAGTTCGGTCAGCGAACTGCTGGCCGCTTCCTGCCAGCAGGCGCGACGGGCGAAATTGACATAGGCGTCCACCGCGAACCGCACCCCGGGCAACACCAGCTCCTGGGAGAGGATCTGCTCGCGATCCAGGCCCACGGCTTCGCCCAGTCGCAGCCAGGCTTCGATTCCGCCCTCGCTGCCGGGGACGCCGTCGTGGTCGAGAATCCGTTGCAGCCACTCCCGGCGCACATCGCGGTCCGGGCAGTTAGCCAGGATGGCAGCGTCTTTCAGGGGGATGTTGACCTGGTAATAGAAGCGATTGGCGACCCAGCCCTGGATCTGCTCGCGGCTGGCGCGTCCGGCGTACATCGCTTGGTGGAAGGGATGGTGGATATGGTAGTAGGCGCCCTTGGCGCGCAGGGCGGCTTCGAATTCTGTGGGGGACATGGGGGTGTCAGTCATTTTGTTCTCCGGGAATTTTTGCGGTGCCTGCGCTGGCCCTATCGCGAGCAAGCTCGCTCCCGCAGGTGTTCGGTGGGAACACAAATTTCATGTACTGCAGAAATCCATTGTGGGAGCGAGCTTGCTCGCGATAGAGCCTTTGGTTACAGCTCAATACTCATGCCGTCATAAGCCACTTCGATCCCCCGCCGCTCCAGCAAAGCCCGCTCGGCCGAGTCTTCATCGAGAATGGGATTGGTGTTGTTGATGTGGATCAGCACCTTGCGCTGGCGGTTGAAACCCTCCAGCACTTCAAGCATCCCGCCGGGGCCGCTTTGTGCGAGGTGCCCCATTTCGCTGCCCAGGCTCTGGCCGACTTCGCAGATACGCATCTCGTCGTCCCGCCACAGGGTGCCGTCCAGCAGCAGGCAATCGGCACGCTGCATCCAGCCCAGCACTTCATCGTCGATCTGCCCAAGGCCCGGTGCATAGAACAGCGATGCGCCGTTGCGCAGGTCTTCTATGAACAGGCCAATGGTGTCGCCCGGTTGCGGGTTGCCGCGATTGGGTGAATACGGCGGCGCGTTGCTCACCAGGGGAATCGCGCGAAATTGCAAATGCTCGCAGGCCGGGATGCCGAACGGCTGGCGATCGAGGCCGACCGGTTGCCATTGCAATCCGCCGTTCCAGTGTTCAAGCATTTTGAACAACGGGAAACCGCTGCTCAGGTCCTGATGCACACGCGCGGTGCACCAAACGTCATGCGGACAGCCTTCGCGCAGGCTGAGCAAACCGGTGCAATGATCGATCTGGCTGTCCAGCAGCACGACGCCGGCGATGGCAGTGTCACGCAATCGGCGCGCCGGTTGCAGCGGCGCAAAACCCTCGAGTTGCGCGCGAATGTCCGGTGACGCATTGCACAGCACCCACTCCACACCGTCGTCACTCAGGGCAATCGACGACTGCGTACGGCGCTGGGCCCGCAGGCTGCCATTGCGCACACCGGCGCACTGGCGGCAGTTGCAGTTCCACTGCGGAAAACCACCGCCAGCGGCGGAACCGAGAACGCGGATGTGCATGGCGGATGCTCCAGAAGGCAGGCCCGGCCAACGCATCGGCTGGCCGGGTGGTCAATCAACGGTTGGCGAAATACATCGTCACTTCGAAGCCAATGCGCAGATCGGTAAACGCGGGTTTAGTCCACATGGGTCATTCCTCTTCTTGTGCCCGGGTGATTCCGGTAGAGCCATTAATGCACGGGGCGCCGAGTGCTCGAATGCTACTTTCGAAGGAGTTTTGGGGGTGATTTGGTAGGGGGTGTTGCGCAGTCATTGGCAACACAAAACCCATGTGGGAGCGAGCTTGCTCGCGATGACGGAGCAACAGTCAACCGAGATGTTGAATGTGCCGGCCTCATCGCGAGCAAGCTCGCTCCCACAGGTTTTTCAGTGTTCTTGCGAGGTTAGAAGAACCCCAGCGGATTGATGTCGTAGCTCACCAGCAGGTTTTTGGTCTGCTGATAGTGATCGAGCATCATCTTGTGGTTTTCGCGACCGACGCCGGACTTCTTGTAGCCACCGAACGCCGCGTGCGCCGGGTACAGGTGGTAGCAGTTGGTCCATACGCGCCCGGCCTTGATCGCCCGGCCCATGCGGTAGGCGCGGTTGATGTCGCGAGTCCACAGGCCGGCGCCGAGGCCGAACTCGCTGTCGTTGGCAATCGCCAGCGCTTCGGCTTCGTCCTTGAAGGTGGTGACACCCACCACCGGGCCGAAGATTTCTTCCTGGAACACGCGCATCTTGTTGTGCCCCTTGAGCAGGGTCGGCTGGATGTAATAGCCGCTGGACAGGTCACCTTCCAGACGTTCGGCCGCGCCACCGGTGAGCAGCTCGGCGCCCTCCTCTTGGGCAATGGTCAGGTACGAGAGGATCTTGTCGTATTGCTGCTCGGAAGCCTGGGCGCCGACCATGGTCTCGGTGTCCAGCGGATTGCCGCGCTTGATCTTGACGATCTTCTTCATCACCTCGGCCATGAACGGCTCGTAGATCGACTCCTGGACCAGTGCCCGAGACGGGCAGGTGCAGACTTCGCCCTGGTTGAAGAACGCCAGCACCAGGCCTTCGGCGGCTTTTTCGATGAACGCCGGTTCAGCGTTCATGATGTCTTCGAAGAAGATGTTCGGCGACTTGCCGCCCAGTTCGACGGTGCTCGGGATGATGTTCTCGGCGGCGCAATGCATGATGTGCGCGCCCACCGGGGTCGAGCCGGTGAAGGCGATCTTGGCGATGCGCTTGCTGGTGGCCAGGGCCTCGCCGGCTTCGCGCCCGAAGCCCTGGACGATGTTGAGCACGCCCGCCGGCAGCAGGTCGGCGATCAGCTCGGCGAAGACCATGATCGACAGCGGCGTTTGCTCGGCGGGCTTGAGCACGATGCAGTTGCCGGCGGCCAGGGCCGGGGCGAGTTTCCAGGCGGCCATCAGCAGCGGGAAGTTCCACGGAATGATCTGCCCGACCACGCCCAGGGGCTCATGGAAGTGATAGGCCGTGGTCAGCTCATTGATCTCGGCAGCCCCGCCTTCCTGGGCGCGGATGCAGCCAGCGAAGTAACGGAAGTGGTCGGCCGCCAGCGGCACGTCGGCGTTCAGGGTTTCGCGCACGGCCTTGCCGTTGTCCCAGGTTTCGGTGACGGCCAGGACCTCAAGGTTCTGCTCGATGCGGTCGGCGATTTTCAGCAGCACCAGGGAGCGGTCCTGGGCCGAGGTCTTGCCCCAGGCGTCGGCAGCGGCATGGGCGGCGTCCAGGGCCTTGTCGATGTCGGCGGCGCTGGAGCGCGGGAACTCGGCGATCACTTCACCGTTGACCGGCGAGGTGTTGGTGAAGTACTCGCCATTGATCGGAGCGACAAACTCGCCACCGATGAAGTTGCCGTAGCGCGGCTTGAAGGTAATGACGGCGCCTGGAGTTCCGGGTTGTTTGTAGATCATGGTGGGCCTCTGTCTGGGTCGATGCCTGTCGTACTGACAGGCGATACGCCGATACTAGAGAGCCCCGCGCGCCAGACGAATGCATCGTTGGCAGGAGGGGCTCTCGTTATTTGGTCGTAGGTTTCACACAAAACACTGTGGGAGCGAGCTTGCTCGCGATGAACCCGAGAACGCCGCGGGGTATCAGGCTTCCAGCGTTATCGTTGACGACCATCGCGAGCAGGCTCGCTCCTACAGGTTTAATGCTTGGCGACGAGGTCCTTGGGCAGCTTGAAGGTCCAGAGCATGCCGCCCTGGTTGAAGTCCTTCACCCGCTTGGCCACTTCGCCGCCCCACAGCGGTACCGCGCCGCCCCAGCCGGAGAGCACCGAGACGTACTGTTCGCCGTCCATTTCCCAGGTCACGGGCGAGCCAAGCACGCCGGAGCCGGTCTGGAATTCCCAGACCTTTTCGCCGGTCTTGGCGTTGAAGGCCTGCAGGAAGCCTTCAGGCGTGCCGGTGAACACCAGGTTGCCCTTGGTGGTCAGCACCCCGCCCCACAGCGGCGCGTAGTTCTTGTGGCGCCAGACTTCCTTGCCGGTTTTCGGATCGATGGCCCGCAGCACGCCGATGTAGTCTTCGTTCAACGGTTTGATGGTGAAGCCGGCGCCGAGGAACGCCGCGCCTTTCTTGTAGGCGATGCCTTCATTCCAGATGTCCATGCCCCATTCGTTGGACGGCACATAGAACAGCCCGGTGTCTTTGTTGTAGGCCATCGGCATCCAGTTTTTCGCGCCGAGGAACGCCGGCGCCACGAAGACCGAACTGCCCTTGGCTTCGGAACCCGGGGCACCGGGACGGCTGGCTTCGTTGTAGATCGGCCGGCCGGTTTTATCCAGGCCGGTGGCCCAGGTGATCTTGTCCACGAACGGGAAACCACGGATGAATTTGCCGTTGGTGCGGTCCAGCACGTAGAAGAAACCGTTACGGTCGGCAGTGGCCGCCGCCTTGATCTCCTTGCCCCCTTCGCTGTAGTTGAAGGACACCAGCTCGTTCACGCCGTCGTAGTCCCAACCATCGTGGGGCGTGCTCTGGAAGTGCCACTTGATGGTGCCGTCGTCCGGGTTGAGCGCCAGGCGCGACGAGGAGTAGAGGTTGTCGCCAGGGCGCAGGTGCGAGTTCCACGGCGCCGGGTTGCCGGTACCGAACAACAGCAGGTTGGTTTCGGGGTCGTAGTAACCGCCAAGCCAAGGGGCCGCGCCACCGGTTTTCCAGAGATCGCCCGGCCAGGTCTTGCCCGCCTCGCCGCCGGAGATGCCGTTTTCCACCGCTTTGCCGTCCTTGTAGACGTAGCCCATATGGCCTTCGACCGTTGGCCGGGTCCACAGCAGATCACCGTTTTTCGGGTCGTAGGCCTCGATCTTGCCCACCACGCCAAACTCGCCACCGGCCACGCCGGTAATCAGCTTGCCGTTGATCACCAGCGGCGCGGCGCTGATCGAATAGCCTTCCTTGTGGTCGGCGACTTTCTTGCTCCACACCACCTTGCCGGTGTCCTTGTTCAGCGCCACGAGCTTGGCGTCGAGGGTGCCGAAAATCACCAGGTCACCATACAGCGCGACGCCACGGTTGATCACGTCGCAGCAAGGGCGGATGTCATCGGGCAGGCGCGCATCGTATTGCCAGAGTTTCTTGCCGGTGCGCGCATCCACGGCAAATACCCGGGAGTAGGAACCGGTCATATACATCACGCCGTCCTTGACCATCGGCTGCGCTTGCTGGCCACGCTGTTTTTCTCCGCCGAAGGAAAACGCCCAGGCCGGGCGCAGTTCCTTGACGTTGTCGACGTTGAGAATATCCAGCGGGCTGTAGCGCTGCCCTTGAACGCCGAGGCCGTTGGTCACGACCTGTTCCGGGTTCTTCGGGTCCTGGAGAATGTCCTGGTCGGAAACCCCGGCCAATGCCTGGCCGGACAACAGCATGGCACTGAGCAGCAGGCTCAAGACGAAGGACTGGCGACGTGCGGGTTGGGTCATGACGGCTTCCTCTGCGGATTTTTGTTATGTCCGGAAAATTTTCCCGGTCTGGTGCAGATTCTTGGGCGCCGCTGCCCTGGCAACAATTGCCCGCAATGAGGAGATTGCTAGTTCCTTGGTACAGGGTCGGAGGAGATGAGCCGCGAACTTTGTGCCAGACATAGATCCCCTGTGGGAGCGAGCTTGCTCGCGATGGCGTCGTATCAGCCGACATCAATGTTGACTGTCAGGACCTCATCGCGAGCAAGCTCGCTCCCACAGGGGGGCTGTGTTTGCTCACTTTTGCGCGGCAGAATCCACCCGGCTCATCTGCCCTCGCTCGTAACGCGGGTACAGATGACTGACGCTGCGGATCAGTTCATAACGGTTCAGGTTGATCCCGGCGAAGCGTTCGGGGATGGGGCTGCGGATCATCTCGGCCATATCACTGCCATTGGCCGCGCCGTCGCGCATGAGCTGATCGAGCCAGGTCAGGTAATCGCGCATCTGCTCGAAGGGTTGTGGATCGCTCGACACCGGCCCATGGCCCGGCACGATCTGCGTCCAGGGCAAGCCTCGCAGGGTCGCGATGTCCGCCAGCCACACCGACAGCCCTGGACTGTTGGGCGTTGTCAGCGCCCGCTGATAAAACACCAGGTCCCCGGCAAACAGCACGCCGGTTTGCTGGTCGAGAATAGCCAGATCCGCGCCCGTATGCCCACCCAGGCTCAGCAAGCGCAGATCGTGATTCCCAAAACTTTTCACGCCGGGTGTCAGCGCCTGGGTGGGCAGCACCACTTCGGTGCCACGCATCCAGTCGCCGACCATCCGGTACATATTCTCCGCCATGGCATCGCCTTGCTGGTGTAACAGCTCGCTGGTGCCGGCCAAGGCGCCGATTGGCACGTCGGTGAAGGCTTGATTACCCAGCACATGGTCCGGGTGATGATGGGTCAGCAAGACCTCGATCACCGGCTTGTCGGTGGTGGCGGCAATGGCCTTGCGCATCGCTTCGCCGTAACGCCTGGACGGCCCGGTGTCTATCACCACCACACCGCGCTCAGTGACGATAAACGCGGTGTTGACGATGTTGCCGCCGTTGGCCTTGGCGAAATTATCGGTGCTGCCTTCCAGTAACCAGGTGTCCTGGGCAATCCGCCGGGGCTTGAGCGAGTACTCGAGATCGGCCAGGGCCGGCAGACTGACGCTTAACACCATCAACAGGATCCAGCGCATGCCACGCTCCTTAGGGTCAGGGGATCGACGCATCGAACTCATTGCCGCTGTTGTCCCGTAGCAGCAGGCGCGTTTGCCCTGCCCCTTCGATGTCGAAGGCCAGGTTGGGGTTTTCGCTGACCGCGGGGAACAGCTCCAGCCGGGCCAGCACTTGCTCGTTGCGGTCGCGCAGTTCGGCATGGTTGATGAAGAATTCCGGAATTCCGCTGACCATGCCGTTGTCCATGGGATGGGCCACCTGCATACGCAAACGGCTGAACCCGTCCCGGGGATAACGGCCGCCGAGCACTTCGCCGATGCGCTCCTCCCAGCCCGGTTGAGTCCGCACCACGCTCGGCGCGGTGCAACCGCCACCCGCGGCGTCAATCAGGGTCGAGCCGACATGCCACACGCCGTCGCGGGTCAACACCGCCGCGCGCAAGGGCGTCGCCTGTTCGATGCGAATGCGCAAAGACAGCCACGGCAAAACCGAATTCAGCGGCTGGAAGTCGACGATTTTCGGCAACGGATTCAGCTCTGCCCAGGCGAGGATTTTCACCACCTCGCCATTGAACGCCCGGGCATCGATTTCCAGCGGCACCTGCCGGGCATCTTCGGCAAACGGCGGCGCCAGCAGCTTGACCCGCTCATCGAACACGAACGGCGCATTGCCCAGAAACCGCTGATGGTAGAAGGCCCACATCACCGATGGCACCGGATCCTTGCCGGGATCGATAGCGCCAGCCTGTGCCGCCAGGCTCAACCAGCAGGCCAACAGACAACTCCCTCGCCATTTCATCGCCTGCTCCTTATTGATACATCTCGGGCACGTCGTAACGCAGGCCGTAATGGCCGTAGATGGTCTTCACCGAACCGTCGCGGATCAGCGCTTCCAACGCCTCTTCCACGGCATAGGCCAGTTGACGGTTGCTTTCGTGCACCGCCATGCCGATTTCCCAGAGCTGCTTGCCCATGTTCGGGTAGGCATTTTCTGCCAGCGCCAGCTGCGGGTCGGCCGCTTCGTGCACTTGCCAGTCGATTTCGCCGCGCATGGCCATCACCGCGTCGACCTCACCGGCCTTCATCGCGGCAAACGCCTGGGGTACGCCCGAATAGTGATGGGTCTTGCCGGCGAGCATGCCGTTGAACACCGATGTCAGGTAGAACGACGGCACACTGTCGACTTCGACACCAATCGGGTGATGCTCGAACACCGCGACGCTGGCGACCTTGTACAGCCTTCGGCGGTCATAGGCCACCTGCCATTGTTCGTTCTGGTACGGACCGAACATCACCACTTGGCCGTTGACCAGTTCGCCGAACTCGTTGCGCTTCTGCGCGTAGTCACGGTCGTAGGGCACGCGCATCATCAGGTCGGCCAGTTGCTGGTTGTGCAAGGCACTGGCACGCCAGATGTAGTCGCGCAGGTCGTCATCGAGTTTTTCCCCGGCCGGTGCCCAGATCAGCGACAGGCGCACACCGAGTGCCTTGGCCAATGCCTCGGCGAGTTCAACATCGACCCCCTGGGGCTTTCCGGCGCTTTCGAAACTGTAGGGGGCGAAGTCCTTGTAGACCGCCACCTTCAGCTCCCCGGCGGCGATCATTTCGTCGTAGTTGCGAACCTGCGCCTGCGCCGCCTGGCAGCACAGCCACAGAGCGCTGATCAACACCGCGAGCAGGCGCATGGGTCACTCCTCGACGCGCACAGTGTCCAGATAGGTACGCACCGCCCACAGGGCTTCCTGGCTCAGGTAGTCGGCCATCTTCGGCATGTACACCCGACCGTCGCGCACCGCGCCATGGCGCACCCGTTCGGCGAACCATTCATCGCCCGCCTCGCCGACATCGAGCATGCGCAAGTCGGGGGCGATACCGCCGGACTTGGCTTCCAGGCCATGACAGGCCGCGCAGTTCTGGGTATAGGCCGAGGCGCCGATTTCCACTGCCTTGTCGTGTTCCGGGGCGGTGCGATACGGGTTCACCGCGGCCCAGCCATCGGCATCGAGCTGCACCCCGGCGTCCTTGATCGGGGTCAAGCCCTGGGTGGCGACAGCCTGTGGCACCACATTGCCGTGGGCCCAGACGGAACCTGCACTGATCAAACTGGCCAATAGCCCGGTCACGAGCAAGGCGTTGCGTTTTGTTGTCATTGTTATGCCCTCTGGATTGCACGCAAAACCTCTTGGCAGAGGCTATGGCAGCCATCTTAGAAAGCCCTGCGCACAGCCCCCATGCTGCTTTGGTGGTCGCTACCTAGTCCCTTGGTAGTAAGGCGCTGGATGGACACCACCGGTACTTTCTGCATATTTCCTCAGCTTCGCGGGCTTCCTATGCTGGCGCTACCTGTAATGGAGTGCCCTATGCGCCAGCTCATCCCTTACGCCCTGATCTACCTGCTGGCGATTGCCTGCGCCGCCGGCCTGGCCACCCAGAGTCAGGCCGCCGATGCGCCCTTGCAGGTGCGGATCAGTTACCTGGGTTATCGCCCCGACGCCGGCCCGTTGCTGTCGAACGTCATCCCCGAGCCCACCGATGCCGGGCTGCGCGGCGCCGAACTGGCGATCACCGACAGCAACAGCACCGGGCGTTTTCTCAACCACGGCTACAGCCTGGTCAGCGCCAGTGTCGACAGCCCCGAGGCCTTGCTCGAAGCGGCAAAGGTGCAGCATGAACAGGGCCTGCGCCTGTTTGTGGTGAATGCCCCCGCGACCAGCCTGCGCCAATTGAGTGCGGCACTGCCCGATAGTCTGCTGTTCAACGCCGGCAGCCCCGACGACAACCTGCGCACCAGCGATTGCCTGCCGAACGTGCTGCACACCTTGCCGAGCCGGGCGATGCTCGCCGATGCGCTGGCGCAGTTTCTGGTGTTGCGCAAATGGCAGCGGGCGCTGCTGATTGTCGGCCCGACCCCGGACGATCAAGCCTATGCCGCCGCCCTGCGCCGCGCCGCCAAGCGCTTCGGCTTGCAACTGGTGGCGGAAAAACCCTGGAGCTTTGATAACGACCAACGCCGCAGCGCCCAGGCCGACATGCCGCTGTTCACCCAGACCGCCGAGTACGACGTGGTGCTGGTGGCCGATGAACGCGGCGACTTCGGTGAATACGTGCCCTACCAGACCTGGTACCCGCGCCCGGTCGCCGGCACCCAGGGCCTGACCCCGGTGGGCTGGCACAAGACCGTGGAAACCTACGGCGCCGCGCAGCTGCAAAAACGCTTTGAAGCCCTGACCGGACGCTGGATGAATGACCGCGATTTCGCGGCATGGATGGCCGTGCGCAGTATCGCCAGCGCCGTGAGCAAACTGCGCCAGGCCGAGCCGATGGCGATCCGTACGCTTGAAATCAGCGATCAGTTGCCGCTCGACGGTTTCAAGGGTCGCAAGCTCAGCTACCGGTCGTGGAATGGCCAGTTGCGCCAGCCGATTCCCATTGTCCAGCCCCGGGCGCTGGTCAGCACCTCACCCCAGGACGGCTTTTTGCACCCGTTCAACGAGATGGACAGCCTGGGTTACGACAAGCCCGAGGTCAGCTGCCGCTTTCCCTGATCCGAACATCACAACAACAAGGAATCCGCCATGCGCCGCACCCTGCTCTCTTGCACCTTGCTGCTCGCCGCTGGCAATGCCGTTGCCAGCACTGCCTGGGTCTCCAACGAAAAGGACAACAACCTGAGCCTGATCGACATGCAGACCCTGCAAGTCACCGACACCCTGCCCGTCGGCCAGCGCCCTCGCGGCCTGCTGCTGTCCCATGACAACAAGTTGTTGTACATCTGCGCCAGCGACTCGGACCGGGTCCAGGTGATGGACGTGGCCACGCGCAAGATCATCAAGGAACTGCCCTCGGGCAAAGACCCTGAACAATTCGCCCTGCACCCCAACAATCGCTGGTTGTACGTCTCCAACGAAGACGATGCGCTGGTCACAGTGATCGACACCGAGACCTCCAAGGTACTCGGCCAGATCAACGTCGGCGTCGAGCCCGAGGGTATGGCCGTCAGCCCCGACGGCAAGTGGGCGGTCAACACCAGCGAAACCACCAACATGCTGCACTGGATCGACACCAGCACCCAGACCCTGGCCGACAGCACCCTGGTGGACCAGCGCCCGCGCTTCGTCGAGTTCTCCCCCGATGGCGCGAAGCTCTGGGCCTCGGCGGAAATCGGCGGCACCGTGACCATTCTCGATGTGGCCAGCCGTACCGTGCTCAAGACCCTTAACTTCCAGATCAAGGGCGTGCACCCGGACAAGGTCCAGCCGGTCGGCATCAAGCTCAGCGCCGATGGCAAGTACGGTTTCGTCGCATTGGGCCCGGCCAATCATGTGGCGGTGATCGATGCCAAGACTTTCGAGATTCTCGATTACCTGCTGGTGGGTCGACGGGTCTGGCAGATGGCGTTCACCCCGGATCAGAAGCAACTGCTGGCCACCAACGGCGTCAGCGGCGATGTCTCGGTGATCGATGTCGACAGCCTCAAGGTCAGCAAATCGGTGAAGGTCGGGCGCTATCCCTGGGGCGTGGTGGTGACGCCATGAACGCCCTTGAAGTCAGCGACCTGAGCTTTGCCTACGGCTCCCGGGAGGCCTTGCGCAAGGTGAGTTTCAGCCTGGAACCCGGGCGTTTCGCCGCGCTGCTGGGGCCCAACGGCGCCGGCAAGTCGACCCTGATTGCCCTGCTGACCCGGCTCTATGATCTGCAGCACGGCGAAATCCGCGTCGGTGGCTGTTCATTGCGCAGCGCGGCACGCCCGGCACTCAGGCAATTGGGCGTGGTGTTCCAGCAAAGCACCCTGGACCTGGACCTCAGCGTCGAGCAGAACCTGCGTTATCACGCGGCATTGCATGGCCTGTCCCGGCGTCAGACCGACCTTCGGGTCGACGTCGAACTGGCCCGTCAGGCCCTGACCGACCGTCGCCGCGAACGGGTGCGCGAACTCAATGGCGGCCATCGTCGCCGGGTGGAAATTGCCCGCGCCCTGCTGCATGAGCCGCGCCTGCTGCTGCTCGATGAAGCCAGTGCCGGCCTCGACCCGGCGAGTCGCCTGGCGCTCAACCAGCACATCCGCAGCCTGTGTCGCGACGAGCACATCAGCGTGCTCTGGACCACCCACCTGCTCGACGAAGTACAGCCCAGCGATGACTTGTTGATCCTGCATCAAGGCCGGTTGGTGGCCAGTGGGCAGGCCGACACCCTGAGCCTGGAGCACGGCGGCGATCTCGGCTCGGCCTTCACTCGCCTTACGACATCAGGGGTTGTCCAATGAACGCTTACTGGCAATGCTTGCGCGGTATCGTGCTGCGCGAATGGCTGCGCTTTGTGCTGCAACGCACCCGATTTCTGAGCGCCCTGGTGCGGCCGCTGCTGTGGCTGCTGGTGTTCGCCGCCGGTTTTCGCGCGGCACTGGGAATCGCGATCATCGAGCCCTACGACACCTACATTCCGTACGAGGTCTACATCATTCCCGGGCTGGCCTGCATGATCCTGCTGTTCAACGGCATGCAGGGGTCACTGTCGATGGTCTACGACCGCGAGATGGGCAGCATGCGCGTGCTGCTGACCAGCCCCCTGCCCCGAACCTTTCTGCTGTGCAGCAAACTGGTGGCCACGTCGCTGATTTCGTTGTTGCAGGTGTATGCGTTCCTGGCGATTGCCTGGGTCTACGGCGTGCGGCCACCGGCCATGGGCCTGTTGCTGGCGTTGCCGGCCCTGTTGCTGGTGGCGTTGATGCTCAGCGCACTGGGCCTGTTGCTGTCGAACGCGATCCGCCAGCTGGAGAACTTTGCCGGGGTGATGAACTTCGTGATCTTCCCGCTGTTTTTCCTGTCATCGGCGCTGTATCCGCTATGGAAGATGCGCGAGGCCAGCCAGTGGCTGTATTGGCTGTGCGCGGTGAATCCCTTTACCCATGCGGTGGAACTGGTGCGCTTCGCCCTGTATGAACGCTTCAATCCGCTGGCGCTGGCGGTGTGTGCGGGTTTGACGCTGCTGTTCGCGCTGCTCGCCGTGCTGACCTTCAACCCGCAGCATGCTGCCTTGCGCAAAGCCAGCTAACACCACAATCCCCGGTGGGAGCGGGCTTGCTCGCGAAGGCGGCGGCAAATTCAATAAATAAGTTGACTGACACAACGCTTTCGCGAGCAAGCCCGCTCCCACAGGGGGATCTTCATTGAACAGGGAGAATTACTACTTTAGTACTGGTTTTCCTGTCTATCGTCGCATTCCCAACGCCCCCCGACTGGCATGTAATAGGTCCATAACTATAAGGACCGAACCCATGCCGCGAGCCCGACGTTGCCTGTTGCGCCCTACTCTCGCCGCCCTGTCGCTGGGCCTGCTGTTGAGCACCGCGCAGGCCGACACGGCGCTGTTCTCCACCGACGGCTATCGCATCGGCCTGTACCGCAGCCCGACGCCGGAACAACTGCAAGGCGCAACCATCATCGACACCCCCGCCCTGCAAACCCTGCTCGGCCAAACCCCGCGCCCGGTGCTGATCGATGTCTACCGCCGTCAGTGGCTGCAAGGGCAGTTCATCGAAGACCAGCCCCATGAAAACCTGCCCGGCAGCCATTGGCTGGCCAATACCGGCGACGGTGACCTGACGCCCGCCTGGCAGGATTACTTTTCCCGCAACCTGAAATCACTGACTGGCGGCGACCCGACGCGACCGCTGGTCTTCTACTGCCGCTCCGACTGCTGGTTGAGCTGGAATGCGGTCAAACGCGCAGCCACCATGGGCTATAAGACTCTGTATTGGTATCGCGATGGCCTGGACGCCTGGCAAGCGGCCAATCTGCCGGTTTCGCCAGCCAGCCCCGAACCCTTTCCCTGAAGCTTTACGCGTGCGTGTAGTTGCCACACCATAATCAAAATAATGAGGTGAAAGGCCATGTACAAAATCCTGATTGCCGACGATCACCCGCTGTTTCGCGAAGCCATTCACAACGTCATCAGCGACGGTTTTGCCGGCACCGAAGTGATGGAAACCGCCGACCTGGACAGCGCCCTGGCGCTGACCCAGGAACACGACGACCTGGACCTGATCCTGCTCGACCTGAACATGCCCGGCATGCACGGGCTCAATGGCCTGATCAACCTGCGTAACGAAGCGCCGACCATTCCGGTGGTGATTGTCTCCGCCGAGCAGGACAAACAGATCGTGCTGCAAGCCATCACCTACGGTGCGGTGGGTTTCATCACCAAGTCTTCACCCCGTACCCAGATGACCGATGCCATCCAGCAGATTCTCAATGGCAATGTCTACCTGCCCCCGGACATCATCCGCACCGCCAAAAGCAGTACCCACCGGCGGATGAACGACACCCCGGGCTTCCCGCCCGAACTGCTTCAGGCCCTGACCCGCAAACAACTGCAGGTGCTGGAACGCATGACCAAGGGCGAATCGAACAAGCAGATCGCCTACACCCTGGAAATCGCCGAGACCACGGTCAAGGCCCATGTCTCCGCGATCCTGCGCAAGCTCAACGTGCACAACCGGGTGCAGGCGATCCTGAGTGCCGGGGATATTGATTTCGGGTCTTATCTGCGGCGTTGAGTCAAGACCGCGTCGCTCTCATCGCGAGCAAGCTCGCTCCCACAGGTACGATGCTGTCCCTGTGGGAGCGAGCTTGCTCGCGATAGCGGTGGCAAAAACGCCGGGATCTCAAGGCCGGCCGAGCAAATGACTCATCGCCGTCTTCAGTTTCATCGGCCGCACCGGCTTGTGCATCAGGGTGTGGCCCAGTTCGCGGATCTGCTGCTTGAGTTCATTGCTGTAGTTGGCCGTGATCATCATCGCCGGGACCGGTGACGCGCGCCGGGCATTGATCCGGGCCACGGCGTCGACACCGTTAAGATCGTTGTCCAGGTGGTAATCGGCAATCAGCAGGTCGGCCTCGGCGTGGTAGTTGTCCACTTGCCGCGCCAGGTCCTCCTCCGACAGCGCCGTCACCACCCGACACCCCCACCCCTCCAGCAAGGTGCGCATGCCGGCACAGATGGTCGCGTCATTGTCCAGCACCCATATCCGCGCACCGCGCAGGCGCTCAAGCATCGGCTCGCTCATCTGCAACGTCGGCGGCGGTTTCGGCGCGGTGGCGCTCAACGGTACTTCGACCGAGAACATCGAACCCCGTCCCGGCCACGAGCGCACATGAATGCGATGCCCGAGGATGCCGGCAATCTTCTCGACAATCGCCAGACCCAAGCCCAAGCCGCGATCCTGATCGGGTCGCTGCACATCACCGCGCTTGAACTCCTGGAAAATCTCCTCCAGGCGATGCTCGGCAATGCCCATGCCACTGTCCCAGACTTCGATCGTCAGGCACTGATGATGCCGCCGGCAACCGAGCACCACGCGACCACTGTAGGTATAGCGAATCGCATTGCTCAGCAGGTTGCGCAGAATCCGGGCGAGCAGCTGGATGTCGCTGCGCACCAGCGCCGAACAGCCGATGAAGTGCAGTTGCAGGCCTTCACTGCGCGCCACCTGGGTGTATTCGGCGGCCAGGTTGTCCAGCAGTTCACTGAGGGCAAACGGCGCAATGTCGGCTTTGATCACCCCCGCATCGAGCTTGGAAATATCCACCAGGGTGCCGAGCAGGTTTTCCACGTCTTCCAGGGAATTGCTCACGTTGCGCACCAGAACTTCGCTGGACATCGGCTCGCGCCGCTCCAGCAAGGCACTGGTAAACAGCCGAGCGGCATTCAACGGTTGCAGCAGGTCATGGCTGACGGCGGCGAGGAACTTGGTCTTCGACAGGTTGGCCTGCTCGGCCTCCTGCTTGGCCTCGCGCAAGCGTGACTCGACCAGGCGACGCTCATCGATCTCGCGCAGCAGTTGGTCATTGAGTGTGGTCAATTCCGCCGTGCGCTCGCGTACCCGCAGCTCAAGGTTCTGATAAGCCTGATGCAACGCCTCGGCGGTGCGCCGGCGTTCGGTGATGTCGCGGATCAGCACGAAAATCCCCACCACCTCGCCACTGGCCAGACGGTTGGGCACATAGGAGCGCAGCATGTAGCGCTCCTGATTGTTGACGTTGGTTTCGGCGAATTCGAACGTCACGCTCTCGCCCGCCAGCGCCCTGGCCACGTAGGACTCCAGCCGCTGGTAATGCTGTTCGCTGTGCACTTCGCGCAGGCTCTGGCCGAGCATCACGCCACGGGGCCAGCAGTACCATTCTTCGTAGACCTTGTTGGTGAACTCGTAGACCAGGTCGGCATTGAGGTAGGCAATCAATGCAGGTACGTGATCGGTGATCAGGCGAATCCAGTGCTCGCTTTCACTCAGCGCCTCGGCGTGCTGATAGCGTTCGGTAATGTCGGTGAAGGTGTTGACGAAGCCGCCGGCGGGCAATGCATGGGTGCGGATTTCCAGGACCCGGCCATCGTACAGGCGCTGTTCGCATTCGCGTACCGGTCGTCCGTTGCCATCGCGACTGGCCGGGGTCAGCAGGTTCAACTCGCTGTCGGCGATTACTTCGGCAAACGGGCGATGGGCCGCCACGGGCGCCAGGCCGCTCAACTCCAGGAAACGCCGGTTCCACAACTCCAGAATGCCCTCGGCGCTGACCATCGCCACCCCTTGGGACAGGTTGTCGACCGCCCGTTGAAGCAGATGCGACTTCTGCGCCACCGCCTGTTCCCGGCGTACGGTTTCGCTGAGTTTGACGTCGGTAATGTCGGTGAACAGAATCACCCGCCCCCCTTCCTGGGTCGGCCGCTCGCTGACTTGCAGCCAGCGCCCGTTCTGCAGGCGGTAAAGCAGGTTTTCGTCGGCATGCCCGCGTGGCTCTTCGGTGAACAGGCCGTTGTTCATCATCAGCCGCTTGACCTCGGTCAGGCGCATGCCGGCATTGATCCGCACCCGGCTGTTGCTCCAGAACGCCTTGAACCGACTGTTGAACAGCACGATGCGCTGCTCGGCGTCGAACAGGACGAAGGCGTCGGAAATGCTTTCAATGGCATCGATCAGGTGTTGATGCGCCGTTTCCGCGCGCAGGCGGGCTTCGCTGAGCAAATGATTACCGGCCTTGAGTTCGGCCATGGCCTGGTTCAGGGCATCGGTGCGTTCGCGCACCTGCTCGGCCAGCACCACCGAATGCTGGAATGCCGCGTACGGATCGTTGCCGCGGGTCACCCCGGACTCGACCCGTTCGATCAGCGCACCATTGATGCGCTGCAGTTTATGGTTTTCCAGGCGCAGCCTGGCCAGCTCGGCCTGCAGCTCAGCGATGTCCTGGGGCGCGGCCACGGGCAATGGCAACGCCGGTGAAGGTCTGGTTGATGTGCATGCCATTGAACTGTTCTCCGTAGGTGTTGAAACCCATCACCCGTTGCTCACGCAAAAACGTGCCGATCTGATCAAGACTGCCGTCGTCTTCGAGTTCCAGACGCCGCAGGAAACAGTCGCAACCGATGGTCAGCAGCAAATCACCCAGGCGCTCCTGCAAACCCTCGAACAGGCTCTGCAGGTTCGGCAGCATCGGCCCCGGAGTCATGGCGGTGAGGACGATGCCGTTTTCCACGGCGCAGTAGAAGCTCAGGCTCAGGTCCGGATGCACCTGCTGGATGGCCCGCACGTAGTACTGCTGGTTGATCCGCACTGCCAACGGGTGCACGGCGAAGACCCGGTGATCGAGTTGCGCCACCGGCACGCCGATGTGCCGGGCGTACTCGGCGGCGGCCGGCTCGGCATTGAGTTCGAAGACCCGGCGCAAAGTGCTGTCGGCCCCGGTGACCACCAGCTTTTCGGCGCGGGGCAGCACGTGGTGGGTGGTGAACACTTCGAAATCCAGCCAGGTATTGACCAGCACCACCACGGCCGCGCCGCTGTGGAACTCGCCATCGAAGTACACATGGGTATGGGTCAGGTAGTTATCGTCGCCGGCCGAGCCGCCGAAATGCGGAATGTCGCCCAATGCCGCGCTCAAGGCCGCCAGGACCATTTCTTCACGGCTGGACAGGCCATCGAGCAAGGTCAGGGCAAAGCTGTTGCCCTTGATCGGGGCCAGGGTGTTGCTACGACAGCCACTGACCAGGCGCTCGACCATTTGCTGGGCGTCGATCAGGCTGAAGTGCTCCATCTGGTCGATCAGCTCGATCGCGATGGAAAAGTGCCGATGATCGAAACCCACCGCCGTCACGCAATTGCGTCCGTAGCCCAGCGGGGTGATTTCCCCGGCGCTGGTGCAGCCCGCCAGGCGAATGCCGCCGAAGCTTTGCTGCAAGGCCTGGCCCAGCGCCTGCAAGTCGTACTCGGCGGAACAGAAGAACAGCACGAACCCCAGGTGCGGGTGTAACAACTGTCGTGCCAGTTCCTGCGCGACCTGCCGGGCATCGGTAGCCTGGGACATCGCACTGACGATTCCTTCGTTCTGGACCGACTGCATCGTCACCTCCGGCAGGTGCGTGTGTATGAGGCACGAGTGTACGAAGTCTGTGAGGTGCGACGAATGCTACTTGGGTAGCGGGTAGCCGCTTCGATGGGATGAGACGGTTGGCGACCCTCGCCGCGATGCGCACGGCCAGGGCCACCTCCCGGGGTTACCAGGTCAGCACCGCACCTACGGCAAAGGTGTCGGTGTCTTCGTTCTGCTCGTCGGTGTCGTGGCCATTGATTTCGAACTGGTTGTACTCGGCCACCAGCTTGAGGTTGTCGTTCACGTCATGGAACAACGCGATGCCGCGGGTCTCGTAGTCCGCGCCGCTGCCGACCACGCCGTTGCCATCGTCATTGGTCTTGCCATAGGACAGGGCCAGGCGGTTCTTGCCCAGTTTGTAGGAGCCCTGCATCAGGTAGCCGTCGCTGTCGACATTGCGCAGGGTCGGCTCGCCGGCATTGTTGGTGAAAAACGGGTTGATGCCCTTGGCCTGGAAACCGGAGCCGGTGAGGGACAAACCGCCCATCTTCGCCTGCACGCCATAACCGACACCCTTGGAGGTGACGGTCTCGACCGTGGAATCAGTGTTGTCCGAGGTCTGGTAGCTGCCGTTGACCCAGCTGTAGATCTTTGCCCCGGCCAGGTCGAATTGATAGGTGACTTCGCTCTCGGTACGCGGGTTTTCCTGATAGGCCTTGCCCGTCGGGCTGCTGTCGTTGGTGTCCACCGGGTCCATGATGCCGACCGCCACGCGCAGACCGTCCATCACCGGGGTGCGATAGGTTATCTGCGAGGTCGGGAACGGATACGGATAACCGGTGCCGATGTTGCCGAACGACACCCCGCCGCCATCCACCAGCCCCAACGTATCGCTGACCTGACCGTAACCGGCGAGCATTTCGTCGAGCAGGATGTTGGATCGGGCAAACAGCCCGAAGTCCTTGCCGATCAGCACCTCGCCCCACTCCGGGTTGGCCACGGTGCCGAAGAACTGCCGCACATCGATGGCGGTGTCGGTGCCGTTGGTTTCGCTGTCGTTGATGGTGACCCAGAACGAGGCACGGGCGCCGAGCTTGAGGTCGTCTACCTGCTTGCCCATGTTGAACCCCAGGTAGTTGGGCAGGAACCCCATCTTGACCCGCGACTGTCGACGGTCGAACTGATCGCCGGCGCGATCAACATCGCTGTTCACGTAGAAGGCGTTAATGTAGCCGTCGGTGGAGAACGTGGTCTGGTCCTTGTCGTACAGCATGATATCCGCCTCGGCCAGCGGGCTCAGGCCAAGGGCGGACAGGCTGGCGATGAAGGCAGGCAGAAAACGATGCGTGACGTTCTTATTGTTGTGCATGGCGCGCTCCGAAACGGGGACTGAGTGTCGGAGGCGATTATCGAAACCTGACGGGCGGCGCCATACGCTGCCTTGGGGCTGGTTTTCAGGTGCTTTGGATTGGCTGGCGGTGTGTGACCACTATGGCGTAAGACCGCGTGTCGGTGAGGCTCGCCACTAAGGGTGTAGGCCTGTGGACCCCACTGGCGTCCACAGGAACCGGTACCGGTCAGGCGTTGGCCCTGAACAGCATGTAGGCGGCGACCACGACGCAGATGCTGGCGAATCCGACCTGCAACGCCCGCGCCGGCACCCGGGCGCAGAGCTTGCGGCCGATGATCATGCCGACGATGCTGGAGACGATGAAGGCAATACCCGAATCGTCGATGCGCACCCCGGCATGGAACGCGCCGATCACGCCGATGCCGGAAATCAGGCTGATCACCATCAGCGACGTGGCGATGATCCCGCGCATCTGCACGTCGGTCAGTTGCTTGAAGGCCGGGACAATCAGAAAGCCGCCGCCCACCCCTAGCAATCCAGAGACCACACCGGTTACTGCCCCGAGCGCGGCGAGGGTTGCGGTGCATTTGGCGGTCCAGGAAAAGCGCCCGGTCTGTTGATCGAGCATGCAGTTCTTCTGGCCCCAGTTGGCCTGACCATGGTCGCTGGGCCCCTCGTCCTTGCGCTCGCGGCGCAACATCCGCCCGGCCACCATGACCATCAGCAGGCTGAACAGGATCATCAGGATTTTTTCCGGCAACTGGTGGGCAAAGTAGATGCCTATCGGCGAAAACACCGCACCCAATGCCGCGATCAGCAGCGCTGCGCGATAACGCACCAGGCCATGGCGCAAGCCGTCGATGGCACCGACCGCTGCCGCACTGCCTACCGCGAACAACGCCACCGGAGCGGCCTGGGTCATGCTCCACCCCAACCCCAACACCAGGGCCGGGACCGCAAGGATACCGCCACCGGCGCCCGTCAAGCCGAGCACCAACCCCATCACTACACCAAACAGACTTGCCAGCAACATACGGAGTTCTCAGTCGACCCTGGACACACGTGTCAGCCACTCGCGGCCCTTGAGCATACCGTTCCAGTAGAACCACGGTAGCAGTGTCGCCTTCAGCCACCACGCCGAGCGGCGCGGGATCGTCGGGTCAAAGGGAAAGGTCGGCAGCAACTTGCCCGCGTACCCGAACTCGGCAAGGATCACCTTGCCCTTCTCCACCGTCAGCGGACAGGAGCCATAGCCGTCGTACTTCAGCGGCAGCGGTTGCTGCTTGCGCAAAGCCAGCAGGTTTTCCGCCACCACCACGATCTGCTTGCGCACCGCCGCAGCAGTTTTTGCATTCGTGGTGCCGCAGATGTCACCCAGCGCGAACACGCCTGGATAGCGCGGATGTTGAAGGGTGTGGGGATCGACCTCGCACCAGCCGGCGGCGTCGGCCAGCGGACTTTGGGCGATGAAGTCCGGGGAGACTTGTGGTGGCACGACATGCAGCAGGTCAAAGGTTTTTGCCTGGCGGGTGACATTGCCATCGGCATCCTTGACGTCGAACCACGCGGTTTTCGCCGGGCCGTCGACCTTGACCAGATTCGAGTTGAACGCCAAACGGGCTTTGTACTTTTCGATGTACTTCATCAGTGGCGGGACAAAGGTCGGCACTCCGAACAGTGCCGCGCCCGCAAGATTGAACTCGACGTCGATGTCGTTCAGCACACCGCTCTTGGTCCAGTGATCGCAGGATAGGTACAGCGCCTTTTGTGGCGCTCCGGCACATTTGATCGGCATGGCCGGCTGGGTGAACAGCACCTTGCCGCCGCGCAATGTCTGCACCTGGTCCCAGGTGTAGGTCGCGTGCCGATAGCTGTAGTTGGAGGTCACGCCGTGCTGGCCGAGGGTGTCCTCCAGGCCTTCGATTTTCTCCCAGGCCAGGCGCAGGCCGGGGCAGACCACCAGGTTTTGATAGCCGACCGTACGCCCGTCACCGAGGGTGAGTTGACGCTTGTCGGGATCGATGCCCGTCACGGCAGCCTGCAGCCAATGGGCCCCGCGCGGCATCACCGACGCCATGGGCCGCACGGTGTTTTCCACGTTGTAGGCACCACCGCCGACCAGCGTCCAGGCCGGTTGATAGTAGTGCCGGGAGTCGGGTTCGATCACGGTGATGTTCAGATGCGGGCTACGCTTGAGCAGGCTGGCGACAAAGCCGATACCTGCCGTGCCGCCGCCGATGACCACGATATCTGCACTGATGGATGGGCCCCAGTGTTGATCGTTCATTGCTTGTTCCTTTTGCTGCACGCAAGGATTGTTACGAGTCAAACCACAAAACCTGTGGGAGCGGGCTTGCCCGCGATGGCGTCAGGTCAGTCGCCATTAATGTTGGATGTGCCGGCCCCATCGCGAGCAAGCTCGCTCCCACAGGTTCGGTGTGTTGAATAAGATCAAGGTTGAACCCAGCTTTTAAGCACGGCCCCGCAATAAAGCCCGGAGAGGGTTTTCATCACCTGGATCACTTCGTGACTGGCGAGACCGTAAAAAATGTACTTGCCTTCACGACGGGTGGCGACCAGTCCTTCATCGCGCAGGATCCCCAATTGCTGGGACAGGGTCGGTTGGCGCACGCCGGTCATTTTTTCCAGCTCGCCTACGTTGCGTTCGCCCTGGGTCAGCTGACACAGGATCAACAGGCGATCCTCATTGGCCAGGGCCTTGAGCAGCGCACACGCCTTGGAGGCCGAGGCGCGCAGTTGGGAGACTTCACATTCGGTCAGACCGGATTGCATTTGCAGGATGCCTTCAACGTCACTTAAGCTGTAAACATTATGTTTAAACATATAATGTTGCAACCCATGACTGAAATTTCGCCCGTCTGACTTTTCCAACCCTGCACAGGTTCGTGTCCATGCCCGCACTGATTGAAGCTTTCCTCGACCCCGCCTCCTCGACCTACAGCTACGTGGTCTACGAGGCTGATGGCGGGCAGTGTGCGATTGTCGATCCGGTGCTCGACTACGACGCAGCCTCCGGGCGTACCGCAACCACCCAGGCCGACAACATCATCGCCTTCGTCCGCGCCCGTCACTTGCAAGTGCAATGGCTGCTGGAAACCCACGCCCATGCCGATCACCTGTCCGCCGCGCCGTACCTGCGCAGGGAGCTTGGCGGCAAGATCGCCATTGGCGAGTCGATCAGCAAGGTGCAGGACGTGTTCAAGACACTGTTCAATCTGGAGCCCTCCTTTCGCGTCGACGGCTCCCAGTTCGATCACCTGTTCGCCCCCAACGAATCGTTCATGATCGGCAACCTCAAGGCGACCGCCCTGCACGTGCCCGGCCATACCCCGGCGGACATGGCCTACCTGGTCGACAGCGATGTGATTCTGGTGGGCGACACGATGTTCATGCCCGACGTCGGCACCGCCCGCTGCGATTTCCCGGGCGGCAATGCCAACCAGATGTTTGCCTCGATCCAGAAACTGCTGGCCTTCCCCGCCAGCGTGCGCCTGTACGTCTGCCACGACTACCCGCCCAATGGCCGCGCGCCCCAATGCATGACCACCGTCGGTGAACAACGCAAAAACAACATTCATGTACATGACGGGATCGATGAAGCCGCGTTCGTGGAAATGCGTACACGACGTGATGCAGGGCTGGGCATGCCGACGCTGTTGCTGCCGGCGATCCAGGTGAATGTGCGGGCGGGGAATTTGCCGCCGGCCGAGGACAACGGCGTGACCTACCTGAAAATCCCGCTTAACAAATTCTGACCCTGTAGGAGCGAGCTTGCTCCGGGCGGCGTTCCGACGATGGACTTGAGGGCAACGCGTTTATCCAGAAGACTCGCGTTATCGTTAACGTCCATCGTCGGAACGCCGCCCGGAGCAAGCTCGCTCCTACAGAGTGATCGTGTCAGTTGCCCAAAGTCAGGCCATTGGCCGGCAACGGCAGCGCGGTCTTGTACCGCACCTGCTTGAGCGCAAAGCTCGAACGGATGTTCGCCACCCCCGGCACCTTGGTCAGAAAGTCCATCATGAAGCGCTCCAGCGACTGGATGGTCGGCACCAGCACCCGGATCAGGTAGTCCGGATCGCCGGCCATCAGGTAGCACTCCATCACCTCGGGGCGATCGGAAATCGCTTCTTCGAAATGCTGCAACGCCTCCTCCACCTGCTTCTCCAGGCTGACGTGAATGAACACATTCACATGCAGCCCCAACAGATCGGCATCCAGCAGCGTCACTTGCTCGCGAATCACCCCCAGTTCTTCCATGGCCTTGACCCGGTTGAAACACGGCGTGGGTGACAGGTTCACCGAACGCGCCAGGTCGGCGTTGGTGATGCGCGCGTTCTCCTGAAGGCTGTTGAGAATGCCGATATCGGTACGGTCCAGTTTGCGCATGAGACAAAACCACCTGTTTTTTATGTTTATGCAGGTTTTTTATCTGCAAATGATCTTTAGCGCAACGAAACAGAGAGAAATATTCTTCTTGGTCGGGCCTATGATTGTTGTAGGACAAGATTTCTTCTACCGAACGAAATCTGTCAGCTCACTACAAGAAATTCACAAGATCGAGCGTAGAAGCCATGACCCAAGCGTATGAACCGCTGCGCCTGCACGTCCCCGAACCCTCGGGCCGTCCCGGCTGTAAAACCGACTTCTCCTACCTGCATCTGACCGATGCCGGCACGGTGCGCAAACCCCCAATCGACGTTGAACCGGCTGACACGGCTGACCTGGCCCGTGGCCTGATCCGCGTGCTCGACGACCAGGGTAATGCCCTCGGCCCATGGGCCGAAAACGTACCGGTGGAGATCCTGCGCAAGGGCATGCGCGCCATGCTCAAGACCCGCATCTACGACAACCGCATGGTGGTCGCCCAGCGTCAGAAAAAGATGTCGTTCTACATGCAGAGCCTTGGCGAAGAAGCCATCGGCAGCGCCCAGGCCCTGGCCCTGAACATCGACGACATGTGCTTCCCGACCTACCGCCAGCAAAGCATCCTGATGGCCCGCGACGTACCGCTGGTCGACCTGATCTGCCAGCTGCTGTCCAACGAGCGCGATCCGCTCAAGGGACGTCAGTTGCCCATCATGTACTCGGTCAAGGACTCCGGTTTCTTCACCATCTCCGGCAACCTCGCCACCCAGTTCGTGCAAGCCGTGGGCTGGGGCATGGCCTCGGCGATCAAGGGCGACACCAAAATCGCTTCGGCGTGGATCGGCGACGGCGCCACCGCCGAGTCGGACTTCCACACCGCCCTGACGTTCGCCCACGTGTACCGCGCGCCGGTGATCCTCAACGTGGTCAACAACCAGTGGGCGATCTCCACCTTCCAGGCGATTGCCGGTGGTGAAGCCACCACCTTCGCCGGTCGTGGCGTCGGTTGCGGCATTGCCTCCCTGCGGGTCGACGGCAACGATTTCTACGCGGTCTACGCCGCTTCCGCCTGGGCTGCCGAACGTGCGCGCCGTAATCTCGGTCCGACCATGATCGAGTGGGTCACCTACCGCGCCGGCCCGCACTCGACCTCCGATGATCCGTCCAAATACCGTCCGGCCGATGACTGGAGCCACTTCCCGCTGGGCGATCCGATTGCGCGCCTCAAGCAGCACCTGATCAAGATCGGCCAGTGGTCCGAAGAGGAACACACCGCCGTCAGCGCCGAGCTCGAAGCCCAAGTGATCGCCGCACAGAAAGAAGCCGAACAGTACGGCACCCTTGCCGGCGGCCAGATTCCGAGCGCCGCGACCATGTTCGAAGACGTCTACAAAGAGATGCCGGAGCACTTGAAGCGCCAGCGTCAAGAGTTGGGGATCTGACATGAACGATCACAACAACCATATCGAGCTGGAAACCGCCATGACCACGACCACCATGACCATGATCCAGGCCCTGCGCTCGGCCATGGATGTGATGCTTGAACGTGACGACAACGTCGTGGTCTTCGGCCAGGACGTGGGCTACTTCGGTGGCGTGTTCCGTTGCACCGAAGGCCTGCAAGCCAAGTACGGCACCTCGCGAGTATTCGACGCGCCGATCTCTGAAAGCGGTATCGTCGGCACCGCCGTGGGCATGGGCGCCTACGGTCTGCGCCCGGTGGTGGAGATCCAGTTCGCCGACTACGTCTACCCGGCCTACGACCAGATCATTTCCGAAGCCGCGCGCCTGCGTTATCGCTCGGCCGGCGAGTTCACCGCGCCGATGACCCTGCGCATGCCCTGCGGCGGCGGCATCTACGGCGGCCAGACCCACAGCCAGAGCATCGAGGCACTCTTCACTCAGGTATGCGGTCTGCGCACCGTCATGCCGTCCAACCCCTACGACGCCAAAGGCCTGCTGATCGCCTCCATCGAAAACGATGACCCGGTGATCTTCCTGGAGCCGAAACGGCTGTACAACGGTCCTTTCGACGGCCACCACGAACGTCCGGTTACCCCGTGGTCGAAACACCCCGCCGCACAGGTTCCGGACGGTTACTACACCGTACCGCTGGACGTTGCCGCTATCGCCCGTCCGGGCAAGGACGTCACGGTGCTGACCTACGGCACCACCGTCTACGTGTCGCAAGTGGCCGCTGAAGAAAGCGGCGTGGATGCCGAAGTCATCGACCTGCGCAGCCTGTGGCCGCTGGACCTGGAAACCATCACCAAATCGGTGAAGAAAACCGGGCGCTGCGTGATCGTTCACGAAGCCACCCGCACTTGCGGCTTCGGCGCCGAACTGACGGCGCTGGTGCAAGAGCATTGCTTCCACTACCTGGAAGCGCCGATCGAACGCGTCACCGGTTGGGATACCCCTTACCCGCACGCGCAAGAGTGGGCGTATTTCCCAGGGCCGTCCCGAGTGGGCGCGGCGTTGAAACGGGTCATGGAGGTCTGAATGGGCACGCACGTCATTAAAATGCCGGACATTGGTGAAGGCATTGCAGAAGTTGAATTGTCGGTATGGCACGTCAAGGTCGGCGACATGGTCGTCGAAGATCAGGTGCTGGCCGATGTGATGACCGACAAGGCGATGGTGGATATCCCGTCGCCGGTGCATGGCAAGGTCATTGCCCTCGGTGGCCAGCCGGGCGAAGTCATGGCGGTTGGCAGTGTGCTGATCAGCATTGAAGTCGAAGGCGCGGGCAACGTTAAGGAATCGACGCAACCGGCACCTGTTGTTAAAGAAGCACCGGTTGCAGCAACGAAAGTCGAAACCGTGGTTGAAAGCAAACCGGTCGCTGCCCCGGCGCCGAAAGCTGCCGTATGCCAGGGCCCGATGATTGCTCGCGAGGCCGATGAGCGTCCGCTGGCCTCCCCGGCCGTGCGCAAGCATGCGCTGGACCTCGGCATTCAATTGCGCCTGGTGCGTGGCACCGGCCCCGCCGGCCGCGTGCTGCATGAAGACCTCGACGCCTACCTGGCCCAGGGTCAGTCGAACGCTTCGGCACCGGTGGCGGCTGCTTACGCCCAACGTACCGATGAACAGCAGATCCCGGTGATCGGCATGCGTCGCAAGATTGCCCAGCGCATGCAGGACGCCACCCAGCGCGCCGCCCACTTCAGTTATGTCGAAGAAATCGACGTCACCGCCGTGGAAGAGCTGCGCGCGCACCTCAACGAAAAACATGGCGCGACTCGCGGCAAGCTGACTTTGCTGCCGTTCCTGGTCCGCGCCCTGGTCGTCGCCCTGCGTGATTTCCCGCAGATCAACGCCCGCTACGACGACGAAGCCCAGGTCATCACCCGCCTCGGCGCGGTGCATGTCGGCATCGCCACCCAGGCGGATATCGGTTTGATGGTGCCGGTGGTGCGTCACGCCGAAGCCCGCAGCCTGTGGGACAGCGCCGCTGAAATCTCCCGTTTGGCCACTGCCGCCCGTAACGGCAAGGCCAGCCGCGACGAGTTGTCCGGCTCGACCATCACCCTGACCAGCCTCGGGGCCTTGGGCGGTATCGTCAGCACCCCGGTGCTGAACCTGCCGGAAGTCGCGATAGTCGGCGTGAACAAGATCGTCGAACGGCCAATGGTGATCAAAGGCCAGATCGTGATCCGCAAGATGATGAACCTCTCCAGCTCCTTCGATCACCGCGTGGTCGACGGCATGGACGCGGCGCTCTTCATCCAGGCCATCCGTGGCTTGCTCGAACAACCCGCGACCTTGTTTGTGGAGTAAGTCATGCAGACCCTCAATACCACGCTGCTGATCATCGGCGGCGGCCCCGGCGGTTATGTGACGGCGATCCGTGCCGGCCAACTGGGCATCCCGACCATCCTGGTGGAAGGCCAATCCCTGGGCGGCACTTGCCTGAACATTGGCTGCATTCCGTCCAAGGCACTGATTCACGTCGCTGAGCAGTTCCATCAAACGCAACACCACAGCCAGCATTCGGCCCTGGGCATCAGCGTTTCGGCGCCCACCCTGGACATCGGCAAGAGCGTGGAATGGAAAGACGGCATCGTCGATCGCCTGACCACCGGCGTCGCGGCGCTGCTGAAAAAGAACAAGGTCCAGGTCGTTCAAGGCTGGGCCAAAGTGGTTGACGGCAAAACCGTGGAAGTTGGCGACACACGTATCCAGTGTGAACACCTGGTGCTGGCCACCGGCTCCAAAAGTGTGAACCTGCCAATGCTGCCGATTGGCGGGCCGATCATCTCGTCCACCGAGGCCCTGGCGCCGACATCCGTGCCCAAGCGCTTGATTGTGGTCGGCGGTGGCTACATCGGTCTGGAGTTGGGCATTGCCTATCGCAAGCTCGGCGCCGAGGTCAGCGTGGTGGAAGCGCAGGAACGCATCCTGCCGGCCTACGACGCCGAACTGACTCAGCCGGTGCACGACGAACTGAAAAAACTCGGTGTGAAGCTTTACTTGAAACACAGCGTGCAAGGCTTTGATTCTTCTAACAATACCTTGCAAGTACTTGCCCCGAACGGTGAGACCCTGAACCTGGAAACCGACCAGGTACTGGTGGCCGTCGGTCGCAAGCCGAACACCCAGGGCTGGAACCTCGAAGCGCTGAACCTGGACATGAATGGTTCCTCGATCAAGATCGACAACCGCTGCCAGACCAGCATGCGCAACGTGTATGCCATCGGTGACCTGAGCGGCGAACCGATGCTCGCCCACCGGGCCATGGCCCAGGGCGAGATGGTCGCCGAGCTGATCAGCGGTAAAACCCGCGAGTTCAACCCGATCGCCATCGCGGCCGTATGCTTTACCGACCCGGAACTGGTAGTGGTCGGCAAGACCCCGGACGAGGCCAAGGCCGCAGGTTGGGACTGCATCGTGTCGAGCTTCCCGTTCGCCGCCAATGGCCGGGCGATGACCCTGGAGTCGAAAAGCGGCTTCGTGCGGGTGGTCGCCCGTCGGGATAATCACGTGATTGTCGGCTGGCAGGCGGTGGGCGTCGGCGTGTCGGAGCTGTCCACGGCGTTTGCCCAGAGCCTGGAGATGGGCGCGCGGCTGGAAGACATCGGCGGCACCATCCATGCACACCCGACCTTGGGTGAGGCGGTGCAGGAAGCGGCGTTGCGGGCCCTTGGCCACGCATTGCACCTGTGAATCAGGGCGATCGGTGGTGTCCGTGATGGCCTCTTCGCGAGCAAGCTCGCTCCCACAGGGGATTTGTGGTGTTTGCAGGACCTGATGGCCTACAAAGATCAAATGTGGGAGCGAGCTTGCTCGCGATTCTTGAGAACGACGCGATTTCTGCCGATCAGCCGATAGTCTGGGCTGCGATTTAGCCCAAGAATGAAGTATTGTTGTCCCCATCCAAAAAACGTCAGAAGCCTTGAACCGTTTCGACGGTTGTTCAGTGATAGAGGGTGTCATGGGTAACGAAAGCATCAATTGGGACAAGCTGGGTTTTGACTACATCAAGACCGACAAGCGCTATCTGTCGTACTTTCGCAATGGCGAGTGGGACAAAGGCACCCTGACCGAAGACAACGTGCTGCACATCAGCGAAGGCTCCACTGCCCTTCACTATGGTCAGCAATGCTTCGAAGGCATGAAGGCCTATCGTTGCAAGGACGGCTCGATCAACCTGTTCCGCCCGGACCAGAACGCCCTGCGCATGCAGCGCAGCTGCGCCCGCTTGCTGATGCCGCAGGTGGAAACCGAGCAATTCATCGAAGCCTGCAAGGAAGTGGTCCGCGCCAACGAGCGTTTCATTCCGCCGTACGGCACCGGCGGCGCGCTCTACCTGCGCCCGTTCGTGATCGGCGTGGGTGATAACATCGGCGTGCGCACTGCACCCGAGTTCATTTTCTCGATCTTCTGCATTCCGGTTGGCGCCTACTTCAAGGGCGGTCTGACCCCGCACAACTTCCTGATCTCCAGCTACGACCGCGCCGCGCCACAAGGCACCGGCGCCGCCAAGGTCGGTGGCAACTACGCCGCCAGCCTGATGCCGGGCTCCCAGGCCAAGAAGGCGCATTTCGCCGACTGCATCTACCTGGACCCACTGACTCATACCAAGATCGAGGAAGTCGGTTCGGCCAACTTCTTCGGGATCACCCACGATAACAAGTTCGTGACCCCGAACTCGCCATCGGTACTGCCGGGCATCACCCGTCTGTCGCTGATCGAACTGGCCAGGTCCCGCCTGGGTCTGGACGTGGTCGAAGGCGACGTGTTCATCGACAAGCTGGCGGACTTCAAGGAAGCCGGTGCTTGCGGTACTGCGGCGGTGATCACGCCGATCGGCGGCATCAACTACAACGACCACCTGCACGTGTTCCACAGCGAAACCGAAGTCGGCCCGATCACCCAGAAGCTCTACAAAGAGCTGACCGGCGTGCAAACCGGCGACATCGAAGCGCCAGCGGGCTGGATCGTCAAGGTTTGACCTGACGCCAGACGCACAAAAGCCCCCCATCGGGTGATCGATGGGGGGCTTTTTGTTTGCATAGTACTGACGAACCCACCACTCCCCAGTGGGAGCGAGCTTGCTCGCGATGACGGCATTGCATTCAACACAGAAACAACCGGAATACACGTTCGTCAGTCAGCGAATGTTCCCGAACTCCGCCGAACCTGCCGCAACTTTCGAAGCGTTGACATTACCCTCAACCACCAACGGCAACCCGATTCCAAACCGCCTTCCAAACTCCTTGCGCCCCAACGCCGTCAACGCCAACGCCCGACTGTCCAGATCCTGGGTCACCCACTTGCGCTTGAGCGCCGTTTGCAGCAACGCCGCGCCCAGCGACCCGCCCAGATGTGGCCGACGCATGCTCCAGTCCAGGCACGGGCAGGCGAAACGACGGCGCAAGGTGCTCAAGTCCTGCGTCTCGATCCCGAGCCCTTGAAACATTGCCGTACCGCTGTCGCTCAAGCGATAGGCCTGTTCGTCGGTTTCCTCAAGCCAGCCCGCTTCAAGCATCCGGTCATGCAGCAGCACGGCCAGGGTTCCCGCCATATGGTCGTAGCAGGTGCGGGCAAATTGCAGGCGATCCGGGGTCCGTGCCCGGAAGCTCGGCGCGGTGTTCTGGCCGATCACCATCAGTGCCTCCAGGGCTTGGGCTACGCGCTTGTCCGCCAGGCTGTAATAGCGATGACGCCCCTGAACGTGCAGCCGCACCAGCGCCAGCTCCTTGAGCTTGGCCAGGTGGGCACTGGCGGTCGACGCGCTGACTTCGGCCACCGCCGCCAGTTCTGTGCTGGTGCGGGCATGGCCGTCCATCAGCGAACAAAGGATTTTCGTCCGCGCCGGCTCAGCGATGGCTGCCGCCACCTGCGAGACGCCGATGTCGTGTTGTTCTGCGCTCATATTTCGCTCCCGGACGAATCAATGCCCTTTCGGACTGGAGATAGTAGCAACACTTTCCAACAACCAAAGGCTGTGCCCATGGACCCGATCATCGCTGCGACCCATGCCGATCCTTATCCCTACTACGCACAACTGCGTGCCGACGGTGGGCTGGCTTTTCATCCGGGACTGAACATGTGGGTGGCCAGCAGCGCCCGGGCGGTGGCCGCCGTGCTGGCGCATCCCGATTGCCACGTTCGACCCGCGCAGGAGCCAGTCCCCAAGGCGATCGCCGACGGCATGGCCGGCCAGGTGTTCGGCCAATTGATGCGCATGAATGAAGGTGAACGCCAGCGTTGCCCACGATCGACGATTGCGCCGGGGCTGGAGTTGATCGACGCGCGGGAAGTCGAGGCCCTGGTCAGCGCCCGATTGATGACCGCCGATGCCGCCGGCCTGTACAACGCCATGTTTCGCGGACCGGTGTGCGTGGTGGCGGCGTTGTTGGGGTTCACCCCGGCTCAGGGCCGCGCCATCAGCGAGTTGACGGCGGATTTCGTCGCTTGCCTGTCACCCTTGAGTGACGCGGCACAATTGACCGCCGCCCACGCTGCCGCCGAACAATTGAGCGGTTATTTCATCGAATTGCTCGACGATCCGTACAACCACAGCCCTTTGCTTGCAGGTATCGGCCAGCGCTTCGCCTGCGGCGCGCCGCAAACCCTGATCGCCAACCTGATCGGCCTGTTCTCCCAGACCTTCGAGGCCACTGCCGGGCTGATCGGCAACGCCGTGCTGGCATTGATTCAACATCCGTCGTTGCGCAGCGAATCTCCCCCGGTCGAAGACCTGCTGGCCGAAGTACAGCGCTTCGACCCGCCGGTACAGAACACCCGTCGCTTCGTCGCCGCCCCCTGCGAAATTGACGGTGTGAGGCTGAACGCCGCAGACGTGATCCTGGTGCTGCTGGCCTCGGCCAATCGCGACCCCCAGCTCAACGACAGCCCCGACACCTTCCTGCTCGACCGCCCGAACCGGCGCAGCTTCACCTTCGGCGCGGGGCGCCATCAATGTCCGGGGCAACGCCTGGCGTTGAGCATTGCCAGCGCTACGCTCAAGCAGCTTCTGGCGATGAGGCCGGCACTGGACCCTCTGAAGCGGGAATACCGCCCCTCCACGAATGGACGGATTCCACTGTTCCGTGAATGACCGGAAGCCGCTCAAGCAACGCGGTGTTCGACGGTCAGGTGAGACAGTTCATGGACCGGCGCCAGGCGTTCGCGAATGGTGTCGGCACTGACATTGGCCGCCGCCACAACGCTGACAATCGCGGCCCGCGCCTGGGGGCCGACCTGCCAGACATGCAGATCGCTGATGCGCACATCGTCCGACGACTCCAGCAGTTCACGAATCTCGTCGGCGACGTGTGTATCCGTGACATCGAGCAACACCGCTGCGCTGTCACGCATCAGTCCAACGGCCCATTTCGCGATCACGATGGCGCCCACAATGCCCATCACCGGGTCCAGCCACACCCATCCCAGATAGCGCCCCGCCAGCAATGCGGCGATCGCCAGCACTGAAGTCAAGGCATCGGCCAGCACATGGACATAGGCCGAGCGCAGGTTGTTGTCGTGATGGTGATGATGGCCGTGCTCATGGCTGTGGCCATGATGGCCGTGGTCGCCCGCCAGCAAAAAGGCACTGGCGATGTTCACCGCCAGCCCCACCACCGCAATCACCGTCGCTTCGGTGAACGCCACGGTCGTTGGCTGAAACAGGCGATAAACGGATTCACCGGCAATGCCGATCGCCACCAGCCCCAGCACCATGGCCGAGGCAAAACCCGCGAGATCCCCGACCTTGCCGGTGCCGAAGCTGTAACGCGCGTTGTTGGCATTGCGCCGTGCAAACCCATAGGCCGCCGCCGCGATGCCCAAGGCCCCGGCATGGGTGGCCATGTGAAAACCATCGGCCAGCAGCGCCATGGAACCGGTGATGTAACCGGCGGCAATTTCGCCAATCATCATCACAAACGTCAGCGCCACCACCCATAAGGTGCGTCGGGCGTTTTCATCATGGGATGCGCCGAGAAAGACATGGTCGTGAGAAAAGCGCGAAGCCTGTGGTGTCAGTGTCATGGAATTCAGGCCTCTATTTGGCATAACGACGGATGGCCAGCAGCAGGTCCTCCACGCCCTGGGCGCGATCTTCATCGCTCAGGTCCGGATGGGCCACGTGCTCGCGGGCATGGGCGTCGATGAACTGCTCCAGCAGACCATTGACCGCGCCCCGGATGGCGGCCACCAGATGCAGGGTCTTGGCGCAATCGGCATCGGACTCAAGCGCTCGCTCCACGGCTTCCACCTGCCCGGCAATCCGCCGCACCCGCTTGATCAAGTCATCCTTGTGTTCGTGAATGTGTGCCATACCTATACCCCCTACCCCTATATGGCACCTATGGTCGCCGATAGTGCGGAGCCTGGCAAGGCGCAACCCGATGACGGTCGGTTTGGCGTGACATCGATTTTCGCCGGCCGGTTGGCCGCTGAACGTTTGGGTTCAACACCCCTGCTGCCCAGCTGGATTAGTTACACCGGGTTAAAACAGTCATGACGGGCAGTGCGTTTATCCCGCCGGCCTTTCTCCATAGAGTCACCAGGATCATGGTGAACAACGAGGTTCGATCGATGCAAACCCAACTGGACAAGTCACTGAGTGTTTTTGCGCGGGCAGACCTGCTGCAAGGTCCCACGCCCATTCAGCGGGCTGCGCGACTCGAACAGCTGCTGGGCCTCGACAAGCAGGGTATCGGCCTGTTTCTCAAACGCGACGACCATATGTTGATCGGCGCGGGCGGCAACAAGCTGCGCAAGCTTGAATTCCACATCGGCGCAGCACTGCAAGCCGGAACCGATACGATCATTACCGTGGGCGGCATCCAGTCCAATCATGCCCGTCTGACCGCCGCAGTGTGCGCCCGGCTGGGCATCGCCTGCGAGCTGTTCCTGACCCGGGCCGTGGCCAAGGCCGAGGTGGATTACGAGCTCAACGGCAATGTGCTGCTCGACCAGTTGTTCGGCGCGCAGATGCAGGTGTTTGCCGGCGGTACCGACTCACTGGCCAAAGCCGAGGCCAGGGCGGCGCAGCTTCGAGACTCCGGGCACAAGGTCATGGTGCTGCCAACCGGTGGCTCGACGCCTCTGGGCAGCCTCGGCTATGCCCGCTGCGCAGCGGAGATCGCCCAACAAGAGGCCGAACTGCAACTCAGGTTCAATCAAGTGGTGGTACCCAATGGCAGCGCCGGCACGCATGCCGGGCTCGCGGCGGGTTTCCGGTTGCTGGGCCGGGGTACGTCCGTGGTCAAGTCGTTCTCGGTGTTGTCCGACCAGGACTCATCAGCGGCGAGAACCCTGCAACTGACCCGCGAAACATTGGCGCTATTGGGCAGTAGCGCCGAGGTGCGGGTTGACGAGATGGCGATTGACGGCAGCCAGCTGGGTACCGGCTATGGGTTGCCAACCGCCGCCATGCAGGACGCGGTACGCCTGATGGCGCGGGCCGAAGGCCTGTTGGTCGACCCGGTGTACTCCGGCAAGGCGTTTGCCGGGTTGCTGGCCGACCTGCAGCAAGGGCGCTTCGTCCCCGGGGACAATGTGCTGTTCATCATGACCGGCGGAACACCCGGCCTGTATGCGTACCGGGAAACGTTTCAGGCCTGACGGTCAATCATCCCGCGTCAGCACTTCCAGCAATTCGATTTCGAAGATCAGGTTCGAGTTCGGCGTGATCTTGCCCATGGTGCGTTCGCCATAGGCCAGGTGCGCCGGCACCCGCAACTTGCGCTTGCCGCCGACCTGCATGCCCATGATGCCCTGGTCCCAGCCCTTGATGACCCGCCCGGTGCCGATCACGCACTGGAAGGGTTTGCCACGACTGTACGAAGAGTCGAATTCGGTCCCGTCCTCCAGCCAGCCACGGTACTGGGTGGTGATCAGTGCGCCTTTTACGGCGGCTTTTCCGTCACCCACCTGAAGATCGATTACCTGAAGCTCGTCATTCATTGATTTCACTCGTATGCTCACTCGCCCTCTAGGGCCTGATGCGCGCCGTTTTCCCAGATTTGTCCTCGATTGGCAACCATTGCCGCCTCCGCGCGCGACGTTTAAAGCGGTTTGCTGAACTAAAATAATCAACAATTACCCGTACGGTTCTCCGCCCTGATGGCCATCCCCGAATGATCCTGCTCTGGACCAGCGTCATCCTTGGTTCAATGACGCTCAGCCTGATCGTCGTGCTGGCTTGGCGCGAACGCTATCTGCAAAAGCAACTGGCGGAGTATCGCGCGATCATCAATAGCCTGTCCGAAGGCCAGAACATCCACAAGGATGACGACGCCGAGCGCTTCAAGCGCAGCCAGTATTTCGCTCGTATCGGCACCTGGGACTGGGATGTCGACACCGACCGGTTGTATTGGTCAGATGCCATTTTCGGCATGTTCGGCTTCAAGATCGGCGAAGTGACGCCCTCTTACGCCCTGTTCTGTTCCTGCGTGCATCCGGAAGACCGGCTCAGGGTTCGGGCCGGCGAACTGCGTTGCCTGGAAACCGGTGAAAACCATGATGAGGAATACCGCGTGGTGTGGCCCGACGGAACGATCCGCTGGCTGCGGGAAACCGGCAACGTGGTCAAGAACGACCACGACGAAACGATCAAGATGATGGGTGTGGTACGCGACATCACCGAAGAAAAGGCCTCGGCCAACTACCTCAAGCACCTGGCCCATTACGACCCGTTGACCGGCCTGCCCAATCGCCTGGTGCTCGAAGAGCGCCTGTCCGAAGCGCTGGAGCTGGCGCGCACCAGTGCCACGCGGGTGGCGCTGGTATTTGTCGACCTCAATGGCTTCAAGGCCATCAACGACCGCTATGGGCATGCGGCCGGCGACCGCGTGCTGGTCACGACCGCCACGCGGCTAAAGCGCATCCTGCACGGCACCGACACCGTCGCCCGGATCGGCGGCGACGAATTCGTGGTCATCCTCCAGGACCTGCCCCAAGGCAAAAGCCTGCAAGACGAAGCGCGCACGATCTGCCAGAAAATCTTCGTCGAACTCTCCCCGCCCGTCACCCTCGGCAACGACCAGCGCCACATCGGCACCAGCCTCGGCGTCGCCGTGTTCCCTGATCATGCGCCGAGCATCGATCGCTTGCTGCACATTGCCGACCTGGCGATGTATGAGGCCAAGCGCAGCGGGAACAATCAGTATCGGTTGGGCACCGAGAGCCTGGTGCGGGCACACAGCGAATAGCGCTTCGTCCTTGAATGCCTTGATCCACTTCGCGCATCAATGCATACCAACCATGCAATTAACCTATCGATGCCCCTGCTCCACTATCCGCCCCAACAAGAACCGTGCGCCGGGTGCTTTGTGAATCCATGTCGCCCCAGAGCAAGCAGTCCCTAGCGGTTGGTGAAACAGGGCCGCCACTCCCATAAATGGGGGACTACACCCACTCAACCGGGTGTTTACCACCTAATTTGAGGAATATCCCCACCCTACACTTCACCAAAAAGACACATTTTGAAACAACTTACTTATTACTCAGTATCTTCCTCATCCATGGCCCGACGGTTGCATAGCCCCTTGCAACGCAGGCAGATGCTGTCACCAACCGGGGATGGCGGGTTTCGCCGTTGCGCTATGTCGCGAGGGGAACCTCATGAAAATCATTGCATCGTCGTTCAATTCGTTCCGTTTCTTAAGGGTTTCGGGCGCAGGCTCTGTACTGTTGATCACCTTCAGTCTGTCCCCGGTCAACGCAGCACCGCTTGACGATGTCAGCCCGCCGCCGCCAACAGATCCTTCGGCGTATACCAACCCGCCGACCGACTTCAAGGCCGCGCTGGATGCCCTAAAGGCCATGCCACCCGCCAACCAGGGTTCCATCGCCTTGCCCAACGGTGTGTACGGCACCCGCACCACGCCAACGACCGACAACGTGCTGCCGCCAGCCCTGCAGACATCCTTCAAAATCCCCACCAACGGCAAGCCCAGCCCGTTGTTCGGGGCCCAGCCGTACACTCAGCAACTGCTGCTGTTCGAAGAATTCGGCACGGAGAAACTCGACCCGACACTGCCGCCGCCCACCCTGACTTTCCCGGTTCCGATCGTCGGTCCGGCGCCCACGCAGGACCCGAACAACATCGCCCGCAGCGGCCCTTCGGCCGCGGCGCTGGAAGCCTTCATGCGCCAGCCGGGGCTGTACCCGTTTCCGGCGCAGTATTCCAACGTGCTGGACCGCAACCCGTGGAAAGCGCAGATCGAAGCCTTCCTCAACCGCCATCCGGTCGGCTCGCCGGCCGAAGGTCGTCCGCCAGGAAAAGGCTGGTCGCACCAGCGCTGGAACGAGTTCTACCCACAGGTCGCCTTCAAGACCACTCAAGCGGGCGCCAAGCTCAACGGCGGCATGCGCGACCGCCGGCAGTTGCACAACTACGCCGTCGGTGAGTTCGGGCCGGGCGGGCTCTACAACCAGACCTCGGACACCCCGGTCATTACGGGCACCACCAAAGGCATCGACACCCGTTTTCACCCCAACATGCCGATTCAGAACCACAAGGCGCTCTGGACCTTCGACGGCACCTTTCCGCCAAAACTGCTGATGGTGCGGTACGGCCAACCGGTGCTGATGCGCCACTACAACGCCCTGCCGATCGATCCGTCGGCCAACATGGGGTTCGGCCTGCACACCCTCAGCACCCACGAACACAATGGCCACTCCCCGGCGGAAAGCGACGGATTTTCCAATGCATTTTTCTTTCCGGGGCAGTACTACGACTATCGCTGGCCGATCCAGTTGGCCGGTTACGACACCATCAACACCAGCGCTCAGGATCCGCGCGCGGCGTTCCCCTGCGCCCCGGGCGAAACCCTGTTCGTCAACGATGCCACGCCGGGCCTCAAGACCTGCAACAACGGCAGCATCAAGATCCGTGGCGACTGGCACGAAACCATGAGCACCCACTGGTTCCACGACCACATGCTCGATTTCACCGCGCAGAACGTCTACAAGGGCAACGCGGTGATGATGAACTACTACAGCGCCCTGGATCGCGGTAACGAAGCGTTTGTAGACGGCGTCAACCTGCGCCTGCCCAGCGGTTCAGCGTTGCCCTGGGGCAACCGCGACTATGACGTCAACCTGCTGCTGGCCGACAAGGCCTGGGACGCCAATGGCCAGCTGTGGTTCAACCCGTTCAACACCGATGGTTTTCTCGGCGACCAGCTCCTGGTCAACTGGCAGTACCAACCGCGCCTGAAGGTGCGGGCGCGCAGCTATCGTTTCCGCATCCTCAACGGCTCGGTGTCGCGCTACTTCAAGATCGCGCTGGTGCGTGAAATCGTCGGCACCGGTGGCGAATTCCCCGGCCCGACAGGTTCCGGCCTGTCCTATACCCGCGTGCCGTTCCACTTGATCGCCAACGACGGCAACCTCATGGAACACGCCGTACCGTTCGACGGCAGCATGGACCTGGACGCTGACGGCGACCTGCAGGACCACAACGCCATCCTGCCCACGATGGGCATCGCCGAGCGTTACGACATCATCGTCAACTTCGCGAAACACGGGATCAGCACCGGCGACAAGCTGTATTTCGTCAACCTGATGGAGCACCACGACGGCAAGGGGCCGGAGAGTTTGCCGCCGAGCCTGGCCGATGTCCTGTCCGGCAAGTACAAGGCGGTGCTCAAGCTGGGCAGCAAAGGGCTGGAATGGGACGCCGGCGACCCGGTGGTGGGCAAGTTCCTGCAACTGCTGGTACAGCCTTATGCCGGCCAGGACGTGAGCATGAACCCCGCCGACTACGAACCCGCCAAACCGGGCAAGGCGATGGGTAAAACCATGCTTCCGCTGACCCTCAACCGTGACGACCTGACGGTGCAGGCCAAACTGAAACTGGCGCGCCATCGCGAGTTCATCTTCGGCCGCTCCGATGGCACCGACGAAGCCCCCTGGACGATCAAGACCGACGGCGGTTTCGGCTTCCAGATGGACCCTCGGATCATCAGTGCCGCTCCGCAACTGGCCAACGGTCCGACCCCTGCCGGGTTCTCCGGCGACGGCACCCTGGAAGTGTGGAGAATCAGGAACGGCGGCAACGGCTGGAACCACCCGGTGCACGTGCACTTCGAAGAAGGGATCGTCCTCAACCGCGACGGCAAGGCACCACCGGAATGGGAAAAATGGGCACGCAAGGACATCTATCGCATCGGCGAGGGCATCGACAGCTCGCAGGACGTGGAAATGGCGATCCGCTTCCGTGAGTTCGCCGGGACCTACATGGAGCACTGCCACAATACCCAGCACGAGGACACTTCCATGCTGCTGCGCTGGGATGTCGAGCACCCCGGCCAGTTCCAGTTGATGCCAACCCCCCTGCCCGGCTGGGACGGCGTCACCTACGTCAACTCCGCGGCGCTGCCGACCTTCCGTACTGGCGATAGACGTGAAGAGGACGGCGATAACCAAAAACCGATTGCCAACCCCGACAGCGCCATCAGTAACACCGGCCAACCGGTGATCATCAACGTGCTGGCCAACGACAGCGACCCTGACGGTAACGTGCCACTTAAAGTGGTGGGTCTGGAGCAACCGGACTCCGGCAAGGGCGTGGTCAGCACCGATGGCCTGCGTGTGACCTACACACCACCGACCACGGTCCCCGCGCCGTTCACCGCGACCTTTACCTATAGGGCCGCCGATGCCAAGGGCGCCGAGTCGGCACCGGCAACGGTATCCGTGGCGGTCTCGGCAGCGATCAACGAGAGCCTGATCGTCACCAGCGCCACCGTCACCGCCCGCAGCAACAGCCGCTGGTATTGGGTCCTGTCCGGCACCACCTCCCGTGGCACGGGCAATACCATCACGGCGACGGCCACGACCACAACCGGTACGGTGAACCTTGGTGCCGCCGTCCTGACGCCTACGGCCACAGGCGCGCGCTGGAACATAGCGGTGACGACCGCCGGCAGCGGCCCCTCGCCTAGCCCGACGGCGACCATCAAATCGGCCTTCGGCAAAACCGTGACGGTGCCGATAAAGGCGAACTGAGTACAACCTGGCTTTAGCGATGAGGGCCTCATTGAGGCCCTCATCGCTAAAAAAACTGACAACTTACCTGGATGTCAACTCTCCAGAAAGAAGGTGATTGGCGGGGATGTGTTCTTCAAGGTTGAACGAGTAAAACAGTCTCTCCTGCCCACTCGATAACTGTCCGATCATGCTACGTGCTTCCCTGCTGGCCAATGCAGATACTTTGCCGCAGGCCAGATAGCAGAGCTATTTCTTCAAAATGATCAGACGAAAACGGTCAGTCAAAGAACTCCATGCCTGCATACGGCTCGCGCCGGCATTGCTCAAGCCTTGAAGCCAGGCTGCCCACATGCACTTCCAGGCGATGTCCATCGGGATCCGAAAAATAAAACGAGTTACCTTCGCTCGAATTGGACTTCCACTCAATAACGTTACGAAGCCGCAAGTAAGCGGTGACTTCTTCAAAATCTTCCTGCCCCACCGAAAACGCATAGTGGGTGTAATCAGGCTGCCTTTCCGCCAGACGGCTCTCATCAAGAGACAGACAAAGCCAGAGATCACCGAGGGAAAGATAGGCCCCCGTCTCCCAGCGGGCAGCCAATCTAAAACCGGGTAGAGCCACATAAAACTCAATACTGCGAGAGAGGTTCACAACCGCCAACGTCAAATGATTCAAGCCAGTCAACATGAGCATCTATCCAGAACCAGTCCACGAGAACGGTTGAGGATATCAATGTCGACTTTTTCAACACAATCGGCCAGAAGCGCTCACTCATCAAGACTCATGTCTTAGGCCGCCTGCCTGCGTAATGACGCGGCCCTGATTGGAAGAATTCGAGATATGGGCGCCCGCATGGGGCATTTGCCACTCGGTCCTTGCTGGATAGAGCGGATATGCCATCGGGCCAAATCCGGTGCCCGACGCTCATCATTGCAGCTGTACAGAATGGGCTGATGGGATGCCCGCTTCACGCGCTGAGGAAGTCAGTCAACCAAAATCGAGGTTCTTGAGAATACCTCGCACAAGCCCCATCGTGGATTTATCCGCGATGGGGCCTGCAACCGCGTAGCAACGTTCGGCCAGTAGCAAAAGCATCATACCGCCAGGATAAAGTCCGCCTGATCGATGCCTGCACTGCTGACACCGACAAGGCGAATAGAGTCCACTCCGATCCCGATCAGCGTGTCCGCCCCGTCAGCCGCAATGCTCACGTTGGCAGCGAACGTCTCGCTGCTGATCCCCAGCCCCGCGATATTGAGCAGGTCCTGCCCTGCGGCCGGATTGACGTCGAAGTCCTGGATCGAGTCGTTGCCGAAGCCTGCGGCAGCAAACGCGAAGGTATCGTTGCCGAAGCCGCCGTTGAGCGTGTCGTTGCCCAGCCCGCCGAGGAACAGATCGTCACCCGCACCGCCGAACAGAGTGTCGTTGGCCAGGCCGCCCAGCATCCTGTGGTTTGCCGCCGCTGCATCGTAGGCCAGTTCACTGCCGCTGCCCTCGGCGTTCGCCTGCAAACCCGCCGCCGCGTATTGGCCATTCAGCGCGACCTGCGCTGCATGCGCGCCGTCGTTCACGATCAGCAGGCCGCCGGTACCTGTGTCATTCGCTGCATAAGTGATCTGCGTATTGGCGCCGAACGCAATATCGCCAAAGTTCAGCGTATCACCCGCAGCAAAACCGCTGACGCTGCCACTGAACGCCGTCGACACATCAAGCTTCAGCGTGCCTGCCGCGCCGCTGTCAAACGTCACATGCTGATCGGAGGCAGCACCGAATTCCAGCATCGCCGAACCGCTGATAGTCGCGCTTCCCGCGCCTTGGGCATCTCCGTGGATGGTGATATTGCCATCGTTCGCCCACAGGCTGCCGCTGTTGACCAGCGCACTTTCAATCACCAATCCGCCGCTGCCGCTGGCTTGCAGCACCCCCGTGTTGGTGACGGCGCTGCTACCGGTATCGATCACCAGCGCATTGACGCCGCTGGCATGAATCAGGCCTGAGTTGACCAGCATCATCTGCCCCGCTCCCAACTGACCGGCACCCGAGATGGTGTTGTCGGCATTGGTGAGCACCGTGTCGGCGCTGCCGCCGAAAATCACGTTTTGCGCATTGTCGGATAGCAGCACCTGGCCGCCACCGGTCAAGGTCGCGCCACGGAACAGAATCTCAAGGCTGGTCTCGTTGCCGGTGGAGCCGAGCTCGATGGTGCCGCTGTTATGGATGCTGCCACCGAACGGCATGATCGCGCCGTCGGCAATGGTGAGGGTGCCGGCGTTGTTGGTGAGCGGATCGACATCGAACTGGAAGTTCGCTTCGCTCAAGTCCGCGGCATCGACACCTTTCAGGGTGACCGTCTGGCCCGAGCTTATGCTGACCAATGCATTGCCATTGGCGTCGTTAGTGATACTCAAGTCAGCAAAGCCGGTGACGCCCGTGAAGCCGATCATGTCGATCTTGTCTGCCGTGGCATCGAAACTGTAGATCTGATTGTTGCCGATCGGCTGGGCGAAGACGAAGGTGTCGGTACCGGACGAACCGGTCAGGTTGTCGTCAGCGGACAGGGCGAAGATCGGCGTGTCAGGGGCAAAGGCCTCGACGTTATTGAATACATAGGAACTGCCCACACTGCCGTCGGCGTTAGTCCAGGTCATGTTGATGTGGAGTACCGCAGCGCCCGCGAAGCCTTCTGGTGTTGTCACGGTCAATGCTCCGGGATCGCTGGTCTGCACGGTCCAGGTGCCGTCGCCGTTGTTGATTCCGGCGTTTAGAGTCCAATTTGACGGAACGTCGGCAATTGTGACAACAAAGCTATCGCTCAGGCCTGCCGATGGATCAGCAATCGCAAGGTTTATTGCTTCTCCGGACACTCCCGCAGGGTAAGTCAGGCTAATGCTTGTTGCAGCACTAACGTTGCCTGCCGCGTCCATAGCCGTGACAAATAGCGTCTTGGTACCCGTAAACTTGCCAGTCAAATCAATATTGGCGAATTGACCGCCGGTATTGGTCGTTCCGGTCCCAATTTCTGTGTCGCCGGCGCCAAACACGCCATTGCCATTGTCCAGGTAAACCTTAATGAATGAATTAGCTTCGGCGCTCCCTGAAAGCTTATGGTTTGTACCGGAGTTGTTGTAAGTCAGCCCAGTCGGTGACGCTGGCGGTGTTGTATCAATCGGAGTTTCAACGACGTTCTGCACGTTTACCGTAATCGTCTGCGTATCGATTCCGCCACTGGCGTCGGCCACCTGAACATCCACAACGTAGGCGTTGTCGCCATCGGTACCACCGACATCCTGGGGACTCTCGTAATCGGGCGCCGAATTGAACGTCAGCACCCCGCTCGAACTGATCGAGAACTTGCTGAAGTCCGTCCCGGCCGTATTCAGGAGCGAGTAGCTCAGCGTCTGCGCTGGTAGATCAGCATCGGTCGCCAGCACCGTCGTGACCGCCGTGGTGTTCTCCGCCACGTTGACCGAAGCCGTCGCACCGCCACCGTTGGAAGTGATCGTCGGTGAGTCGTTGCTGCCGGCGATATGCACGGTGACCGAAGTGAGGGTGCCATCGGCACTGCTCACCGCGAAGGTATCGGTGTAGGTGGTACCGGCGGCGAACTCGTTGTGGGCGGAGCTGGCGACGTAGGTCCAGGCACCGCCGGTGCCGATGGAGAACTGACCGTAGCTGCCGGCGGTGTTGGTTTGCGCGACGAAGGTTGCGGCGCTGTCGACGTCGCTGATGGTCAGGGTGCCGGCGGTGGAAATGTCGACGGCGGCATTGGTCTCGGTGAGGTTGGCGATGTCGGCGGACAGCACGGCCGCATCGTTGGTGCCGAGGATATGCACGGTGACCGAAGTGAGGGTGCCATCGGCACTGCTCACCGCGAAGGTATCGGTGTAGGTGGTGCCAGCGGCGAACTCGTTGTGGGCGGAGCTGGCGACGTAGGTCCAGGCACCGCCGGTGCCGATGGAGAACTGACCGTAGCTGCCGGCGGTGTTGGTTTGCGGGACGAAGGTCGCGGCGCTGTCGACGTCGCTGATGGTCAGGGTGCCGCTGGTGGAGATGTCGGCGGCGGCATTGGTCTCGGTGAGGTTGGCGATGTCGGCGGACAGCACGGCCGCATCGTTGGTGCCGAGGATATGCACGGTGACCGAAGTGAGGGTGTCATCGGCACTGCTCACCGCAAAGGTGTCGGTGTAGGTCGTACCGGCGGCGAACTCGTTGTGGGCGGAACTGGCGACGTAGGTCCAGGCACCGCCGGTGCCGATGGAGAACTGGCCGTAGCTGCCGGCGGTGTTGGTTTGGGCGACGAAGGTTGCGGCGCTGTCGACGTCGCTGATGGTCAGGGTGCCGCTGGTGGAGATGTCGGCGGCGGCATTGGTCTCGGTCAGGTTGGCGATGTCGGCGGACAGTACGGCCGCATCGTTGGTGCCGAGGATGTGCACGGTGACCGAAGTGAGGGTGCCGTCGGCACTGCTCACCGCGAAGGTGTCGGTGTAGGTGGTGCCGGCGGCGAACTCGTTGTGGGCGGAGCTGGCGACGTAGGTCCAGGCACCGCCGGTGCCGATGGAGAACTGGCCGTAGCTGCCGGCGGTGTTGGTTTGGGCGACGAAGGTTGCGGCGCTGTCGACGTCGCTGATGGTCAGGGTGCCGCTGGTGGAGATGTCGGCGGCGGCATTGGTCTCGGTCAGGTTGGCGATGTCGGCGGACAGTACGGCCGCATCGTTGGTGCCGAGGATGTGCACGGTGACCGAAGTGAGGGTGCCGTCGGCACTGCTCACCGCGAAGGTATCGGTGTAGGTGGTGCCGGCGGCGAACTCGTTGTGGGCGGAGCTGGCGACGTAGGTCCAGGCACCGCCGGTGCCGATGGAGAACTGGCCGTAGCTGCCGGCGGTGTTGGTTTGCGCCTGGAAGCTTTCCGGGCTGTCGATATCGCTAATGGTCAGGCTGCCGCCGGTGGTCAGCGGAGCATTGGTTTCGCTTAGCGTAACGCTGGCCGAGGACAGCACGGCGGCGTCGTTGCTGCCGGTGACGGTGACGGTCACCAGCTGGGTGTCGACGCCGCCGAGGCCGTCGCTAACCTGCACGCTGAACACTTCGTTGTGACTCTCGCCCGCCTTCAGCGACTGCACCGCACTGGCGACACCATTGGTGCCGTTGGCCAGGGTGTAGGTC
>NZ_JAHUWM010000015.1:0-87268 GCF_019218985.1 Pseudomonas sp. PDM30
CTGCCGGTGACGGTGATAGTCACCAGTTGGGTGTCGACGCCGCCGAGGCCATCGCTGACCTGCACGCTGAACACTTCGTTGTGACTCTCGCCCGCCTTCAGCGACTGCACCGCACTGGCGACACCATCGGTGCCATTGGCCAGGGTGTAGGTCCATTGGCCGCTGTTGTTCACGGCGATCGAGCCAAAGGTGCCGGTGTTTGACCCGGCAATACTCCAAGTGGCGGTGGCATCGTGGTCGATGTCGGCCGAACTGAACTGGCCATTCACGCTGAACGTGGTGTCTTCCTGCACCGCGCCGGCATCATGGCCGGTCGCGAAGCTGAGCACCGGTGCGTCGTTGGTGCCGGTCAGGGTGATCATCACCGTCTGCGGTGCCGAAGCGGCGTTGTCCGTACCGCTGTCGTCGCTGGCCACCACGGTGTAGGAGAAGCTGATGGTTTCGCCGGCGCTCAGGAAGTCCAGGTTCTGGTTGCTGCTGTAGGTCCAGCCGGCCTGATCCACCGAGAAACCGGCGACCAGCGCGGCGGCCTGCGCCGCGCCGAGGGTGCCGCCGCTCCAGACGAGGTCGTTGTTGGCGGTCTGGCTGACAGTCACGACGTCGTTGCTGTCCAGATCGGCGAAGCTCAGCGCTCCGCTGTCGCTCAGCGTGGCCGCGCCGTTGCCTTCGTTCATCGCCCCGGTCGTGTCGTCGATGGTCAGCGTCGGCTGGTCGTTGGTGCCGGTCAGGGTGATCGTCACATCCTTGGTCACCGTCGCCCCGAAGTCGTCGGTCAGCGTCACCGTGAACACTTCGGTCTTGGTCTGGCCCTCGGCCAGGTACTGCGCCGCGTTGTTGTTCAGCGTATAGGTCCAGCCCACGCTACCCGCAGCGTCGCCTGTGCTCTCGTCGCTGACAATGGCCACCAGCGTACCCAGCGCACCGGACGGCGCGCTCACGCTGGCCACATGTGCGTCATCGGCCAGGTCTACGTCGCCGAAGGCGAAGCTGCCGCTGGCCACCGTGGTGCCGTCTTCGGTCACCGCCCCGCTTTCGATTTCTGCCGCCGCCACCGTCGGCGCGTCGTTGGTGCCGGTGATAGTGATGGTCACATTCTGCGTTACCGACGAACCCTGACCATCGCTGATGGTGACCAGGTAAGTTTCGGTTACTGTCTGTCCCTGGGCCAGGTACTGCGCCGCCGCATTGTCCAGGTTGTACGTCCATTGCACCGAACCGTTGGCCGCGTTCGCAGCTTCGCTTACCGGCGAGAGCATGAACGTACCAAGATGAGTAGCGTTGCCCCCCGCCGGCGTGAACGTCGCCATGTGCGTGTCATTGAGGTCGACGTCGTTAAAGACAATCGTGCCGCTGGCCGTCAGCGAGTCGGTCGTGCTCGCAGTGGTGTCGGCGTCTTCGGTCACCATGCCGGCCTGCGCGCCGAGGCTGATCGTCACACCATCATTCACGCCCGAAAACTGCACGGTAGCAGTGGCCCAACTGAGCGTTCCGTTGCCGAGGCGAATCGCATAGGTAAAGCTGTCCGTCAGGAGCTCACCAGTGGCAAGCGCCTGGAGTTGTTCCTTGAACTCACACGAGAAAGTAGCGGCGTCGTAGCCGACCTTCCCGTCCGAGGTGATCCAGATCTTTGCACCATTCTTACTGGTGTCAGAACTCGTCGCCTCAGCCCTCGCCGTATCCTGGGTCAGGAGGTCGGCCGGAGCATAAGCCTTGGTGGCAGTAGAAAAACTGTCCGCGTTGTCGAGTGACCAGAGTGTCTTCGCGTTGCCGCCAAGGTCATTGGACATGACGTCCCAATACATGACCCCCAGCAGATTTTCAGTGGTGTTAAGGACATCATCCTTCGCCTGCGGCGTGTTGGAAAACGAGGTAACGGTTCCGCCGCTTGTAGTTGTAGTGCTAGCCATGTCTTTCTCCCAAGAATGTCACCCTGAGCAAAAAACCGCTATGGGCCACCAACAGCCGCAAGCCGATTCTTCCTCAACCCACGAACACTTCACTCCACCGGTACCAGCCGGCTGGCCAGTAGCTTCACGCCCACCCCGGCCCTGCCGCCCAGCGGTTCAATGCGCACGATTTGTCCTTGCGCCTTGAACTTCATGGGGCCGCCGGGCGTGTCGAGTTCGATCTCGAAGTCAATCAAGCTACCCACCTGCTGCTCGCTATCGGTTTCGAAATACAAACCGGAGGCGCTGATGTCACGGATGACACCCTGGCCCCCGCCGATCAGTTGCAGCGACAGGGTGACTTGTTCACGGGGCTCAATTCGGTGTGCGTCTTTCATGACTGCAGTCTAAAAACGGCCGCTGTTTATTACATGAGTGCGCTATCCCTTTTTTCTGGGAGTCAATCACCCATAAAAACAGTGTTTTATGGGACAAATGTCATGGGAGGGGGCACTGAAGCGCTATAGAAAAAAGCTACAGGCTGCAACGATTGCTATCATGATCAGCTAACACAACCCGCCTAAAGAGGCAGCGACCCGAATGCCAATTCAAGTCCTGTTAGTCGCTCTACCGCTCGTGGCCTGGGGCCTTGAGCGTCTGGTGGAAAGCGCTCAACCAAGGTTGGCGCTGGCGGGTTCGGTGGCGTCGGTGGCGCAATACCTGCTTTCGCTGCACCAATACGCGCCGGATGTGGTGGTGCTGGACCTGGACAGCGAGGACTGTATCGAGTCACTGGCCGAATTGCACAGACAGACCAAAGCCAGGATTCTGGTCGTGACAGGGTCGAGCGACGTGACGCTGCATGACAGTGCGGTGCTGGCAGGCGCACGTGGCGTGGTGGATAAGCGGGAGTCGGCATCCGCATCGACATTGCTCAAAGCCATAGAAAAAGTGCATGACGGCGAGCTCTGGATTGACCGCAATGCGACCAGCCGTATCTTCCTTGAACTGGCGCGCAAGAAAGTCGAGCGCGATATAGACCCGGAGCAACAAAAAATCGCCAAGCTAACGCGCCGCGAGCAGCAAACCATTGCATCGCTGGCCCGCGACCCCTCTGCCCCTGGCAAGTTGGTGGCCGAGAAACTGCACATCAGCGAACACACGCTGCGCAACCATTTGACATCGATCTACAGCAAGCTGGGCCTGACGAATCGCGTAGATCTGTACGCCTACGCACACAAGCATGGGCTTTCCACAGGCGACTGAGCCGATTCCTTCCAGATTGATCGAAAACCCGATCTACCCCACCCATCTCCTGCGAGACCGGCAAGATTCGCCATCAATCTGCGTGACAGACCACTGCCGCAGTGGATCTTCACGGAACCCAGCCTTTATCCTTGACGCCCCCCGCTGTCCCGAGTCCTGGAGTTTCGCCCATGCCCCATGAAGGCAACCTGCTACAAGCCGCTGTCGTATTTCTGATGGCGGCCGTACTCATCGTTCCATTAGCCAAGCGCCTGCAACTGGGGGCGGTTCTGGGTTATCTGTTTGCCGGGGTGATCATCGGCCCGTCGGTGCTGGGCCTGATCGACAACCCGCAAAGCGTCGCGAACATTTCCGAACTCGGCGTGGTGTTGCTGCTGTTCATCATCGGCCTGGAACTGTCACCGCGACGCTTGTGGGTGATGCGCAAATCAGTGTTCGGCGTGGGCTTGGCCCAAGTGCTGCTGACGGGTTCGATGATCGGCGTGGTGGCGCTGTGGCTGTTTGGCCAGCCATTGAACACCGCGATCGTCCTGGGCCTGGGTCTGGCGCTGTCGTCCACGGCGTTCGGCCTGCAAAGCCTGGCTGAACGCAAGGAACTGACCAGCCCCCACGGGCGGCTGGCGTTCGCGATTCTGTTGTTTCAGGACATCGCCGCGATCCCCTTGATCGCCATGGTGCCGTTGCTGGCCGGTGGCGATCACAGCACCACCGTCAGCGAAAACCTGAACCACGGCCTGCAAGTGCTGGCCAGCATCGCCGTCGTGGTGATCGGTGGGCGCTATCTGCTGCGACCGGTGTTTCGCGTGGTGACCAAAACCGCGTTGCCAGAGGTCTCCACCGCCACGGCGTTGCTGGTGGTGATTGGCACAGCATGGCTGATGGAACTGGTCGGGATTTCCATGGCCCTGGGCGCCTTCCTCGCCGGTCTGTTGCTGGCGGACTCCGAGTATCGCCATGAACTGGAAGCCCAGATCGAACCGTTCAAGGGCCTGTTACTCGGGCTGTTTTTCATCAGTGTCGGCATGGGGGCGAACCTGAGTTTGCTGCTGAGCATGCCGATGGCTGTGCTGGGCCTGACCCTGTTGCTGATCGCGATCAAACTGCCGCTGCTGTTTATTGTCGGTCGATTGGCCGGAGGCTTGAAGAACGTCAGCGCGATCCGCCTGGGTATCGTGCTGGCGGCCGGTGGTGAATTTGCCTTTGTGGTGTTCAAGATCGGGCGAGATCACGGGCTGTTCGCGGCAGAACTGTATGACTTGCTGGTGCTGACCATCACCCTGTCCATGGCCGTGACACCCTTGTTGCTGCTGCTCTGCGCACGGTTGGTCAGCCCTAAAGTGCAACCGGTGGAAGTGCCGGAGAAGTTCCGCGAAATCGACGCCGACGCGCCACGGGTGGTGATCGCCGGCATGGGGCGCATGGGCCAGATCGTTGCGCGGATTCTGCGCGCGCAGAACATCAAGTTCGTGGCCCTCGACACCTCGGTGGAAACCATCGAACTGTCCCGCAGTTTTGGTGGCGTGCCGGTGTTCTACGGCGACCCGATGCGCCCGGAAATCCTCAACGCGGCCAAGGTCGGGGAAGCCGAGTACTTCGTGATCGCCACCGACGACCCGGACACCAACATCAAGACCGCCGAGCTGGTGCGCAAGCTCTATCCGCATATGAAAATCATCGCCCGCGCCCGTAACCGTCAGCATGTGCACCGGCTGATGGACGTCGGCGCACACGCCGTGCGCGAAACCTTTTATTCGAGCCTGGAAATGAGCCGGCAAACCCTGATCGGGCTGGGATTGACCCAGGCTCAGGCGGATGCGCGGATCAAGCGCTTCAAGCAGCACGACGAAGTGGTGCTCGAAGCCCAGCATGCGGTGTATGACGACGCGGTGAAAGTGATGCAGACGGCGCAGGAAGCGCGGGCGGAACTGGCCAGGTTATTCGAGTCGGATCACCTGCAAGAGCAAGCGGGCAAGAATTGAGGTGACTGTGAGGGCCCCTTCGTCGGAACGCCGCCCGGAGCAAGCCCGCTCCCACATTGGATCTTGGGTGTTCAAAAATATTGAGCCTGACAGAGCCCCCTTGTGGGAGCGGGCTTGCTCGCGAAGAACGATAACGCGGTGCATTGGATAAACAATCATTTCAAAGGAATCCACCATGACTGACCAACCTGCCCCCGCCCTCAAGGAAATCTTCAACAGCGCGCGTCTCCAGCACATCGCCACCGAAATAACGGCGGTGTATCCGGAATTCGAGGCCAGACGCTTCCTGAAGCTGGCCCGATCCGGGCTGGCAGACCTCAGTGTCATGCAGCGCATGGCCCGGGTCAGCGAATGCCTGCACGCGGTGTTGCCGCTGGACTATGAAGCGTCGCTGCAGGTACTGCGCGCCCTCGCCCCGCGCCTGAACAGCGGCTTCGTCAGCATGTGCCTGCCGCACTTTGTCGCCAGCTACGGCGCCCATGCGTTCGATCAGTCAATGGACGCGCTGAAGTACTTCACCGCTTTTGGCTCTTCGGAGTTCGCAATCCGTCACTTTCTGCGCAGTGACCTCGAGCGCTCGCTCAAGCTGATGCATGCCTGGTCGCTGGATGACAACGAGCATGTGCGGCGCCTGGCCAGCGAAGGATGCCGGCCACGCCTGCCCTGGTCATTCCGGCTGGAGCCCATCCAGGCCGATCCGACACTGGCCGCGAACATCCTCGACAACCTCAAGGCCGACACGAGCCTGTACGTACGCAAATCCGTGGCCAACCACCTCAACGACATCACCAAGGATCATCCCGACTGGGTGCTGGACCTGATCGAAGGCTGGTCGCTGGACAACCGGCACACCGCATGGATCGCCAAACACGCCCTGCGCAGCCTGATCAAACAGGGCAACCGACGGGCACTGGCGATCATCGGCGCGGGCGGCAAGCCTGAAGTCGAGATCGTTGATGTAAAAGTCGAACCGCCGGTGATTGGCCTCGGAGAAAAAATCACTCTGTCGTTTGCCGTCAAATCCACCGTTCAAAGCAGCCAGCGCCTGGTGATCGACTACGCCATCGATTACGTCAAGGCCAACGGCAGCACCTCGGCGAAGGTGTTCAAGCTCAAGGCGCTGACGCTGCCGGGCAACGCCGTCGAAGCCGTCAGCCGTGGTCAGCAGATCAAGGAACTCACCACCCGCCGGCATTATGCGGGGCGCCATGCGGTGCACATCATGGTCAATGGTGAGCGGCTGGCCAGCACGGCGTTCGAGATTCTTGCTTGAGCCCCAAGATGGATATTGGATGTGCTGCCGCCATCGCGAGCAAGCTCGCTCCCACATTGGTTTAGCTTCGTTCGCAAAATGTGTGACAACACAGCACCCTGTGGGAGCGAGCTTGCTCGCGATCGCGTCCGTTCAGGCACCGTAGGAGGTTGGCCCGAGCAACAACCCTTGCTCCCGCTCACACAACTCCACCACATAATCCCAAAGCACCCGCAGCCGCACCGATTTGTGCAGCTCCCGGCGGGTGCTGATCCAGTAGCTGCGCTGGATGCTTTCGTCCGGCAGCAGCGGCACCAGGTCCGGGTCGGCGCTGGCCATATAGCACGGCAGCACGGCGATCCCCAGGCCTGAGCGCGCCGCCTGTTGCTGGGCGATCACGCTGGTGCTGTGAAACACCACCCGTGGGTTGCGGCAGAAGCTGTTGAGGAACATCAGTTCCTGGCTGAACAGCAAATCATCGACATAGCCAATCCACGCATGACGCCCCAGGTCCTCCCGACTGCGCAACGGCGGTGAGCGATCGAGATAGTCCTGGCTGGCATACAACGCCAGGCGATAGTCGGTGAGTTTGCGGGTGACCAGCATGTCGGCGGCCGGGCGTTCGAGGTGGATGCTGATTTCCGCCTCGCGGTTGAGGATGCTGACAAAACGCGGCACCGCCACCAGTTCCACCTCCAACCCCGGATAGCGCTCGAACAAACCGTTCATGCGACTGGCCAGAAACATGATGCCCAACCCTTCCGTCACGCCGACGCGGATCTTGCCCAGCGGCGCGGTGGATTGGGTGATTTCCTCCTGTGCCAGCAGCGCCACGTTCTCCATCGCCTCGGCGTGTTTAAGCAACGCCTCGCCGGCCGGGGTCATCTCGTAACCCTGGGCGTGCTGGACGAACAGCGCCGTACCGAGGCTTTTTTCGATGGCCTCGATGTGCCGCGCCACGGTGGCATGGGTGGTGTTCAAGCGACGGGCAGCCGTGAGCAAACGCCCGCTGCGCTGCAATTCGAGAAAAAACCGCAGGTCATTCCAGTCGAACATGAATCGTCCTTGTTCGTTGCCGTTCGGGATGCTGTTTAAAAACGCACAGCAGCTGCGCAAAAACTAACATTCTTTTGACGAAAGCTAACAACTAGGATGACAGACAACAAGAACAACAACACGAGGTCAGGGATGCAGGCTTCCCTAGATGAATTCGATTACATCGTGGTCGGGGCCGGGCCGGCCGGGTGTCTGCTGGCCAATCGACTGTCGGCCGATGCGCAACATCGCGTGTTGCTGCTCGAGGCCGGCGGCCGCGACAACTATGCGTGGATTCACATCCCCGTGGGTTACCTGTTCTGCATCGGCAACCCGCGCACCGACTGGTGCTTCAAGACCGAAGCGCAACCGGGCCTGCAAGGCCGCGCCCTGAGCTATCCGCGCGGCAAGGTGCTGGGGGGCTGCTCCTCGATCAACGGCATGATCTACATGCGCGGCCAGGCCGGCGACTACGACGGCTGGGCCGCCGACGGCAATCCTGGCTGGAGCTGGCGAGACGTATTGCCACTGTTCAAGCAGAGTGAAAATCACTTTGCCGGCGCCGCCGAGTTTCACGGCGCCGCGGGCGAATGGCGGGTCGAACGCCAGCGCCTGTCATGGCCGATTCTCGATGCGTTCCGCAGTGCCGCCGAGCAAAGCGGCATCGCTAGCATCGATGACTTCAACCAGGGCGATAACGAAGGTTGCGGTTATTTCCAGGTCAATCAGAAGGCCGGCATCCGCTGGAACGCGTCCAAGGCCTTTCTCAAACCCATTGGCCAACGCCCCAATCTCACCGTGCTGACCGGTGTCGAAGTCGACCGCGTGTTGCTGGACAATGGCCGCGCCTCGGCGGTCAGCGCCCGCTGGCAAGGCCAGGCAAAAACCTTCAAGGCGCGCAAGGAGATCATCCTGTGTGCCGGCTCGATCGGTTCGCCCAGCATCCTGCAACGCTCCGGCATCGGCCCGCGTCCACTGCTTGAGCGGCTGGGCATTGGCGTCGCCCATGAGTTACCCGGCGTCGGTGGCAACCTGCAAGATCACCTGCAACTGCGGCTGATCTACAAGCTGGAAAATGCCCGTACCCTGAACCAGATCGCCGGCAGCCTGTGGGGCAAGATGGGCATGGGCCTGCGCTACCTGTATGACCGCAGCGGCCCGCTGTCCATGGCGCCGAGCCAGTTGGGCGCCTTTGCCCGCTCGGGGCCGGAGCAGACTTCAGCCAACCTCGAATACCACGTGCAGCCGCTGTCGCTGGAACGCTTTGGCGAACCGTTGCATGCCTTTCCGGCGTTCACCGCGTCGGTCTGCGATCTACGTCCGCAAAGCCGTGGCCGGGTGGAAATCCGCTCGGCCGATCCGCAAGAAGCTCCGCTGATCCAACCCAATTACCTGAGCCACCCGCAAGACCTGCGGGTCGCCGCCGATGCCATTCGCCTGACCCGGCGCATCGTCGCCGCCCCGGCCCTGCGTGCCTTCAATCCGGTGGAGTACTTGCCCGGCGACAGCCTGCAAAGCGAAGAACAGTTGCACGAAGCCGCCGCGCGGATCGGCACCACGATTTTCCATCCGGTGGGCACCTGCCGCATGGGCAATGACGCCGACGCCGTGGTCGATGAGCAACTCAAGGTCCATGGCATTCCCGGCCTGCGCATTGCCGATGCCTCGATCATGCCGCGCATCACCTCGGGCAACACCTGCTCGCCGACGCTGATGATTGCCGAGAAGGCTGCACAATTGATCCTCAACCCCGCCACAAGGAGCATCACACCGACAATGGAACTGATCGCACACCCCTGAATCCTTACGCGCCCCCCTGTAGGAGCGAGCTCGCTCGCGATGAACCTGAGAGCGCACGTGGGTGTCAGGTTTGCAGCGTTATCGTTGACGACCATCGCGAGCAGGCGCGCTTCTACAAGTAGCGGATACACCCGATACATCGCAGTAGCGGCACCCGCCCACAAGGCCGGTGCCGGCAGTGGAACAACAAAAACAATCACTGTGAGGGATACCGGTATGTCAGAGAACGTTCAAACCCTGGAAGCCGTGCGTAGCGCGGGCACCAGTCAGGAAACCCAGAAAGTCATCTTTGCCTCGTCCCTCGGGACAGTCTTCGAGTGGTATGACTTTTTCCTCTATGGCGCCCTCGCGGCGGTGATCAGCAAGCAGTTTTTCGCCGGGGTCAACGACACCACGGCGTTTATCTTTGCGCTGATGGCCTTCGCCGCCGGCTTCATCGTGCGGCCGTTCGGCGCGCTGGTGTTCGGTCGGTTGGGGGACATGATCGGGCGCAAGTACACCTTCCTCGCCACCATCGTCCTCATGGGCCTGGCGACGTTCTGCGTCGGGCTGCTGCCGACCTACGCCAGCATCGGCATCGCCGCGCCAATCATCCTGGTGGTGCTGCGCATGCTCCAGGGCCTGGCCCTGGGCGGTGAATACGGCGGCGCCGCGACCTACGTCGCCGAGCACGCGCCCATCGGCAAGCGCGGCTTCCACACCAGCTGGATTCAATCCACCGCGACCCTGGGCCTGCTGCTGTCGCTGCTGGTGGTGCTGGGCTGTCGTTACTTCACCGGCGATCAGTTCGAAGTCTGGGGCTGGCGCATTCCGTTCCTGTTTTCCATCGTGCTGCTGGGCATCTCGACCTGGATTCGCCTGAGCCTGCATGAATCGCCGGCCTTCGTGAAAATGAAAGAAGAAGGCAAGTTGTGCAAACAGCCGATTCGCGACTCCTTCGGCAAGTGGGAAAACCTCAAGGTGGTGTTGATCGCCCTGTTCAGCATCAATGCCGGGCAAGCGGTGACATTCTACGCCGCGCAATTCTATGTGCTGTTCTTCCTCACCCAGTTCCTGAAAATGGACCCGGCCGTGGCCAACGGTTTGCTGATCGTCAGCGTGACCATCGGCGCCCCCTTCTTCATTTTCTTTGGCTGGCTGTCGGACAAGGTCGGGCGTAAACCGGTACTCATGATCGGCCTGCTGCTGGCCACCGCCCTGTACTTCCCGATCTTCAAGACCCTGGCCCACTACGCCAACCCGGCCATCGACCAGGCCAGCCGCCAGGCACCTATCACCGTGATGGCCGACCCGACCACCTGCACCTTCCAGTTCGACCCGGTGGGCAAGGCGAAATTCGACAGCCCGTGCGACAAGGTCAAGACCTTCCTGGTCAAGCAGGGCCTGCCGTACCAGAGTGCAGTCGCACCGGCCGGCAGTGACGTGCAGGTGAGCGTCGGTGACGTGAAGATCGACGGGTTCGACGAAGCCGCCCTGCGCGGTGCCGTGACCCTCGCCGGTTACCCGCAACAGGCGGACATGCAGCAGATCAACAAGCCGATGATCGTGGCGCTGATCGTCGCGCTGATCATCATCTCCGCGATGTGCTACGGCCCGCTGGCGGCGTTGATGGTCGAACTGTTCCCGACCCGCATCCGCTACACCTCGATGTCCCTGCCCTACCACATCGGCAACGGCTGGTTCGGCGGCTTCCTGCCGACCGTGTCGTTCGCGTTGGTGGTGTACACCGGGGATATCTTCTACGGGCTGTGGTATCCGGTGGTGATCACCGGGGTGAGCCTGGTGGTGGGGATGATTTGCCTGCGTGAGACGCGCAACGTCGATCTCGATAAAAACTGACCTGACCTGTCATTGTAGGAGCGAGCCTGCTCGCGATGGACTCGAAAGCGCCGCGTTTAACCACTAAACACGCGTTTTCGTTAACGACCATCGCGAGCAGGCTCGCTCCTGCAGGGATTTTGCAGCGTCAGAAACGGGCCTTGACCGATACCATGAAGTTGCGTGGATCACCGTAGTAATTGCCAAACGTCTCGGTACCAATGGTGGCGTAGTAACGCTTGTCGAACAGGTTGTTGCCGTTGAGCGCAACAGACCAGGTGTCGTCGATGCGATAGCCTATGCGACCGTTCCAGACGGCATAACCCGACTGGCTGATCTTTTTTGCACTGTTGGGTGAAACCCGAAAGTTATCGCTCTGCGCGTTGACGCCGGCACCAATGCTGAACCTTTCCAGAGACCCGCTCAGGGTGTAGTCACCCCACATGCGCAATACATGCCGAGGCACATAGCTGTTGAACGCAGCGCCGTTCAGACTCGTGTCGATGTCATCCAGGGTCTTGGTCTGGGTGTAGGTGTAACCCGCCAGCAATTGCAATCGCTCAATGACTTCACCGCTGATTTCCGCCTCGAAGCCCTGGGCCCTGACCTTGCCGGCATTGACGTAGCAATAGCCGTCAGAGGATGGACAAGACGAGTTGTAGTCGGTTTGCGCCTGGTCTTTCTGGATCGTGCGAAACAGATTGAAAGAGCTGTTCAAGCGACCGTCGAACCACGCCCCCTTGATCCCCAGTTCATAACTCTGGCCCACCAGAGGCTTGAGGGTCGAGCCGTCTTCGGCCCGCAAGTTACCCTGGGGCGTGAAGATTTCCGCATAGCTGGTATAGGCCGTGAGGTTTTCATTGAGGTCAAGCAACAGCCCGGCAAAAGGTGTGACCTGCCCTGTTTCCTTGGTGCTGGCGTGTTCGGACGTACCCGAACTGATGAACACCGAATCGGTATCGGAGCTGTACCAGCTGACGCGGCTGCCAATGACGAAGGTCAACGGTTCCGCCAGTTTCAGGCGCAAGGTCGAGTAAGCCCCCTTCTGTTTGGTCACGCTATCGACCGGACCGCCACGAGACGAGTTGTCGATGAAGAAACTGTCGTCCGGCTCCGGAATATGTTTGTCGGGATTGAACACATTTTGCCGTTGCGGCAGAAACGCCACCGAGTAGAAGTCGTCCTTGTTCGAACGACTGGCATTGAAACCCACCACCAGTTCGTGTTGCAGGCCGAACCCATCGAACTTGCCATCCACGTAGGCGTCGAGGCCGTAGTCGACTTGATCGTAGTCGTACATGCTGCCCAGCACACCGGTGGTATCCACGCCAGGCGTTACCGCCCCGGAGGCGAACGCGTATTTGATGTCCTGGGTGTTTTTTGTGTAAACGCTGGCGACTTTCAATGCCCAGTCTTCGTTGATCTGGTGCTTGAGATCGCTGAAGACCGTGGTGCGTTTACTGCGCCAGGTGTTCCACGACGGATCGAGGCAGGTTGAACGACTGAGCTTGAGGTCGCTGCCATCCTTGTAGCGCGGCAACCCGCCCCAGCACGGATTGGCGTCGACATCTTCATAGGCCAGGCCCACCCCGAGCGTGGTGTCCGGGCTCAAGTCGACATCGAGCGCGCCGTAATACACCTGGTCCTTGCGACTGGCATCGTCGACAAAGTAATGCCGGCTCTGCTCCGCAATCACGGCGCGGCCGCGCAGGGTGCCCGAATCGTTCAGTGGGCCGCCGGTGTCGACCTGTGCGCGATAGTTGTCGTAACTGCCGCCCGACAAGGTGATCTCGGTGTGAGGCGTCGCTTGCCCGCGTTTGCGCACGAAGTTCACACCGCCCGCCGTGCCGCCCGCGCCTTTCATCATGCCGGCGGCACCGCGCAGGATTTCTACCCGGTCGTAATACGCCATGTCCCCGCTGAAACTGTCGGCCTGAACGTAGAGGTTGCCCATGTCCAGTGGCACGCCGTCGTACTGGTACTGGCCGGACATGCGGAAACCGCGCGAGTAAAAGTATTTGCCGCCCATGGTCGAGTCGTAGACGGTGATGCCCGGGGTCTTCTCCATCACTTGATCGATGGTGTTGAGGTTCTGGTCATCGAGCATCTTGCGGGTCATCACCGTCACCGATTGCGGTGTTTCCCGCAGGGAGTGTTCGCCTTTGCCGATAGTGATCGCTCCGGTGGTGTACGACCCGCTGTTCTCGGTCGTCGCGTCCAGCTCCTGCCCATTGATGTTGGTGGCGCCCAGTTCCAGCGCCGAACCGGACACAGGCGCCGCCCGCAGCATGTAAGTACCGTTGCCCTGGGGCTCGGCTTGCAGGCCGCTGCCACCGAGTATGCGTGCAAAGCCTTCACTGACACCGAAAGAGCCTTTCAGCCCGGGGGAACTGAAACCGTCGGTTTGCCGCGCATCGAACGAAATGGCCGCGCCTGCCGCGCTGGCAAAACGACTGAGGACTTCAGTCAGGCTGCCGCCGGCGATATCGAAGGATTGAACCGAACGCTGTTGTTGCGCCGGCACCGGCGCGGCGTATGTTGCAGCAGACCATGAACCGGTTGTCGTAGCCGCCAATAATCCAAACTTCACCGCGGTCGCCAGACGACCAGACTGGTACACCCGAAACATGCTTACCCTCCCCCAAACGATCAATAAAAACTCATTGGGGGATGAGCCGAACGATGCGCATGAATAGTGCAATGGTGCAGAAATTATTTTTATCGGCGTCGCGGATTAGCCCGTAGCACCACCGGAAACATTGACCCAATAGCGGCTGTAGCGGGTGACACGCAACGACAAACCACTCTCCAGCGCTGCCAGCGCCACGTCTGTGTCGTCAATCGGAAAAGAACCGGAAACCTTCAGGTCGGCGATGCTCGAATCGCAGCGCAGAACACCCCTGCGATAGCGCGAAAGATCGGCCAGCAACTCGGCCAAGGGGCGGTTGATCGCGATAATGCTGCCCTGGCGCCACGCCCCGACCGAGGCATCGCTCGATTGCATTGGACCCAACCCGGCAGGACCGAAGGCCATGCGTTGACCAGCCTCCAGCCGTGCCTTCGATGGTGACACGCTCACCTCTACGGCCTTTTCCAGCACCGCCACTTCGCTGCCGCGTCCCTGGGAGCGGACGATAAACCGCGTGCCCAACGCCCGGACCTCGCCATCTCGAGTGACAACCTTGAACGGCCGCTGCGCAGGGTCAACGGCGGTCGAAACGAGAATTTCCCCCGCCAGCAACTCCAGCACCCTCTGCTGGCCATCGAAACGCAAGTTGACCGACGTCTGGGTGTTGAGCAGCAGCGAGCTGCCATCGGCCAGGCGAAATTCCCGGCGCTCGCCCACTGCCGTGCGGTAGTCGGCGAACAGGTCCCGGGTTACCTCACTGCGCCAGCCCAACCACCCGAAGGAGCCCGCCGACGCCAGCACCAGCACGCTGCGCAGCACCTGGCGACGGGATCGATCGGCTCCGCGCAAGGCCGGCGCAGCCAGTGCACCCGGAACCCGAGCCATCTGCTCACCGACGTCGGTCATGCGCTGCCAGGCCTGGTGATGCCCAGGATCAGCCGCCAGCCAGGCGCGCCAGGCCACCTGATCGGCATCCGTTGCAACACCGGAGTGAAGCCTCGCGTACCACTGCGCGGCGCTGCTGATCGCTTTCAGTTCGGCGGGCGACAGGCTCATGCGAGCTGCAACTGGATTTGCATCAGACAGCAATGCTCCATGGCCTTGGCCATGTGGTTGTTTACCGTACGCACGCTGACGCCCAGGCGCTCGGCGATCTGTGGGTAGGTCAGGCCATCGAACTGCGAGAGGATGAAACTCTGCTTGATCTTCGGCCCCAGTCCTTGCAGCAACCGATCAATCTCCATCAGTGCTTGCAGCAAAATCGCCTGTTCCTCCAGCGATGGCTGTTGCCGTTCGGGAGTGGCGGCCAACGCTTCAAGATAGGATTGCTCCAGCGAGCGGCGGCGAAACAGATCAATCAACAACCCCTTGGCGATCATCGACAGATAAGGCCGCGGCTCGCGGATCTCCAGTGCGCTGCGTGCCTTGATCACCCGGACAAAGGTGTCCTGCGCCAGGTCCGCGGCATCGAACGCGTTCCCCAGACGCTTGCGCAGCCAGCCATGGAGCCAACCGTGATGGTCGCAATACAGGTCGTTGACGGCGCTGCGCAGGGATAAATCGTTGGCGGACATGAGAGTGGAATAATTCGCGAGTGATAATGACTCGCATTGTCATACTTGTAAGAGCTGATTGGCAATAGCCATGGGGGCAATCCAGAATGTCCAAGTGAGCAGAAGGACATTCCGGAATTTGCCGATCAGGGGGATAACCGTTGAATCGTGACTGTCTTATCGCTTGAAAACGACAATCAAACCTCGGCATCAAGCAGCTCGAACTTCACTTGATCCGGGTAGAACGCCAGATAACCGCGGATTTGCTCTACCGACACCTTGGGGTCTTCGTAACTCCACACCGCGTTGGCGCTTTCATGCCCCGGCACCTGCAGGCTGAAATAGCTGGCATCGCCCTTGTAGGGGCAATAACTGGTGTGGTCGGTACGGGCGAAATACTTCTCGTCGATGTCCTCTCGCGGCACGTAGTACACCGGCGGGTAGTTGGCCTCCAGCAACACCAGGGCCCGCGCCGAGGCGGCCACTTGAATGCCGTGAAATTTTACCAACAGACAGCCAGGCTGCTCGGCGATGGTGATGACAGGGCTAGGACCGGAGCTTTTCATGGAAAACGTTCCTCATGACGGTAATGGACCTGCAAATCGATGTGGCAGCGTGGCTTGCCCGCGATGGGCTGCGCAGCAGCCCCAAAACCTGAAACCACGATTTATCAGGTATAACCCAAGTTTTACCCTCGCGACTGCTTCGCAGCCGAACGGGAGCGACACACAAACCTGTACATCCATACAGATAAAGATTGCTCCATCGTTCATCAAGCGCCATTCTGTGCATCTCTGGCACATTGATCGACGATGGTGGTTATGCGGCTGTACCTCTGTGAAAAACCTTCCCAGGCCAAAGACATTGCAGCAGTCCTCGGCGCCCGGCGCCGGGGCGATGGCTGTTGGTTGGGAACGGACGTCACGGTGACCTGGTGCATCGGCCACTTGCTGGAAACCGCACCGCCGGATGCCTACGACGCGCGCTACAAGCGCTGGGTGCTGGCCGACCTGCCGATCATTCCCGAAAAATGGAAAATGACCGTCAAGCCGCGCACCGCCAGCCAGTACAAGGCGGTCAAGCGCCTGCTCGGTGAAGCGTCCGAACTGATCATTGCCACGGACGCCGACCGCGAGGGCGAGATGATCGCCCGGGAACTGGTGGAGCATTGCCGCTATCGCGGACCGATCCGCCGGCTCTGGTTGTCGGCGCTGGACGATGCGTCCATCCGCAAGGCCCTCGCGGCCCTCAAACCGGGGAACGAGACCTTCAGCCTCTATCACTCGGCCCTGGGGCGTTCCCGGGCCGACTGGCTGATCGGCATGAACATGAGTCGGCTGTTCACCCTGCTGGGGCGCCAGTCTGGCTATCAAGGCGTGTTGCCGGTCGGCCGGGTGCAAACGCCGACCTTGCGCCTGGTGGTGGATCGCGATCGCAGCATCGCCGACTTTGTGCCCGTCCCCTATTGGGCCATCGACGTGCAACTGCTGCACAACGGCACGGCGTTCACGGCGCAATGGCGCGCGGCATCCGAGCTTTGCGACGACCAGGACCGCTGTCTGAATCAGGCATTGGCGCAACAGGCGGCGGCCGCCATGAGCAGCGCGGCCAGTGCGCGGGTGATCAATCTGCGCACCGAACGGATGCGCGAAGTGGCCCCGCTGCCGTTCGACCTGGGTACCCTGCAGGAGGTCTGCTCAAAGAAACTCGGCCTCGGCGCCCAGGAAACCCTCGACATTGCCCAGGCGCTGTACGAGACCCACAAAGTCATTACCTATCCGCGCAGTGATTGCGGCTACTTGCCCCTGAGTCAGCACAGCGAAGCGCCGGCCATTCTGGCGGCGTTGCGTCAGGCCGATCCGGCGTTGAACGCCTTGCACGATCACCTTGATCCGCAGCGGCGCTCACGGGCCTGGAACGATGCCAAGGTCAGTGCGCACCACGGCATCATCCCCACGGCTGCGGCGAAGAACCTCGAACGTCTGGCGGGTAAACAGCGTGCGGTCTACACCCTGATCCGCGCCCGATACCTGGCGCAGTTCCTGCCCAATCACGAGTACGACCGCACCCAGGCCGATTTCGACTGCGCCGGCGAGGCCTTGCGCGCTGTCGGCAAGCAGATCATCGAGCCGGGCTGGAAACGCGCCCTGCCCGAAGCACTGGCTCCGGCCAAGGGGCGCGAAGCCCCGGCACCGCAGACTCTGCCCAACCTGGCCGAAGGCATCGACTGCGCAGTGGCCGGCGTGCAATTCAAGGACCTCTGGACGCAACCGCCAAAGCCGTTTACGGAAGGCGACCTGATCAAGGCCATGAAGAATGTCGCCAAACTGGTGCAAGACCCGCTGCTCAAGCAAAAGCTCAAGGACACCACCGGCATCGGCACCGAAGCGACGCGTGCGTCGATCATTCAGGGCCTGCTCGACCGTGGTTATCTGGTCAAGAACGGCAAGGCCCTGGCCGCCACGCCGGCCGCGTTCAGCCTGATCGACGCCGTACCCCGGGCCATCGCCGATCCGGGCACCACGGCGATCTGGGAGCAGGCGCTGGACATGGTGCAAAGCGGGGAAATGAGCCTGGAGGAGTTCGTCACCAAACAGGCGGCGTGGATGAGCAAGCAGGTCAGTCGCTGTGCCGGCCTGAGCCTGACCATCAGCGGTCCACCGCCCGGCGGGCGCTCCGCAACTCCATGGAAGAAAAAGCGCAAGAGCGCCCCGCGCAAATCATCGACTGGCACCAGGCGCGGGGCAAAGCCGGCAAGCAAAACCTGAACCCGACACCGAACCTTGTGGCCAACCATAATCAAGGGTGTACCTGCCCCGGCGTAACTGGAGCCAACCCGTATGCCTTCGATAGAACTGCACGCCGCCCAACGCGATGAACTGGAAACCATCGAGAACCTGATGCAGTTCTACACCTACGACTTCAGCGAATGGTTACCGCTGAAACTCGGCGAATACGGTTTCTTCAACATCCTGCCCATGCCCGACTACTGGCGAAACCCGGCTACCCGACCCTTCCTGATCAAGGTCGACGGTGAACTGGCCGGCTTCGTGACCGTGGATAACCAGGTCCATCTATCCGGTGCCGACTACAACATCGGCTATCTGTTTGTCAGTCGACGCTTTCGTGGCCGGGGTGTCGCGCGATTTGTCGTTTCCACCCTCTTGAGTCGGTTCCCCGGTCAATGGCAGATTTTCCACATCGAGGCGAATCAGCCGGCGCGCCTGTTCTGGGCCGCCGTGATGCCGGGGCTCAACGTTGCCGGGCTCACCTTGCATCAGCAGGTGGTTGACCGCTATCCCTGCACTTTTTACCGCTTTGAGTGTCCGCCTTTGTCGTCCTGACCGACACACCTTCGACTCCACCCGCTAATTCCCAACAGCTTTGTCCGACAATATGTAGTGACTAAAAATATTCACTACAAAACCGTTGACGCCTCCGATTTGCCCTTGCATGATGCAGACGTCTCCCCGATCGGGAGTACAGGCAACACGTTTGAGCAAGCTCGTCTGACCGCCGAGCTGTTTTTCCCGGATACACGCTGCCCACAAGGCAGATTGAAGAAGCTGACCTGGCCTGAACGTCCAGTACAAGGGCGAGAAGTCTTGGCGAGCAATCCTCATGAAGCTTGTGGCCGACCCTGAAAATGTCGGCAGTGGCCTTAAGGTTTTCGCCGCTTCTCTTCGTTGTGACGCTATTGCGTAGCAGTTATTCAACACGACTACATGCAACAGACGCAGGACCCCGCCCGATAAGGCGGTCGAACGCTGACGTCCTGGTTTCGGTGCCAGGGATCAACTAACCGATGGGCTACCTGTATTAGCGAATCAACTTTGAAAGATCACCAATTGGTCAAGGGGCTTTATGATGAATCTGAACAATCAACCAACTATCGATGAACTGGCTCGTATCTTCGCTGCAAAGAAAGACAGCCACGACAACCATATTCTCTGGATCAGCAAGTGTGGCCAGGTTCATATCGACTGCCTGTCGCCGCACGCCCATGAAGCAGAGTTCGACCAGAACAACCAGAACCTGCTCGCCCGACTGAAGATGTACCGTCGCGGCCAGGGTTATGTCGGCAAGAAGGCCGCGGCCGACAAGGACTTCATCGGTAATGTTCTGCAAACCCTGAAACAGGCCTGGGCCTCGATGCAGAACCAGAACGAAGTTCGGGTGATTGACCGGTTCTACTGATTAAGATGAGTCATTACTGACTTATTGATAAACAAGGCCTGCTCCCGATAAGGAGCAGGCTTTTTTATGTTGGAATAAACATCAACTGTGGGAGCGGGCTTGCAGCGGTCACAAGTTCCGCCATCTCAGCGTTTGACGCCCAGATCGATTTGGGTCATGCGACTACGAATGGTAAACACGCCATCACCCGAGAGAATCGCACTGCGAGCAAACAGGCGCCCGCTCTCCCAGTTCGAAAGCCCCAGCTCCGGCTTGTTCAACGCGTACTGGCCGTCGACCCAACGGGTGATGCCGTTGCCGACAAAAGGCGCGTTGACCGCGTTGTAGAAACGCTCCTGAGCCTCGGCACTTTCACTGATCAATGACACGGTGAATTGCGGGCTGTAGCGATTGAACAAGGCAATGGCATCGTCCAGGTTGTCGACGATCTTCAGGCTGACTTCCGGGGTTTCTTCCCACTCCCATTCACGGCCCAATTGATCTTCCGGCAACGGTTCGGCCTGCGCCTCGCTCTGATAGCCTTCGGCACGGTATACCTGGACCGTTGCAGTCAGCCAGTCTTGCGGCAGGTGCGACTCGCTGCCTTCAACGATATGCAGCTTGCAGCCCTGGCCCCGTGCGGTGCCGGCCTGCTTGAGTGCGTCGAGGAACAGCGGCACCAGTTCAGCGGCGCGGTCGCGGTGAATCAGGCAGACGTTCAGGGTGTTGCAGACCTTGCGGTCCAGGGAGTTGCGCACCACGGCGGCAAAGCGCGGGGCGTCGGCATCGGCGTTGGCGATCAGCCACGCACCACCGGTGCCGTGCAGGCTGACCGCCGTGCCGGCCTGCTGCGCGATGCTGCCCAACTGGCTGACGGCGCGACCCGAACCACGGGCCACTGCCAATGACAGGCGTCGGTCAGCGAACATCGCCCAACCGGCGGCGTGGTTGACACTTTCCACCAGCGACACGGCACCGGCCGGCAAACCGGCGTCGCTCAGCGCAGGGTTCAGTGCATGGGTGACGATCGCCTGGGCGGTGCCCAACGCATCACTGCCGATGCGCAGCACGGCGGTGTTGCCGGTACGCAATACACCGGCCGCGTCGGCAAACACATTCGGCCGGCCTTCGAAGACGAACGCGACGATGCCCAGCGGCGAGACCACTTGCTCGACTTTCCAGCCATCGTGCTCGACGCAACTGATCACCTTGCCACGGCTGGCCGGTGCATCGCGCCAGGCGCGCAGGCCGGCGATCATGTCGCGACGCATGCGCTCATCGGCCAGCAAACGGGTGGTCGAACGACCGCGCGCCTTGGCCCGTTCGATGTCGGCCAGGTTGGCGGCTTCGATCAAGGCCCAGCATTGCGCGGTTTCCAGGCGTTGGGCAAACAGGTCGAAGAAGGCGCTGATGGCTTGATCGGACACTGCCGACAGCGCGGTGAATGCCGCCTGGGCGCGCTCGATCGCGACGTTGGCCGCTTGCTGGTCCGCCACGGGAATCAGCAACAACTCGCCGCTGACCTGCTCCACCAGCAGGTGGTCACCGGGCTGGAAGCGCTGCGCCAGTTCGGGGCTGACGACAGTGACACGATTACCGGCGAAAGGGATTGGCGTGCCAGCGACTAGACGTTCGAGCGCAAGAGACATGAAGCGGTTTCACCATGCAGGGGGCGGCCAGAAAATGTATAGCAATTTCCCTGTGGGAGCGAGCCTGCTCAATCCCACAGGGGGTAAGCGATGGCCGTTTACGTATCTCAGTGTATACAGCCCCACCCCAGACACACCCCGCACTCAAAACCCCGCCACAACGACACACCGCAGATACACCCTATTGATGAAATACGCCTGTCGATTGGCCAAGCCGATCAAAGCGCTCAACTCTCGGGGGTATGCCGTTGCCCCGCCGCCCTGACCTGAAAGAGAACTACGCCCATGAACACTTCCGTTTCTTCGGCCGTCAAAGGCCTGCACCTGAACCTCGACCGTGCCGGCGACTGGGTTGCCCCCCTGGCACTGCGGGTGTTCCTCGCCTGGGAATTTTTCGAGTCCGGCCTGGAAAAATTCAACGGCCAGAACTGGTTCGCCGATATCCAGGAGCGCTTCCCGTTTCCGTTCGACCACCTTCCAGCGACGCTGAACTGGGAACTGTCGATGTGGGCCGAACTGATCTTCGCCCTGACCTTGCTGGTGGGCCTGGGCACACGTTTTTCGGCGCTGAGCCTGATGGTGGTAACCCTCGTCGCAACCGCCGCCGTGCATTGGCCCGCCGACTGGCACACTCTCAGTGAACTCGCCCAAGGCTATGCCATCAGCAACAAGGGTTACGGCAACTTCAAGCTGCCTTTGATCTATCTTGTGGCCCTCACGCCGCTGTTGCTGTCGGGTGGCGGTAAGCTCGGCATCGATGCGCTGCTGGCGCGTTGCTTCTGGCGACGCTGAAACGACAGCTGCAACGCCGACAAACAAAAAGGGGACTTCCATGAAGTCCCCTGTTTTTTTTCCCCGGAACTAACCCATCACCTCTTCCAGCCCGGTCTGTTCCGCCAGCTTTGGATGCGCGCTGCGCTCATGCACATGGGATTGCGGCGTGCGGTCAATCAGCAGGCTCAGCAGTTCCGGGCGGCTGTAGTGTCCACGGGAATCCATCATGCGCTTGCGCTTGTCGATCAGGCCCATGTCGAGGTCGGCGATCACCTCGCCCTCACCTTCATGCAACGAACCCAGCACCGAGCCATCCGGGCTGATGATCGCGGTGTAGCAACCGCCGGAGATCGGACCGATGGCGCAACCGGTGTCGGCCATGATCTGCGCCTGTTGCTCGGGGTACAGCCACGCCGTGGAGTTGACCACAAAGCACGCGGCCTCCAGAGCATGCTGACGAATGCTGACTTCCATTTGCGAGGCGAACAGCGGACCTGCAAACGACCCCGGGTACATGGCCGCATGGATCTGTTCGCCATCGGCCATCAAGGCATAACGGGCCAGCGGGTTGAAATGCTCCCAGCAGGCCAGTTGCCCGATGCGCCCTACCGCGCTGTCGACGGCCCGCAGGCCTGAGCCGTCGCCCATGCCCCAGATCATGCGCTCGTGGTAGGTCGGGGAAATCTTGCGGCGACGCTGGATCAGCGAGCCGTCGGCATCGAACAGCAACTGCGTGTTGTACAACGTGCCGCCATCGCGCTCGTTGACGCCGATGGACACGACCATCCCCGCTTGCCTGGCCGCAGCGCCGATGGCATCGGTGGCGTGCGAAGGCACGGTGACTGCCTGGTCCAGCAGCTTGAGGTGTTCGGCGGCCATTTCGAATGGCGACTGCACGTAGGAAAAGTACGGGTAGTACGGCACCACGGTTTCCGGGAATACTGCGAATTGCACACCTTGCTCGCCGAGTTCGAGAATCTTCTGCACCACTTTGTCGACGGTGCCTTCTCGGCTGTAAAGAACAGGGCTGATTTGTACGGCGGCGGCTTTGACGAGGGTCATGGCGGTGATCTCATTGAGGAAAAGGTTTCAACGAGATAAATATTACGTAAATAATATTAAGACCTGAATGTCGCATACACCACCTTTCAGGACATGACGATTCAGCCCCGACTGGCACGCTGAATCACCTGCGGCGGCTGCCCGAACGCACGAATAAAAGCGCGGCGCATCCGCTCCCGGTCACCAAAGCCGGTGTCCGTCGCTACCACATCGATAGAGTGCCGTCCGGTTTCCATCATCAACCGGGCCGACTCCACCCGCAGGTTTTCGATGGCCTTGGCCGGAGACTGGCCGGTTTCGGCATGAAACACCCGGCTGAATTGCCGAGGGCTGAGATTGGCCGCACTGGCCAGCTCCTCGACCGACAGCGCGGACTTGAGATTCTGCCTGGCGTAATTCAGCGCGGCCTGTATGCGATCGGTCTTGGGGGCCAGCTCCAGCATCACCGAAAACTGCGACTGCCCGCCGGAACGCCGGTGATACACCACCAATTGCCGCGCTACCTTGCGTGCAACGTCGACGCCCAGATCGCTCTCCACCAGGGCCAGCGCCAGATCGACGCATGCGCTCATGCCGGCAGCCGTCCAGACGTTGCCGTCGTTTATGAAGATCCGGTCTTCCTCGACCTTCACGTTCGGGTACGCCTTGCGAAACGCCGACACATGCGCCCAGTGGGTGGTCGCCCGCCGACCATCAAGCAAACCGGCCTGGGCCAAGGCAATCGCCCCCGTGCAAATCGAACCCAGACGCCGGGTGCCGTGGCTGGCGCGGCGCAGAAACTCCAACATGCCCGGCGTGGTCGGGCGGATCAGATTGTCGCCTAGGACCAGCAGCGTATCGAACGCGCGCTGGTCGAACGCTTCGGTCTGCACTGCAAAACCGGCGGACGTTTGCACCAGGCCACCCGGCTCGGACAGCAATGTAATGCGGTACAACGGCTCGTCGCCGGCGCTATTGGCCAACTCGAAGGCGGCACACATGGCCAGGCCCAGAACCTGGAAGCCGGGATAAACAATGAGTCCGATCTGGTGCATGGCGATATGACCCTAAACGTGGCATGCCTGATGTTCAGGCCAGAAGACTTGTACTCTAACCCGAACAGCAGGCGCCGGGCATCAGGGCGGAGCACCTCGCGCATTGGCCGATAGCGACGGATAATCAGGTGGCTTCCATCTCACCGAGGAATTGCAGGATGTCACTGACTCTTTATTTCCATCCGCTCTCGTCGTTCTGCCACAAAGCGCTGATCGCTCTCTATGAACTGGGAATCGAGTTTGAAAAAAGGGTCATAGACCTGGGTAACGAGGCTGACCGGGCCGAGCTTCAAGCGCTGTGGCCGATCGGCAAGTTTCCGGTGCTGCGCGATCACGCCCGGCAAAAGGATGTGCCGGAGTCGAGTGTGATCATTGAGTACCTGGACCGGCTTCATCCCGGCCAGGTGCATCTGGTTCCGGACGACTGGGAAACCGCGCTGGAGGTGCGTCTGTGGGATCGTTTTTTCGACCTGCACATCCAGGTGCCGATGCAGAAGATCGTCGCTGACAGAATCAATGCCGCAAACGGCGACCTGACCCGCGAACGCGCCGCGCTAATGACGGCGTACGGCATGCTTGAACGTCAGCTGGCGGCAAGAACCTGGGTCGCCAGCCCCGCGTTCAGCATGGCCGACTGTGCCGCCGCCCCGGCACTGTTCTACGCCAGCACCCTCGTACCCTTTCCCGGCGATCATCGCCACTTGAGTGCTTATTTCGACAGGTTGACCCAAAGGTCCTCGGTCAAGCGGGTCATCGACGAGGCAAGGCCGTATTTTTCCTGGTACCCGTTTGCCGAGGCCATCCCGGAGCGCTTTCGGTAGTAGCGCCAGCGCGACCGGGGAACGGGAGGCAAAAACCAACGAATCGACGAGTCGACGAATAATAACCGTCGGTCGAGTGTTATCTGATTATGCAGGAATAAAAAAATGGCAGGGGCGGCTGGATTCGAACCAACGCATGGCAGGATCAAAACCTGCTGCCTTACCGCTTGGCGACGCCCCTGTATCTGTTGCGATGAGTGCCTGGCACTCGCTTTCTTGAGTGGCAACAAGACCTGTTGCCTGCTCTCGCGGCTGGTTCCCTGAGGGCCGCTGCAAGAGTGGGCGCAAATTTACCAACTTTTTCCTCGTCTGGGAAGCCCAAACAAAAAAAATTGTTCATTAAAACAGGCGCTTAGTGTTGAGCCGGATCTCGGGGATTTATCGGCGCACATTCAGCCCGAACAGCTCTGCTACGCTTTTCTTTACTCGAATTGAATCGGGAATCGTTTATGCAACACCCTTCCCTTGCCATTTGAGGGCGCCAAAAGTGAAAGGCAAATTAATGGGGGCCGCTGCAACCCTTCTGGTACTCGGGACCGCGGTTTATGGGTTGAACACCTGGGAACACATCCAGAACCAGCGACAGGAAGCGGTCTGCAAGGCCGCTCGGGAGCACCTGAATGACCTGGAAACCCAAGCGCGAGCCTTGGCCTCCGGGTTGACGGTCGAAGCCTATGCCGAAGCCGAAAAAGCCGAGGCCGGCCAGTTGGTCCTGGCGCTCGATACCGCCAGGAATGAAGCCGAGGTCGATGCCGTCATCGACAAGCACGCCGCTGCCATCGAGGCGCAGATAACGGCCGAGGAGGCTGAGGTCCAGTCCCGAGGCGAACAACCCTTCCTCGGTCAGGAACTGAAAAGGCAACGCATCCCGACCGACGTCAAACAGGAATTCAAACGTGCTGAAAAGGCCGTCGCCGATACCTGTAAATAGTGTCGACCGCCAGCTCCAGGTTTATCGTCAGCGTCTGGACTTCAGCAAAAGAGGTTTCAGGCTGGAACAGGTGAGCGCGCCGTTGCGGCGCACTCACCGGTCACTCAGTGCGGTGCGCGCGGGATGGTCTTGAGCAGGTCTTCGGGGCTGATGTGTCCCACCACGCTGCCCGGTTGCGGCAGGTTGAGGATGTGGCCTTTCATCTTGCCGATGATGTGCATTTCACAAGGCTTGCAGTCGAACTTCAACGTCAGTACTTCATCGCCGTGTATCAGCTGCATCGGTGCAACCTTGGTGCGCACGCCAGTCACGCCCTTGGCCTGTTTCGGGCACAGGTTGAAGGAGAAACGCAGGCAGTGCTTGGTGATCATCACCGGCACCTCGCCGGTTTCCTCGTGGGCCTCGTAGGCCGCGTCGATCAGCTTGACGCCGTGGCGGTGATAGAAGTCGCGGGCCTTCTGGTTGTAGACGTTGGCCAGGAAGGACAGGTGCGACTCCGGGTACACCGGCGGCGGTGTGGTCTCGGCCTTACGGCTGCCACGCGGGTGGGCGGCGATCCGCGCTTCGGTCAAGGCGTCGATCACTTCACGGCGCAGGGCCTTGAGCTGCGAGTTGGGGATGAAGTACGCCTGCGGCGCGTCCAGCTTGATGTCGATGGCGTGGTACTGCGTGGTACCCAGTTGGCCGAGCAGATCCTGCAATTGCTCCAGCGCCTGTTCCGGTTTGTTGGCGGCGCCGAACGGGCCGGCCAGGGTGACGCTGGCGCTGATGCCCTCTTCGCTGGTAGCGGTCAGTTCCAACTGCTCTTCACGCAGGCGAGCGACCCAGTTCAGGGCAATGCGACGCTCGGCGGAGGTCTTTTGCAGCGCCTGTTGCCAGTTGTGATCAAGGTTGCGATTCAGCGGATGGTTGGGGCGCAGCTTGTACATCCCCTCCGGCATCTCGTTGGGCTCGACGCGATAGCGATAACGTTTCTCGCCGTCCTCTTCGAATTCGCCTTTGGGTTCGGCGATGTTGGCGCGGAACCCCACCACTTCACGCTTGACCAGCACGTTGAGGCCGTCGCCGTTGGACAGCGGCTCGTGCGTCACGACCTGCATGTCGCGCTTGGCGACTTTTTCGACCACACCCACCGGCAGACCGGTGAAGGTCGGCGAATCAAAGGCGCCAATGTCGATCTTGCGGTCAGTGACGAAGTAATCGGTGCTGCCACGGTGGAAGGTTTTTTCCGGGTCGGGCAGGAAGAAGTGCGCAGTGCGGCCGCTGGAGGCACGGGCCAGGTCCGGACGATCTTCGAGCACGGCGTCGAGGCGCTGACGATAGTAGGCAGTGATGTTTTTCACATAGCCCATGTCCTTGTAGCGGCCTTCAATCTTGAACGAGCGCACGCCGGCCTCGACCAGGGCGCGGATGTTGGCGCTCTGGTTGTTGTCCTTCATCGACAGCAGGTGCTTTTCGTAGGCGATCACCCCACCCTTTTCGTCCTTGAGGGTGTACGGCAGACGGCAGGCCTGGGAGCAGTCGCCACGGTTGGCGCTGCGCCCGGTTTGCGCGTGGGAAATGTTGCACTGGCCGGAAAACGCCACGCACAACGCACCATGGATAAAGAACTCGATGGCTGCGTCGGTTTCGTCGGCGATAGCGCGGATCTCCTGGAGATTCAGCTCGCGGGCCAGCACCAGTTGCGAGAAACCGGCCTGATCGAGGAACTTCGCCCGCTCCAGGGTGCGGATGTCAGTCTGGGTACTGGCGTGCAGCTCGATCGGCGGAATGTCCAGCTCCATCACCCCCAGGTCCTGGACGATCAGCGCATCGACGCCGGCGTCGTACAACTGATGGATCAGCTTGCGGGCCGGTTCCAGTTCGTTGTCGTGCAGGATGGTATTGATAGTGGTGAACACCCGGGCGTGGTAGCGACGGGCGAACTCCACCAATTGGGCGATATCACTCACTTCGTTGCAGGCATTGTGGCGGGCGCCGAAGCTCGGGCCACCGATGTAGATGGCATCGGCGCCATGCAGGATGGCCTCGCGGGCGATGGCGACATCGCGGGCAGGGCTGAGCAATTCCAGGTGATGTTTGGGCAAAGACATAGTTTTTTTAGTCAGGCTTGTCACGGTCGAGGCGTGCATTGTAGCGGCGAAACGCCTGACCGGCACCCGTGCGCTGCCAGGTGGTGCTTCGAGCAGGCCTCAATCCCTGTAGGAGCGAGCTTGCTCGCGATGGCCGTCAACGATAACGCTGGCAACCTGATGCCCCGAGTCGCTCTCAGGTTCATCGCGAGCAAGCTCGCTCCTACAGTATTGTGTGTGTGTTGCCGTGATCAGGCCTTGGCCGCCATCGCGGTCACTTCCACGCGCATGCCTTCAACCGCCAACGAGGCAACCCCGACAGCAGCGCGCACCGGCCAGGGTTTGGCGAAGTAGCGCTTGTAGACCTCGTTGAACGCGGCGCGGTCGGCCATGTCGGTGAGGTAGATGGTCAGGTGCATCACGCGGTCCATGGAACTGCCGGCTCGCTCCAGCGCGACCTTCAGCGCTTGCAGGGTGCATTCGCTTTGCAGGGTGATGTCGCCCAGTTCCAGGCTGCCGTCGGCGCGGGTGGGGATCTGGGTGGAGACCAGCACACCGCCGAAACCGACAACGTCGGAGGAAATCGAATCCGCATCAGGATCAGGGGTGAAGGTCAGGTCGTGGTTTGCCATGAGGACTCTCTTGCTTGAGGTGGTGAGGCAGGCGCCTTTTGCGCGGCCAGTTTACAGGGCCATTGGCGGCGCGTCGCTAATCCAGACCGGACGGCTGCTGGTGACCGGTGGCCTGCCGGTACTGGCGCGGGGTGAAACCGGTCAATGCCTTGAACTGCCGGGTGAACGCACTGTGGTCGGTATAGCCGCATTGCAGGGCGACCTCTGTGATCGGCATATCGGTGTGAAGCAGTCGATGCGCGTGTTCCAGGCGAACCTTCTGGATCATCTGCCGGGGCGTCAGGTGAAACACGCGCTTGCAGTAGCGTTCCAGTTGCGCCACGGAAATACCGGCGATGCGCGTCAACTCGCCCAGGGTAACGCGACGGTTGAAATGCGCGCGAATGTGCTCGTCCACTGCCGCCAGGCGCTGGTACGCCGGGTGCGTGTCACTGGCCGATTGCAGGTCGACCGAGATGCCCGCCAGACCGATGATTTCATTGCGGCGGTTATACAAGGGGCGCTTATGGGTCAGGCACCAGCCAGGTTCCCGGCTGCCGTACAGATGCAACTCCAGCTGGTCTTCCAGCACCAGCCCCTGCTCCAGCACCCGCCGGTCCTGCTCGGTGTAACCAGGCCCCAGTTGCTCCGGGAACACCTCGGCGCTGGTTTTCCCCAGCAGCGGTTTTAGCTGCTTCAAACCACAGCGCTGCACCAGCGTGCGGTTGGCCATGACATAGCGCGCCTGCACATCCTTGATGAAGATCGCCGCATTCGGAATGACATCCAGCATGGGCAGCAGAAGCGCAACGCCCGCCAGCAGTTGCTCGATGGATTCGGGGCGATTCGAGTCGTCGCCCTGGCACAACAGCGCAAACGCATCCTGAGTCATCAACCGGTCCCTCGCAAAAATCAGACATTTCCCATTGTGCTGATTTCGTCATCGACACCCAAGGAAAACATCAATCGCGGGCACGCCGCCAAGTTCACTCTATGGCCACCGCCCTCCTCGGCAAAACCGACCGGGGCGTCTTGAAGTGCACACCTGCCTATCCAATAACTCACAAGAAGGCGATGCCATGTCAGGCCAAGGCAAGTTCAAAAAACAACTTTCGTTGATAGACCTTACGTTTATCGGACTGGGGGCCATCTTCGGTTCCGGCTGGTTGTTCGCAGCCAGTCACGTGTCCGCCATCGCGGGGCCGGCGGGGATCTTTTCCTGGCTGCTGGGCGGTTTTGCGGTGCTGCTGCTGGGCATCGTCTACTGTGAACTCGGCGCAGCGCTGCCCCGTGCCGGCGGTGTGGTTCGCTACCCGGTTTACTCCCACGGCCCGTTGCTGGGTTACCTGATGGGCTTCATCACGCTGATCGCGTTTTCCAGCCTGGTGGCCATCGAGGTGGTCGCCGCGCGCCAGTATGCCGCTGCGTGGTTTCCCGCATTGACCCAGGCCGGTTCCAGCAATCCAACGGCGATTGGCTGGCTGGTCCAGTTCGGCCTGCTGTGCCTGTTCTTCATGCTCAACTACTACAGCGTGAAAACGTTCGCCAAGGCCAACAACTTGATCAGCATGTTCAAGTTCATCGTGCCGCTGCTGGTGATCGGCGTGCTGTTCACCTTCTTCAAACCGGAGAATTTCCAGTCCCAGGGCTTCATGCCGTTCGGGCTGTCAGGTGTCGAGATGGCGGTGTCCGCCGGCGGCATTATCTTCGCCTACCTGGGGCTGACACCGATCATCTCGGTAGCCAGCGAAGTGAAGAATCCACAACGCACCATCCCGATTGCACTGATCCTCTCCGTACTGCTGTCCACCGCCATCTATGTGTTGTTGCAAGTAGCATTCCTCGGCGGCGTGCCTACCGAAATGCTCGCCAACGGTTGGGCCGGCGTGGCCAAGGAACTGGCCCTGCCCTACCGCGACATCGCCCTGGCATTGGGTGTGGGCTGGTTGGCTTATCTGGTGGTGGCCGACGCGGTGATCTCCCCCAGCGGTTGCGGCAACATCTACATGAACGCGACACCGCGAGTGATCTACGGCTGGGCGCAGACCGGCACCTTCTTCAAGGTCTTCACCCGCATTGACGAAAAGTCCGGGATCCCGCGTCCGGCGCTGTGGCTGACCTTCGCCCTGTCGGTGTTCTGGACCCTGCCCTTCCCCTCCTGGGAAGCGCTGATCAATGTGGTCTCCGCCGCGCTGGTGTTGAGCTACGCCGTGGCCCCGGTGTCGGTGGCTGCCCTGCGCCGCAATGCGCCGGACATGCCGCGCCCGTTCAAGGTCAAGCGCATGGGTGTCCTCGGCCCGGTGTCGTTCATCATCGCCGCGCTGATCGTCTACTGGTCTGGCTGGAGCACTGTGTCCTGGTTGCTCGGCCTGCAAATCCTGATGTTCGTGGTGTACCTGCTGTGCGGACGTTTCGTGCCGACCCAACACCTGAGCCTGGCCCAACAAGTGCGTTCTTCGGCGTGGCTGATCGGCTTCTATGCCGTGACCATCGTGCTGTCCTGGCTCGGCAGCTTCGGCGGCATGGGCGTACTCACCCATCCCTTCGACACAGTGGTCGTGGCGGCCTGCGCGATGGGCATCTACTACTGGGGCGCGGCCACCGGGGTGCCGGCGCATCTGGTTCGCCTGGAAGACGAGGACGGTGAAAGCCAAGCCGATCCTGTTCACACCGGCACGACCGCAGGCCAGCGTCCGATCGGTGTATCCGCCCAGACCTCTCGCTGAAATTCAGGCCAGCAAAGCCTGCGTGTTCCTCAAATGGAAAGGTTTATGAAAAAAGTACATGTCATTGATTCCCACACCGGCGGCGAGCCGACTCGCCTGGTGATGTCGGGCCTGCCCCAGTTGCCCGGCCGGACCATGGCCGAGAAGCGCGATGCCCTGCGCGAGCAGCATGACCAATGGCGTCGTGCCTGCCTGCTGGAGCCCCGTGGTAACGATGTGCTGGTGGGGGCGCTGTATTGCGAACCGGTGTCGCCGGATGCCACTTGCGGCGTGATCTTCTTCAACAACGCCGGTTACCTCGGCATGTGCGGTCACGGCACCATCGGCCTGGTCAACTCGCTGCATTACCTGGGGCATATCCAGCCCGGCGAGCACAAGATCGATACGCCGGTCGGCCCGGTCAGCGCCACGCTGCATGAGGACGGCAACGTCACCCTGCGCAACGTACCCGCCTACCGCTACCGCCAACAGGTGCCGGTCGAAGTGCCGGGGCATGGCCGCGTGTACGGCGACATCGCCTGGGGCGGCAACTGGTTTTTCCTGGTGTCCGATCACGGTCAGGCCTTGCAGATGGACAACGTCGAGTTCCTCACCGAGTACACCTGGGCAATGCTCAAGGCCCTCGAGGCCCAGGGCATCCACGGTGAAGACGGCGCGCTGATCGACCACATCGAACTGTTTGCCGACGACGATCACGCCGACAGCCGCAACTTCGTCATGTGCCCGGGCAAGGCCTACGACCGCTCGCCCTGCGGGACCGGTACCAGCGCAAAACTGGCGTGCCTGGCGGCTGACGGAACACTGGCCGCCGGCGAACGCTGGGTCCAGGCCAGCATCACCGCCAGCCAATTTGTCGGCAGCTACGAATGGGAAGGCGAACACATCATCCCTTTCATCACCGGCCGCGCCTACATGACCGCCGACAGCACCTTGCTGATCGACGAACAGGACCCCTTTGCGTGGGGCATTTGAGCCCCACGCCTTTTCCCTGACCAAATCTGAATGAACGCCTCAAGGAGTGACAACAAAATGAGCGACAACATTTTCACTGGCTGCATCCCTGCACTGATGACCCCATGCACCGCCGAGCGCAAGCCGGACTTCGACGCGCTGGTGGCCAAGGGTCGCGAGCTGATCGACATTGGCATGAGCGCGGTGGTGTATTGCGGTTCCATGGGCGACTGGCCGCTGCTGACCGAAGCCGAGCGTCAGGAAGGCGTGGCGCGCCTGGTGGCCGCCGGTGTTCCGACCATCGTCGGCACCGGTGCCGTCAACAGCCGCGAAGCGGTGTCCCATGCGGCACACGCGGCCAAAGTCGGTGCTCATGGCTTGATGGTCATCCCTCGCGTGCTGTCTCGCGGCGCTTCGGCCACCGCGCAAAAAGCCCACTTCGCCGCGATCCTCAAAGCTGCTCCAGGCCTGCCGGCGGTGATCTACAACAGCCCTTACTACGGCTTCGCCACCCGCGCCGACCTGTTCTTCGAACTGCGCCGCGAGTACCCGAACCTAATCGGCTTCAAGGAGTTCGGCGGTGCCGCCGACCTGCGCTACGCCGCCGAACACATCACCTCCAAGGACGATGACGTGACCCTGATGGTCGGTGTCGACACCCAGGTGGTCCATGGCTTCGTCAACTGCAACGCCACCGGCGCCATCACCGGCATCGGTAACGCGCTGCCGCGCGAAGTGTTGCGCCTGGTGGCCTTGAGCAAACAAGCGGCCAAGGGCGATGCCAAGGCGCGTCGTCAGGCGCGGGAACTGGAATCGGCACTGGCGGTGCTGTCGTCCTTCGATGAGGGTTGCGACCTGGTGCTCTACTACAAGCACCTGATGGTGCTCAATGGCGACAAGGAATACACCCTGCACTTCAACGAGACCGATGCGCTCAGCGATGCCCAGCGTCGTTATGCCGAGAACCAGTACGCGCTGTTCCGCCAGTGGTACGAGCAGTGGTCGGCCGAGCAGAACTTCGCCTGATATTCAGCCTGTACAGCGGCGTGCCAAGGTGCGCCGCCTTTATTTTCGCCCACGGCGGTACGGCGTTTTTTTTCGCAACGCCCCCCCTCTTTGTTTCAGGAAAGACCATGACTCTGACAGGCAACATGTTGATCGGCCAGCAGGCCATCGCCGGCAACCGCGAAGCGATCCGCGGCATCGATCCCGCCACTGATCTCCCCCTTGAACCGGCCTATCACGGTGGCAGCGGCGAACACGTCGAACAGGCCTGCGCCCTGGCGTGGAGTGCCCTGGACAGCTACCGCGCGACGTCCCTGGAGGCCCGCGCCGAATTCCTCGAAACCATCGCCAGCGAAATCGAAGCCCTGGGCGATGAATTGATCGACCGCGCCGTGGCCGAGACCGGCCTGCCACGCCCGCGTATCCAGAGTGAACGGGGCCGCACTTGCCAGCAGCTGCGCACCTTTGCCCGCACCGTGCGTGCCGGTGAGTGGCTGGATGTACGGGTCGACTCCGCGCTGCCGGAGCGTCAGCCCCTGCCCCGCCCGGACCTGCGTCAGCGTCAGGTGCCGCTCGGCCCGGTGGCGGTGTTCGGCGCCAGCAACTTTCCCCTGGCCTTCTCCGTCGCCGGCGGTGACACCGCGTCGGCGTTGGCCGCCGGTTGCCCGGTGATCGTCAAGGCCCATGGCGCGCACCCCGGCACCAGCGAGTTGGTGGGCCGAGCCCTGGCCCGTGCGGTCAAACTGTGCGGGCTGCACGAAGGCGTGTTTTCGCTGTTGTTCGGCTCCGGCCGCGAAGTAGGCATCGCCCTGGTCACCGATCCGCGCATCAAGGCCGTGGGTTTCACCGGCTCGCGCAGCGGTGGCATCGCCTTGTGCAACGCGGCCCAGGCGCGTCCCGAGCCGATCCCGGTGTATGCGGAAATGAGCTCGATCAACCCGGTCTTGCTGTTCCCGGCAGCCCTGCAATCGCGAGCCGAAGCCCTGGCGCAAGGCTTCGTCGCCTCCCTCACCCAAGGCGCCGGCCAGTTCTGCACCAACCCAGGTCTGGTGATTGCCCGCCAGGGCCCGGACCTAGAACGCTTCATCCAGTCGGCCGCGCAACTGCTACAGCGCAGCCCGGCGCAGACAATGCTCACCCCCGGCATTTTCAAGGCCTACGAGGCCGGCGTCGGCGCTCTGGCCGAGCATGCCCACGCTGACACAGTGGCCGTCGGCTTGAAGGGCGAACCCCCTAACCAGTGCCAGGCCCACCTGTTCGTCACCCAGGCCAGTGAGTTTCTCGCCGACCCGGCGTTGCAGGCAGAAATGTTCGGCGCCGCGTCGCTGATCGTGCAATGTGCCAACGACGAGCAAATCCGCCAGGTCATCGAACACCTGGAAGGCCAACTGACCGCCACCCTGCACCTGGACGATGCCGACGTGGAGAGCGCCAGGGCCTTGCTGCCGATCCTCGAGCGCAAGGCCGGGCGTCTGTTGGTCAATAGCTGGCCGACCGGGGTCGAGGTGTGCGATGCCATGGTCCATGGCGGCCCGTTCCCGGCGACGTCCGATGCGCGCACCACCTCGGTCGGCACCGCCGCCATTCTGCGTTTCCTGCGCCCAGTCTGCTATCAGGACTTCCCGGACGCCTTGTTGCCGGCCGCGCTCAAGCACGGCAACCCATTGCAGTTGCGTCGCCTGCTCGACGGCCAGAGAGAAGCCTAGGCCATGTCCAACGACTCCCTTTTCAACAGCCCCAATGCAGTGGCGGACGTTGCCGTGATCGGCGCCGGGATCATCGGCGTCGCCTGCGCCCTGCGCCTGGCGCGTCAGGGCCGGCGGGTGGTGGTCATCGATCAGCAGGAGCCCGGTCGTGGCGCCTCGTTCGGCAATGCCGGGCACCTGGCCACCGAGCAGGTGTTCCCCATCGCCGACCTGTCGATCCTCAAACGCCTGCCCGCCATGCTCATGGACCCGATGGGCCCGCTGCGCCTGGACTGGAAATACATGCCCCGGGCCCTGCCCTGGTTCGCACGCTTGTTGCTCAACCTGCGACCGGCGCCGTTCCAGCGCACCGTGGCCGGCATCCGCGCGCTCAATGAAAGCAGCCTGGGGGCCTGGCACCGGTTGCTGGAGACCATCGAACGTCCCCAGTTGCTGAAGGAAGACGGCTCGTTGCTGGTGTTCGAGCGCGCCGACTCGCAACAGGCCATCGAAGCGCTACAGGCGCGCATGCGCCAGCAGCAGGTGCCGGTGGATTTCTGGCGGGCCAAGGCGGTACGCGATGCGGCGCCGCAACTCAGCGAGCAGCTCCGGGGCGGCTTGTTCTTCCCGCACACCGGGCATTTTCTCGATCCCTTCCAGGTGGTCGGCGAATTGGTGCACGCGGCCAAAAGCAGCGGCGTGCAGTTCCTCAAGCAGCGGGTCGAGGGTGGGCAATTGAATGAAAGCGGCGTGTCGTTGATCACCAATCAAGGACGCGTCAGCAGTCGACACGTGCTGGTTGCCTGTGGCGCCCATTCCGCCAGGCTCACCGCTGCATTGACCGGCAAGAAGGTGCCGCTGGACACCGAGCGCGGCTATCACCTGATGCTGCCCCACGAGCACGAACGCTTGCCGTTCGCCGTCACTTCACTGGAGCGCAAGTTCATCATGACGCCGATGGCTGACGGGCTGCGCCTGGCAGGCACCGTCGAGTTCGCCGGTCTCGACCGCCCACCGACCATGGAACGCGCCTGGCAGTTGCACCGCCTGAGCAAAGGCCTGTTCAAACGCGACCTGAGTGCCGAAGCCGCCACGCCGTGGATGGGTTTCCGGCCGTCCTTGCCCGACTCCCTGCCGATCATCGACCGGGTGTGCGACGGCAGGGTCCTGCTCGCCTTCGGTCATCAGCATCTGGGGTTGACCCAGGCGGCGGTCACGGCGGAAATGATCGCGCAAATGGCCTCGCCCTTGACTGGCACCCAGCCCCACAACCTGCCGGCGGCTGCGCCGTACAGGCTGGATCGTTTCTGAATGAACCCACCGAAAACCTTCTGATCAGGACGCTAGCGCACCTCGATCAGAAGGTCTTGCTGGCGCTGACCACAACGGTGGCGGTGCACACGTCGCCATAGCCGTAGTAGCTAGTGCACTCGTGCGCGGAAAGATCGGTGTCGATGTAGGCCACCGCCCAGTCGACGCCCACGGCGCTATGGGTCAGCCGAGCCTCCCACTCGTGATAGTCGCCGCGCGCATCGCCGTTACCGGCAATGAACACGTCATCCTTGAAATCGAATCGGCCATAGCGCACCTCCAGTCCCGTGTCCGCCGGTAGCGCGTAGCTGTAACCCAGCCAGGTGTAGAGGGTGTCTTGGTCCTTGCCCACGAAAGTCTGCAAATCGTTGGAGTAGTAACTGGCGAACTTGAAGCCATAGGCTTTAACGATGGCGTAGACCTCGCTCTGGTTGAAGTCCGATTGCCTGGCGTAGGTGTACTTGAGGTAGCCCAGGTCGAGACTGACGTCATCGGTGATCTGCTTGAAGAAGCCCGCGTAGAAATCCTGCTCCAACCGGGTTTTATAGTTCAGGCCGAAATCGACATTGGAGGTCCAGACCCCGGCGTAGGCGCCGCTGCTGTGCAGCAGTGTGGCGTCCAGTTGCGCCGCCGGGTCGCCCAGAGTCAGCGACAAGCCACGGCTGCGGTAGTCGCTGACCACCGCCGGTTTGAGCATCAGTTGAAAGTCATCGTTCAGCGTAATGGCGTGGGCGGCCAGCGGCAAAAAAGTGCAGGCGACAAACAGAGTCAATGCAGGGCGATGCATGTTTCAGGTCCTTTCTTATTATTGAGTTGGCAAGGCTTCGCCCTCCCCTTGCCGACTGGGCAAAGGGTGGGCGAACAGAGGGGAGTTACGGGCGGCTGTAGACTTCGCGGCCGGCGAAGTAAGTCTTGAGCACTTGGGTGTCGGCCAGTTGCGTTTCCGGCGCACTGAACACATCGCGATCGACAACGATCATGTCGGCTTGCTTGCCAGGGGTCAGCGTACCGATCTGCTGCTCCAGGCCAATGGTTTTCGCGGCGTTGCGGGTGTAGGCGTTGAACATGGTTTCGCGGTCGATGGCTTCTGCCTGGTTCAGCACACCCTTGGGGCCTTTACGGCTGATGGCTTGCCCGATCGCTTTCCACGGATCCGGTGTCGACACCGGCCAGTCGCTGGCCCCGGAAATGGTCGCGCCGTTCTTGAGCAACGAACGCGCCGGGTACATGAACTGAAATTGCATGGCATTGATGTAAGGCTGCAGCAAGTCGATGCTCAGCTCGTCTGCCGATGCCCAGTAAAGCTGCATCGATGCGATGACGTTGAGCGGCTTGAACCGGGTGAATTCCTTGGGGTTGACCATCTGCAAGTGGGTGACGGAGTGGGCCACGTTGTTGTGCCCTTCGCGACGCGCCTGCTCGATGCCATTGAGGGATTCACGCACCGCACGATCACCGATGGCATGCACATGCACCAGCCAGCCGCGGGCATCGGCAGCGCCCACCAATTCGCCGAAGTGCGCCGGGTCGATCAGCAATTCGCCGCCCTTGAGCGAGTTCTTGTAGGGCGACAGCAACGAGGCGGTTTGTGCCGGAAACTCGGCCACACCATCGGCAAACACCTTGATGCCGGGTAGGCTTAGATTGTCGACATCGGCAAACTGCTGGCGGACCTGCTCCATGACCTCAAGGTCGGCGGGTTTGCTCTTGGGGTTGACGACCATCAAGGCCGCCACGTGCATACGCAGTTCGCCCTTGTCCGCCAACGCCTTGTAGGCCGGCAGCACCCCGACATTTTTCACCGTGGGCTTGAAGTCGAACAACGCATCCCCGGGCACCGCGTTGGCCGCAGGGTCCATCAGGGCCGTCACGCCCAGGCTGTGGTAAAGATCGCGGGCAGCTTCGGCTGCGCCGATCAATTGCTCAAGACTGGCGGGCGGCAGCTGCGACATCACCGCCGACAGACCGGCATCGGCGACGAAACCATTGGGGGTGTTGTCGTCATGGTGGCCGATGGTCGCCACCGCTTCGCCAGTGAGTGCCTTGACCCGCTCGGCATCGATACCGGCGCGTTTGAGCAGGGCCTTGTTGGCCCAACCGGTGTGGTAATCCCAACCGACGAACAATATCGGCGTGCCTGCCCACTCGCCCTGGTTGAAGCGCTTTTCAAACTCCGCCACCTGGCTCCAGTAGGTCGAGGGTGTTCCACCGACGACCAGGATGTCGCCATGCCGTGCCTTGCCGTTGTCACGCCACTCGCGCAAGCGCTGCTCCAGTTCGTCGAACGGCAGCATTTGTGTCTCAAGGTCGGCGGACTTGAGCTTCATCCCACCAAACACCGCGTGGCTGTGGGTGTCAATAAGGCCGGGCATCAACACCTTGCCCTGCAAGTCGATGACTTGCGTGCCGGGGTCCTTGAGGGCCAGCACCTCGGCGTCGCTGCCGACCTTGACGACTTTTCCGTCCTCCACTGCCACTGCCTGTTGCAGGGCCTTGCCTTGCTCGGCGGTAAAGACTTTGCCGTTATGCAAAATCAGATCGGCGGCCGCCATGCTTTCCATAGAGGAAAGACCAATTGCCATGGCCAATGCCGACTGGAGTATTCGCTTCATCGTCCCGCACCTTTTTCTTGTAAGAATGCCGAGAGACTAGCGAACCGGGCGGCAGTAAAGAATACTCGGCCCACGCAACACATACTTTCCAAACAGGAAACACTGCATGGACCAACTCAGCGCCATCGCGATGTTTGTCGAAACCGCCGACCAGGGCAGTTTCACCCGCGCCGCCTCGCAATTGGGCAAGACCACCTCGGCCCTGACCCGGGCCATCACCCACCTGGAGGAGGAATTGGGCGCGCGCCTGTTCGAGCGTTCCACGCGACGCATCGCGCTGACCGAGGCCGGGGAGATTTTCCTCGCCAGTTCGCGGCAAGTGCTCACGCAACTGCAGCAAGCCCGAGAGGACATCGACCAGTTGCAGCGGGAAATGTATGGCCTGCTGCGCGTGACCGCCCCACCCTCCTTCGCACCGGCCTTTCTCAATGCGGTGTGCTGTCGATTTCTCGAGCGCTACCCGCAGATGCGCCTGGACGTGGTGCTGAGCGATGAGTTCGTCGACCTGGTCGAAGGCCGGTTCGACCTGGCGGTGCGAGACGGCCCGGTGGAACTGCCCGACCTGATCACCCGCCCACTGACCGCCAACCGCATCCTCTTGTGCGCCAGCCCCCGCTACTTGCAACGCAACCCGCTGGAGGTTCAACCCCACACGTTCAATCAACATGATTGGCTGCTGTTTCGTCATCCCGCCCTCAACCCGCATTACTGGTGGTTGGAGCACGAAGGCGAACGCAAACGAATCCCCCAGCCGATACCCCGGCTGAGCAGCGACAACTATGACTTCCTGTTCGGCGCCCTGCTGGCCGGCCGGGGTTTGCAGTTCTGCCCGCAGTGGAGCGCCGCGCCCTACCTCAGGCGCGGCGAACTGGTGCAACTGCTACCGGACGCTGACCTCGACCCTGAGCAGTTTGGCCGGAAAATCCATGTGATTTACCCGGCGCACCGACGCCACACGCGCAAGCATCAGGCGTTCATCGAGTGCCTGAACGAGTACCTGGACGAGCAGGCGTTGCATTGAGGCGGGCATCCGGCCAGTCAAACCGTGCTTTGGTCATTGCAAGGGCGAGAACGTTGCAGGCAGGTAGATCGTCGAGCGCATGTCACGCAGTTGCGGGCCGGAGTTTTCCGGCGGCCAGACGCCGTCGGCAACCGCTTGGGTGCGTACTTGCAGGCGCTGTTCCAAAGTGGTCCACGGCCAGATGTGCAGATAGCGCGGCAGCGAACCGTCAGTGGCATAAAACGCCGCGTACACCGGTGAATACTGTTCGGCGGTTCGCGCTTCGATGGCTTTGCTCCAGCCGTCGAGGGTGGGTTGCAAGCCGCTGCTGACCAGGTCGTAGACGCGCAGTTCATAGAACGGACCGTGCTGACCGGCGCTCAAGGGTTCGAGAAAGGGGAACAGCGTGTAGTTTTCGATGCGCAGATCGGTGATGAACTCGTTGATGCCAAACGCCCCACCCCCCAGCAGGAAACGCTCGCGCTCGGCTTGCCTCAGGTTTTCGTCCTCATAGCCACGCAGCACGGCAATCTGGTTCAACTGACCGATCTCCGAAGCCCAGCAGCCTATCAACGTGCCGCCAACTTTCGGGTCGTCCAACGCCGCCTCGATCTGCGCCAACGCTTGCGCAACCGTGCGCACCCGCACGGTAAAAGTGATCAGTTCAAACAAACGCATAACAACTCCGCCCACCGGTTTGCCAAAACCACACAGCCTAGGGCAGCCCCCACCAGCGGGATATTGAGACGAACCCCATAGGCAACGGTATTTGCCGCAGTGTTCTAGGTAGTTTCTTTACGTTGAGCAGCGCCCGGTAATTCACAGATCGTGTTCAATGCCTTCACTTAATGGCGCTTGATGCAGGAATGGCGACGAATATGCTGTGGGTACATCTCCGTGATCTCGCATGACAACAAGAGCCCACTCCATGCACAGCCCCAGAACGCTCTACCAAAAACACATCGACAGCCACACCGTATGCGCCCTCGACGATCAGGGCCACGTTCTTTTGTACATCGACCGCCAGGTCGCCAACGAATACACCAGCCCGCAAGCCTTCAGTGGCATGCGCGAAGCCGGTCGCAAAGCCTGGCGCCCGGGCGCGACCCTGGCGGTCGTCGACCACGTCAATCCCACGGCACCGACACGCACTGCCGCCATGCCGGACGCTGGCGGCGCTCGTCAGGTGTCTTACTTCGAAGAAAACTGCCGCGACTTCGGTATCGAACTGTTCGACGTGCTGGACAAGCGCCAGGGCATCGAGCACGTCGTGGCCCCCGAACAAGGCTTTATCCTGCCCGGCATGGTCGTTGCCGCCGGCGACAGCCACACCACTACCTACGGTGCCCTCGGTGCCTTCGGTTTCGGCATTGGCACTTCGGAAATCGAACACCTGCTGGCCTCGCAAACCTTGGTCTACAAGCGCCTGAAGACAATGCGCGTGACGGTTAACGGTGTACTCGGTACGGGCGTGACGTCCAAGGACATCATCATGGCCCTGATCGAAAAAATCGGCGCTTCCGGTGCCACCGGCTATGCCATCGAGTTCGCCGGCCCGGCGATCAGCGACCTCAGCGTCGAAGCGCGCATGACCATCTGCAACATGGCCGTCGAAGCGGGCGCCCGAGGCGCGTTCATGGGACCGGATGACAAGGTCTTTGCTTATCTGCAACACAAACCCCGTGCCCCCCAAGGCCAACTGTGGGAACAGGCCGTCGCAAAATGGCGCGGCCTGCACAGCGACGAAGGTGCGGTGTTCGATCGCGAAGTCACCCTGGATGTCGCGGCGCTCGAACCCATGGTCACCTGGGGCACCAGCCCCGATCAGGCCGCATCGGTGGGCGGGCATGTGCCGGACCCGGCCGCGCAACCTGACTTGATCCTGCGTCAGGGCATGCAACGCGCCCTGAACTACATGGGCCTGACACCGGGCATGCCGCTCAGCGACGTGGTGATCAGCCACGCCTTCATCGGCTCATGCACCAACGCGCGCATCGAAGACCTGCGCGATGTCGCCCGCGTCGTGCGCGGCAAACGGGTGGCAGCCCACGTGCGGGCCATGATTGTTCCCGGTTCGACCCTGGTGCGTGATCAGGCCGAAGACGAAGGGCTGGCGCAGATCTTCCTCGACGCCGGGTTTGAATGGCGCCAGTCGGGTTGCTCGATGTGCCTGGCCATGAATGACGACGTGCTCGCCCCCGGTGATCGCTGCGCCTCAAGCACCAACCGCAACTTCGAAGGCCGCCAAGGCGCCGGTGCGCGCACCCATTTGATGAGCCCGGCCATGGTCGCCGCCGCAGCGATTACCGGGCACCTGACCGACGTGCGCACCTTCGCGCTGGAGGCTTGAACCATGCAACCTTTCGATTTCGTCAGCGGCAGCGCCGCCCCGCTCCTGGCCTCCAACATCGACACCGACGTGATCATGCCCAAGCAGTTCCTCAAAGGGATTGATCGCAAGGGGCTGGACAAGGGGCTGTTCTTTGACTTGAGGTTCCTTGAGTCCGGCGAACCCAATCCCGGGTTCATCCTCAACCAACCGGCCTGGAGCGACGCTGCGTTCCTGGTGGTGGGTCCCAATTTCGGCTGTGGTTCGAGCCGCGAACATGCGGTCTGGGGGCTGAAACAGGTCGGCATACGCGCCCTGATCGGCACCAGCTTCGCCGGTATTTTCTACGACAATTGCCAACGCAATGGCGTGTTGGCGATCCAGCTGACCGAGGTTCAACTCAATCAGATTGCCGCGTTGACCAGCAACCCGGCAACGGCTCGAATCAGCGTCAATCTGCCGGAACAAACCATCAAACTGGCAGACGGCAACGTGATCCCGTTCGGGATCGATGAACTGCGCAAGCAATCATTGCTGCTGGGGCTGGATGCCATTGGCACCACGTTGCAACGCGCAGAGCAGATTCGCCGTTTCGAGGCCCGGCATCTGGCGGAAAATCCCTGGTTGGGCTGATGCAAAACCCCGGCGGCGGATCTAATGCTCTGTAGGAGCGAGCTCGCTCGCGATGGACTCAACGGCACCGCGTTTAACCAGTAAACACGCGTTATCGTTAACGACCATCGCGAGCAGGCTCGCTCCTACAGAGATGCCGGTGGTTCATTCAACCCAAAGATGACGAAAGTATTCCTCGAGAAACTCCACGCAAACCCGCAGCTTGGCCGACTGGCTCAACCGCGTCGGGTACACCGCCCAGACGTTGGCGCTCTGGGTGTAATCGTGCAGCACCTGCACCAGTCGCCCCTGCTCCAGCATCGGCTTCACATCCCACATCGAGCGCAACAGGATCCCGCCGCCACTCAGGGCCCACTGCAACACGATCTCACCGTTGTTGGACGATAACGGCCCGCTGACGCGTACCGATTCTTCCTGCCCGTCCTTCGTCAGGCTCCACACGCCGAACGCGTTGTTGCGCTCCTTGAGCACCAGACAATCGTGGTCTTTCAAGTCCGCCAGCGATTGCGGTACACCCCTGCGCTCCAGGTACTCGGGCGTCGCACACAGCACCCGTCGGTTGCTCACCAGTTTGCGTCCCAGATGCTGGCCCGGCAGGTCATCACCCACGCGGATTTCCAGATCGAAGCCCTCGCCGACGATGTCGACCACGCGATCAAACACGTCCAGGCGCAATTCAAGCCTGGGATAGGTTTGCGACAGCTCGCAGATCGCCGGTGCCACATGGTTGCGCCCGAAACCGAAGCTGCTGCAGATGTGCAGCGAACCCATCGGCTGTTGCCGCGCCTGGGATATTTCGCCGACGAAGTCATCGAAGTCACCGAGCAACTTCTCCGCCCACACCCGCACCCGCTCGCCGTCGTCAGTCAGCGCGATGCGCCGTGTGGTGCGGTGCAGCAGCCGAGTCGAGAGCGTGGTTTCCAGCACGGAGATGCGTTTGCTGATGTAGGCCGGTGAATACCCCAGCTCCTCGGCGGCGCTGGCGAAGCCGTTTTTTCGAACGACGGTGAGGAACACCTTGAGGTCTTCAGGCAAGGGAAATTGATCACGATTCGTGTTCATACGCCTCATACTTTCGCTGTTTATTGCGTTATTAGCGAAGGATACCATCGATCTACCGAGTGGCAATCCATCCCCGGCCAACCGTGGTTTCTGAATCCTCGATAAAAACAACATGAGGAAAGCGCGACATGAACAAGCCCTATGAACAATCCCTGAAAATCGAAACCGCCTCCGACGGCGGATTTGTGCAACGCCTGCGCAGCCTGTGCGCCTACGAAATCGGCGTCATCCCGCTGCCGATCTTTCTCGGCATCGCGGTCATCGTTTATCTCTCGGCCCATCTGGGCTTCCTGCCCAAGAACATGATCGGCGGGCTCGCCGTCATCATGACCATGGGCGTGTTTTTTGGCCAAATGGGCTCGCGCCTGCCGATCCTCAAGGAAATCGGCGGCGGTGCCATCCTGTGCCTGATGCTGCCATCGATCTTGGTGTTCTACGGCTTCTTCGGACCGGCGACGATCGACGCCACCAAAATGCTGATGAAAGAAGCCAACTTCCTTTACTTCGTGATCGCCAGCCTGGTGGTCGGCAGCATTCTGGGCATGAGCCGTTTCATTCTGGTTCAGGGCATGCTACGGATGTTCATTCCCTTGCTCGTCGGCACCCTGGCCGCCGTTGCCAGCGGGTTGATCGTTGGCAAGTTGGTCGGCTACAGCTTCCACCACACGTTCTTTTTCATCATCGTGCCGATCATTGGCGGCGGGATCGGCGAAGGGATACTGCCCCTGTCGCTGGCCTACTCGGCAATCCTCGGCGGCACCCCGGATATCTACGTGGCTCAACTGGCGCCCGCCGCCGTGGTCGGCAACATCGTGGCGATCATCTGTGCCGGTTACCTGGCGCGCCTGGCCCTCAAGCGCCCGACCATCAATGGCGAAGGCTCGCTGATTCGCGCCAAGGACGAGAATGACCAATTCCTGGTCAAGGAAGACACAGGCACTATTGTCGACTTCCGCGTCATGGGTGCAGGGGTGCTGGTAATCTGCGCGTTCTTCGTCCTCGGCGGCCTGCTGGAAAAAGTCGTGGGCATTCCCGGCCCGGTGATGATGATCCTCGCGGCGGTGCTGTTTAAGTACCTTCGGGTGCTGCCGGAAAAACTCGAGAAAGGCGCCAACAGCTTTTACAAACTGGTGTCATCGGCGTTCATCTGGCCGGTGATGATCGGCCTGGGCATGCTCTACGTGCCGCTGGACAGTGTGGTGAAAGTGTTCTCGGTCGGCTACGTGCTGGTATGCGTCTCGGTGGTGGTGTCTATGACCGTAGCCGGCTTCTTCATCGGCAACCTGATGAAGATGTACCCCATCGAGTCGGCCATCGTGACCTGCTGCCACAGCGGCCTGGGCGGCACCGGAGACGTGGCGATCCTCTCGGCTTCCAACCGCATGTCGCTGATGCCGTTCGCGCAAATCTCCACGCGCATTGGCGGGGCTTCGACGGTGATTCTGGCGACGATATTGTTGCGGCTTTTTGTTTGACGCGGTGCCGGTGACCCAAGGGTGTTCTCTTGTGCAAGAGAACACCCTTTCCATCACTTGAAAAAATCGCTCGGCGTCTTGCCGAACTGCTTCTTGAACATGGTCGTGAATGCGCTTGGGCTGTCGTATCCCAGCTCCCCGGCGATGTCGATGATCTTCTCCCCGACGGCTATCCGTTCCAGCGCCAACAGCAGTCGCGCTTGCTGGCGCCATTGGCCGAAAGTCATGCCGGTTTCCTTGCGAAACCTGCGCTGGATGGTTTTGGCGTCGAGGCTCAACCGGGCACTCCAATCCGACAACGTCGAGCCATCCCCAGGGTCACGCTGCAACGCACTACAAATCAGGTTGATACGTTGGTCGGCGGGCTGCGGCAGGTTCAATGGCAAGGTCGGCAGGATCGTCAGCTCATCCAGGATCAGCCGCAGCACCCGGGCCTCCCGCGAGTCCGGATTGCAGGCGAAGTCAAAATCGACCGAGACCTTGATCAGCTCGCTCAGCAACGCGGAAACACTCACCGCCCGGGTTTCGGCGGGCAGATCCGGGCTCGCGTCAGGGTGCACGAAAACACTGCGCATCTTGATCGCCCCCACACAACGAATCGAGTGCACTTCACCGCTCGGCATCCAGATGCCACGGCTCGGCGGCACCGTCCATTGGCTGGTGGCGGCGTGCACCACCATCACGCCTTCGATGGCATAGATCAGTTGATGCTTTTCATGGGAGTGCGGCGGGATGAACCAGTTTTCCGGGTAGTCGGTCGCACTGCTGCGTACGCTCCAGCCGCCCTGGTCGATCTCCGCGAGAAATGTCTGCAATGGTTTGATCATGACGCCCTTTTTGCGATGGTCCACGCCCGAGTTGCGCGAGACGGGCGCCGTTGAGGCCCCTAGGATAACGCCGAACCCTGAAATTGGCTGCGCCTTGCGTTCGCAGTTCGCGTTTTTATCCGGAAACTCGCCTATGTCGACCACTACCCTGAGCTCTCCCTCACCCACCGCTTCGGTGGCCAGCCAGGCCAGCCCCCTGGTCATGCGCGTCATCGGCGCCTGTGCGCTGGCGCACCTGATCAACGACCTGATCCAGGCCGTGCTGCCGTCGATCTACCCGATGCTCAAGGCCAGTTATGGCCTGAGTTTCACCCAGGTCGGCCTGATCACCCTGACCTTCCAGCTCACCGCCTCGCTGCTGCAACCGTGGATCGGTTTCTACACCGACCGTCACCCCAAACCGTGGCTGTTGCCGGCCGGCATGGTCTGCACCCTGATCGGTATTCTGATGCTGTCGATGGTCGGCAGCTTCCCGGCCATTCTCGTGGCCTCGGCACTGGTGGGGGTTGGTTCGTCGACCTTTCACCCGGAGACCTCGCGGGTGGCGCGCCTGGCTTCGGGCGGTCGCTACGGCCTGGCGCAGTCGACCTTCCAGGTCGGTGGCAACGCCGGTAGCGCCTTCGGCCCATTGCTGGCCGCCGCGATCATCATTCCGTACGGCCAGGGCAACGTCGCCTGGTTCGGCCTGTTCGCGGTGTTTGCCATCCTCGTGCAGTACGGCCTGAGCCGCTGGTACCGCAATCACCTGAACCTGTTCAAGCTCAAGCAAGGCAGCAAGGCCACCCATGGCCTGTCAAAGCGGCGGGTGACGTTCGCCCTGGTGGTGTTGGCGCTGCTGGTGTTTTCCAAATACTTCTACATGGCCAGCTTCACCAGTTACTTCACCTTCTACCTGATCGAGAAGTTCGACCTGTCGGTGGCCAGTTCGCAGCTGTACCTGTTCCTGTTTCTTGGCGCCGTCGCGGCGGGCACGTTCTTTGGTGGCCCGATCGGCGACCGGATCGGCCGCAAGCAGGTGATCTGGTTTTCCATCCTCGGCGCCGCGCCGTTCACCCTCGCCCTGCCCTACGTCGACCTGTTCTGGACCGGCGTGCTGAGTATGCTCATCGGCTTCATCCTCGCCTCGGCGTTCTCGGCCATCGTGGTCTTCGCCCAGGAACTGGTGCCCGGCAACGTCGGCATGATCGCCGGGGTGTTCTTCGGCCTGATGTTCGGTTTCGGCGGAATCGGTGCCGCGCTGCTGGGGCACCTGGCGGATATCCATGGCATCGAGTACGTGTACACGCTGTGTTCGTTCCTGCCGTTGCTGGGGATTCTGACGATCCTGTTGCCTTCGACCCGGAGTGCTCGCTAAAGGATTCAGCCGATCATTTTTGATACCTGCCCTGTAGCACTCGGTAACACCAAGCCCTGTTGCGGTGCGTCTTCGCCACGACGCACCGCCAACCGCCGCGCTTCACACGGGCAATACCGCCATGGCGTACTTTGTGCATCCAAAGGCCATCCTCTTCTGCCTGTAGCCGCCATGCGCCCCAAGGAACTGAAACTCTGGACCACCGGTGTCGCCCACCTGCTCAACCTGCCTGCCGGGCATGGGCGGTTGTCGGGGTTGAGCCATTGGCTTCGGCAAATCTGCCCGGTCGATCATTTCGTGTTGTTTGTCTACGAAGGCAATCACCGGCCACTGGCGTTGTTCGATACGTTCTCGGCGGACAAGCGGGCGGTGTATGTCGACGACTATCAGTGCGGGCCTTACCTACTGGATCCCTTCTACCTGGCTTGTACCCGTGGGCAGGCGCCGGGGCTGTGGCGTCTGCGCCAGTTCGCCCCCGACCACTTCTACCTCGGCGAGTACTTCCTGACCTATTACCAGCAAACCGGACTGGCCGAGGAAGTGGCGTTCTTCGTCGACCTCGGCGGTGGCGCCATGGCGGTGTTGTCGCTGATGCGATCCAGCGCCAGCTGTGCATTCAGCCGGGACGAAATGCAACTGGTCGAGTGCGCGCAAGCGGTGGTCGAGCAGGTCATCAATGAGGCCTGGCGCTTGCGTCAGGCTCAGGAACCGCGACCGGCGCAGGACCTGGACTTCAAGATCCGCGAAGCCTTCGACCACTTCGGCGCGCACATCCTCACCGGACGCGAGCAGGAAATCGTTCAACTGTTGCTGCGCGGCCACTCCAGCGCCTCAGTGGCCGAACAACTGAACATCAGCCCCGGCACGGTGAAGATTCACCGCAAGAACATCTACGCCAAGCTGGGCATTGGCAGCCAGTCGGAGTTGCTGGGGTTGTTTATTCGGGAGCTGACGGAGGATCCGTTGCAGGCGCCCGGCCTCAAGCTGCAAGCCTGATACCTGTCGGCTAGCAGCCCCCCCTGTGGGAGCGAGCTTGCTCGCGATTGCGGCCTTACATTCAACATCCATGTGTCTGACACACCGCCATCGCGAGCAAGCTCGCTCCCACAGTTCTATCGGTGATCTGGAGATTGTGGTCAGGGCGGATCAAGCTGATCCAGCGCCCCTGGGCTCAGTTTGCAGGTTAATACCTGTCGGTTGGCAATAATCCCTTGTGGGAGCGAGCTCGCTAGCGATTGCGGCCTTACATTCAACATCCATGTGTCTGACACACCGCCATCGCGAGCAAGCTCGCTCCCACAGTTCTATCGGTGATCTGGAGATTGTGGTCAGGGCGGATCAAGCTGATCCAGCGCCCCTGGGCTCAGTTTGCAGGTTAATACCTGTCGGTTGGCAATAATCCCTTGTGGGAGCGAGCTCGCTCGCGATTGCGGCCTTACATTCAACATCCATGTGTCTGACACACCGCCATCGCGAGCAAGCTCGCTCCCACAATGGTCGGCGGTGTAAACAAAATTTGTATTCACCTCAAATCCCTGTAGGAGCGAGCCCGCTCGCGATGGTCGTTAACGATTACGCGTGATGACTGGCTCAACACAGTGCTCTTGAGTTCATCGCGAGCGAGCTCGCTCCTACGACAATCCGCTTCTATCCCCCAAGGGATATATACACCGCAAAACCCCGATTGCTAGTTTGGCCCCCGACGCACTGATTCATCACTGCAAGGGAGCCCGTCTCGTGAACAACACCCCGTCAAGCGATATCGAATTCTGCAATGTGGTCAAACGCTATGGCGAGGTGCAGGCCGTCGGCGGTCTGGATTTCGCGGTGCGCCGTGGCTCGTTTCATTCCTTCCTCGGCGGCTCGGGCTGCGGCAAGACCACCACCTTGCGCATGATCGCCGGCTTCGAACAGCCCACCAGCGGCGAGGTCCGCTTGGCCGGCAAGAGCGTGGCCGGTGTGCCGGCGTTCGAGCGGCCGGTGAATATGGTGTTCCAGCATTACGCGCTGTTTCCGCACCTGACCGTGGCACAGAACATTGCCTATGGCCTGCGCTATCGCACCCCGCGCCCTGACAAAAAACAGCAACTGCGCATGGCCGATGAGGCGCTGGAGATGGTACGCCTGAGCGGCTTCGGTCAGCGCAAGCCGAGCGAGCTTTCAGGCGGCCAGCAACAGCGTGTCGCCCTCGCCCGTGCGCTGGTGAACAAGCCGACGGTGTTGCTGCTCGACGAGCCACTGGCCGCACTGGACCGCAAGCTGCGCAAGGAGATGCAATCGGAATTGCTGCGCTTGCAACGCGAGGTCGGCATCACCTTCGTGCTGGTCACCCACGACCAGGAAGAAGCCCTGTCGATGAGTGACAGCATCAGCGTGATGCACAACGGTTCGATCATCCAGACCGCCACTCCGGAACAACTCTATGAAGCCCCGGCCAGCCGCTATGTGGCCGACTTTATCGGTGAGTCCAATCTGTTCGACGGCACCGTGCGCCAGCTCAACGGCAACTCCGTGGTGCTGCGCACCGAGCAAGGGCTGGAACTGACCAGCCCCCTCACCCCCACCGGCAAAGCCCTGAGCGCCAACGCCGCCGGTTGCATTGCGGTGCGGCCTGAGCTGATCAGCATCGCCGGGGCCAACGCCGAGATGACCCGGGAAGTGAAGCTGCCGGGCTGCGTGGAAGATCGCATTTATCTGGGCAATTCCACCGAGTACCGCGTGCGCACCCAGGCCTTTGGCGTGGTTTGCGTGCGGGTGCCGCGCCAGCAGGATCACGGCGCCAATGCATTCGAACACGGCGCGGCAGTGCGCGTCGGCTGGGATCACGCCAATGGCCTGGCCATGGCGTTGTAAATCATCGATTCGTTTCATCAACCGGATGTGGAGCGTGCTATGGACCAGAAGACTTTTATAAACACCCTGCGCAGCTGGCAGAACGGCTCGATCAGCCGCCGTGAGTTCCTTGGCCGCACGGGCCTTGGGATCGCCGCCGCCGTGGTCGCGACCAACATGCCCGGCCTGCTGACCTCCACCGCAGAAGCCGCCGAGCAAACCAAGCTCGGTGATCGCCTGTCGCTGGCGACCTGGCCGAACTACCACAGCCAGGAAAACCTCGACGCCTTCGGCAAGACCACAGGCGCCCGGGTGTCGATGAGCGTGTTTGGTTCCAACGAGGAAATGCTCGCCAAATTGCAGGCCGGCGGCAGTGGCTGGGACGTGCTGGTGCCGACCAACTACACCATCAGCACCTACGTCGGCCTGGGGCTGATCGAGCCGCTGGACCTGTCGCGCATCCCCAACTTCGACGCCTCGGCGTTCCAGCAAAAGTTCATGGCCCAGGGCACGGTGGACGGCAAGGTCTACGCGGTACCGAAAAACTGGGGCACCACCGGCATGCTCTACGACGCCGGCAAACTGAAAAACGGCCCAGCCAGCTGGAAGGAATTCTGGGCCGCCGCCCAAGGCCCGGCCAGTGGCCGGACAATTGTCCACGACTACCAGTTGACCGCCATCGGCAACGCGCTGAAAAGCTTTGGCTACAGCTTCAACTCCCTGGACCCGAAAGAACTGGCCGATGCCGAAAAGCTGCTGATCGAGGTCAAGCCACACCTGTTCGCGATCAACTCCGACATCCAGCCGTCGATGCGCAGCGGCGATGCCTGGCTGGCGATGTCCTGGACCGGCGATGCTTCGCAACTGCACCGCGACAATGCGCAAATGCAGTTCGAACTGGGCAAGGAAGGTGGCGAGTTGTGGAGCGACTTCTTCGCGATTCCCAAAAGCTCGGAGCACAAGGATGCCGCCTACGCGTTCATCAACTACCTGCTCGATCCGCAGCACAACAAGCTGGAAGTGCTGAGCCACGGCTACCCGAGCGGCGACAAGCGTGTCGACGCGCTGCTGCCTGTGGCGATGCTCGACGATCCGATCATGTACCCGGCCGCCGAGGCCCTGAGCCCGCTGGAGTTCGGTGCCGCCGCGACGCTGACCAGCCCGGCGCGCGCCGAACTGATGGCGCGTTTCAAGTCCGCCTGATCGCTTGACCATGGCCAATGAGGAGTCACCCATGAATGCCGCCGCCCACCCGCAAACGGTGCAGCCGGGCCATGCCCTGTCGGTCGAGGTTCGCCAACGGCGCAGCCTCGGCCGGCGCATTACCCTGCTGATGCTCTTGCCTTCGACCCTGTGGTTCCTGCTGCTGTTGTTGATGCCGCTGGTGATCATCCTGGTCTTCAGTTTCGGCGAGCGCAGCGCCGTGGGCGGTTACGCCGGTGGCTTCACACTGGTCAACTACCTGAACCTCGGTTCTCGCGGCGCGGCGTTCAGCAACACGCTGATGTTGGCGCCGCTGGGCACCCTGGTGTGCCTGGTGGCGGCTTATCCATTGGCGTACTTCCTTGCGGTCAAGGTCACAAGGAACCGCTCGCTGTTGCTGACCCTGGTGATCGTGCCGTTCTGGACCAGTTTCCTGATCCGCACCTACGCGTGGATTTTCATCCTCAGCGGCAAGGGCATCCCGGCGCTGCTGGCCAGCCTGGGTCTTGAGGATGTGCGGCTGATCAACACGCCGTGGGCGGTGCTGATCGGCATCGTCTACGGCTACCTGCCGCTGATGGTGTTCCCGATCTACGTCAGCCTGGAAAAACTCGACAAGCGCCTGCTCGAAGCCTCGGCGGACCTGGGTGCCAGCGCCTTCGAAAGCTTCCGCCGGATCACCCTGCCGCTGTCCGCGCCGGGGATCATCACCGGGGTGATGCTGGTGTTCATCCTGCTGATGGGCGAGTTCCTGATCCCGGCCATTCTCGGCGGCGGCAAGGTGTTCTTTGTCGGCAACGCGCTGGTCGACCTGTTCCTGCAATCGCGCAACTGGCCGTTCGGCAGTGCGCTGGCCATGACGTTGGTAGCGATGATGCTGCTGATCATCGGCGTGTATCTGAAACTGGTGGCGCGCTACGGCAGCCGCCCTGCCGACGGAGGCCTGTGACATGTGGCTGCGCAGCTATTCAACCTCGCTGTACCTGTTTCTCTACGCGCCGATTGCCTTGATCGTCCTGTTCAGCTTCAACGCCGGGCGCAGTGGCCTGGCGTTCCAGTGCTGCTCGGTGCAATGGTTCGGCACCGCATTCGGCAACCCGTTCATCATGGAAGCCCTGGGCAACAGCGCGCTGATCGCCTTCAGTTCGGCGGTGATAGCCACGCTGTTCGGCACCCTGGCGGTGTTCGGCTTGCAGCGCTGCGGCGCCAAGGTACGGATGCTGTTCGATGCGCTGACCTATTGCGCGATCATCGTGCCGGGCATCGTCATCGGCATCTCGACGCTGATTGCCTTCATCAGCCTGTTCGACCTGATCAACCCGTTGCTGGCGACCTGGTTGCCGACGGTACCGAAGTTGAACATGGGGTTCTTCACCGTGATCGCCGCGCATTCGCTTTTCACCATGGCACTGGTGATGGTGATCGTGCGCAGCCGCGTCGATTCCCTGGACAAGGCCTTGCTGGAAGCCTCCGCGGACCTGTACGCGCCACCGATGGACACCTTCTGGCGGGTGACCCTGCCGCAGATCAGTCCTGCGATCATGGCCGGGTTCCTGTTGGCGTTCACCTTCAGCTTCGACGATTTCATCATCGCGTTCTTCGTTGCCGGTTCCGAAACGACGTTGCCGATCTACATCTTTTCCTCCATCCGCCGTGGCGTGACGCCGGAGATCAACGCAATTTCCACGGTAATCATCTGCGTGTCGCTGGCCCTGCTGTTCACTTCCCGCCATCTGCAAAACCGCCGCATCGGCGTCCAGGAGTCGCACCATGCGTGATCAGCTCTATATCAACGGCGAATGGGTCAGCCCGGACCTGGGCGGCTATCTGGACGTGATTGATCCGGCCACCGAGCAAGTCTTCCACCGCGTGGCGGCAGGCACTGAAGAGGATGTCGACCATGCCGTGCGTGCGGCCCGTCGCGCCTTTGACAATGGCTGGGACCAGACCAGCGGCGCCGAGCGCGGGCAATGGCTGGAGGCGCTGGCCGATGAACTGGAAAGTGGCCAGCAGGCGCTGGCGGAACTGGAAGTGCGCGACAACGGCAAACCCTTGCCCGAAGCGCAGTGGGACATTGGTGACGCCATCGCCTGTTTTCGCTACTACGCCGGGTTGGCCCGCGAACTGGATCAGCAACAGGATCAGCCGCTGGACTTGCCGGACGCGCGTTTCCACTGCCGCATCCGCCACGAGCCGATTGGCGTGGCCGGGCAGATCATTCCCTGGAACTACCCGCTGCTGATGGCCGCGTGGAAGGTTGCGCCGGCTTTGGCAGCCGGGGCCACTGTGGTGTTGAAGCCGTCGGAACTGACGCCGCTGACCGCCCTGGAACTGGCCGCTGCCGCCGATCGTATCGGCTTGCCCGCCGGGGTGTTGAACCTGGTCACCGGCCTCGGCGCCGATGCCGGCAGCCCGCTCACCGAGCATCCGGGGGTGGACAAACTGGCCTTCACCGGCAGCGTGCCCACCGGCGCGAAAATCATGTCGGCAGCGGCCCGCGACATCAAGAACATAAGCCTGGAACTGGGGGGCAAGTCTGCCTTTATCGTGTTCGATGACGCCGATGTCGAAGCCGCCGTGGAGTGGATTTTGTTCGGGATTTTCTGGAACCAGGGCCAGGTGTGCAGCGCCACATCTCGTCTGCTGGTACAGGAAACCATCGCTGCGCGCCTGATCGAACGGCTGGTGGAGGAAACCCGCAAGATCAGCATTGGCCCAGGCATGCAGCCCGGCGTGCTGCTCGGTCCGCTGGTCAGCCAGGGCCAGTACGACAAGGTGCTCGGCTTCATCGACCAGGGCCTGGCCAGTGGCGCCCGTTTGCTCACGGGCGGACGGCGACCGGCGCACTTGCGCGAAGGTTACTTCGTCGAGCCAGCGATTTTCGACGAGCCTGGCCACAGCAGCATTTTGTGGCGCGAAGAAGTGTTCGGCCCGGTGCTGTGCATCAAGCGCTTCAAGACCGAAGAGCAAGCGCTGCAAATGGCCAACGCCAGTCGCTTCGGCCTGGCCGCCGCCGTGATGAGCGCGGACTTGCAGCGCACCGCCCGGGTCGCCAACCAGCTGCGCGCCGGGATCGTCTGGGTCAACTGCTCGCAACCGACCTTCGTCGAAGCCCCCTGGGGCGGCATGAAACACAGCGGCATCGGCCGCGAACTGGGCCAATGGGGGCTACACAATTACCTGGAGGTCAAACAGGTGACCGAGTACGTCAGCGACCAGCCTTGGGGGTGGTACTTGAAGTAATCAGGTCACACGGTGGGAGCGAGCTTGCTCGCGATAGCGGTGGGTCAGCCAATATCTCTGTTGGATGTACCGGCCTCTTCGCGGGCAAGCCCGCTCCCACAGGGATGGTGGCCAACCGCAGGATTAGCATTCACTGAAGATCAAAACTGCGAAAGCGAGCTTGCTCGCGATAGCGGTGGGTCAGCCAGTATCTCTGTTGAATGTGCCGGCCTCTTCGCGGGCAAGCCCGCTCCCACAGGGATTGTGGCCGGTCGTTGGATTAGCGTTCACCGAAAGTCAAAACTGTGGGAGCGAGCTTGCTCGCGATAGCGGTGGGTCAGCCAATATCTTTGTTGGATGTGCCGGCCTCTTCGCGAGCAAGCCCGCTCCCACAGGGATGGTGGCAGGTCGTTAGATTGGCGTTCACCGAAAGTCAAAACTGTGGGAGCGGGCTTGCTCGCGATAGCGGTGGGTCAGCCAATATCTTTGTTGGATGTGCCGGCCTCTTCGCGGGCAAGCCCGCTCCCACAGGGATGGTGGCCGGTCGTTGGATTGGCGTTCACTGAAGATCAAAACTGTGGGAGCGGGCTTGCTCGCGATAGCGGTGGGTCAGCCAACATCTCTGTTGGATGTGCCGGCCTCTTCGCGGGCAAGCCCGCTCCCACAGGGATGGTGGCCAACCGCAGGATTGGCGTTCACTGAAGATCAAAACTGTGGGAGCGAGCTTGCTCGCGATAGCGGTGGGTCAGCCAATATCGCTGTTGGATGTGCCGGCCTCTTCGCGAGCAAGCCCGCGCCCACAGAGATTGTGAGCAACCGCAGTATTGGCATTCACTGAAGATCAAAACTGTGGGAGCGAGCTTGCTCGCGATAGTGGTGGGTCAGCCAGTATCTCTGTTGAATGTGCCGGCCTCTTCGCGAGCAAGCTCGCTCCCACAGTGTCCCGGGCTTAACTGACCGGCATTAGCCTCTGGAGAGCCGCTTTTTTTCAGGACTGTCCCGCCCTAAAGACCTTTATCAAATCGGAATGAGGCGCCGTAAGCAGAATCCGGTAAATGGCTGGCGCCATCGTCCCGTAACCGCGAACGGAAAGTACCGCTCTGTGGCTGGGTACGATACAAGCCGCGTTTTTGCAGTTCAGGAATGATCAGTTCAACGAAGTCCTCAAGGCTGCCCGGGCTGATCAGCGGGTTGAGCATGTAGCCGCTGGTGCCGGAAATACGGGCGTGCTCTTCGATCCGATCGGCCACTTGTTGCGGCGTTCCCACCAGAATCAGATCACTGCCCCGGGTGACATTGGCAAAGCGCTGTTTGACATCGCCGGCGGTCAAGGGCTTGCCACTTCCATCAGGACGCATCACATAGGAAGTCATGCCTTCGGTGTGAGTGGACAACGCGTCGCTGTCCGCGTAGCGGCTGATGTCGATACCGGTATCACCGGCATAGCTCACCAGTTGCGCCTGCAAGTGATAGTTGCTTTGCAGTTCGTCATATTTGCGTTGGGCTTCGATCTCGGTCCTGGCTGTGACGATGCGAAGTACCGTCAGTGATTTGACATCCCCGGCATGACGCCCCCGTGCCCTGGCCTGCGTCCATATATCTTCCAATCCCTGGCGAATCTCCAGCGGGTTGGACTTGGCGATGAAAATCAGTTCGGCGTGCTTGGCCGCAAACTCGCGGCCGCGGCCTGACCAACCGGCCTGGATCAGCAAGGGTGTGCGTTGCGGTGACGGGGACGTCAAATGCGGCCCGGCCACCCGGTAATGCTCGCCAACATGATTGATCGGTCGCACGCGATCGCCCTTGGCATAGACCTGGCGAGACTTGTCGGCAACCACGGCATCGCTTGCCCAGCTGCCTTCCCAGAGTTTGTAGACCACATCGAGAAATTCATCTGCGCGTTCATAGCGATCATCGTGCTTGATCATCTGCTCCAGGCCGAAGTTGCGAGCGGCGCTGGTCAGGTAGGAGGTGACGATGTTCCAGCCGACCCGGCCATTGGTCAGGTGGTCCAGCGTGCTGAAGCGCCGGGCGTGGGTGAAAGGATGCTCGTAACTGGTGGTGACCGTGACGCCGAAGGCGAGGTTTTCCGTCACGGCGGCCAATGCCGGGATGATCATCAACGGGTCGTTGGCCGGTGCTTCCACCGCCCACTTCATGGCCGCGTCGGCATTACCGCCAAACACATCGTAGAAACCCAGCACATCACCAAAAAACAGCATGTCGAGATGAGCCTGGTCGGCGATGCGTGCCAGGTTCGACCAGTAGCCCAGCGAGTTGATGGTCAGTCGCTCGTCAGCCGGGTGCGTCCAGAGGCTCGGCGCGCCGCCACAGCCAACGCTGGCTTGCTCGTATAACGCAAACAACAGAGGTTTTGGATCGGACATCGTAGTACCTGTAAAAAGTCATTAAACGGACGGGTCAGCGCTGATGCTTGAAACCTTTGCCGTAGTGGCGTTCAAGACGGTTCTGTATCAACTCCAGTCCAATGGACAGGAGCCAATAGATAACGGCTGCGGTGGTGAGCATTTCGATGTAGCGGTAAGACGAGCGACCGTACGACTGCGCCAGGAACATCACTTCCCAGACACCCATCACCGATATCAACGATGAGTCCTTGAGCATTGAAATGAACTGACTGGTTGTCGGGGGAATGATCGTGCGCATGGCTTGCGGCAGGACGATGTGCAGGAACGTTGCCGCCGGCCCCAGCCCCAGAGCCATCGCCGCTTCGCGCTGTCCGGGTGCTACAGCCATGATGCCGGCACGAAAAATCTCGCTGAGGTAGGCACCGTAATTGAGCGACAGCGCAATGATTCCCGCGCTGATGGCGCCCGGCACGACACCCAACTGCGGCAGCCCCAGGTAGATCAGCAGGATCTGGATCAACAGTGGAGTACCGCGAAAAAAAGACGCATAGAAACTGGCAACGCCGAAAGCCACTGCACTGCGAGACAGGCGCGCCAGTGCCGTCACGAAGCCAAGGAGCAACGAAAGCCAGATCGAACACAAGCACAGGAACAGTGTCAGCGCGGCGCCTTGCAAGAAACCGTCAGGCCCCAAATGCAGGCCGACCAGATTGGGCAGCTTCTGCACAATGATCGAGAACTTCAGATCGAAGCTCATGAAAAACATGACGCACAGGCCAAACAGCACTGCCCAGGTCAAATACAGTCGAGTGCGAAAACCAGTTATCGGGCTGAAACGACGCGTCTCGGTTTCAGGGGCGACAGCCGTCTTGGCCGGGTGTGGATTGAGGGCTGTCATTGGCTGATATCGGCACCGATCCACTTCTGTGAAATCTTGCTTAATGTGCCGTCGGCCTTGAGCTGGGTCACGACCTCAGTGACTTTGGCATTCCATTGCGGATCGCCCTTTTCGATCGCTACCACGTTGGGCTCTGCATACAGCGTGTCGCCGGCAATTTTAAAGCGAGGATCCTGGGCGATGCGTTCGCGAGCAGTGATGAGGTTGGTGACCATGGCATCCAGGCGCACGCCCGTACCCAAGGCCAGGTCCTGGAAAGCTACCGTTTCGTTGTCGTATGGCGCGATCTGGACACTTTCGAATGGATAGCTCAACGGCTTGTCCTCGGCGCCCTCAATCACCAGATCCTTGTTCAAATAGGCTTCATAGGTCGACGCACTGATCACGCCGACTTTTTTACCTGACAGATCCTTGCCCGTGACGATGTTCTTGTCTTTGGCATTGACCACGATCACGGCCGGTGACTGGTAATACTCCACCGGAAAGTCGAACACTTCGGCCCGTGCCTTGCTCGGGGTCATCGAGCAGACGCAGATGTCATATCGTCCGTTCCAGCGGCCGGCAGCTATGACATCCCAAGACGGTGTCTGCAGCTTCAGCTTCACCCCTAGCCGTTGCGCAACGGCCTTGGCGACATCGACGTCAAACCCGTCCAGTTGGTTCTGTTCATTGAGAAAGGAGAATGGCGGATAGCTTTCCATCAGAACGCCGGTCAGCTCCCCGCTCCTGGTTACGCGATCCAGGGTGGCGCCCGCGAAAGCCGTCGAGCAGGTAGCCAGTAATGCCAAGCCAAAAGGTAAAAGTGCCTTAGTTTTCACAGACAAGTGCTCCAATCGATTCAAAATACTGAATAGATTAAAACGCACTATAAAAATAGTTTGTACTAGCTTTATGGAATATAAGACTGTATTCAAGCTATATTGGATCAAGCGGTTCAGGTGCTTGAACCGCTGACTTTTGGTGGCAAGCAACACCCCGACAGATCCGGTCCGGGCGTTGCCCTTTGCTCAGCGATAGCAATCGAGCAGGCGTGCGGCGACTTCCTTCAATTGCGCTTCGGCCAGATGGTTGATCCCGGCAGCACGCTTGCGCCCGCCCCCCGTGGGAAACTGCCGGCAGAAGGCATCCGCCGCCAGCCCGGCCTCTTCCGGTACCCGCAGGCTGAACGCCCAGTCACCGTCCGCCCTGGCGCTGAGCAAGCCGATCGCCTTGCGCGGCGCACCGGCCGCCAGTTGGTTGGCCAGCACACCGCTGACCCGCCGCGCCCAGGGTTGCGCGGGCAGGCGGTACAGCTGCGCGCCTCGGCCCTCGTGCCAGGGTTCAAGGCCTGCGGCTGCAGCCATGTCGGCGGCGTGGCCGGTGCGCAGGGTGGTGAAGCTTGTGCTGTGGCGGATGAAGTCCAGCGGGTCGTGGTAAGGCAGCAGCTCGGCGGCCAGCGCCAGCGGCTCGAAGTGCAAGTCCGACAGGCTGTCGCCATAGGCGTTGTAGTTGAGCAGCAGGCCCAGTTCCTCCAGGGCGTGCACCTCGTTGCTGGCCAGGCCATGCTGCGCCGCCAGCACCCGGGCCGGGCCGGCCAGGCCGTCACCAAAGGCAGCCGCCACCGCCCAGCGGTGATGACGCCCGTCCAGGTAGGTGTTGACCAGCAGGCTGGTACACACCTGGGCGGCCGTGTCGATGAAGGACTCGAATGCCGGATGCTGCGGCAGTTCACCGGCAAAGTGGTGGTCGAAGTAGCGTACCCGGGTGCCGGCGTCGAGCAGGCGCCGGGTGGCCTCGCGGTTCTGCTCGTGGGCCACGTCCAGCACCGTGACCCGCTCGCCGGGCCCGGCCTGGACCCGGCGCAACAACTCGATGTCGCGCTTGACCCCGCTGACCAGGCGCACCTGCGGATCCAGTTCACCCGCCAGGCGCAACTGCTGCAGGGCGCACAGACCGTCGGCATCGCCGTTGAAAGCGCAGTGATCGATTGTGTTCATCTGCCCTGCTCCTCAGTACATGACTTCGCCGCCGTTGGCATCGAGCTGCGCGCCATTGATCGCACTGGCGTAGTCCGATGCCAGAAACAACGCAGCGCGGGCGCACTCCTCGTCGCTGCGCATGCGTCCGCCAGGGATGCCGGCACTGAACTCGGCGCGCACCTGTTCTTCGCTGACACCCCGGGCGACAGCACTCTGTCGTACCAGGGCCTGCACCGGCTCGCCCCACATCCAGCCACAGGCCAGAGCGTTGACCCGCAAACCGTGGGCCGCCTGCTCGCTGGCCAGGTAGCGCACACTGGCCGCCAGCGCGCTTTTCGACGCGGCATAGGCCGCGCCACCCTGATACGGTTTGCGCACACCCAGGGTGTTGATCATGACGATCGCCCCCGCGCCCTGCGCGCGCATTGGCGCCAGCACCGCGCGGCTCATGTTCAGCGAGCCCAGCAGGTTGACCTCCAGGGCCTCGCGCAGCGGGTCGTTGTCCGCCTCGTCCACCGCCTGGAAACCGCCATGGGAAAAGGCGCTGTTGATCAGCGCATCGATACGGCCGAATTGCTCGAGGGTGGCTTCGGCGAAACGATTGCAGGCCTGCACATCGGTGATATCGGTGGCCACGCACAGCACTTCGCAATGCCCGGCGACCGCCTTGATGCGCTGTTGCGCCTCAAGCAGTCGGCCCTTGTCGCGGGCGCCGATGGCCACGGCCCGCGCCCCTTCGCGCGCGGCCTCCAGGGCCAGTTTGATACCCAGCCCGGGGCCGACGCCCGAGACCATCACGACTTTGTCTTTAAGCAGCATGGGATGAATCCTCTTATTGTTATGGGGCAGGCTCAGGCGCTCAGATGCCGGGCGCGGTACTCGGCGTAGTCACGCTGCAGCAGCGCATCGCTGAGGCCGAACTGGTCAGGGCTGTAGTGATGGGCAGCGCGTTTTTCCCGGCCATTGACGGACAACCATTGGCCCATCTCTGCCTGAACCTTTGCCGTGCATTCAAGGCCGGCGAAGCGATAGATGCGCTCGACCACTGCCTGGGGCGCGGCCAGGGTGTCTTCGAACTGCACATCGAGAAAGCGCCCGGCCGGCATGCCTTCGCGCACCGCCATGGCATGGCGCAAGGCCCGCGCCATGCGCCGGTTCCACTGCTCGCCGACGGCTTGGGCATCGGCCTGGTCGCTGTACAGCTGCCACAGGGTATGGATGAAGCTGGCCAGCGAGGGAATGGTCCTGGCCGGTTCGCGATGGGTGAGCACCACTTGCGCACCGGGGAACACTTCGAACAACAGCTCCAGGGTATGCAGGTGCTGCGGGCTCTTGAGCAACCAGCGCCGGCCGGGGGCGATGCCACGGCGTGCCTGCTGCCATTGCAGGAACTGCAGGGAGCGCTTGAGGTAACGGTAGACCTGAGTCTGGTCCTGACGGTCGAGCCAGGTGGTGTAGCTGGGGACGTTGACGTAGGAGTCCATGGCGCAGAGGAACGAGTGCTCCATCAGCATGAACTCTTCGTCGGGCTGCTCGGCGTCCAGTGGGTGAATGGCCAGCAATTGCGGAAGGAACTCGACCATCGCCGCCACTTCGGCGCGCGCCCGACCTAGGCGCTGCAACGGCTGCTCCAGGGTCTCCCCATCGAGGGGCGCCGGGTAGCGGGTTTCCCACCACTGCGCCTTGCTGAACTGCGGGTCCACCGCCAGGGTGCGTTGCAGCAGCGTGGTGCCGGTGCGTGGCAGGCCGACGATCACCAGTGGGTCGTTGATTTCCAGCTCGAGGATTTGTGGGTAACGCCGACAGTGATCCTCGATGATCAGACGGTTGACCAGTTGCGCCAACAGTTTCTCACGCAACAGTCCGCGCCCCGACACTGATAGCCGCGCTTCTTTTTCCAGGGCGTCAGCCAGCACCACCAGGCCCTGGCGAAAATCGCCGGGGCCGAAATCGTCGAGGCCGCCCGCACGTGCGCAAGCTTCAGCCAGCAAGGCATCCAGGGCGAAGTCATTGGCACTCATCGCACAAGCTCCTTCAGATCATTGAGTTTGACCACGCGTGTCGTTGGCTGCACCGGCTGCTTTGCTCCCACCCATCGCAGGCAGAGGGTGCCATGGGGATGGCCGGCAGTTTCCAGCCAGTTCGCCAGACCAGGGTCAACGCAGCAGAGGATCATGCGCAAGCGGCCATCCGCCTCCAGTTGCGCCGACTGTTTGTTCAGACAGATGCGGTGGTAGCGGTAGTCGAGCGACTCCATCCAGTAGTTGTTGATCTGCACGTTCCAGAAATCGCAGTCGGGCACCTGATCGACCTCGATCAGCAATGCCTCGTCATCAGCCAGAGCCCAGTAGGAGTGGTAATAGAAAATGTTCGGGTCGCCCCCCACCGACTGGCACAGTGCCTGGTCGGCGGCGGGCAGTTGATTGGTGTGTTTCTGATAACCCTGAGCCCAGTCGGCGAATAACCGCGCGGTGTTCTCGACGAAACTTCCCACCCGCTGCAGGCTTTGTTGCAAGCGCGGCGCATTCAGCGGTTCGGGTGTCTGGCGGGCATTGAGGCGTTCAATGCGCAGTTGCGCCGGCTGCTCGCTGCTACGGTCCAGAAAGGTTTGGCGGACAATCAAGGCATTGCTCTGCGGTTCGAGCCGCAGCCAGTTACCGATGCCGGGTGGATGCTGGCTGAGGATGATTTCGAAGTTGCCTTCGGCATCCGACTGCAACATGCCTGCATCGAGAAAGCCGGTCTGGATCATCTTGCCATCCGTTTCGTAGCCCCCCTTCTGGGAACCGAAACTGAGGTAGGCAACACTGCCGCGCTGGCCGCTGACCCGATACTCGTGCGCGCCGTTGAGGCGCGCATAGCTATACAGATTATCGGGGTTGTCGGCGCCAATTTTCGCGGTTTCATGGGAGGGAGTGATGAAGCCCGGGAAGTCCGGATCGGCAAATTCCAGGTGCATTTCCAGTGCAATGCGCAGCAAACGCGTGAGATAGCGAAATCCTTCGGCGCGGGTCTGCACATCGGCCGGAGCCTCGGCGCGCAATATTTGCTCGCCGCTGCGCCGCAGTTGCTCGCAGAAGAGGTTCCAGCTTTCGCCGCTGAGCACCTCCTGATCAATCCTGTCTGTAACCATGTCGGTCTCCTCTGTTGGCGGAAAGTCCGCCGCTGCCAGTGACCTTAGGGAGCACCCCCTTGCCGATTCTTCGTCCAAGCGGACTAAATCGCCTGCTAGTCCGCACGGACGAGGAGCCGTGCGCCGTGAGCGGCGAGGATCGCGCCTGAGCCCATGGCTTACTTCCCGCCGCAGTTCGTGGCGCGCAGTCATCCTCAGAGGAGTTACCCATGACCGCAGAGAAAAATCTGGTCCGTTCAGTGACCGTGGACATCGCCGCACCGGCCGAATTTGTCTGGTCGGTACTGATCGACCTGGTGCGTTATCCGCAGTGGAACCCCTACACCGTCAAGGTCGAGTCCAGCTTGCGACTGGGCGAACCGGTCAATCTGTTTCTGCCCGATCCGGGACGACCTGGTGAACTGCTGCACGTGATCGAGTACCTGGCTGACTTCGAACCCCACCGGTTACTCGCCTGGGAGATGTATGCCAACGCCGACAATCCCGACGCTGCCCGTCGCGAGCAGCACATCGAGCCCACCGGCGCGGCCAGTTGCCGCTACCACACCACCGACCAGTTCCTCGGCGCCACCGCCGACCAGGTCATGACCGATCATGGCGCTTGGGTCAAACAAGGGTTCGATGCCGTTGCCCACGCCCTCAAGATCCGTGTCGAGACGCTGTACGCGTCCGTCGCGTGACCTGCAGCTGCCGGCGCCTCTTCGTCCAAGCAGACGAAGAAGTGCCGGCGGTGCTTTACCTACCGTGGTGTTCAGCCGGCGCCAATCCCGGCAGAACTCGAGGAGGTATTCGATGTTGACTCATCTGCAATGGCTGGAAGCGGAAAGCATCCAGATCATCCGTGAAGTGGTGGCCGAGTGTGAAAACCCGGTGATGCTCTACTCCATCGGCAAGGACAGCGCGGTCATGCTGCACCTGGCGATGAAAGCCTTCGCCCCGGGCAAGCCGCCCTTCCCCCTGCTGCACGTGGACACCACCTGGAAGTTTCGCGAAATGATCGCCTTTCGCGACCAGACCGCCGAACGCCTGGGCCTGGAACTGCTGGTGCACATCAACCCCGAAGGCGTGGAAAAGGCCATCGACCCTTTCATCCACGGCTCGGCCTTGCACACCGATGTGTGGAAGACCCAGGGCCTGAAGCAGGCCCTGGACCACTACGGTTTCGATGCCGCGTTCGGCGGCGCCCGGCGCGACGAGGAAAAGTCGCGGGCCAAGGAGCGGGTGTTTTCGCTGCGCTCCGAGCAGCACCGCTGGGACCCCAAGCAGCAGCGCCCGGAGCTCTGGCACCTGTACAACACACGCAAGCGCAAGGGTGAAAGCCTGCGGGTGTTCCCGCTGTCGAACTGGACCGAGCTGGATATCTGGCAATACATCTACCTGGAACAGATCCCCATCGTGCCCTTGTACTTCGCCAAGGAGCGCCCGGTGGTACGCCGTGACGGCACGCTGATCATGGTCGACGACGAGCGCCTGCCGCTGCTGCCCGGAGAAACCCCGGAACTGCGCAAGGTGCGCTTCCGCACCCTGGGCTGCTACCCGTTGACCGGCGCCATCGACAGTGACGCCGACAACCTGCCGGCGATCATCGGCGAAATGCTGGTCAGCCGCACCTCGGAACGCCAGGGCCGCCTGATCGACAGCGACTCGGCGGGCTCCATGGAGAAGAAAAAACAAGAGGGGTATTTCTGATGAACGCAATCACCGACGCACGCAATGGCGACCTGACGCCCTACCTGCAACAACAGCAGAACAAGCAGCTGCTGCGCTTCATCACCTGTGGCAGTGTCGACGACGGCAAGAGCACCCTGATCGGCCGACTGCTGTATGAATCCAAGGTGTTATTCGAGGACCAGCTTGGCCAGCTTGAAGCCGACTCGAAAAAGCTCGGCACCCAGGGTGACGAACTGGATTTCGCCCTGCTGGTCGACGGCCTGAGCGCCGAGCGCGAGCAAGGCATCACCATCGATGTAGCTTATCGCTTCTTTGCCACCGACAAGCGCAAGTTCATCGTCGCCGACACCCCCGGCCACGAACAGTACACCCGCAACATGGTCACCGGCGCGTCCACCGCCGACCTGGCGGTGATCCTCATCGACGCCCGCCAGGGCTTGCTGACCCAGACCCGCCGGCACAGTTACCTGGTGTCGCTGCTGGGCATCCGCAAGGTGGTGGTGGCGATCAACAAGCTCGACCTGGTGGACTACTCCCAGGCGGTGTTCGAGCGCATCGAAGCCGAGTATCGCGCCTTCGCCGCACAGATCGGCCTGCAGGATATCCAGTGCATCCCGCTGTCGGCGCTGCGCGGCGACAACATGCTCCAGGCCAGCCCCAACACGCCTTGGTACCAGGGCCCGAGCCTGCTTGCCTACCTTGAAGACGTACCGCTGGAGCAGGACCGGCAGAGCCAGGCAGCGTTCCGTCTGCCGGTGCAGTGGGTGAACCGGCCGAACCTGGATTTTCGTGGCTATTGCGGTAACGTCGTGGCTGGCAGCGTGCGCGTCGGCGAGCGCATCCGGGTGCTGCCCTCGGGCCAGCAGAGCGAGATCACCGGCATCCTTGGCAGCGCCGGGGAGCAGCAGCAAGCCCTGTGCGGCCAGGCCGTGACCCTGACCCTCAAGGACGAGATCGATATCAGCCGCGGCGACCTGATCGCCCTGGCCGACACCCCGCCGGCGGTGGCCGACCAGTTCGAAGCGACCCTGGTATGGATGGACGAACAGCCCCTGCTGCCGGGGCGCCCGTACCTGATGAAGATCGGTTGCCGCACCGTCGGCATGAGCTGCGCCAACCTCAAACACCGGGTCGATGTGAATAGCCTCGAGCACCTGGCGGCCAAGACCCTGGAGCTGAACGGCATTGGCGTATGCAACCTGCACCTGGACCGGCCGATCGCCTTCGATGCTTATGCCGACAACCGCGATACCGGGGGCTTTATCGTTATCGACCGCCTGAGCAATCGCACGGTCGGTGCCGGTATGCTGCACTTCGCCTTGCGTCGTGCGCAGAACGTGCACTGGCAGGCCATCGACGTCAACCGCGAGGCTCACGCCGCGCTCAAGGGCCAGTCGCCACGGGTGCTGTGGTTTACCGGTTTGTCCGGCGCGGGTAAATCGACCATCGCCAACCTGGTCGAGCGCAAGCTGCATGCCCTGGGCCGGCACACCTATCTGCTCGACGGCGACAACGTGCGCCACGGCCTGAACCGCGACCTGGGCTTTACCGAAGCCGACCGGGTGGAAAACATCCGCCGGGTCGCGGAGGTGGCCAGGCTGATGCTCGATGCCGGACTGATCACCCTGGTCTCGTTCATCTCGCCGTTCCGGGCCGAGCGTGACATGGCCCGCAGCCTGGCCGGTGACGGCAACTTCCTCGAGATCTTCATCGATGCGCCGCTGGCCCTGGCCGAGCAGCGCGACCCCAAGGGCCTGTACCTCAAAGCCCGGCGCGGTGAGCTGAAGAACTTCACCGGCATCGACTCGCCCTACCAGCCGCCAGTGGCGCCGGATATCCATATCGACACCCGGCACGAGTCTGCCGAGGCCGCCGCCGAACGCATAGTCGAAGCCCTGCTGGCGCTGTAAGAGCTACCGGGCGCAGCCTGCCCCTTGGGCATGCGCTGCGCCCGTCAGTGCCTAGGCCAAACGGACGATTTTGCCGCCGTGACCCCGGTCGATACTCGCCCATGACAACACGCAGCCAAAGAGGCGCGCATGACCCTGCCCTTTTCCACCTGCCCGGACCTGCACGCCAGCATCGACATCCCCTCTGCCGAGCTCAGCAACCTGCTCGGGCTGGTCTACCACGGCACGCTGGAGCCCACGCCCTGGGCTAGTTTGCTGGAAGCCCTGCGCCAGCGATTCGCCGCCAGCTTCTTCACCCTGGTGCTGCGCAACCCCGACCATGAACGCCCCGGGCTGATCGTCAATGCCTCGGTGCATGGCGCGATGTTGCCCGGCGAGCCCTCTTACAGCGAACACTTCTATTCGATCTGCCCGTTCCTCGACTGGCCCGCGGACCAGGTGGCCAGTGCCGACCAGGTGCTGGGCACGGAGGCCTGGCTGGCCCATGATTTCTACCGTAACTACCTGCACCCCCTGGACCTGCGCGATGTGCTGGTGGCCAACATGCGCACCGCCGCCGGCATGCACTGCGCACTGTTCGCCTGCCGCGACCACGCCAGCGAAGCGTTCACCCCGGCGCAGATCAACCTGATCCGCCTGTTGCTGCCGCACCTGCAACAGGCGGTGGACCTGCACTCGGCGGTGGATCAACTGGATGCCGAACGCCAGCTCTACGCGGCAACCATCGATCGCCTGATGGTGGGCACGGCCATCCTCGACGAGAACGGCCGGATGATGCGCTGCAACCGTGCCGCCCAGCGCCTGTTCGACAGCCATGACGGTCTGGAGTGCAAGCACGACAAGCTCTGTGCCTTCGCCAACCATGAGAACCGCACACTGCAGCAGGCCATTCAGGCCGTATTGAAACAACGCCCCCGCGGCCTCGACGACCTGCAAGTCCTGACCCTGTCGCGGCCCAGCGGTGAGATGCCGCTGAACCTGCTGCTGCGCCCGATTGCCATGAACTACCAGACCCATAACAGCGCCCGACGCCCGGCAGTGGTGGTGTTCATCCGCGATCCGGCCGACTCGCCACAAGCCTCGCGTGACCTGCTGCGTAGCCTGTTCCAACTGACCCGCACGGAAACCGAAGTGGCCATGCTGGTCATGGACGGCCAGACCCTCGATGAGACAGCCGAGGCACTCGGGGTTTCGCGCAACACCGTGCGCGCTCACTTGCGCGGTGTATTCGCCAAGACTGGCGCCACGCGCCAGGCGCAACTGGTCAAGACCTTGCTCAATAGCGTGGCGTCGTTGGGGGTAGCTGTCTGCATAAACTCAACCGCGCACCAGGTAGGCCCCCGGGGGAACCCGATGTCGCAGCTTCTTGCATTTGCCGGGTGCGGGCTGATGCCCCGCCGGGCGATCAGGAAACCAGATTCGGCATTTGCCCGGACGCGGCATATGGCCGCGGGGAATCTCGACCTCAGCGTACGCCCGCTCTGGCTCGACATTAGTCATTTGTAATTTTCCTTCGGGCCCGGCTCTACCCGCCGACGGCGCATCCAGCCCCCGATATGCCTCTGCGCGAGCCAAGTTGCCAGCGTCGTTCCCAGTGTCCGGAGTGGATTGCTCAGCAACGGCCACTTCCGCTTCGCGACGCCTTTGGGCCTCCTCCTCCAGCCCCTTCTGTACTGCGACCACGCCCTCTTTTGCATTGGGTGGGGTACCCGAAGATTGGGCCTGCTGCGCCGCCTGGATCAATTGGAAGTTGCGGTTGCGGAGCTCGACGTTGCGACCAACCCGTATGTTCGAGCGCGCCGCCAGGGTTTCAGCCTGCTGGTACTGCCCCTGCTGAAGGCGCAACACACCCAGGTAATGCAACGTCGCGGGATTGTTCGGCTGGATATGCAGGGCACGCTCCAGCGTGGCGGCGGCCTGGTCCAGTTGGCCATTTTCATACTGCCGCGAGGCGGTTTCGATCAGGGTGGTTGATGCGCTGTTACTCCGCGCCGGCGCGCTTCGTTCGGCAGCAACCGAACAAAGCGACGGGACAGCGCAGAACACCAGGATGAGGCCCGGCAGAAAACTCTTGGTTGGCATCAGGGGGCGGACTCGACTGAATTCAAACGGCACTGCCGTAAAACAGGCCACAACGCTGCTCGGCATTTGCGATACAGGGCCGCTATTGACCTGGCCAATACCCTGAAGTTCCTGCTGCAACGACCGTCGCGACCAGTACCATTTTTTACCACCCCCAACATCCAGGCACGATCTGTTGCTGTTCTTCACGCAGGGCGCAAAACGGCCAAGAGCCGTCGTTCAGGACAGTACAAACGGCTGACTTTTCACTCTGGCGAAGAAGAGTGAATGAGATATCTTGTCGAGCTGTCGATCCGCTCAACATTCCAAGGAAGCCAATGCTCAGTTCACTCGTATCAAATGGTCAGCCACAAACGCCTGACCGGTTAGAACTGACGGCCCCCTGGTGGAGTTTTACGAAAACAGTCCTGGCTGCGACAGCCCTGTCGTTGGTACGTGACGGGCTCATCGGACTGGACGACCCAATTTCTGATCAGCCTTTCACGTTACGCCAGCTACTGCGGCATGAAGCAGGCCTGGCCGATTACGGCGAACTTGCGGAGTACCACGCCGCTGTTACGAACAGTGAGCCAGCCTGGTCGGCAGATGAAATGATGCAACGCCTTGACGGTGCTCGACTTCGATGCAGTCCCGGAACCGATTGGCGTTACTCGAATGTTGGCTACTTGCTCATCGGCAGGCTTATTGAACGGCTAACTGATCTGACGCTTGATGATGCGGTGACTCAACGTGCACTTACTCCTCTGGGCCTGTCGAACGTTCGCTTTGCTAAAACGCGAGCAGACTTGCAAAAGACCCATCTTGGAAGCACCTCGAATTATGACCCCGCGTGGGTCTATCATGGCTTGCTGATCGGCCCAATTTCCCAAGCAGCGCTATTTCTGGATCGACTCCTCTGCGGTGAACTGCTCTCCACGGGCTTGCTCCAGGAAATGCAGACAGCACGAACATTGGGCGGCCCGATTCCCGGGCGCCCATGGATCATTCCGGGCTATGGCCTAGGTGTGATGCAAGGGTCGATTGACGGCGGACATTCCCTATGCGGGCACACAGGCTGCGGGCCAGGCAGTGTCATTGCTGTCTACCGTATCCGCGACGGCGACGCATCGGCTTGTTGCGCTGTTTTTGAAGCGGGTGCCAGTGAAGGTGCCGTCGAAGCCATCGCTGTGAAACAGCTGATGCAAGTTATGCGCGGTGGCTGAAGACGGCTAAGTCCTTTTGGCGTCGACCTCATGATTCGCCGGATGACCGCTTCACGCCCTGAGGAAGTCAGTCAACCAAAAATCGTCAGGCGTATTCAACGGAACATTCCATTTAAGAGTTTTCTGCCTCGGGCGCACGGAAGGCCTTACTGTAATAGCCGGACTGGTCGAAACAGCAAACCTGCTTCTTGCCGGTTGCAAGCATATCGCAGGCATCACCAATTCGCTTTTCGCGCGTCTTGAGTTGCTTGGCTGAAGTAATCCAGTGGATCCAGTCTACTCGTGCGATGGTCGTTGTATTATTCCAAACTTTACGAGCCTCAGGAGTGGCTGCCAGTGCCTCCTCAAAGTCTGCCGGGATGTCAGGCTCGGGTTCCTTTTTCACAGGGGTTAGCTCGAGTGTAACGATATCCCCAACGGCCACACCTGCGGCGTCGAGTAACTCGCTACTTACCTTCAGCCAATGGCTCAGTTGACCATCGGGCTCAAGGGTTGCCTGGAAATGGTGCCCATTGATTGTGCCTTCAACTGTCGTCCTTCCCCGCCTTGGAAGCGGTTCACTCGCGTCTCTTGGCAGTACTGCGAACGCCCACGACGTATCATTACCGGGCTTTGCCGGACGAAGAAGCTTTGCTTCGAATCGGGATTTCACATCGATTATTGTCATTGCCACTCCTCCAACTAATACGCCTGACTACTTTCTGGCAACATCACTGTAGCGTTCAAATGCGACATTGATGTCGCCAAGATGGGCGCTTAGTTATCCATCACCTCGTCCAGTGCCTCTTCGAGGGTGCTGACCGTGCGCTCGATATTGTGCAGCTTTTCGAGTCCGAACAGACCGATGCGAAAGGTCTGGAAATCGGCCGGCTCGTCGCATTGCAACGGCACTCCGGCGGCGATCTGCAGGCCGAGGCTGGCAAATTTCTTACCGCTCTTGATGTCGGCATCATCGGTGTAGCTCACCACTACGCCAGGAGCCTGAAAGCCGGCTGCGGCCACGCTTTTGATGCCTTTGCCGGTCAACATTGCGCGCACCCGATCGCCCAGAGCCTGTTGTTCGCCGCGGACCTTGTCGAAACCGTAGGCTTGCGTCTCTTTCATCACTTCGTTGAATCGCGCGAGGGAATCGCTGGGCATGGTCGCATGGTAGGCATGTCCGCCCTGTTCGTAGGCCTGCATGATCTGAAGCCACTTTTTCAGATCGCAGGCGAAGCTGCTGCTCTGCGTCTGCTCGATGCGCTCTAGGGCCAAAGCACTGAGCATCACCAGGGCGCAGCAAGGGGAGGCGCTCCAGCCTTTCTGCGGTGCGCTGATCAGCAGGTCGACTGCGCATTTGTGCATATCAACCCAAATCGTGCCTGAGGCGATGCAGTCCAGCACGAACAGGCCACCCACCGCATGCACGGCGTCGCCGACGGCCCGCAGGTACTCGTCGGGCAGGATAATCCCTGATGAGGTTTCAACGTGGGGGGCGAAGACAATCTGCGGTTTCTGCGCCGCAATGGCTGCCAGCACTTCGTCCAGAGGGGGTGGAGCGTAGGCAGCCTGGCGACCTGTGTCGACCGGTCGGGCTTTGAGCACCGTGGTGGCCGCCGGGATGTTGCCCATCTCAAGGATCTGGCTCCAGCGATAACTGAACCAGCCGTTGCGTATCACCAGGCATTGCTGGTCGGTGGCAAACTGTCGCGCCACCGCTTCCATGCCGAATGTGCCGCTGCCCGGCACCACCGCAACAGCCTGGGCGTTGTAGACCTGTTTCAGGGTCTTGGAAATGTTCTTCATCACGCCTTGAAATGACTGCGACATGTGGTTGAGTGAGCGGTCGGTGTAGACCACTGAGTACTCGACCAGCCCCTCGGGATCGATACTGGGATAGAGCTTTGACATGGGTGACTCCTTTGGCAGGGATCTCAGTGGTATCGACCCTGCCCTAAGCCTTGGCAAATGACAAGATTGCTCGGGATTGAATTGCGACTTCTGTCGAGCGGCTGGCAGGTCGCTGCTGAGTTGTGGGAAGGGGGGCTTAAAGGTTCAAAAGTGTTTGAAACCCCAAGGGGAATTCATTTTTGGACATTGCGGTTGGGCGGTAGCCGGATCGATACGCCGCTCGCGCCTAGCACATGGGGCCTAGGCGCTGCGCCGATAAGGATGCTCCCGGTCTATAGAGCCCGGGGAGATTCAATTTGTTGAGAAGTGTCGTCTATTTGGACGCAGTATCCATATAAGACTTTACCGCCGCGAGCCCAGGTTGACCTTCCACTGTTTGAACATCAAGCAACGTTCTATCAAGCCATTCGGGATGGGCACTCAGCCATTTTTTTACCGCAGAGCGTGGGTCAAGGCCACCATTGATCACGTAGTCCATCATGGTGTTTTCGGCATCGATGGAAAACTCCAGATTTTTCAGGAGTTGGCCCACGTTAGGGCATTCCTCCAGATATCCCGTACGCACGTCGGTCCGCACCGACGATGCGCCGAAATTTGCTCCGTAGTACTTGTCACCACCTGACAAATATTCCAGTTCAATATTCTTGTTCATTGGGTGAGGTGCCCAGCCCAGAAACACAATCCAGTCGTTCTTTCTGATTTGCCTGCCGACTTGTGTCAGCATGCCCTTCTCACTGGACTCAACCAGGCTCCAGCTACCCAGGTTATACGCGTTATCCGCGATGAGGTTCTGGATCGGTTTGTTTCCGCCTGGCTCTACTCCATAGATTTTCCCGCCAAACTTTGACTTGTAAGTGTCCAGGTCAGCATAGCTTTTTACACCTTGCTCATAGACGTATCGCGGAACCGCCAAGGTAAATTTTGCGCCCGTGAGGTTCACTCGCACTGTCTGAATCGACTTGTTGTTGTAGTAAGGCTGAGCCGCCTCGATCAATGCGGGATCCCATGTTCCGAGGAACACGTCGATACTCTTGCCTTCCATCGCCTTGTAGGCAATTCCCGTCGATAACGTTATGACTTTTGGGGCGTAGCCCAGTCCTTCCAATACTGCTGTGGTCAAAGACGTCGTCAACGTGATGTCGGTCCATCCCACCTCTGCGAACTGAGGCGCGCGACACCCCACAGGGTCCGCGGCGCCGGCAATCCCCTGGAATGTCATCAACAGCACGGCACAACCGATAGCACTGCTTTTCATACCGGATCCCCTTGCGTTCTCTTGTTTTTTGGAGAATCCAGTGATAACTTTTTTTTCATTGAGTGTCCAATGAAAAAAGAGAGCCCCCCATGCCAAAGGTCGGAATGCAGGAAATCAGAAGGAAGCAGCTCGTTGAGGCGACGCTCACCCTCATTGGTGAGCAAGGCATGGCGGGTACCAGCATGGCTCAGGTCAGCGCCCGTGCGGGGTTGGCCAACGGCATCGTCCACCACTATTTCTCGGACAAGAATGCTTTGCTTGAAGCCACCTTGAGAGAGCTGAACAAACGCATAAATGCCGAGATCTTTGCGCGCCTGCGGAAGTCCGCAACACCCGCTGAGCGTGTTCTCGCGTTTGTGGACGGGAACGTCAGTGCCTTGAACCTGACGCGAGACAATGTTGCGGCCTGGCTCGCTTTCTGGGCCCAGGTACCGCAGTCCCCCAAACTGCAGCGGGTACAGAACATCGTTGCGCGCAGGAGCCACTCCTTACTTTTCCATGCCTTGTCAAAAAGCATGGACAAGGCAATAGCCCATTCCAAGGCGCAAATGATCGCGATCTTCATCGACGGCTTATGGTTGAGGGCTGCGGTCGATTGCAACCCGGACACGATCGATGATTCGCGTCGTTTGGCTTACGAGTTCCTCAACAACGTACTTGGTTATGATCTGGAGGCGTAGAAATGACACCTGAAGAGTTTAAAAGTCTTGATGCCGTGGGCCTCGTTCAACGGTTGAAGTCCGGTGAAGTCACTCCGCTGGAGTTGGTCAACCTGGCAGCCAGAGAAATTGAAATCCAGGACCCTGCCTTGGGCGCGGTCGTTGCAATCGATATCGAAGGCGCACAGCGAGCGGCGCTAGATCCCAAGGCAGGACCACTCGCAGGTGTGCCGATCCTGATAAAGGACACCAATATCGATGTAAAAGGCTTTGCAACCAGGCACGGTTCGCGATTGTACGAAGATGCCGTCCCCGCTCAGGTCGACAGTGAGTTTGTGAGTCGATTGCGTAATGCCGGGGCAATCATTCTCGGGAAAACCAAAACACCTGAGTTTGCAGGAGACTTTGTGACAGAGCCTGAATGGCAAGGCCCTTGTCGAAACCCCAGGAATCCGCAGTACGCTTCTGGTGGGTCAAGTGGAGGATCCGCCTGTGCCGTGGGCGCAGGCATGGTGCCAGTTGCACACGGCACCGACTGTGGCGGGTCGATCAGGGTTCCGGCTGCCGTTTGTGGTGTGGTTGGGCTGAAGCCAAGCAGGGGACGCAACCCTGTAGGTCCTCATGTCGGCGAGTTTGTTGGTGGCCTTGATTCCGAGCATGTACTGACCAGGACCGTCCGCGATAGCGCATTGCTGCTGGATGTCCTGTCTGGCTATGAACCAGGCGCGCCTTATGCTGCTCCCCCCGCCCCTCCCTCTTGGCTCGAATGCCTGAAGACGAGGTCGCCACGACTCAAAATCGCCTTTGCCTGCGCCCGTCCAGATGGCTCGAGTATCGATGAGACCATCCACAAAGCCATATTGAATGCTGTGGATTTTTTTAATAAAGACGGCCATGAATTACGCCCGTTCAATTGGCCAGACATGACCAAAGCCGGTGCAGCTGCTGCATTATTCTGGCAGATGGAAATTGAGGCCTTGATGGAACACAAAGCCCAAACTCGCGGTTATCCGATCTCGGCAAAAGATGTTGAATGGATTACCTATGAGTTTTACAAATGCTCGACTCAGAGAACGGCACTGGATGTACACCATGCACGGGCCACCCAGAACAAAGTAAGCCACGACATGGCCGATAGCTTCACCGATATCGACGTCCTCATCACGCCAACGGTAGCGCTTGCTCCACCACCGATTGGTGGTTTTGTCGCCACAGGGGAAAGGCATCTGGACGAGTGGTATAAAAACGCTTACGCATTTTCTCCCTTCACCGAAGTTTTCAACTTGACCGGCCAGCCGGCCATCAGTATCCCCGTCGGGATCATGGAGAACGGCCTTCCAATCGGGATGCAGATAGTTGGCAAATTTGGTGACGAGGAAACCATCCTTAGACTTGCAAGCGAAGTTGAACGGAGCTTGTTAGCAACCACCCTGTTTGCAAAGGCATGATCACGCGCTGAACTACGACAGATTTTCTGCGCGTTGTCGCTGGCTCGCTGAATTGACCCAAACTCTATAGACACTTCCTGCAGGCAGTTATTGGATCGTTGCCTGACGTGATTGGCTGCTTCACGGGCAAAAGGAATATTTTATGAGTGTCGGATTTGGGTCGATTCTGTTGAGAAATCCAGCTTCGGTTTCCACCGCAGAAAAGTTCGCGCCTGTGTGCGCAATCCGTGTTTTGCGCAAAAGATTCAGGGCTCAGTGACATAGCCGCGTGCAAAAAAGACGCTCGCACTACTCACGCTCGGCCCAAATCACTCTTGATCTGCTTTGCGCATATGCCCATCTGCTTTGTGACCCAATCCCTGAAAGCGGTGCACTTGGCACTCTCCTCAAAAGGCCTGGGTGACAGTAGGCAATAGGCCGACCCGTCCTGGATAAAGCCAAACGGTGCGATCAGTTGTCCGGACCTGAGTTCATCCTGAACCATGAGAAAGGACACCACACTGATCCCCAACCCCGCAGCTGCTGCCTGAATACACAGATAGAAATGCTCATAGTCGACCGAGCCAGCATTAGGCATAGCCATTTCCGAAAGGCGCAGCCAGTTGTCCCAGGCCAACGGGCGTGTCTGGCTACGTAGCAAGCGCACTCCTTCCGATTTCCTTTTATCGGGACTATTGGACGGGGTGCACACAGGTCCAATCCATTCCTCACAAATCGTCACGCTGTGGATTGATTGATCCAAGTGAAAATCATCACGTCGAATGGCCAGATCCGCACCTGAGCGCGCGAAGTCTATAGGACCACCGGCCGCCAACAGTTGGACTTGAAGGTGCGGGTGAGCGGCATGGAAGTCAGGCAGTCGCGGGATCAGCCATTTCATTGCGATGGTAGGTTCACACGATAGTACGAGTACGTCCTCACGGACTTCTCCCTGCAACCGGTAAACAGCACTTTCCAATTGTTCGAACATGGGCCCGGTAACGTCGTACAGAAGGCGGCCAGCACGGTTGAGAAAGATCGCACGGTTGCGCCGATCAAAAAGTTCGACCCCTATTGCCTCCTCCAACAATCGAACCTGGCGGCTGACTGCGCCATGGGTGACGTGCAACTGCTGAGCGGCTCTCACGAAGCTTTGAGTCTGGGCCGCAACGTTGAAAAAACGAAACGCAGCCAAAGGAGGCAAATTCATATTGACGATGATTACTCACAGGTTTCGACGACTATAAATCGTTTTTTTTATCGGTGGCAATTCTCCATCATGACCTCCATTCGCCCCATCTGCACGCACAACTATCAATGATTAGAGGCATTGCATGAATGCCATGCGAAGCCAAATACCACTGGGTGATGTAAGTGCCGCGAGCAAGTGAAGCTGCCACCCACCCTCAATCTGTGCAAAAACGTAGCGCAAATGCAATTACTGTCGTTCGCGGCATGGGCATCCATTGCGCCGGAGAGTCTTCATGAACGAATTGCTTCTAGTTGCTGCCATTTCCATCCTGGCAGTTATCAGCCCCGGCTCTGACTTCGCCATGGTCACCCGCAACAGTTATGCATATGGACGACGCAGCGGTTTGATGGCCGCACTGGGTATCGCCTGTGGCGTCCAGATTCACGTTTTCTACACAGTGTTCGGCGCTGCAGTGATCTTCACTCAATCACCCTTGCTGTTCATGGCAATGAAGTCGCTGGGCGCCGGATACCTCATTTATTTGGGTATCAAGTCCCTGACCAGTACTTCTTCGTTGACATTTGGTGGCGCCAACGCCTCAGCCCCTTCATCCTGGGAAGCATTTCGTACTGGCTTTTTCACTAACGCGCTCAACCCTAAAACCATGTTGTTCGTGGTGGCGACATATAGCCAAGTGGTGCACACAGGCAGTTCGCTAACCGCAAACTTTGCGTACGGCCTGTTTATGTCGTTCACCCATTGGGCGTGGTTCAGTTTCGTGGCACTGTTTTTCTCCGCTGAAGCGTTGCGCCGGCGAATGCTGGAAAAGCAGCAGGTTATCGACAGACTCATTGGCACGGCACTGATCGGCTTGGCGGCGCTTCTGGTCATTCCAGGGGTTGGAGGTTAGTGTCGGAGGAGTGTTATGAGGTCAGTGCGAAGGGCTCCTTATAGGCAGCAATCGGCTGACAATCGCATTCACTTTTGTATCACCGCTTGAACTGGCTGGGTGCTATCAGTGCAGTTACGGGTTGCGATGTTGTCCCGGGCAGTCGCCGCAGCCTGATTTGGTCGCCGGCACCCCCGGCTTGCCGAGTCAGCCCGCCGGCCATACGATTCGACTATTCCTCAGGCGGAGGAGTCATTGTGAAGCCGGTGATGCTCCTGACGCGCATCCTGGCGCCTGCCATCGCTCTGGCGTTGGCATCTGCCGGTCTGCATGCCGACGACCCGTTCGCGCCGTTGCGCGATGCCATGGTGCGGGAGATCGCCAACATGTCGTCCGTCACCCGCGACGAAACCGGCAGGGTCGAGTTTGCCGCGCCGGTGATGGCCGCGATGGCCAAGGTGCCACGCCATAAGTTCGTCCCGCCCGACGAGGTGCCCTACGCCTACGAAAATCGTCCGCTGCCGATCGGCTACGGCCAGACCATCTCCCAGCCGTACATCGTCGCCTTGATGACCGACCTGACGCAGGTCGGGCCCGGCGACGTGGTACTCGAGATCGGCACTGGCTCGGGCTACCAAGCGGCGATCCTCGCCGAGCTGGCGCAGGCGGTCTATACGATGGAGATCATCGAGCCGCTGGCAGTGCAGGCCGGGGAGCGCTTGGGCCGTCTGGGATATGCGAAGGTGCAGGCCCGGCTGGGCGATGGCTACCACGGCTGGCCCGAACACGGGCCTTACGACGCCATCCTCGTCACCGCCGCCGCCAGCCATGTGCCGCCGCCACTGATCGCCCAGCTCAAGGCCGGCGGACGGATGGTAATCCCGGTCGGCGCGCCGTTCATGATCCAGTACCTGCTGCTGATCGAGAAGGCCGGCGATGGCAGTGTGTCCACCCGGCAGGTGCTGCCTGTGAGCTTCGTGCCGCTGGTCGGAGGCGGTTGAGCATGCATTCGCCGCCCTTGCTCGCCCTGGCACTGCTGTCTGCCTCCGCGCTCGGCTATGAGGTGCTGCTGCTGCGACTGCTTTCGATCATCCAGTGGCACCATTTCGCCTACATGATGATCAGCGTCGCGCTGCTCGGCTACGGCGCTGCCGGCACCGCCGTGGCGCTGGCACGGCCTGTGCTGGCGCCGCGCTTCCACGGCGTGTTCATCGGCGGCGCGGTGTTGTTCGGGCTGAGCGCCATCGCCTGCTTCAGCCTGGCCCAGCAGGTTCCGTTCAATCCCCTCGAGATCCTCTGGGACGCGCGGCAGTCGGCGCGCCTGCTGATGATCTACCTGCTGCTGTTCGTGCCGTTCTTCTGCGCGGCGGTGTGCATCTGCCTGACCTTCACCTGCTTTCAGGAACAGATTCACCGGATCTACGCCTTCGACATTCTCGGTGCCGGCGTGGGCAGCCTGGCGATCGTCGCCGCGCTGTTCGCCCTGACGCCCGTCGATGCGCTGCGGCTGCTGGGCGGCACCGGCATCGCCGCCGGGGCGCTGGCTAGCATGGCTTGCACGGGGCATAGGCACTGGCTCGCGCCGTTGCTGCTGGCGGCGGCAGTCGCGGTACCGGCCAGCGTGCCCGGGCGCTGGATCGCCCTGTCGCCCTCCGAGTACAAAGAACTGAGCCAGACGCTGCGTATCAAGGATGCGCGCGCAATCGCCCAGACCTGGAGTCCGCTGGGTCTGCTCACGGTCGTCGACAGCCCGACCATTCCCCTGCGCTACGCGCCTGGCCTGAGCCTCAACGCGACACAGGAACCGCCCCCACAACTGGCCATCTTTACCGACGGCGACGGCCTTTCCGTGCTGAACCGCTATGACGGGCGCCGCGAGCCGCTCGCCTACCTGGACTACCTGACCTCAGCTCTGCCCTATCACTTGCTGCGCCAACCCCGCGTGCTGGTGCTGGGCAGCGGCGCCGGCGCCGATGTGCTGCAGGCGATCTATCACGGCGCCAGCGCGGTGGATGCCATCGAACTGAACCCACAGGTGATCGATCTGGTCCAGCGCCACTTCGCCGACTTCTCCGGCAAGCCGTACAGCGCGCCCAACGTCCGTGTGCTGATCGGCGAGGCGCGCGGCCTGGTGGCTTCGCGCGGCGAGCCTTACGACCTGATCCAGATCGCCCTGTTGGACTCCTTCGGCACTGCTTCGGGCGGCCTGCATGCGCTGTCCGAGAACTACCTGTACACGGTTGATGCCTTCGCCGAGTACCTGCGCCATCTCGCGCCCGGCGGCTTGTTGGCCATCACCCGCTGGGTCACCCTGCCGCCGCGCGATGTTCCCAGGCTGCTGGCCACCGCGGCCGCGGCCATCGAGCGCGACGGGCAGGCCAGCGCGGCGCGCCGCATCGTCATGATCCGCGGCTGGAAGACCGCGACGCTGCTGGTCAGCAACAGGGATTTCGACGACGCCGGCATCGCCGTGCTGCGGGAATTCTGCCGGGCGCGCTCCTTCGACCTGGCCTACTACCCCGGAATGACCGTGGCCGAGGTGAACCGCTACAACCTGCTCGACCGGCCCTGGTTCTTCGAAGCGGCGCAGGCCCTGCTGTCCGGCGAGCGCGCGGAGTTCCTGGCGCGCTACAAGTTCGACGTGCGTCCGACTACGGATGATCGGCCGTATTTCTTCCACTTCTTCAAGTGGCGCTCGCTGCCGGAACTGTTGGCGCTGAAGGCGCAGGGCGGCCTGTCAATGTTGGAGTGGGGCTATCCGGTGCTGATCGCCACGCTGCTGCAGTCCGGCCTGGCCGCCGTACTGCTGATCCTGGCGCCGTTATGGGTGGCTCGGCGGCGCCAGCGACGCTCTCGGAATGCGGCTTTGGCCAGGTTCGAACTTCGGGTCGTGTCCTACTTCGCCGCCATCGGCTTTGCCTTCATGTTCGTGGAAATCGCCTTCATCCAGAAGTTCACCCTGTTCCTCAGCCACCCGTTGTATTCGGTGGCGGTAACGCTCAGCGCGTTCCTGATCTTCGCTGGCCTCGGCAGCCGTTACTCCGGCCGGCGGCGGGGGGACATTGGAACGGGTGTGGGGCCCCGTCATCCGCTCGCACGGCCAGTCCTGGCGATCTGCGCGATCGCCCTGCTCTACCTGATCGCCCTGCCCCCGTTGTTCCAGCTGCTGGCGCCGGTGGGGACCCTCGCCAGGTTCGGCATCTGCGCCGCGCTGGTAGCGCCGCTGGCGTTCGCCATGGGCATGCCGTTTCCGCTCGGACTCGGGCGCGTCTCCGCGTGCGCCGAAGCACTGGTGCCGATCGCCTGGGGCGTCAACGCCAGCGTATCGGTGGTGGCGGCCGTGCTGGCGACCCTGCTGGCGATCCACCTGGGTTTCACCGTGGTGTTGCTGCTGGCGTTGCTGCTGTACCTCGTGGCGGCAGTCATGTTTCCCTGACCGCGGCGGTTCGGAGCGAAACGTCAACAGACCCTGGTGAGACGAATGGTCTGTTGGAACGCCGCTTGACCAGTCCACACGTCTCGCCGGTGGTGACCGGCAGAAACCGGCCAAAAGCAGCCAGTCGGAAATGTCCACGAAACCATGGGCGATTCACTCTGGGGCACATTGGCATTCAGCTTCCCTCCGCCCTCGGTTCCCGACCGGGAGCGCGGCGCCTACAATGTTGCCATTATCATTTGTCGTCCATCTTTGTTGACGATTGTGGCCGGCGCTCAGTGCTCTCTTCGGCGTTGGGCGCTTCTGGAAAACTCCCTGGCGTGAACACATGGGTCTGCAAGTCGCTGGCATCGACTTCGGCGACACCATGAACCGAACGAGCCAGAACAATGGCCTGTTCACACTGTCTATGAGTGTTGACGCGGCCGCTTAACCCCACTATGCCCGCATGGGTTTTGACATTGATATGCAGGCTAAGGGTCGGATCGGAAAATGCCAGGGCCGACTTCACCTTGGCGGTAATCCATGCATCGTGAACGGCCATTTCCAGACCATGGGAGTAATGCTGGAAGGAGTGAATTTTCATGGCTGAACCCTCTGTCGCGTAATCAGACGTACCGTCCATCCCATTTGCTGTGTCGCCCTCTGCCTGTCAGGTGAACGCTATGGATACCTGATTCGCTTTGGAGCGCTCGTCACGCAAACATTGACAGAAATTAATTATAGTACGGCCGTTGCCTGCGGTCAGAGCGCTGTCCCCGTGAACGTCCGCCTTGGTCGCTCGGTGCTTGGCGACTGCATAAATCAAAAGGGACCGCGCATGAGCAAATATTTGGTTTTGTTATTGGCTGGCGCCACAGGCGTTGCTCAGGCGCAATCCATATGCACTTACCCATGGTATCAATCGATCGATAAGATACTGCACACATCCGATGCGCAAGGGCACGGGCCAGATATAGGCTCAGACGAATGGAAATCGGTGATCGAATTCAAGTTAGGGGTTCGCGATGGGGCAAATGTCCCTGAACGAAGCTCCGAACAGTGGTGCCAGTACATTGATCAGCATATCAATGCAATGCAGCCGACTGGGGGCGGCACGGAAAAATCGTCGTCTGCCAATGTGACACCTGGCCCTTCATACGATTGCGCCAGAGTGGAGCCTGGCGGTATCGAAGCGATGATATGTGAGGACAAGGCGTTATCCGCGCTCGATCGCAATTTGTCGGCAGTTTATGCCAGTGCGAGTATTAAGGCCGGCAACGAGCATCCTCCCCGGCTAAAAGCAGAACAACGTGGATGGATCAAGGGACGCGACGACTGCTGGAAGAGTGATGACGTCAGTGCATGCTTGCGCATGGAATACCAGCGCCGCATCGCCGAGTTGCAAGCACGGTACCGACTGGTATCGGGCACTGGGCCTGTCTATTACGAATGCGACGGCAACCCTGCTAGAGAGGTGACTGTCATGTTCTTCAAAACCGATCCGCCGACATTAATCGCCGAGCGTGGCGACAGCGTATCGCTGATGTACCAGCAGCCAAGTGGCAGTGGCATAAAGTACCTTGGGCGCAATGAAACGCTTTGGGAGCATCAGGCCGAGACCATAATCACTTGGGGATACGGTGCGCCCAAGTCGCATTGCAAAAGAAAGCCTTGAGCAACGATTCAATCAGCTGGGTAATTGCATATTGCTGCCCCTCGTGACAGGCAGAAATCGGCCAGAAGCTGTCGTTCGAACACCAAGGTTAAACGGGCTTGTTCAAGCCACCATTGCAACCTTACGGATTACTAATCCTTGCGAGTAAGGGCTAATGACGAAGCATCTAATGATGCCTCGTCTTGAAGCTTAGGCAGGCTTGAAACAGTACGCAGCCAGCTTGTTCCCATCGAGATCCCGCGCGTAAGCCGCATAGGCGTCAGGTGCCCAGCCTCGCGGACCCGGTGCACCTTCGTCGGTGCCGCCACTGGCCAGCGCCGCGGCGTGGAAAGCGTCAATGGCCGCACGATTCGGCGCTTCGAAGCTGATGGTGACACCGTTACCCACGCTGGCCGGGGCGCCGTTCGCCGGTTTCAGCACGAAGAAGGACGGAGCGCTCTCCCCCCAGATCGACCCCTTGTCGTCCAGATCAGCGATGCGTTTTTGGCCCAGGGTACCCAGGACATTGTCATAGAAGCTGCGCGCTTTTTGCAGGTCGTTGGTACCGACGGTCACATGTGTGAAAATGGTCATCTTTGTGCTCTCTTTGGTGTAGATATGCTGGGTTGATGTTGCAGGTTTTCGCGCCTTTGACTGGCCCTGACGGGTTTCGCCAAACCTGTTGAGTCAGCGATCGAAATGGATAACGGTGCGGATGCTTTCGCCTTGGCGCATCAGGTCGAAGGCTCTGTTGATCTCCTCCAGCCCCATGGTGTGGGTAATGAAACTATCCAGTGGAATGTCGCCCTTTTGCGCGTTCTCGACATAGCTGGGTAGCTCGCTACGTCCTTTCACACCGCCAAATGCCGAGCCGCGCCAGATGCGCCCGGTCACCAGTTGGAAAGGACGGGTACTGATTTCCTGTCCTGCTGCGGCGACGCCAATGATCACCGACTCACCCCAGCCCTTGTGGCAGCACTCCAGGGCGGCGCGCATCAGATGGACGTTGCCAATGCATTCGAAGGAATAGTCCACACCGCCCTCGGTCATCTCGATGATCACGTCCTGGATCGGCCTGTCGTAATCCTTGGGGTTGATGAAATCGGTGGCCCCCAGTTGCCTGGCTATCTCGAACTTGGCGGGGTTGATATCGATTGCGATGATTCGACCGGCCTTGGCCATCGTCGCACCGATAATGGCTGCCAGGCCGATGCCGCCCAGACCGAAGATCGCCACACTGGCTCCCTCCTCCACTTTCGCGGTGTTGAGCACCGCGCCAATGCCGGTGGTCACACCGCAACCGAGCAGGCAGACCTTCTCCAGTGGCGCATCCTTGGGGATTTTGGCCAGGGAAATTTCGGGAAGCACGGTGTATTCGGAGAACGTCGAGGTGCCCATGTAGTGAAAGACAGGCTGCCCTTCGTAAGAGAATCGGCTGGTGCCATCTGGCATCAAACCTTTGCCTTGAGTGGCACGGATTTTCTGACAAAGATTGGTCTTGCCGGAGGTGCAGAATTTGCACTCGCCACATTCCGGGGTGTAGAGCGGGATCACATGGTCGCCCACCGCCAGTGAAGTTACCCCCTCGCCAACCGCTTCGACGATACCGCCACCTTCGTGGCCAAGAATAACGGGGAAGATCCCTTCGGGATCGGCGCCGGATAACGTAAACGCATCGGTATGGCAGACACCTGTCGCAACAATGCGTACCAGCACCTCACCGGCTTGCGGCGGCGCTACATCGACTTCGACAATTTGCAGAGGCTGGTTCGCCGCGAAGGCGACGGCCGCTCGTGATTTGATCATGTTCGTGATTTCCCGGACGCAAAGAGGCGCCGTTCCTGTGTAGAAACAGTCAAGAGATTGTGTTCAGAGGGGTGTTACAGAGGACGGGCGTCCTTGCCCTTGAGGCCGATTAGAGCGATGCCTCGATCTTCTTTGCTGCGGCTTCGTCGACCCAGGCATGCCAGATTTCCGGGTGTTCCTTGAGGAACATCCTGGCCAGCTTCGGCGATTCGATGCGTTCCCGGGTCATCCTCGCCAGGTTCTGATTCAACAAGTCGATCGGAATGTTGACCTTCTCCAGTACTGCGACCAGTTCAGGAGCCTGTTCATGAAATGCCTTGGAGAGTCCCACCATGGTGATGACGTCTTTGTTGGCGCCGGTCTTTTCCTCCAGCCTTATCGCATCGATCTGCCCCATCAGCGGCGTCGGTGACCAGTAGTAGAACAGCACCGGCTCACCGCGTTTGTAACTGGACAGGACAGCCGCATCCAATGCCGCACCGGTACCTGGACGAAAGTTTGTGAACGTGTTTTCAAGACCATACTCTTTCAACATCTCGGTATTGTCCTGCTCACAGATCCAACCCGCAGGACAGTTGTAGAAACGGCCTTTGGACGGTTCTTCCGAATCGCGAAAAACACTCGCGTACTTGCTCAGGTCCGCGACTGTCCTGAGGTCGGGCGCCTGCGCTGGCCGGTTACGTTTAGCGTCCCCTTCAACGACGTAACGCGGCACATACCAGCCCTGAGTCGCACCAATGATCGGAGCGCCAACCCCGACAACCTTTCCGGCCGCCACCGCCTTTTTCCAGACTTCGCTGCGCTCCATCCACTCTTCGCCAAACACCTGAATGTCGTTGCCGGCCAGTGCGGTCTCGAGAATGATGGTGTTACCCACCAACTGATCCGTTGTACAGCCATAACCATCCTTGAGCACGATCATCATGATGTCGGTGAGGAGCATCCCGCTCTCCCAGTTCAATCCGGCAAATTTCACCGACTTGCCCGATTCACACCACCCTGAGGCCTGGCTTGAAGCACTACCGACAAGCAAGCCAAGGGTGAGCAAAGAGGCCAACAAACTCTTCCTGTTTTTCATGATCAGACGCTCCGAATCATTATTATTGGGGGCAGCGAACTGTTGTGTGCGACACAGGAGCAAACGAGTCCATCAGATTTAGCATGGACAAGTGCGTGCGCAAACACGTGAAACAAAGGCGTGAATCAATTGCATTTATTGTTATTGGCGAAGCTCAAGCTAATGGATCAACAGAAGTACGCCCGTAGAACAACTGGCGCGCATAGGCACTGAACTCGACATCGGGCTGGTCCACGTACGCAAACACCGCGTTGAGCCTCAGCCTGTCCCCTTCCACCGGCGTGACCCGGTGCAATGAATAGCGGCCGCGGAACAATGTCAGGGTGCCTGGCACTTGAGGCAGAACCTCTACCTGCTGTGTTTGCGAGTCATCGAGGAATTGCCTGACCGCGTCATAGCAATCGTCGCTTTCATTGCGCAGCATCCGCACATACTCGAAATCCCCACCGGCGCTTGCAGCCTGAAGCGACAGCGTGACGCTGAAGTCGGAACGATCAAAGTGCCACCCCAACTCCTGCCCTGCCGTGAAGCCCTGCAAGTTAAGGGCGGCCAATGGATCGGCATGACGATAGAGCGTGTCCAGAGCCAAAACATCTTTGATGAAAGCAAGGACTTCGTCCGATCCATAGATCTGCCGGATCAAATGGTCGGCAGGAATATCGGCATAGGCAACAGTGTCTTTTGCCGTGTTCATCAAGCGTCGTAGCGGGTGTTCCGGATCAACGCTTTCGTCCTGAGGTTTGAAATAAACCGTGTGGTTTTCCCGAAAATGAAACATGCGCGAGTGCAGTGCAAGTGTCTGCTGCGCCATCGCGACAACCGTTGGATTGCGAACAAAACCCGGAAAGATCGCAACGCCCTCTTGTGCCAGCAACGACTGACTGTGAGTGACCAGTGCGAGATAAGCGGGGCTGGTGCGATCGGTGATTGGGTAACGCTCGAGATCGACGAGATCGCCCAGGGTTAGCGCAGGTGTGAAAGGCAGGGTAGTCATTGTTGTTGGTCTCCGTTGGCTCTGCTGGATTCAGATTGCATCGGCACCAAAAACAAGTCACGCTCATAATTTTACGCAATTTTGTGAATTATTTTCAGGTCGTATACCCATGAGACTGACACTGGATCACTTGGTGATGTTGCAAACCCTGTCGGAAGTCGATTCGATCACCGCGGTGGCCGAACGTTTATGGCTGACACCTTCAGCCGTCAGTCACCGCATACGCGAAGCGGAGCGGCGGCTAGGTGTGAGCCTGACGGAAAGATCAGGAGGAAAGCTCAGACTCAGCCCTGCCGGCGTGCGCCTGGAACGGGCCGCCAAAGACATCATCGCCATACTCAATGAGGCTGAGTCCGAGGCCCGGTCCATGGCTGGTGGCGTCACAGCGTTTGTCCGTATGGGTGTCACCTCCTACGGCCCATTTCGCTGGATTCCAAAATTCATCAAGCACTACTCAAGTCTTCGGCCGGACATCGAAATCACACTGGTGACCGTGCCCCGTAACGACGTTTACGCGAGCCTGATGCAAGGCAGACTGGATGTGTCCATTATCGATGACGGCATGGTGCCTAGCGGTGTCGCGAAGTTGCCACTTTTTCGGGACGATTTGATTGCAATCATGGCAACCGATCATCCCCTTGCGGGAAGGAAAAATATCTATGCGGAAGACTTCAAGACTTACAACCTGGTGACGTATTCGACCGATCGCGCCAGTGGCTGGGAGTATGACCGTTTCTTCGCCCCCGCCAGCATCTTGCCGCGCCGCATGATCACGGTGGAGTTGATCGAAGCCATCGTTGAACTGGTCCGCTCAGGATACGGAATCAGCATATTGCAACGGGATTTGGTAACCCCCAGCCTGGAGCGTGGGGAGCTTGCGTGGGCGGCCCTGAATGACGGCCTGGATATCGCCTGGAACGCAATCGTTCGCCCCTCGGAACGGGAAGATAGCGAGGTCAGTAAAATGGTTACGGAGCTTGATACCTGGATAAAAAACGCAGGAAAACCTGAACGCAGCTAATCGCTGGTTGATGCGTAAAAATGGTTTTTTGGTCGATGGCAGCCCTTCGCGACGGGCAGCAATCGGCCGATTCTGTTGAAAAAGTAGCTCCCCTGTCTGGCCTGCGGCAAAATCTCTGCATTGGCCAGCAGGGAAGCACGCAGCATGATGGGACAGTTATCGAGTGGGCAGGAACGGCTGTTTTACT
>NZ_JAHUWM010000016.1:0-84230 GCF_019218985.1 Pseudomonas sp. PDM30
TGCGCTTCTTCATGTACTACAACCGCACCAGGCTCCACAGCTACAACAACTATCTGTCGCCAATAGCTATGGAGCAAAAAGCGGCATAAACACCGTAACCGGTGTCCGGGATTACTTGACCAGTTCAGCTTGCTCGCGATGGCGGTGTGTCAGGCTCCAGGGATGTTGACCGGGTCGACCGCATCGCGAGCAGGCTCGCTCCCACAGTGTTTCTCAGCGCACACGGAATCGGCGCTCGGCGGCGATCAACATGTGGGAGCGAGCTTGCTCGCGATGGCGGTGTGTCAGGCTCCTGGGAGGTTGACTGGGTCGACCGCATCGCGAGCAGGCTCGCTCCCACAGTGTTTCTCAGCGCACACGGAATCTGCGCTCGGCGGCGATCAACATGTGGGAGCGAGCTTGCTCGCGATGGCGGTGTGTCAGGCTCCAGGGAGGTTGACTGGGTCGACCGCATCGCGAGCAGGCTCGCTCCCACAGTGTTTTTCAGCGCACACGGAATCGGCGCTCGGCGGCGATCAAAATGTGGGAGCACCCCGTCAGGCAGTGCCCTTGGCCTGCTGCTCCAGGTGGACTTGCAACTGCGGGTCGATCTGCAACGCTGCGGCCAGTTCATCCAGATAGTTGCGCTCGGCGTCCTGCTGGTCGTCCACCAGCATGACGCTGGCCAGGTACATCTCCGAGGCCATGCCCGGGTCGGTGGCCGACTGCGCGACGTCATAGGCATCCAGTGGCTTGGCGACCTCGTCGTCCAGCCATTGCTGCAATTGCGGATCGTCGGTGTGACGGCCGATTTCAGTGCTGATCATCTGTTTCTCGGCGTCATCGATACGGCCATCGGCCTTGGCCGCGGCAATCAATGCCCGCAGGATCGCATGGCTGTGTTCCTCGGCCTCCGGGCCGGCCAGCAAGTCCACGGTCCGTGGTGCCTCCTGCGGCGCCGAGGCCTGACTGCGCTGCCAGGCCTGGTACGCCTGGAACGCCATCATGCCCAGGGACGCCAGCGCGGCATAATTGGTGCCGCCAGCGGAGCGACTTTGCGGTGCACCGCCCATCGGCGAACCGCCGCCAAGCAAACCACCGAGCAAACCACCCAACCCTGCGCCACCGCCGCCAGCACTGGTACCGGCACCCCCGCCCAACAAACCGCCGAGCAATCCACCCAGGTCGCCGAGCCCACCCTGGGCCGATGCGCCACCGCCACCCTGTCGCGCCATCGAGCCCTGGCCGGCGCGCAGTAATTGTTCGAGCAGATCGCTGGTGTTCATGACGTTTGTCCTCTTGAAGGGCGTTTATCCAGTCAGGCAACGATAGCCCCCGCAGGCGAATGTGCCAGCACCGTTGGGCTGACCCGCCCGCGCTATCCCGGATTCGTCCGGGGTATTTTCTTGCGGCGCAGCTAAGATTCATGAGTGGTGAACCTTATTCCCGGATACCCGGTCGATACCTGCACCCGACCCGGTTTGCCACCACCCCGTACACGAGGTGACAACTGGCTTGCTTCATTCACTGGAGAACGCCCCTGTGATTTCAACCCTGTACATCGCCAGGCTCAAAGCATGGGGCGCCCATGGTTTTACCGCCACTGGCGTGGTCACCGCTTTCCTCGCCACCCTGTCCCTGCTGGAAAACCAGCCGACCCATTGCCTGCTGTGGCTGGGTGTCGCCCTGATCGTTGACGGTCTGGACGGTGCGCTGGCACGCAAGGTCAACGTGCAGTCGGTGTTGCCGAGCTTCGATGGCTCGATCCTCGACCTGGTGATCGACTACCTGACGTACGTGTTTATCCCGGCGCTGTTCATCTATCGCTATATCCCGTTGCCGGACTACACCTTGCTGCTGAGCGTGTCGCTGATTCTGGTGTCGTCGCTGTTCTGCTTCTGCAACGTCAACATGAAGAGCAAGGACAACTACTTCCAGGGCTTCCCCGCCGCCTGGAACGTGGTTGCCCTGTGCCTTTACATCATCGCCCCGTCGCCGTGGATCACCTTCATTACAGTCATTGGCCTGGCCCTGCTGACCGTGACCCGGATGAAATTCCTGCACCCGTTTCGCGTGCGCCGGTTCATGCCGATCAACATTGCGGTGACGGCCATCTGGTTGCTGTGCAGCCTGTCACTGGTGCTCAACCATCCGCTGATCAACCCGTGGGTTATGGGGCTGTGGCTGCTGATGTCGGCGTACTTCCTGGGCATCTGCTTGTGGCGCACGGCGCTGGAGTGGTTCGACGAATCGAGGCTCAAGTAGCCATGGCGGTCCATATCGTTCAACTCGGCTCACCCCGTCGACCCGATGAAGGATTGCGCCTGGGCACGGTACGCCGCCCTCCCCGTGGCGTACCGAAAGCCGAATTCGCCCGTCGGGACTTTTATGATGTCTGGCAGCCGCTGCTGTCGCCCAGTGCGCAGTTGGTGGCCGAGGCCAAGGCCGCGCAAGATACCAAGGCCTGGGAGGTGTTCCGGCGCAAGTTCAAGGCCGAGATGAGCCAGCCCGCTGCCAGTCAGTTACTGGATCTGCTGGCCGCGTTGTCCCATCAGACGTCCCTGGCCGTGGGCTGTTATTGCGAGGATGAAGCGCATTGCCATCGGTCGGTGTTGCGCGAGTTGCTGGAGGCGCGTGGGGCCGTAGTGATTTAGATGCCATGACCACCACACAACCCCTGTGGGAGCGGGCTTGCTCGCGAAGGCGGTGGGTCAGCCACAGCATCTGTGACTGGAAGACCGCTATCGCGAGCAAGCTCGCTCCCACAGTTTTTTACAGGGTTGTCATTCAACGCCGCGTGATCACCACCTCCAGGTATTCACTCGGCACCACCAGCGACTTGTTGCCCGCCCGGTTCAACCGGTTGATCAGCTCGGTCAAGTCGGTCTCCAGGGCCTTGGCGCCATCCTCGGGCAGCGCGGCGAAGGCCTTGTGCACCGGCCCGTACCACTGGCGGAAGGTGTCGATGAAATGCGCCGCCGAGCGATAGCGGAAATTGAACGTGCGACGCGTCACCTGGAGCAGGAATTCACGTTCGTCGAAATGCTCGTGCAGCCAGGCTTCGGTGCCCCAGCGTGAGGGTGGATTGGCACCCGGAGGGGGTGGCAGGTGCTGGCCAAGGGTCTTGAACATCTGGCCGACGAAACCTTCCGGCGTCCAGTTGGCCAAGCCAATCCGCCCGCCCGGGCGACAAACCCGTGCCAGTTCCGCGGCGGCTTTGGGCTGGTCCGGCGTGAACATCACACCGAAGGTCGACAGCACGGCATCAAAGCTGCCGTCGGCAAAGGGCAAGGCTTCGGCATCGGCGACCTGGAAGGAGACATTCAGCCGTTCTGCCCGGGCCCGTTCTTCGCCGCGTTCGAGCAAGGCGGCGACATAGTCGGTGGACGTCACCTGGCAGCCACGGCGCGCAGCCGCGAGGGTTGCGTTGCCGTTACCGGCGGCAACGTCGAGCACGCGCTCATCGCACAACAGGTCACAGGCTTCGGCCAGTTGCTCGCCGACGATCTGCAGGGTGGTGCCGATCACGGCGTAGTCGCCGCTGGCCCAGGAGGCCATCTGGCGGTTTTTCAAGGCAGTCAGATCAATAGGTGTACTCATGGAGAAGGTCTCTGGGTTGAAACACGAGTCGGGCCTGGCGGGCATTCACTCCGCCGTTGTCGGATCGATGATGTTCATGACCTGGGAAATGCGATTGGCGGGAAACCCGCTCACCCGAGCGTGCTCCCTGATCTGCTCTTCGTTCGGCGAGATGTACACGCAGTAGAGCTTGTCACCGGTGACATAGCTCTGCAGCCACTGCACCTCAGGCAACTCACGCAACGCCCGGCAGGACTTTTGCGAAGCGGCTTTCAAATCCCTATCCGATAATGCTCCGGCGCCCTGGATCTCACGTTCAATGACGAACTTAGGCATGGCAACCTCTCTTTATTGTTCTTGATGGCAGGGCGGCACTCACCCTGTGATCAAACTATCGCCCTGACGGGCGCTGGCGTCCTGTCCGATCGTCGCCCAACCCTGCCCGATCGTCCGGAGATTCCACGTTGCGCGCCGAGGCGCTCACAATCAGGAATCCTTCCACGGGAAACCCCAATGGACGCTCTGTCGCAGACCCTGCGCGTCGTGCATCTGGTCGGCGCGATCTTTATCAACGCCCGGTTCACCGCGCCCTGGTGCTACCAGTCGCCCAGCGCCGACACCGCTGCGCCGCTTCTGGAACCCGATGCGGAACGGGTAGTGATCTTTCACCTGATAACCGAAGGTGAGTGCTACGTTGAACTGGGCGATGACCCGCCGCTGCATCTGAGTGCGGGCGACGTGGTGATCTTCCCCCAGGGCGACGCCCATCGCATGTGCTCACGCCCTGGATTGCCCCCGGCCACGGGTGCGCGACTGGATGCCGTGCTGGCGCGCCGGCCCCGGCAGTTGAGTTATGGCGGGGGTGGCGCGGTCACCCGGTTGGTGTGCGGTTACCTGGCGTGCGACACGCGCCTGGCGGGCATGTTGCTCAAGGGCTTGCCAGCGGTGGTGCGGGTCAATGTGCGCGGTTCGGATGCCGGTATCTGGCTGGAATCCTCCGTGCGCTATGCCCTCGCCGAAGCCCGCTCGCCCCGCCCTGGCGGCGAAGGGGTATTGGCCAAACTGGCCGAAGTGCTGTTCATCGAAGTGTTGCGCCTGTACATGAACGAACAAGGCGAAGGCCGCACCGGCTGGCTGGCCGGTGTGCGCGACCGCATCGTCGGCGCCGCCCTCAACGCCTTGCACAAAAAACCCTGCCACGCCTGGACACTGGACGAACTGGCGCGCACTGCCAGCACCTCACGATCGGTGTTGGCCGAACGCTTCCAGCAACTGGTGGGGGTGTCGCCGATGCAGTACCTGACGCAATGGCGCATGTTGCTCGCCGCCAATCTGTTACGCAGCAGCAACAGCTCATTGACGCGCATCGCCGAAGAAGTCGGTTACCAGACCGATACCGCCTTCAGCCGGGCCTTCCGTCGCGAGTTCGGTGCGCCACCGGCGGCGTGGCGGCGCGGACAGGAGAAAAAAACCATGGCCCACGGGGCAAGACCCGTGAGCCATTGATCGAGCAAGTTACGCCGCTGGCGCGCCGGCCTTGGCCTCCTCCAGCAACTGCTGAATCATTTTTTCCTGAGTGTCGTAGCTGCCTTCACCGAAGTGGGTGTAACGCACCTGCCCCTTGGCATCGATCAGGTAGTGCGCCGGCCAGTACTGGTTGTCGAAGTTGCGCCAGATCGCGTAGTTGTTGTCGATCGCCACCGGGTAGGTGATGCCGTATTCCTTCACCTTGGCCCTGACGTTGTCGATGATGCGCTCAAAGCCGTATTCAGGCGTGTGCACGCCGATCACCACCAGCCCGTCCTTTTCGTATTTCTTCACCCATTCCTTCACGTACGGCAGGGTGTGCTTGCAGTTGATGCAGTCGAAGGTCCAGAAGTCCACCAGCACAACCTTGCCTTTCAGGGCCTCGTTGCTCAGGGCCGGCGAGTTGAGCCATTCCACCGCGCCGGACAGCGACGGCATGGCGCCTTGGGCATCGCCCATGGTGCTGTCTGCCTTGACCTTGCTGACCAGGTAATCGACGACTTTCGGCACGGCTTCCAGCACGCCTTTCTCCACACTGTTGACACCTTCCGATGAGGTGTTGGCCAGCAACAGGTCATTGGCCCCCGTTGCAATCACTGCCGCACCGGCGAGCACCGCAACCCCGGTGCCACGGCGCAACCAGCCGGTGACCGGAATCGACGGTTTCAAGCGATTGACCAGGCCGCGCCCGGCAAAGATCAAGATGCCCAGGGACAGCGCACTGCCCGCGCCATAGGCCACCAGCAACAGACTGGTGCCGGCGTTCGCACCTTGCAGCATGGCGCTGGTGAGAATCACCCCGAGGATCGGCCCCGCGCAGGGTGCCCAGAGCAGCCCGGTGGCGACACCGATCATGATCGAAGCCAGCGGCCCGGACATCTTGCGCGAGTCCGGGTCGATGCGATTGCCCAGCAGCACGAAGGGACGAGCCAGCCAGTCACCGACCCGGGCGGAGATCAGCGACAGGGCGAACAGCACCATCACCGCCAGCGCCACGTGGCGGCCGGTGTTGCTGGCCTGTATCACCCACTCGCTGCTGACCACCGCCAGGCTGGAGACCAGGGCAAAGGTCAGGACCATGCCGCCGAGGGTCAGCAGGATCGAGGAGCGTGTACGGTCGGCCCCGGCAAACAGGAATGGAACGACCGGCAGGATGCAAGGGCTGAGGACGGTCAATATGCCGCCCAGGAAAGCGATGAGTAACATGGGATCACCTAATGCAAATTAGAGGGCAACACATCACAACTGTAGGAGCGAGCCTGCTCGCGATGGCGTCCGGTCAGGCGACACATCGTTGACTGAACCATCGCTATCGCGAGCAAGCTCGCTCCCACAGTGGATCGGGGTGTTCTCAAGCCGTCTGCTCATCCAGCAACTGCCCCTGCGGCGTGCGGCTGGAGCCGTCTTGCGCCAGGAAGCCCTGGGTGCCCTTCTCTGCCACCGGCGTGAGCTGGAAGCAGGTGTTGCTGGCGCAGGCGCTTTGCTCGACAGCGGCGTTGGCATGGGCCGCCGCACCGGCGGCGGAAAAGACGATGGCGGTCAAGTAGCGGGTAACGTTGTTCATGATGTCCTTCCAGTTACAAATGGATTTGGCGGGGGTTGATCGCGACACTCAGTTTTCCGAATTGCAGTTGTCGGCGAATTTGCTGTAATCCAGCACCTGGGTTTTTGACTGGGAGTCGAGGTACGTCAGCCGCGCATTCACCACGCCGCAGGAAGGCGTAGTGTCCTCGGTCAGCGACACCACTTTCCTGATATCCAGTTGGGTGCCATAGGTGTAGGTTCTGGGAGCGACATCGGCTTCGGCACGGGCCGACAAGGTGCAGATGTTCAGTGCGGCAAACAGGCAGGCTGCGTAGATGGCTTTGGTGTTCATGGCGGACTCCTCAAGGTTTCAACAGGTCAACTGTTCGTTGGGCCGAGGCGCTCTGGTTTGCCTCGATGGAACCTATTAAAAGCCTGCGAGGTATCTCGTCTGTGTCGGGAATCGGCGAGAATCAATCGGTACGTATCAGAACGGTGCCTGGATACAAAGCAATACAAAACCGCTGGAAATCGGCTTTTTTGCCTTCGTGTGTATCCGCAGGCAAGCCGGATACACTGCAATACAAAGGGCGGCAGGCGAGCCCGCCCAGGCTCGATAGACTGTGTGGCATTCCCCATTTACCAGAGGTTTGGCCCAATGGATCACGTTGATCACATTCTCATCGTTGACGATGACCGCGAAATCCGCGAACTGGTTGGCAACTACCTGAAGAAGAACGGCCTGCGCACCACGGTCGTGGCGGATGGACGGCAAATGCGCGCCTTTCTGGAAACCACCCCGGTGGACCTGATCGTGCTGGACATCATGATGCCGGGTGACGATGGCCTGCTGCTCTGCCGCGAACTGCGCGCCGGCAAGCACAAGGCCACGCCAGTGCTGATGCTCACCGCCCGCAACGATGAAACCGATCGCATCCTCGGCCTGGAAATGGGTGCCGACGACTATCTGGTCAAGCCATTCGCTGCCCGTGAACTGCTGGCGCGGATCAACGCGGTGCTGCGACGCACCCGCATGCTGCCACCGAACCTGGTGGTGACCGAAGCCAGCCGCCTGTTGGCCTTTGGGCGCTGGCGCTTGGATACCTCGGCCCGTCACCTGCTCGATGAAGACGGCACCATGGTGGCCCTGAGCGGTGCTGAATATCGATTGCTGCGGGTGTTTCTCGACCATCCACAACGGGTGCTCAACCGCGATCAATTGCTCAATCTGACCCAGGGCCGCGACGCCGACCTGTTCGACCGTTCCATCGATCTTTTGGTCAGTCGTCTGCGCCAGCGCTTGCTCGACGACGCTCGCGAACCGGCCTACATCAAGACCGTGCGCAGCGAAGGCTATGTGTTTTCCCTGCCGGTGGAAATCCTGGGCGATCAATCATGACCCTGGCGCTGCATTGGCCGCGGACCCTGGCCTCGCGGCTGTCGCTGATATTTCTGATCGGCCTGATCCTCGCCCAGGCGCTGTCCTTCGGCGCGCAGTACTACGAACGCTACGAGTCCTCGAAAAACACCATGCTCGGAAACCTGGAAACCGACGTTTCCACGTCCGTTGCCATCCTCGACCGCTTGCCCGCCGATGAGCGAGCCGCCTGGCTCAAACAACTGGAGCGGCGCAATTACAGTTACATGCTCAATGAGGGGTCGCCGGGCACGCCCATCCGCACCGACATGCCCGATGCGCCCATTGCCATTGCCTCGATCAAAGACGCCATCGGCCACGATTACCCGATGACCTTTACCGACATCCCCGGGCCGAAAAAACATTTCCAGGTGCACTTGAACCTGGCCGATGGCAGCCCGCTGACCATCGACGTCCGCCCGGCGATGGTGCCGTTGTCGCCCTGGCTGCCCATCGTGTTGCTCGGTCAACTGGCGCTGATGCTGGCCTGCTCCTGGCTGGCGGTCAGAATCGCCATCCGCCCCCTCACCCGCCTCGCCGGTGCGGTCGAAACCCTGGACCCCAACGCCCATCCCGTACTCCTGGACGAAAAAGGCCCGACCGAAGTCGCCCACGCCGCCAAGGCCTTCAACGCGATGCAGGCACGCATCGCGGCGTACCTGAAGGAACGCATGCAATTGCTCGCGGCAATCTCCCACGATCTGCAAACCCCGATCACCCGCATGAAACTGCGCGCCGAGTTCATGGACGACTCCAGCGAAAAAGACAAACTGTGGAACGACCTGGGCGAAATGGAACACCTGGTGCGCGAAGGCGTGGCCTACGCCCGCAGCATCCACGGCGCCACCGAAGAAAGCCGCCGCACCGACCTCGACTCGTTCCTCGACAGCCTGGTGTTCGACTATCAGGACGTGGGCAAGGATGTTCAGCTCAGCGGCAAGAGTGCCGCCGTCATCGACACACGCCCCCACGCCTTGCGCCGGGTGCTGGTCAACCTGACGGACAACGCATTGAAGTTTGCCGGTGCCGCCGAGTTGCGGGTGCAAAAGCAGGCCGATGGCAACCTCTCGATCAAGATCCTCGACCGTGGTCCGGGGATCGCCGAGGAAGAACTCAAGCAAGTGATGGAACCGTTCTACCGCGTTGAGAATTCCCGCAACCGCAGCACCGGCGGCACCGGGCTGGGGCTGGCGATCGCCCAGCAACTGGCGGTCGCGATTGGAGGCTCCTTGACCTTGAGCAATCGCGAAGGGGGCGGGTTGTGTGCGGAGTTGCGATTGCCGGGGCAGAAGGGTTTGGCTCAGGGGTGAGAATGCCGGACCAAACGTAGAAAATGGTCGGCTGTCAGGCCGCCTTCGCGGGCAAGCCAGCACACAGGGGGTGCGCCGTGATTACAACAACGACAAGGTGTAATTGATGATGAACCGGTTCTGATCCACGTTGCGCCCGGCATCGGTATTGGACCTGGCGTTACGCAGTGTGAACCCCACCCCCTTGAACGTACCCGATTGCAACACGTAGTCCTGGGTCATGTCGCGCTCCCACTCGGACTGGTCACTGGCGTTTTGCGCCTTGATGTCCGTGCCCTTCAGATACACGATCGAGGCTTTCAGGCCCGGCACGCCCAAGGGCGCGAAGTCGTAGGTATATTGGCCGAAATTCGTCTGCTCGCCGGCCCGGGCAAAGTTCTGGATCATCTTGTCGGTGGGCAGGTAGACACTGCCGCCGCCCGCCCCCTTGTCCACCAGGCTGCCCTGGTTGGGCTGGACGAAGTTGCTGCCATCGCCCACACGTTGATGCCCCACCGACACTGCGTGACCACCGTGGCTGTAGGTGACCATCGCGGCCCAGGTGCTGTTGTCGATTTCACCATCGTTGTCGTCGGTGTAGCCCGATACCCGATAGCCTTGCGCGCGGCCGGAGGCAGAGCTGTTGGCACCGCTCGACGTGGTACGGAAGTAACGCAGGTCGGTGGTGAGCGAGCTTGCGCTGTCGATGAACAGGATGTGCGTCAGGCCGAGGAAGTTCTGGTTGTAGAAGTCTTCCAGTTGCGCGAAGTAATACTGGGTCTTCAGGTTCCTGGCGAGGTTGTAGTCACCACCGGCGTAGTAGAACTTGTTGCTGTCCCGCGTGCTGCCGGCGACCGACAGACCTGTGCGGTCCGTCGAGGCGCGCCCTACCGCGTGCTCCAGCACACCGCCGGTCAACGTCAGGCCATCGATGTCGTTCGAGGTGACCTGCGCGCCGGTAAACGATTGCGGCAACACACGGGCATCGTTCGCCAGAAGGATCGGCAATTTCGGCAGCAAGGTACCGTAGCGAAATTCAGTCTTGGCCAGGCGCATTTTCGCCGTAGGGCCGAAGCTGCTCCAGGCATCGGCCGCGCCGTCGCCATCAGAGGGAATCATGCCGCTACCGACGTGGCGCCCTGCTCCGCTGTCCAGCGTGATGCCGAGCAACGCCTGGGCATCGAGCCCGAACCCCACCGCGCCCTGCGTAAACCCGGACTCATAGCGCAACACGAAACCCTGGGCCGCCTCTTCGGTTTTCGAGGGTGCGCATCGACAGGCTGGCCTTGCTGTCTTCCAGAAAACCATGGCCTGCGGTATCGGCAGCCTGTGCGCACACCGAACTGGTGGCCAGCAGGACTGCGGTGGGAATCGCTCGTTTGAACATAGGGGGCTCCTGGGTGTTTCTTATCGTTATTTGAAGGTTTCACCGCCAGACAGGACCCGATTACCGCCCACGCATCAGCGCTCGATGAGTGACATGAGTCATCGGACGTTCGAGGTGAGGGTTGACTGACTGGCTTGTGAAACTCTTAAAACACTTCGAGAGGCTATTATCAAACGCGGTGAAAGTAGTTTTCGTACAGGGATAAGCCTTGTCGCACAGGGGTATGGACGATCACTGTTTTTGAATATCGGTGCGGCGGATTTTCATCATACTGACTTCATCGGCAGCGATCGGTGACTGCTGGTATGTCACTACAAGAGCAATGCCCCATGAACGATCAAATCGAACTTTACGGCGCGAACACCGGCAACAGCCTGAGGGCCGCGATTGCCCTGGAAGAGTCGGGCATCGCCTATACGGCACGCAGGCTCGACCTGTATGCACAGGAACACCATGGCCCGGCCTTCCTGGCGCTTAACCCGGCCGGGAAAGTGCCGACCCTGATCGATCACGGGACAACTCCGGTGCTGGTCATCAACCAGTCCAACGCCATCATCCAGTACGCCGATTCCATTGCGCCCGGAAGGCTGGCACCGGCGCAGCCAGGACCTGATCGCACCCGGGTGATCGACCGCTATTTCTTTTTCGTGACCGATGTCATCGCCCCCAGCCACGCCGCCTTTTTTCTGCACCAGGCGGGGCAGACCAAGGCGGCGGCGATCATCGATCTGCGGGTGATTGAACAGCTCACCTACTCGGAAAGCTTTCTGACGGACGACTTCATGGCCGGAGCGCAGTTCTCCATGGCCGACATTTCGGCCTTCACCATTGCCACGGCGTTCCGTGATCGGCTGGACTGGAAGCAACTGCCTCAGCTATCGCGCTGGTTCGACACAGTCGAAGCCAGGTCGGCAGTTCAACGCGGTATGAATGTGTTCAACCATTCCTGAGCGTTCGCCGAAAACAAAAATGCCCCCATGTCGCCGGGCATTTTCTGACGAACACGAAACGACTTTGCCTCAGTCGGTGTAGCCGAACTTCGCCGAACGGCTTTCCTGCGCCTGGCTTCGCGTAGCGAGGCAGTAATACAACGGGCACGTCACCACCAGCCCCACCAGCCACGACAGGTCCGCGCCCTCCACCAGATTGGCATACGGTCCGACGTACAGTGAAGTATTGGCGAATGGCAGTTGCACGATGATGCCGATGAAGTAGGCAATGATCGCATGCAGGTTGAAGCGACCGTAGATGCCGCCGTCGGCCCGGAAGATCGAGGCGATGTCATAGCGACGACGCTTGATCAGGTAAAAGTCGATCAGGTTGATCGAGGCCCACGGCACCAGCACCAGCAACAGCGCCAGAATCAGGCCGATGAATTGCGAAATGAAATTCGCCGAGGCACCCAGCGCCACCACGCAGCAACCCGCCAGCACGATGCCCGACAACACCACGCGCACCTTGATGCTGGGCGTCCATTGGCTGGCGAAGGTCTGGATCGAGGTGATGATCGACAGCACTGCGCCATACAGATTCAAGGCGTTGTGGCTGATGATGTTGAGCAGGAACAACACCATCAGGATCGGCCCCAGCCAACCGGTGGACTGCTTGACCGCCGCCATCGCCTCGGTGCCTTCCGGGGTCGCCAGTACCGCCACGGCGCCGAAGGTGAACGACAGGATCGTGCCCAGGGTCGCCCCCAGATACGTGGCCCAGAATGGCTTGGCGATCCCAATATCCGCAGGCAGGTAACGCGAGTAGTCCGACACATACGGCGAGAAGCTGATCTGCCAGATGATGCCCAGCGACACCGTGGCCAGCCAGCCGGACAGGTTGAACCCGCCGCGAGTGAAGAAGTCCGCCGGCAGATCATGGGCGAAGATATAGAGGAAACCGGCGAGCAAGGCACCGCCCATCACCCAGGTGCCGATGCGGTTCAGGGTATGGATGAAGCGATAACCGATCACCCCGATGGCCGTGGCGCTTAAGGCGCCGATGAGAATGCTGGCCGGCACCGGAACCGAGGGCACAATGCCGACAATCGATTTACCTGCCAGCACGATGTTGGAAATGAAGAAACCGATGTAGATCAATGCCGCGAAGAACACGATCAGCAGCGCGCCATAGCGGCCGAACTGACCACGGCTCTGCACCATCTGCGGGATGCCCATGCACGGTCCCTGGGCCGACGCCAGCGCAATCACTACGCCGCCGACCATGTGCCCGAGGGCAATCGCCAGCAACCCCCAGAACAGGTTGAGGTGGAACACCTGGACCACCATGGCGCCGGTGACGATGGGCAGTGGCGCGATATTGGTGCTGAACCACAGGGTGAAAAGATCGCGGGCCTTCCCGTGGCGCTCTGCGAGTGGAACGTAGTCGACCGTGTGATTCTCGATCAACGGGTCTTGCCGGGACATCTGGGACATGTGCATGAACTCGAGTTTGTCTGTTCTTATCTTTGTATGAAGCCAAACCGGGGGGACTCTCTGGCCGCCCCTCAGATGCGGACCATATTATGGTATTCCAAACTTTAAACAAGACTGATCCGGTCTTTGAACAAGCATCTGAGCCGGCATCCTGCCCGATCCACGCCAGCGTTTGCTAGCTTAAAGCCCAGCAATCATTGGGTTCCAGACGAAAGCCTTACGTTTATCGGTTGACCTAAAAAGACCTTGCAATCGATGTATTACGGTATACCATCAGACCTATAAACACATAAAAACGCGTCACACCACCCGAGGACCGTCCAATGATCGATGCCGCCATCTACAAACAAGTCATGGGTTCGTTCCCGTCCGGAGTGACCGTGATCACCACCCTGGATGACGACGGGCAAATCGTCGGCCTGACCGCCAGCGCCTTCAGTTCGTTGTCGATGGACCCGGCTCTGGTGCTGTTCTGCCCCAACTACAGCTCCGACTCCTACCCGGTGCTGATCAAGAACAAACGTTTTGCCATCCACGTGCTTTCCGGCGGCCAGCAAAACGAAGCCTATGCCTTCGCGCGCAAAGGCAAGGACAAGGCCCAGGGGATCGAGTGGACGCTCAGCGAGCTGGGCAACCCGATTCTGGCCAATGCAACGGCGGTCATCGAATGTGAGCTGTGGCGCGAATATGAAGGCGGTGACCACGCCATCATGGTCGGCGCGGTGAAAAACCTGATCGTGCCCCGCCAGAGCAGCGGGCCACTGGTGTATTGCCACGGCAAGATGGGCGCGTTGCCCGTTCTGGCCTGATCTCCGCCTTGTGGGAGCGAGCCTGCTCGCGAAGACGGTTTGTCAGTCACATCCACATGGCCCGGCAGACCGCTTTCGCGAGCAAGCTCGCTCCCACAGGTTGCTCACTGACCAGTGAGAAACATTTGCACAGATTTCGTATTATGGTATACCAATAATCAACAGGCCCGCGATCGACTGGCCGACAACAATAGATCCGAGGTAAGCGTCATGAAGTTTTCCCTGTTCGTACACATGGAACGTTGGGACGAGAGCGTCAGCCACCGCCAGTTGTTCGAAGACCTGACCGAACTGACGCTGATGGCCGAGGCCGGTGGTTTCAGCACCGTGTGGATCGGTGAACACCACTCCATGGAATACACCATCTCGCCAAGCCCGATGCCGCTGCTGGCTTACCTGGCGGGCAAGACCACCACCATTCACCTGGGCGCCGGCACCATCATCGCGCCGTTCTGGCATCCGCTGCGTGTGGCCGGTGAATGCGCGTTGCTCGATGTGATCAGCAACGGACGCATGGAAGTCGGCCTGGCCCGTGGCGCCTACCAGATCGAGTTCGACCGCATGGCCGGCGGCATGCCGGCCTCCTCTGGCGGCCAGGCGTTGCGGGAAATGGTTCCGGTGGTGCGGGCTTTGTGGAACGGCGACTACGCCCATGACGGCGACATCTGGAAATTCCCGACCTCCACCAGCGTACCCAAGCCGATCCAGCAGCCGAACCCGCCGATGTGGATCGCCGCCCGCGACCCGGACTCGCACAACTTCGCGGTGGCCAACGGTTGCAACGTCATGGTCACGCCGTTGATGAAAGGCGACGAGGAAGTCCTCGACCTGAAGAACAAATTCCAGGCCGCGCTCGACAACAACCCCGGCGTGCCGCGACCGCAACTGATGGTACTGCGTCACACCCACGTGCACACCGCCGACGATCCTCAAGGCTGGGAAGTCGGGGCCAAGGCAATCTCCAGGTTCTATCGCACCTTCGATGCCTGGTTCGGCAACAAGACCACCCCGGTCAACGGCTTCCTCGCGCCGAGCCCGGAAGAGAAATTCGCCGGTCGCCCTGAGTTCGAACTGGAAAGCCTGCACAAGACCGCCATGATCGGTACCCCGGAAGAAATCATTCCGCGCATCAAGTACTACCAGGAACTGGGGGTCGACGAATTCAGCTTCTGGTGCGATAACAGCCTGCCCCACGCGGAGAAGAAAAAATCCCTGGAGCTGTTTATCAAGCACGTGGTGCCGGCGTTCCGCTGAATGCGCCACCCTCCATCCCGGACGCGAAGCCGGGAGGGCAATACACCTCAACTGTGGGAGCGAGCTTGCTCGCGATGGACGCCAACGATAACGCGGGCCATCTGAAACACCGCGTTGTCCAGAGTTTTTCGCGAGCAGGCTCGCTCCTACGAGGGTCGGTTCCAATGATGACTGGTCGCCTCCCATCACTCGCCCTTCCCTCCGGCGCCGCGCGGGCTTACCTGCGCGGTGAATGGACCGCTTCGCACCTGCATTTCAAGCGCCTGCGCACCAGCGTTTCGGCCAAGCAGAACGGTTTCTGGCAAATAGTTCACTGAGCCCACCCGAACAGCCAATCACGCACCCCGCGTCTCGCCATTGCATGGCGCGTACGGTGCATCGTGTTTCGTCTTGATCAGGTTTGCCCAATGAACAATAACAACGCGCTGTTGATCATCGACATGCAGCAGGAGGACGGCTTCGTCCTGGAAAACTTCGACACAGTGGCTACCAATACCGCCACCCTGCTCGATACCGCCCGCCGTCAGCGGATGCCTGTCATCTATACCCGCCACATCAATCAGGCCGACGGCAGTGACCTGCCCCACGGCGAACCGCTGGCCGCCGACGGTGGCCCCGGCAGTTACCGCGCCGGTACCCGCCAAGTGGAAATCATCGAGTCACTGACGCCTCAGCCCGGTGAGTTGATCATCGACAAGGGCCGTTACAGTGCCTTCCACCGCACCGACCTCGATGCCCGACTCAAGGCAATGGAGGTCGACACGCTGATCGTCTGCGGCGTGTTGACCGACGTCTGCGTGCTGACCAGCGTGTTCGAAGCCTTCGCCCTGGGTTATCGCGTGCGCCTGGTCAGCGATGCCTGCACCACGACCACCGAGGCCGGGCATTACTCGGCCCTGCTGATCATGGCCAACTGGGTCTACGCGCTGGAAATCCTCACCACGACCGAGTGCCAGCGCGCCCTGCAACAGCTCGATCACATCAGCCTGATCCCCGAGCAGCCGGACCTGTTTGCCCACCAGCCCCATGAGCTGCAAAGCACCATCGCCCGTCTGCAATCCCACCTCGTCCGGACTCAGGAGTGATCGCCATGCAAGTCGAAAAAAGAAGCATCGATTTCATCCCCGAAACCGAACGTCACGGCAAACCGGGTTCGCTGTTCTACATCTGGTTCGGCGCCAACATGAACATCACCACCATTGCATCCGGCGTGTTGCCGGTGGTGATGGGGCTCAACCTGTTCTGGAGTGCGCTGGCGATCATCATCGGCTCGTTGCTGGGGGCGATTTTCATGGCCTCCCACTCGGCCCAGGGACCGAAGCTGGGCATTCCGCAAATGATCCAGAGCCGGGCACAATTCGGCGTGTTGGGGGCGGTGTTGCCGCTGCTGTTCGTGATGCTGATCTACCTGGGTTTCTTCGTCAGCAACACCTTGCTCGCGGCCCAGGCGCTGGAGTCCGTCAGCCCACTGCCGATGTCCGGCAATATCTACCTGATCGGCGCGTTGTGCTTCGTCGTCGCGCTCTATGGCTATCGGTTGATTCACCGCTTGCAGAAGCTGCTGTCGATTCTGTCGCTGGTGGTGTTCGTGGCCGCCACGGTGCTCGCCTTGCAGTTGCCGATCCCGGCCGAACAATGGCTGCCAACAGGCTTCTCGCTGTCGAAGTTCCTGGTGGCGGTGAGCATTGCCGTGACCTGGCAACTGTCCTATGCACCTTATGTCGCCGACTATTCGCGCTACCTGCCGAGTAGCACGCCCACCGCCCAGGTGTTCTGGTACAGCTACGCCGGCACGGTCAGCGGCGGCGCGTGGATGATGATTCTCGGGGCAATCCTGAGCGTCGGCATCGGCGACTTTTCCAGCAACGTCGGCGGGCATGTCGCCGGCCTGTTCGGCGCTGGCGCAGTGCTGCTGTTCGCCTTCATCGTCTACGGCCAGGTGTCGATCAATGTGTTCAACCTGTACGGCGCGTTCATGTCGACCATCACCGTGATCGAACCTTTCGCCCGGCTCAAGGTGACCCCGCGGGTACGCGGTTTGTTCATGCTGCTGATCAGCCTGGTGGCCACGGCCCTGTGCACCATCAGTCAGGATGACTTCATCAGCTTCTTCCTGAATTTCATCTTCTTCATGAGCTACTTCCTGATCCCGTGGACGGCGATCAATCTGGTGGACTACTACTGCCTGCGCAAAGGCCAGTACCGGATTGACGACATCTTCGACCCGGACGGGATCTACGGGCGGGTCAACCGGATTGCCTGCGGCAGTTTCCTGCTGGCGATTGCCCTGGAAATTCCGTTCATGAACACCACGCTGTATGTCGGCCCGGTGGCCACGGCGCTGGATGGGGTGGACCTGGCGTGGATCGTCGGGTTGCTGGTGCCGGCGCTGAGTTATTACTGGCTGATGAAGCTCGGCAAGCGAGCGCCGATGATGGAGTCAGCGGCCGACTAAATTTCAGGCAAAAAAAATCCCAGGCAGCTGATGGACGCCTGGGATTTAAAAATGCATAAACCGTGGTGGTGAACGCGGCGCGGATATTACGGAATATTTCGGCCTGTAACAAGATATTTTTATTCACTATCCAGTTACTAAACGCTCTAACCCATTAAATATCCACATATTTTCTAAGGGCGACTACAGGAACCAGCGATACTCCCGCGCGCTGATGTCATGCAGAAATGCCAGATGATCCTGACGCTTGTTTTCGCAGTAGACGTCCACGAACTCCGCCCCCAAGCCTTCGCGCAGCACTGCATGATTTTGCATGGACTGCACCGCTTCGAGCATTTCCAGCGGAAAATCGATGCCACTGCCGCGGTCTTCGTTGAGCGGTGCAATCGGCTCGCGCTCCCCTTCCAGGCCTTGCTCCAACCCCACCAGAATCGCCGCCAACGCCAGATAAGGGTTGGCATCGGCACCGGCCAAACGATGTTCAATGCGCAGGTTCTTGATGTCCGACTCCGGAATACGCAAGCAGGCATCGCGATCCTCGAAGCCCCAACTGGCACGGGACGCGACGTTCACCGTGCCGCTCAGGCGGCGCATGGCATTGTGGTTCGGGGCAAAAATCGGCATGCAGTGCGGCAACACATCCAGGCAACCGGCCACCGCATGGCGCAGCACCCGCTGGCCGTTCGCCGCCAACAGGTTGTTGCCGGCCTGGTCATACAGGCTGACATGCACGTGCATGCCGCTGCCGGGGTGTTGCAAGTAAGGTTTGGCCATGAAGCTGGCGCGCAGGTTGTGCTTGAGCGCCACGCCCCGGGTGCTGCGGCAGAACAGGGCCGCCCAGTCGGCGGCGCGCAGGCCGTCATCGCAATGGCCGAAGTTGATTTCGAACTGGCCCGGGCCGAGCTCGGCAGTGATCACCGTGGCATCGACGCCCTGCGCTCGTGCCGTCTCGACCATTTCATCGAGCACCGGGGCGAAGCGCGACAAGCGCTCGATGTGCATGTTCGGCTGATCGTCGGCATCGCCTGTCAACTCATCACGGGGAAATTGCGGTAAGCCGTCCTTCAAGCGGCTGTCGAACAGGTAAAACTCCAGCTCGAAGGCCACCACCGGGAAAATGCCTTTGCGGTGCAGACGATCCAGCACCCGCGCCAGCACTTCACGGGGTTCGAATTCGATGGGTTTTTCGGTGCCGTCGGAGGTGATCAGCATCTGGCCCAAGGGCTGCTTTTCCCAGCTCACCAGTTTCAGCGTGCCGGGCACCAAACGGCGCAGCGCGTCCGGATCACCATCGTTGAAGCAGTAATCGCCGATTTTGAACAGCCCACCCTGGGTGCCGAGCAGCACGCAGTTCTGCGGCAGCTTCAATGCACTGCCGGCAGCGACTTTTTCCAGCATCTCGATCGGGTAGCGCTTGCCGTAGAAATGCCCCGGAATGTCCAGGGAGATCAGGTCGACGTAGCGCACTTCGGGGTTGCAGTGGCGGAAGTTGCGAACCTCGGCCAGCAGTTCAGAGCACACAGCATCCATCGTTTTGTTCCTTGTTGTTATCAGGTGTAAACCCAAAGCACGCGGGTCAGTTGGTCGGACAGGTTGCCGTAGCGGCAGTGCGCATGGCTGGCCAGTTGAAAGCTGTCGCCGGGGTGCAGGGTCACCGGTTCGTTGTCGTCGAGCCACAGGGTCAGTTCCCCTTCCAGGACATAACCGCCCTGCTCGGAGCTGTCCTTCATGTGCCGGTCACCGCTGCTGGCACCGGGTTCGAGCTGGCTTTCGAGCATCGAGAACGACGCGCGCATTTTCGGCGAAACGAGGATGTCGGTGATGCCGTCGGCGTAATACAGCGTGCGGCGCTCGTCCGGGCGGGTGACCCAGGACAAGGCCATGGGTTTGGGCAGGCTGTAGAAATAGGTGGTCGGCACCCCCAGGGTTTCGCTGATGGCGGTCAGGTCCGCCACCGTCGGGCGCGACAGGCCGCGCTCGACCTGGGACAGAAAACCCACGGAGCGGCCGATTTTGTCCGCCAGTTCCTTCAGGGTGTACTTCTTGTGTTTGCGCAGGTCCTGGATCAGGATCGCCAGCGCCGAGATTTCTTCTTGCATGTCCATCTAGAGGCTTCCAGAAAGTGTCGCTTCAAATGCTGTCGCGCAGTCGATACCAGGCCTTGCCGATGGCTTCCAGCGGCGCGGCCAGGTATTTGCCGCCGGGAAAACTGCCGTTGTTCAGGCCCTGGTACAGGGACAACTCGTCGGGCTGACCGAGTACCGCGTCGGACACCGCCCTCGCCGCGGCCAGTGTCGGCAGCACGCCATGCCCGGAATACCCCTGCATCCAGTACAGATCGCCCCGCCGTCCGATATCCGGTGTGCGCTTGAGGGTCAGGTCGATGTGGCCGCCCCAGGCAAACTCCAGGTCGACGCCGGTGAGTTGCGGGAACACGCGCTCCAGGAACGGCCGGGTCGCGGCAGCGATGTCCTTGGGCATGCCGCCCAGGTAAGTGCAACCGCCGCCGAACAGCAGGCGGTTATCCGGGGTGCGGCGGAAATAATCGAGTACGAACTGGTTGTCGGTCACGCACACATTGCTCGGCAACAGCGCGGTGGCTAACTCCTTCGTCAGCGGCGCGGTCGCGACCTGATACGTCCCGACCGGCAACACGCAACTGGCCAGTTGCGGGTCGAGTCGATCGAGGTAAGCGTTGCACGCCAGCACCAGCACATCGGCGCGAATACGACCGCGTTCGGTGGTCACCACAAACCCGTTGCCCTCCTCGCCATAGCTCAGCGCCTTGCTTTGCTCGTGGATGCGGCCACCGGCCCGCTCGATTGCATCCGCAAGGCCCAGGGCCAGTTTCAGCGGATTCAAATGCCCGCCCTCGGGATCGAACAGGCCGGCCTGATAACGCTCGCTGGCAACCCACTGCGGCAAATCGCTGCGCTTGATAAATTGCAGTTTGTCGTGGCCCCACTTGTGACTGGCCTCGTGTTGCCACTCGGTCAGCAGGCCTACCCGACGGGGCATCACCGAGGTCCAGAGATGGCCGGCGCGATAGTCGCAATCGAACTCATGGCGGCCGGGCAAGTCACGCAGCTCCCGCGCGGCCCAGCGCATGCCGTCCCACAGGCGCCGCGCCCGTTCGTAACCCAGCGCCGCTTCCAGCGGTGGCATGTCGCACGACCAGCCGAGAATTGCCTGGCCGCCATTACGCCCGGACGCGGCCCAGGCCACCCGGCTGGCTTCGAGCAAGGTCACGCGCTTGCCGGCCAGCGCCAGACGCAAAGCCGTGTGCAATCCACTGAATCCGGCCCCGATGATCAGCACTTCGGTGTCTTGTTCACCTTCCAGTACGGCTCGATTGACCAGACGATCGGCGCAGGTATGGGCGTAGTAACTGGCGACATGCCGGGTGGATTGCTGAAACATACGGCCTCGTGAAATTTTGTATTTTTATTTTCATGAAAAAATACACGGTAAATTTCACACAAGCAATCAACGCGTAAAAAATCCCGCTCAGGCGAACCCGAGCGGGATGTTTTTATTCAGACGTGACGTTCGAATCAATCAGGCCACGGGAATCATCGGATCCGCCGAAGCCAGCGCCGAGGCGCGCTCAGCCGCCGGTGGGTAGATCCACTGGGTGTTGATCTGAGTCTTCAATGCCTTGGCTTCGTGCTTGACCAACTTGACCTGACGATCCCAACCCTCGGTGTACACCGCGCCCCAAGCGCCCAGATCGAGGCAGGTCACGTATTTCGGCTGGCTGTACGGCGTCGGGTCGACACCGAGAAGCTGCGCGGCGACATTGTTGCCGGCATGGCGGCCCAGCGAAATAGCATGCTGACAGGTCATCAAGGCGTAGTTGCCGATCTCGTCACTGGCCGCATAGGCGACGTCGCCGGTAGCGAAGATGTCGTTCTGGCCAATGACTTTCAGGTGCGCGTCGACATGCAGACGGCCCAGGTGATCACGTTCGGCGGGAATCTGCTCGGTCAGGGAGCTGGCGCGAACGCCGGTGGTCCAGACCACGGTTTTTGCATCGATGCGAGCACCGTCGGACAGGGTGACACCGTCGGCATCGACCGACACAACCGAAGCTTTCAAGTGCCATTTCACGCCGGTCGCCACGCTGGCCTCAACGATCGATTCGGCGATTTGCTCACCCATCGAGCCGCCCACTTTATCGCCGCGGTCCACGATGATCACATTGATGTCGGCACGGTCGCCGAAGATGGCCCGCAGGCGAGTCGGCATTTCAGTCGCCGTTTCGATCCCGGTGAAACCGCCACCGGCCACCACCACCGTGTTGCGCGCCTTGCTTTCGGGCTGGCTGGCCAGCGCCTTGAGGTGGTTTTCCAGGCGAACGGCCTGCTCGATCTGATCGACATCGAAGGCATGTTCGGCCACGCCCGGAGTGCTCGACGAAGCCAGGCGACTGCCGGTAGCCAGAACGAGTTTGTCGTAGCTGCAGACTTGTCGGGCCCCTGCGGCATCGACATAGCCGACCTGCTTTTGCTCGACGTTGATGGTCTGCGCCGCGCCCTTGATGAACCTGACCCCTACAGCATCAAACAGATCGCCAATCGGCGCGGCCAGTTGATGGGCATTCGGTTCGTAGAAGCGCGGACGCACACGGAGTTCGGCCTGAGGCGCCAGCACGGTCACTTCAACATCGTTGTGGCCGTGAATGTCGAACAGGCGCGTGGCACTCAATGCGGTCCACATGCCACCGAAACCTGCGCCGATCACCAGAATGTGCTGTTTCATTTTTTGACTCCTGGGGGGGAATGACCAAGTGTTGAAAATCGTTGAGCGGTTTAAGGACCGACGCGGGCTTGTACCCAGATAAGCGTCTGCCACTGCGACCTAGCAACTACGACTGTATTGATCCTAGTTAAATCCCGCAACAGGTTTTTATCGAGGGCTGCCACCGAAAAACGTGACCCATGACCTGAGCCCCCTGTATTCAGCGCATCACAGGAGTGTTTTGCTGTCATGAAAAAAGATCCAACGAGAAGGGATTCGTTGCCTTGCTTGCTCTCGGCTGTTAGAATTTGCGACTAATTCAGTCGGAGATTTGCATGTCTCTTTACAGCGCGGGTGTCGAATACGGCATCCACTGCCTGCTTTTTCTGGTGGGTAATGGCGGCGACTCGCGCGAAGCGAGCGTGCGCGACCTTGCCGATCTGCAAGGCGTCCCTCAGGACTATCTGGCGAAAATCTTCACCAAGCTGGCCAAGTCCAAACTGGTGGTCGCCACCGAAGGCGTGCGCGGTGGCTTCAAGCTGGCCCGGCCCGCTGACGAAATCACCTTGCTGGATATCGTCAATGCCATCGACGGCCGCAAGTCGATTTTCGATTGTCGGGAGATCCGTGGTCGTTGCGCCGTGTTTGACGGTGCCCCGCCTGAATGGGCACTGGAGGGTCTGTGCGCGATCAATGGCGCGATGATGGTTGCGCAAAAACGCATGGAAGAGGCCCTCGCACAACAAACCATCCTCGACATCGCCAGGAAATTCGGGCGCAAGGCCCCGCCAGAGTTCGGCGTCAAAGTGGAAAGCTGGATGAACGAGCGCCGGGAACGCAAAAGTGCCGCCCAGGCCAGTGAGCAAATCATTCCGACGACCAACCTTTCAGACTGATCCACACAAAAAAAAACCGGATGCGCGCCAGGCATCCGGTTTTTTTCTGGATTCAGGCGAACATCGGTCGCTGACCGATTTTCAGCCTCCCGCGCTTACAAACAGTCGCGCACGATTTTGCGCAGGTCGCCGGACTTGGCCCAAGGTGGCCCCTGATACAGCGAAACCCGGCTGCCTTCCTTGTACTTCACGATATCCAGCACTTCGTCGGCCGTGATCACGCTGGGCGCGGTGATGCGGAATCCGTTGGATATCGAAACCTGGGTCGTATTCGATACTTCCTTTTGCCAGGCAGGCAACACGCACGCCGCATACTCTTTTGGCGTCTTCTCGCTGTGCTTGCTGACATTCGGCTCACCCGGTACCAACGAAGCCGGCAACGAGCACCCGCCCAGCAATGCCAACACGACTCCCCCCATCAACATCCGCATGCTGTTTCCTTTAATTTGAAATAAGAAAATGTAGCTCGCCGTCGTCCCTACAGCCATCCCCAACGATTCAGCGACTGTCATTGATATCGCTTGCCCCGGTTAGTTCCTTGAATTCAGATAATCCATCCATCTTTCGCAGGCGTCATGCTGACGTTGTGTGACTTGCTCCCATTGCGGCCCGCTGAGTTGATGGGCCGATATCAGTTGCATCGTCTCGTTGGTTGCCGCCTCCAGGTCAGCGATCAATTTCTGGGCCATGGCCCTGAAATCATCGGTTGTGGTCATTTTACGTCGCCCCCGCAGGAACAATCAGCACTTGAGTAGGACAGCTTATTTTTTCGTTCACTGTAGTTTTCCCGACCAAAGGAGACCTCGCTGACTCAGACGAACACAACATACGGCGCGGTAAACAGGTCTAAAATTTTGGTGTGCAAAGTTCAGGAGGTCATCATGTGGCTTAACAAATCGGAACAGGAACTTCGGCGCGATCTGCAAGGGCTTGCGTCAGATTTGCGCTGGTCGGCCGTCGAGCTGTTGCGCATCGAGCAGCAATTGCGCCTGCTCGGGAGCGAAGTCGACGCGCAAGCCGTTCAAAGACTGTGTTCTTTATTTCAGGGCGATGAAGAAAAACTGTCCGGCTACGCCGAGGAAGTGAAGGCCAAGGTCATTAGCCGCAACAAGGCTCAATAGCGGGAGCGCTGCCATGAACAGACCTCTATTCACGCTGGTCGTCGTACTGACCGCGTTGGCAGGCTGCAGCACCAACTCGATCTACAAGGATCAGCCGCTGGTCGCGAAAGTCGACACCGGCATGACCCAGGAGCAAGTCCGGCAAATCGGCGGCCAGCCACTGGCGGTCAGCGATCGTAGCGTCGAACCCGGTACGTGCTTTGACTACAAACTGACTCATGCCGACCATCAGCAGCCGTACAACGTCAGTTTCGACGGCCGCGGCATGGTCGACCACAAGAGCTTCATGACCTGCGCGGAGTGGAGCCACACGCAGCAAAAGGCCCGGGAACCCTCCCGCCCCAGCGGAGGCGGCGGCTACTAGCGCCCTTGAGGATTTTGCAGGCTGTAGGAGCGAGCTTGCTCGCGATGGACTCAAGCGCGGCGGGTTTAGCCAGGAAACACGCGTTATCGTTAGCGACCATCGCGAGCAAGCTCGCTCCTACAGGGGGGCTTCATTTTCCCGCTGGCCTGGCAGCACGTGCCCTGTAGCCGGGCAGCGATGCGGCAAATGCCAGCGCTTCTTCCCGACTGGCAAACGAGCCAAGTCGGTCACCCTGGGTACATACCCGCCAGGGGCCGTTGTTCACGCTGAGTACGTCATAACCATTCATGTGCATCTTGTTCAACATCGGAACGCTCATAGTCACCTCCTCTCGGGCAGTGATCTCAGGTTGACCTGCCTACCTTACACCCACCCTTGTCCAAAATACCGACCAGACGTCGCCATGGAAATTCCCGAAATCGATTGCACTTTTCCTCGCATTGCCCCCTCGAATTACTCGTAAAGTGCTCAATCGGCCCTGGCCCGAATGCTGCATTTCAATGCCTGCACCATCTCAACCGGCCATTAGGTAATCAATGAAAGTACGCGCAACGATCATCTTCGAGCAGGAAAGGCATGTACTGCTGGTACGCAAGCGAGGAGGACGCTGGACGCTGCCCGGCGGCAAGCTTGAACAGGGTGAAAGCGCAGCCGATGCCGCCGTTCGCGAGCTGCTGGAGGAAACCGGCCTGCGGGTCGACGAGTTGATATACGTGCTGGAACTGGAATCGGGCGGCACCCGACACCACGTATTCGAGGTGTCGGTGCTGAATCTGGAGCAATTGCGGCCGCTGAACGAAATCACCGATTGCATCTGGCACCCGCTTGATGCGCTACACAACCTGAACATCAGCGACACCATGCGCAGTATTGCCAGCACCTTTGTGCGCCGCTTGTAGGCCCTAGCCTTTGGCCAACGCCGTCGCAGCCCTGTCGATCAAGGCCGCCACTTCGGCGGGCATCGACGCCAATGACGCGTGGCTGGCATTCAAGGTCAGGATCTCCCTGGCGTTGAGCCGCTCCGCCATCCATTGCTGGTTCTGTGGCGCGATCATCCGGTCTGCGGTCGAAATCTGATACCACGATGGCTTTTTCTTCCAGGCCACCGTTCCAATCGTGTCACCGAAGGTACTCGCCAGCGGCGCTTTCTGGGTGATACCCATGACCAACCCTTCGGTCGCCGGCAGGTCCTGACAGAAGCTTTCGTGGTAGAGCTCAGGCTTGACCCACAGGTATCCGTCGCTGTCGGGAGCCAGGTTGGCCGCCGCCGCTGGCAGATGCCTTTGCGTGATGCCACCGGGGCTTTCACCGGCGTCCGGTGCGAACGCGGCGATGTACACCAGGCCCACCACATTCGGCAAATCACCCGCTTCGGTGATCACCGCGCCGCCATAGGAATGCCCCACCAGCAGCACCGGACCGGGCACCTGGGCGACCATCTTGCGCGTACGCTCGGCATCATCGGCCAGCGAAGTCAGTGGCAACTCGACGGCACGAATGCGCGTGTCACCCCGGCTGACCAATTTAACGATGACCTTGTTCCAGTGGGCAGCGCCGCCCCAAAAACCATGGACCAGCACGATCGTGGGTTTATCACTCATCACCATGACTCCGTTTGCCGATGGGGTTGTCTGTCGTTCGCCTCAGCCCTGATCGCCTCCGCCCACGGGCATGACCATGCCGGTGATATAGGACGCGTCGTCGCTGGCCAGAAACAGAATAGCCCCCGCCTGCTCATCCAGGGTGCCGTAGCGTTTCATCAAACTGCTGTCGAGGGTCTGGTCGACGATCTGCTGGTACCAGAGTTTTTCCTGCTCACTCTGCTCGGCACCATTGCGGGGTATGCGTCGCGGCGGTGCTTCGGTGCCGCCAGGCGCCGTGGCGTTGACTCGCACGCCGCGACCGGCGGTTTCGAACGCCAGACAAGCGGTCAAGGCATTGACCCCACCCTTTGCCGCACCGTAGGGCACGCGGTTGAGGCTGCGGGTGGCGATGGAGGAAACGTTGACGATTGCACCGCTGCCCTGCTGCAACATGAACGGCAGCGCGGCATGGCAACACCACAAGGTCGGGAACAGCGAACGGCGAACCTCGGCCTCGATCTGTGACGCTTCATAGTGCTCGAACGGCTTGGCCCAGATCGTCCCGCCGACGTTATTGACCAGCACATCGAGGCGACTGAAGCGCTCGACGGCGGTTTGCATCACCCGACTGCATTCCTCGTATTGCTCAAGGTCGGCGGTCAGGGCCAGTACCTGGGTGGTTGGCGCCAACTGTTGCTGGACTTCGAACACCAGGTCGGAGCGATCCACCAGGATCAGCTTCGCCCCTTCGGCGGCCATACGCTCGGCCACCCGCCGCCCGATACCTTGGGCGGCACCGGTGATCAGGGCGACTTTTTCGTGAAATCTGTTCATGTGTACCTCATGAAGAAGGTTGCCGTTCAACTGTGGGAGCGAGCTTGCTCGCGAAGAGGTCCTTCCAGTCAACATATCTGGTGACTGCCAGACCGCTATCGCGAGCAAGCTCGCTCCCACAGGGGGTATTTACCAAGCAAGGGAAATCGCCTGCGACTCACGCCGCGCTGGCAGCAAATTTTTCGTAGTAGAAATTCGCCGGTTTGATGCCTTGCTCGCCAATGTACCGGCTGACGGCTTCGACCATCGGCGGCGGGCCGCACAGGTAGACGTCGACGTCGCCATCGTTCAAATGCCTGGGCTCGATGTGCTGGGTCACATAGCCCTTGAGCGGGTGTTGGCTCTCGGGGCTGGCGACGCAGGCGCTGAAGGTGAAGTTGGGGATGCGCGCGGCAAAGGCTTCGAGGCGGTCGAGTTCCACCAGGTCGAAATCGTGGGTCACGCCGTAGATCAGATGCAGCGGGTGATCGCTGCCCTGCTCGGCGATCTTCTCCAGCATCGCGGTGAACGGCGCCAGCCCGGTGCCACCGGCCAGCAGCAACAACGGCCGACGGATGTCGCGCAGGTAGAAGCTGCCCAAGGGACCGGCCAGGCTCATGCAGTCGCCGGCCTTGGCCATGCCGGTGAGGAAGCTGCTCATCAGGCCACCCGGCACGTTGCGGATCAGGAAACTGACCTCACCGTCGCGCTGCAACGAGCTGAACGAATAGGCACGGGTCTGCTCGCTGCCGGGAATCCCCAGGTTCACGTATTGCCCCGGCAGGAACGCCAGTTTGCTCAGGGATTCGCCCTTGATCGACAGCGCGATAGTGCTGTCGGACAGTTGGCGCACGGCACTGATGGTCGCGTCGTAGCTGGCCTGACGGGTGCGACAAACCTCGGAGGACGTCGGCACCCGCACCACGCAATCGCTCTGGGCGCGCATCTGGCAGGTCAGGACAAAACCCTGCTCGGCCTCTTCAGGGCTGAGGGCGTCTTCGATGTACTCCTCGCCCAGATCGTAGGTGCCGGCTTCGGCAAAACACTTGCAGGTACCGCAAGCACCGTCGCGGCAGTCCAGCGGGATGTTGATGCCCTGGCGGTACGCGGCATCGGCCACGGTTTCGCCGACGTTGGCGTCGATGAACCGGGTGACGCCGTCTTCAAAATTGAACGCAATGGAATGGGTCATGACGGCAGTCTCACAAGTGGTAGACATCGATGACCTGGCGAACGTAATCGTTCTTCAGAATCACTTTCTTGGCCAGGATCAGCAGGTTTTCACCGCGCACGTCGAGGGTGTAGAAACTGCTGCCGAAATAGCTGTCGACGGTCTTGTAGCGAAAACTCAGGGTGTGCCAGTTGAAGCGCACCTTGCACAGTCCGTCGGCCTGTTCGAGCAGCTCGATGTTGCTGATGTTGTGGGAGGTGCGGGTGTCCGGCACGCTGGCGCTGGAGCGCTCGGTCTTGATGCGGAAGACGCGGTCTTCAAGGCCCGTGCGGTTGCCGTACCAGATCAGCGAGATTTCCCGCTGCGGGTCTTCGGTCAATTCGTCGTTGTCGTCCCAGGACGGCATCCAGAATGTCGCGTCGGGGGCGTACAGTTCCAGCCACTCGTCCCACTGGCGGTCGTCGAGGTAGCGCGCCTCGCGGTAGAGGAAATCGCGCACGGCATCGTAAGAAATGGTCATTGCACGTCCTCCACGGCGATCAGCTTCGACTGTTCGGCAGCCAATGCCTTGAGCATGGTCTGCTGCCAGTACTTGTGTTGCAGCACGAACAGGCCTTCGTCTTCGGTGCGCACGCCGCTGAGCAGCGGATGCAGGTCGATTTCTTTTGCAGCCTCGTCAGCACCTTCAATCCAGTGCTCGGCGCCACGGGACATGTCGTTCCAGGTGGTGACGCTGCCCTGGTAGCTGGTCTGGCAGGAGCGGAACTCTTCCAGATCGTCGGGCGTGGCCATGCCGCTGACGTTGAAGAAATCCTCGTACTGGCGAATCCGGCTCGAACGGGCGTGGTCGCTCTCGCCTTTGGGGGCGATGCAGTAGATGGTGATTTCCGTGCGGTTGACTGAGATCGGCCGGGCAATGCGGATCTGCGAGCTGAACTGGTCCATCAGGTACACGTTCGGGTACAGGCACAGGTTGCGCGAGTTCTCGATCATCCAGTCGGCGCGAGCCTTGCCGAAGTCTTGCGCCAGCTCATCGCGGCGCTCGTACAGTGGACGGTCCTCGGGGTTGGCCCAACGGGTCCAGAGCAGCATGTGGCCCTTGTCGAAGGAATAGAAACCGCCGCCCTGCTTGGCCCAGTTGCCGGCGCTCATGGTCGGGTTGGTGTCGCCGGCTTCGCGCTGCTTGCGCTGGTTCTGGGTGGCCGCGTAGTTCCAGTGCACGGAGCTGACATGGTAGCCATCGGCGCCGTTCTCGGCGGTGAGTTTCCAGTTGCCTTCGTAGATGTAGCTGGAGGAGCCACGCAGCACCTCCAGGCCATCGGCGGACTGGTCGACGATCATGTCGATGATCTTCGCCGACTCGCCCAGGTGTTCGACCAGTGGCAGCACATCGGCTTTCAGGCTGCCGAACAGGAAGCCGCGATAGGACTCGAACCGCGCAACCTTGGTCAGGTCGTGGGAGCCTTCGCAGTTGAAACTCGACGGGTATCCGGCGTTGGCCGGGTCCTTGACCTTGAGCAGCTTGCCGGAGTTGTTGAAAGTCCAGCCGTGGAACGGGCAGGTGTAGGAGCTCTTGTTGCCGGACTTGTGTCGGCACAGGGTCGCGCCGCGATGGCTGCAGGCGTTGATAAAGGCGTTGAGCACACCGTCCTTGTTGCGCGCGATGAAGATCGACTGGCGCCCCATGGTAGTGGTGTAGAAATCGTTGATGTTGGGGATCTGGCTTTCGTGGGCCAGATACAGCCAGTTGCCTTCGAAGATGTGTTCCATCTCCAGATCGAACAACCGGGGGTCGGTGAACATCTCGCGCTTGCAGCGATAGAGGCCTTGCTCGGGATCGTCTTCAAGCAGGGAATGCAAATATTCGGGTCGCAGGGTCATGGCCGCCGCCTCCATTGTTATTGTTCAGGCAGGGGTCATGCTAGGACGGGGGGTCAGGCTGGAATATCCGCGCAGTGCAGACCTTTATCCGTTTTGTGCAGTGTGTTTTTTGTAGGAGCGAGCTTGCTCGCGAAAAACCTGAGAGCACTGCGGGGTGTCAGGTTCCCCGCGTCATCGTTGACCTCCATCGCGAGCAGGCTCGCTCCTACAGTAGATCGGGTACATCCGCGAGCGACTGGTCGACTACAAGGCCGCCATTGCTGGCGCCTCAATGCCGGCGCTTGAGGGTATCGGACGGCAATTCGCCGAACTGCTTGCGGTAGCTGTCGGAGAACCGGCCCAGGTGCAGGAAGCCGTAATCCATTGCCACTTCGGTGACGTTGCGCACGTTGCAGGTCGGATCGCTGAGGCAGGCGTTGATGCGTTCCAGGCGTTTCTGGCGTAGATAGTTTTTCGGCGTGAGGCCGGCATTTCGCTCGAACAATCCGTACAACGAGCGCAGGCTCATGTGGGCCTGGCGCGCCAGCTCTTCGCTGTCGATGTCCTGTTTGAGGTTATTGGCGATGTAGTCGGCAATCGCCTCGAACGTGGCCGTCTGCGAGCCCAGTTCGAGGCGGCTGACGTTGGTTTTCATCAAGCTGAGCATCTTGCTGACGATGATCTGCGTGTAATGCTCCTGGACCCTGGGGATCTGCTCGGTGGATTCGGCCTCCTGGCAGATCATCGCCAACAGGTTGACGAAGCCTTCCAGTTCATCGAGCTGATAACGGTTTTCCAGAAACCGCACGCCCTGCCCCGGATAGCGCCAGCGCTGCTCATCGCAGACCGATTCAAACAAGCGGGTCGGGACTTTGAGGATGAATTTTTCGCAATCGGCGGAGTACGTCAGGTCCACCGGATCGTCAGGATTGATCAGCAGCAATTCGCCGGGAGCGAAGTAATGTTCCTGGCCGTGGCCACGCCACAGGCAATTGCCGCGCAGCAGCACTTGCAGGTGATAGATGCTGTCCAGCGCACCGGACGTCACCCGCACACTGGCACCGTAGCTGATGCGGCACAGGTCGAGGCTGGCGAACTTGCGATGGTCGAGACTGGCCAGCGGGCTGCCGGCACGGGGCATGAGAATGCAGTGGTTACCGACGTGCTGATTGACGTAGCCCGACACCGCATAGGGGTCGGCATGGTCGAATACTCTGCTGCGCTGACTCAACAGTTGAGCTTGCATCATCGGGTCACTCTCGTTGTTGTTATAGGTTGCGTCGGGGCATTCTAGAACACTGCATCAGTCCCTTGAGATTTTCCAGACAGTTAGCCGAAACCCTTGTGGGAGCGAGCTTGCTCGCGATGACGGAGTGCCAGTCAACATGGATGTTGAATGTAAAACCGCTATCGCGAGCAAGCTCGCTCCCACAGAGTGGTGATCCCACAGGGTCGTGCTATCAGTCTTCCAGTGCGCGAACCCGCTCGTGGCGCTGCTGTTCTTCAGGCTGGGCCGACGACTGCAGGGTGAAATCGAAGTCAATTTCGGCAAAGCGACCGCTGACACCATGGGCCGCCGCGCGCTGCTGATCGTCGCTGAAGGTGATTTTGGCGATCAGTTCGTCACGGGTGGCGTAGGCGAAATCGTCGTGCAGGTATTGATCGCCGTCGAGGTTGATCTGGGTGGTCAGGTGGCGATGATCCGGCGCGGAAATGAAGAAGTGCACGTGCGCCGGGCGTTGGCCATGACGACCCAGTTGATCGAGCAGTTGCTGGGTCGGACCGTCCGGTGGGCAGCCATAGCCCGACGGCACGATGCTGCGGAAACGATAGCGGCCTTCGGCGTCGGTCACGATACGGCGACGCAGGTTGAATTCCGATTGCGTGGTGTCGAAGTACGAGTAGGTGCCACCGGTATTGGCGTGCCAGACGTCTACCACGGCACCGGCCAGGGGTTCGCCAGCGGTGTTGAACACCCGGCCTTGCATGAACAGGGTCACACCCGGATCGACGCCGTCGTCCAGACGCGCTTCGCCTTGCGACAGCGGCGCACCCGCCACGTACAGCGGGCCTTCGATGGTGCGCGGGGTGCCACCGGACTTGCCGGCCTGCTCGTCTTCGGCGTCCATCAGCAGGTCGAGATAGTGCTCCAGACCGAGACCGGCCACCACCAGCCCGGCTTCCTGGCGAGCGCCCAGCACGTTGAGGTAGTTGACGGCTTTCCAGAACTCTTCCGGGGTCACGGCCAGGTCTTCGATGATGTTCACCGAATCACGCAGGATGCGATAGACCAATGCCTTGGTCCGTGGGTTGCCGGCATCGTTGAGCAGGCCGCTGGCCTCTTCGAGAAATTTCTGGACTTCGGCAGTGTGGGAAATCTTGACGTTCATTTTGAAGGGTTCCTCATCTTGTAATTATTAGCGTAGCGCTGAACAGGCTGGGCTCAGCGGTCATCGTCACGGATGGAAGAAGGATGCCGGCACATCGCGTCGATTTCGATGGCCATGTACGGGAACAGCGGTAATTGCATCAGCAGGTCATGCAGTTCCTGAACGCTGTCGACATCGAACATGCTGTGGTTGGCGTAGTGCCCGGCGATGCGCCACAGGTGGCGCCACTTGCCCTGCTCTTGCAGGCGCTGGGCCAGGGCTTTCTCGTCAGCCTTGAGTTTGGCTGCCGCTTCGGGATTCATGTCGACCGGCAGATTCACGGTCATTTTTACGTGGAACAGCATAATGCTCTCCTCAGGCTTGATGAATGGCGGTGGATGTCTTGTCGCGGCGGAAGAACGCCAGGCGCTCTTCATCCAGGCTCAGGCCCAGGCCCGGCGTTTTCGGCACGTGCAGTTCAAAATCGCGATACACCAGCGGTTCGCTGAGAATGTCTTCGGTCAGCAGCAACGGGCCGAACAGTTCGGTGTCCCACGCCAGCTTGTTCAGGGTGACGAAGGCATGGGCCGAGGCCATGGTGCCCAGGCCACCTTCAAGCATGGTGCCGCCGTACAGGGCAATACCGGCCGCTTCAGCGATCGAGGCGGTGCGCAATACGGCACGTGGGCCACCGTTTTTGGCGATCTTCAGGGCGAACACCGAAGCTGCGCCTTCGCGGGCCAGGTTGAACGCATCTTCCACGCATTCGATGGATTCGTCGGCCATGATCGGCGCCGGGCTCATGGCGTTGAGGCGAGCCATGCCGGCGCGGTTGTTGCGCGAGATCGGCTGTTCGATCAGGTCGATGCCATTGGTGCCGAGGATCCTGCAGGCCCGCAGCGCCACCGCTTCGTCCCAGGCCTGATTCACGTCGACCCGCACGCTGGCGCGGTCACCCAGGGCCTTCTTGATGGCGATGACGTGGGCCAGGTCGCGGTTGACCTCCCCGGCGCCAATCTTCAGTTTGAAGATACGGTGGCGACGCAGGTCGAGCATTTTTTCCGCTTCGGCGATGTCCTTCTCGGTGTCGCCGCTGGCCAGGGTCCAGGCCACGGGCAGCGCATCGCGAACACGACCGCCAAGCAATTCGCTGACCGGCAGGCCGAGGCGTTTGCCCAAGGCATCGAGCAGTGCGGTTTCAATACCGGATTTGGCGAAGGTGTTGCCACGAATGCTGCGCTCCAGGCGCAACATGGCCGCGTTGACATTGTTGCTGTCCTGGCCGATCAACAGTGGCGCGAAGTGCGCGTCGATGTTGGTCTTGATGCTGTCCGGGCTTTCATTACCGTAAGCCAGACCACCGATGGTGGTGGATTCGCCGATGCCTTCGATGCCGTCGGCGCAACGCACGCGGATGATCACCAGGGTCTGGTTCTGCATGGTGTGCATCGCCAGCTTGTGCGGGCGGATGGTCGGCAGATCGACGATGATCGTCTCGATCGACTCAATGGCTGTTGCAAGCATTTCGATACCCGTCAGGTTCTTGAAGTTCTGGAATCGATTCTCGTACGGCTTTTTTCCTGAAGCCAATATAGAATTGGTCTGACTTGATACCTTAAAGGTATGCAACTGATTGACTGGAGGCCCCATGGAACTGCGGCACCTGCGTTACTTCCAGGTATTGGCTCAAACCCTCAACTTCACCCGCGCGGCCGAGTTGCTGCACATCGCCCAGCCGCCCTTGAGTCGGCAGATCCAGCAACTGGAGGACGAACTGGGGGTAATGCTGCTCGAGCGCGGCCGACCGCTGAAGTTGACCGACGCCGGGCGGTTTTTCCACGAGCACTCCACCGCCCTGCTCGAACAACTGAACAAGGTCTGCGACAACACCCGGCGCATCGGGTTGGGTGAGAAAACCTGGCTGGGTATCGGCTTTGCGCCGTCGACACTGTATGGCGTGCTGCCGGAACTGATCCGCCGGTTACGCAGTGGCGAGCCGCTGGAGCTGGAGCTGGGGCTTTCTGAAATGACCACCCTGCAACAGGTGCAGGCGTTGAAGGCCGGGCGCATCGATATCGGTTTCGGTCGAATCCGTATCGACGACCCGGCCATCGTCCAGACCGTGCTCACCGAAGACCGCCTGGTCGCCGCCCTGCCCGCCGGGCATCCGTTGCTCGCAGGGCCCATCAGTTTGCGGGAACTGGCCAAGGAACCCTTTGTGCTGTACCCCGGCAATCCAAGGCCGAGTTACGCCGACCATGTGATTGCCCTGTTCGAGTCCTACGGCGTGAGCATCCACGTCGCGCAATGGACCAACGAGCTGCAAACGGCGATCGGGTTGGTGGGGGCGGGAATCGGCGTCACGCTGGTACCGGCCTCGGTGCAGTTGCTGCACCGCGACGACATCGGCTTCACCCCGCTGCTGGAAGACAACGCCACCTCGCCGATCATTCTCAGCCGACGGGTGGGCGATGTATCGCCGGGGTTGAACCATTGTTTGCGGATGATTGATGAGCTGCTGCCACCAGCAGCGTAAGGCAATAGAACAGGCGATAATCACCTGTGGCGAGGGGGCTTGTCGGATCGCCGCACCGCCCCGTTCGGCGGCGCAGCCGTCGCAAGCTCAGATGGTTTTAGGGCCGCTGCGCGCCCCAACGGGGGCAAGCCCCCTCGCCACAGGTCAGTGTTCACTGGGAACCTGGGTCAGCCCGCAACCCGCCCCGTGAAATTCGCAATGAGTGCGATCCAGTTCTCATTTCTGCAAGCGTCTAACGGGTGTTCCCGCCCCAGATCCAGTTCCAGAACCCCGGCAATTCGACCGGCTGCGAACCGTCACGCACGGTGCGCGCCATGGCCGCCCGCTGTAACGCAGCCTGATCGTCGTAAAACGGCTTGTCGGCGGTTTTCACCCCGGTCTCCCGGGCGCTGTCGAGCAGAATCTGCAGGTATTCGCGGGTATGCCGGGCGGTATAGCGGTTGAGGTCGTGGAAGGTCACCACCACCGGAATCACGCCATCGACCACCGGCAACTCGCCGCGGGCAATGCGTTCGCGAACTTCGGACATCGAGCGCAGCATGTGCGACCGGCGCCGGGGGCTGGCGTTGAAGCCCCAGATCTTGCCGTCATTGGCGCTCAAGTCGGTGAGCAGTACATGCAGGCCATGCCGCTGATAAGCGGCGAAGGTGCGTTTGTCGTAGTTCCAGAATGGCGGGCGCAACAGGGTTGGCGCAGCGCCGGTAATCGCAGCGATGTCGGCGCTGCCATCGGTGAGGGCCTGCTCCAACACGGGTGGGTCAAGGGAACGATGATTGGTGTGCCGGGGTGTTGCCGTGTGGAAGCCCAGGATATGACCTTCGGCATGTTCACGACGCATGATGTCCCGGCCCAACTCGCTGCCACCGGCTCGCGGAGCGCGGGTTTGCACGAAGAACACGGCCTTGATGTCCGTTTGCAGCGGGTTTTGCGCCAGGCTCTCCAATACAGTGACGGTCGGATTCCACCAACTCGATGCACTGGGGCCGTCATCGAAGGTCAGCAGAAACCGGATGGGGGGTTGCGCCTGCAAACGCTGCTCGGTCCGCGGAGTCATTTCGATGGGTGCGGCGATACAGCCGAACAAACCCACTGCCAGGGCGCACACCGTTAAACACTTGAACAATCGTTTCATCTTTTGCCTTGGGCCAGACCATCACGGTCGATACTTCAATGGGCAAGGATCCTTCGCCCGCTCATCCGTCGTCGGCCCGCATCGAGACGACGGGCCGAGGTTGGATAGGGTACACAGGGTTTGGTTCCGGTGCTTGCCAGGCCCGTTTCGCCACGAGCAACTAAACTCAAAGCTTCGGTCGGAGCGTCTTAACCGGAGTGTCAGGCCATGTGCGGACGACTGTCGCAATACCGTGGAATCCACGACTTCGTAGCGGTGCTGAGCATCCCCGACGCGCTGATCAATCGCGTCGGCAACGAACCCCTGGGGCACTATAACGCCGCCCCCACCACGCAACTCGCCCTGCTGCACCTGGAGAATGAGCGGCTGCACGCCGATGCCGTGCGTTGGGGTTGGCGACCGCACTGGGCGACGGATCGCACGGAGCCGGTCAATGCCCGGGTCGAGAAAGTCGCCCACGGCCCGTACTTTCGGGCGATCTGGCCCCATCGCGCGATCTGCCCGATTGATAACTGGTTCGAATGGGTCGACACCGGCGAGGCCAACAAACAACCGTGGCTGATCCGGCGACGGGACCGCGCCCCGGTTTTCTGCGCGGCCATCGGCCAGTACCCCATCGGTGGAGCGCCCCACAGGGAGCACGACGGTTTCGTCATTCTGACGGCCGACAGCGCGGGCGGCATGCTTGACGTGCATGACCGCCGCCCAGTGGTGTTCTCGCCCGAACTGGCGCGGGAATGGCTGGACCCGGCCACGCCCAAGGAGCGAGCCGAGGAAATGGCGTTATCCCAGGGCGAGGCCAGCGATGTATTCGAGTGGTACAAGGTCGACAGGGCCGTTGGTAATGTCAGGAACCAGGGCGCCACGCTGATCAAGGAAGTTCCATGAACTGATCAACAGCTGTAGGAGCGAGCTTGCTCGCGATGGAGCCAAGAGCGCTGCGTTTAACCAGTAAACACGCGTTATCGTTGACGACCATCGCGAGCAAGCTCGCTCCTACAGCAGCATTACGCTCAATGGAGGGGCTTCGTTGTATTCCCGTGCCGCTCAGAACTTGCGGTCAGGCTCTGACAGTTCCTTACCGTCGTCAGGATGCTTCCAGTCCGGTACCGAACGTTTCTGCTGCTCAATCTCTTCTTCCGTGGGTTCGTCCTCATCTTCTTCCGGGTCCGGTTGCTTGGGTTCATTGGCCATGTTCACCTCTCTTCCTGAAGGGATCGGTCATCAACTTAAGCTTAGATCAGTTCCCCTGCCCCGCTCAGAGCCACCAGCGCAGCAAAAAGAAGAAGCCCATGCTCAACAGCATGCTGAGCAACGTATTGCGCGTGTAGAGCACCAGCCCGACCGCCACCAGCGAGCTGATCAGATAGGGATTGTCCCAGTGCAGATTCAGCTGTTTTTCCGGCATGAACACAATCGGCCCGCAGATGGCGGTCAACATGCCCGGTACGGCAAACCCGAGGAACTGCCGGGCATTGCTGCTCAAGCGTAGCGGCAGTCGCGGTTCCAGAAAAACATAGCGGTTGAGGAACACCAACACGCCCATTCCGATAATCACTGCCCAGACCATCATGTGCGTCCACCGTAGAATTTATTGCAGACAAACCCGGCGGTCATGCCCGCCAGCCCCGACAGCACCAGCGCCGAGCCCCATTGCCAGTAGCTGAACAGCACCGAGCAGAACAGCGACACCGCCACGCACACCACGGTCGGCACATTGCGCACCACCGGGGTGATCAGGGCGATGAAGGTCGCCGCGATGGAGAAATCCAGGCCCAGGTGTTCAAGGCCGGGAATGCTGCTGCCGAGCACAATGCCCGCCAGGGTGAACAGGTTCCAGGCGATGTAGAACGTCAGGCCCACGCCCAAGGCGTACCAGCGGTTGAACTGCTGTTTGTCGTGCTGGCTGGTCAGGGCGAACAACTCATCGGTGAGCAAAAACCCCAGGCCCGCGCGCCAGCGCCCCGGCAATGGCGAAATCACCGAGCGCATGCTCATCCCGTAGAGCAAATGCTGGGAGGTCAGCAGCAGTGTGGTCAGCAAGATCGAAAAAATCCCGGCACCGCCCTTGAGCATGCCGATGGCCACCAGTTGCGCGGCACCGGCAAACACAATGCTCGAAAGGCCCTGGCCTTGCAGGGGCGTGAGGTTGGCTTCGATGGCCATGGAACCGGCCAGCAAGCCCCAGGGCGCGGTGGCCAGGGACAACGGCATGATCGCCGCTGCGCCGCGCAAAAAGGCACTGCGCGGCATGATTGAGTTGGACATAACGTTCTACAGACAGGGATAGACCCCAGACTGTGCCAGCAGTCGCGGCCGAAGGCTTGAACAATCTTGCTCACTGATACGTGAAGTGCCATTCATCGGCTGCCCGCTTGATTCGCCAAAGTGCTAGCAACATGATGGCCCTGCATTTTCATCGAGGCAGGCCCTTCATGAGTTCAGTGGAAACCGACAGCGACGTTTATAAAACCCTGCTTGAATCGACCCGGGCGATTCCCTGGCGCATCGACTGGAAAACCATGACGTTCAGCTACATCGGGCCACAGATCGAAGAACTGCTGGGCTGGAAACAGCACAGCTGGGCGTCGGTCAATGACTGGGTCGAGCGCATGCATCCGGATGACCGCGACTACGTGATGGACTTCTGCGTCTCGCAATCGCGCGCCGGTATCGATCACGAGGCCGACTATCGCGCACTCACCGAAAGCGGCGAGTACGTCTGGATCCGCGATGTGGTGCATGTGGTGCGCAAGGACGGCGAAGTCGAGGCGCTGGTAGGTTTCATGTTCGATATCAGCGAGCGCAAGAAAACCGAAGAGCACCTGATCCGCCTGCAAAAGCAGCTTGAAGAGTATTCCTTCCAGGACGGCCTGACCGGCATCGCCAACCGGCGCATGTTCGACACCGTGCTGGAGCGCGAGTGGAACAATGCCCAGCGCACCGGCTTGCCATTGTCGGTGATCGTGCTGGATATCGACTACTTCAAGCAGTACAACGACCATTACGGCCACATCAAGGGCGACGAATGCCTGCGCCGCGTTGCGCAAACCTTGTCCCTGGCGGCGAACCGGCCACGGGATTTCATTGCGCGGATCGGCGGTGAAGAGTTTGTCTGGCTGCTGCCGGAAACCGATGCCGAGTCAGCGCGGCTGGTGGCGCACAAGTGCCTGCACCTGATTCGCCAGCAGCAGATCCCCCATGAATTCTCGAACGTGTCGAAGCTGCTGAGTATCAGCCTCGGCGTCGGCACCACCCTGGCGTCGATGCACGCGACGGCCCTGGAATTCGTCGAACAGGTCGATCATTTGCTGTACAAGGCCAAGCACAATGGCCGAATGCGCGCCGAGTACGCTGATTTTCGTGATTGACAAACGGCGCGCCGGCTTTTAAAACTGAGCGCCTCACTCAGGGTGTAAGCAAGTATGTCCGCAACCTTCAATCTCGACTCTTCCGTCATTGGCTTGATTGCCAAGGCGCAAGGTTGCGTTGCGCACGCCCTCAAATCGAAGAAACAGTCGCTCATGTGACCGGGGCGCGCTGTCCCGTCAGATGAGCTGACAGGACATTGAGCGCGACGGACCACCCTCCCCTTGCTTACTCTCCTTCCATGCCCCTGACGGTGACGAAATCGGTCAACCATCAGGAGAAAGTGCATGTCAGCGTTTCAAGGTATCTGGGTTCCACTGGTCACACCGTTCCACAACGGTGCCATCGATTTTGTCGGCTTGCGCCGGCTGGTCAGCCATCTGCTGGAAAAAGGTGTCGACGGACTCATCGTTTGCGGCACCACCGGCGAACCGGCGGCGATGGGCAAGCATGAGCAACTGGCGGTGCTCGATGCGGTGCTGGAACTGGTGCCGGCGCAACAGGTGGTCATGGGCCTGGCCGGTAACAACCTGACCGAGTTGTTGCAGTTCCAGAGCGAGATCCTCAAGCGCCCGGTGGCTGGCCTGCTGGTGCCGGCACCGTATTACATCCGCCCTTCCCAGGCCGGCCTCGAAGCGTTTTTCCGCACGGTCGCCGATGCCTCCAGCGTACCGCTGATTCTCTACGACATCCCATACCGTACCGGCGTGGCCTTCGAACAGGCGACCCTGCTCAACATCGTCGCCCACGAGCGGATCGTCGCCATCAAGGATTGCGGCGGTAATTTTTCCAACACCCTCGCCTTGCTCAACAGCGGCCTTGTCGACGTGCTGTGCGGCGAAGACAACCAGATCTTCAATGCCCTGTGCCTGGGCGCCAAAGGTGCGATTGCCGCGTCGGCGCATGTCCATCCCGAACTGTTCGTACAATTACACCGACAGATCCGCGACAACCAATTGGCCGAGGGCCGTGCCACGTTTTTCCGTTTGCTGCCACTGATCAACAGCCTGTTCCTGGAGCCCAACCCGGCCCCGGTGAAAACCGCGCTGGCCCTGCAAGGCTTGATCGGTGACGAACTGCGCGCGCCCATGCAACGCAGCAGTGAACCGATGACCGAGCGTTTGAAGGGTGTGCTCAGCGCATTGGGCCGCGACAATCGATAGAGCAACGGCCTGCGGCCCGAGTAACATGGAGCGATTCGTTCAGCCTTCAGGGGCACCGACATGCTGTACCGAATCGCCGCCGACGGGCTGATGCTGTTTCACTTGCTGTTCATCGTGTTTGTGTTGTTCGGCGGGTTGCTGGTGCTCAAATGGCGCCACCTGATCTGGTGGCACCCGCCGGCCGCGCTGTGGGGTATGGCGGTGGAGTTCTTCCACCTGCCCTGCCCGCTGACCGACTGGGAAAACCGCATGCGCCATGAAGCCGGGCAAACCGGCTATGGCGGAGGATTCATCGAGCATTACATTTGGCCGGTGATTTACCCGGCGGGGCTGACGCCCGGCATTCAGTTGGGATTGGGCGCCGTGGTGTTGCTGATCAACGTGCTGATCTATCTTCGGTTGATCAAGCGATGGGCTGCCTGATCTTCAACCAGCCCGACGTTCAGTTGGCAATCACGCTCATGTTCCGCCCACTGGCCTTGGCCACGTACAGCGCCTTGTCTGCCGCACCAATCAGGTCTTCGGGGCGGACCTGGGACGCGGCATTGCTGGCACAGACGCCGACACTGACGGTCACGATGCCTTCCGGGCTGTCACTGTGGGCAATGTCGGCCTGCAGTACCGCACGGCGGATTTTCTCCGCCACCAGAAATGCCCCCACGTAGTCGCTGCCGGGCAGCACCACGGCAAACTCTTCGCCACCATAGCGGGCGGCCAGGTCACCGGGACGCTTGATGCTGTTCGTGATGATCGCACTGACCTTGCGCAAACACTCGTCACCGGCCAGGTGGCCGTAGCAGTCGTTGAACGGTTTGAAATGGTCGACATCAATCATCAACAGCGCCAATTCGGACTGGCTGCGTCGGGCACGGCCCATTTCGGCATCGATGAAAGCGTCGAGCTGACGGCGGTTGGCCAGCCCCGTCAGCGCGTCCTTGAGGGCCAGGCCTTCGAGGTTGCGATTGACCTCCAGGAGCTTGTCCTGGGTGTCCAGCAACTCGACCTGCACCATATTCTGCTGCCTCATCAGCTTGATAAGCCGAAACCCCAGTACCCCGAGAAAACTCAGCAACAGCGCGACGATGCCGGCGCTGAGCAGCGTCTCCTTGCGCCAGCTGCCGAGCACTTCATCCTTGTTCACCGCGGTAAAAACGATCAGCGGATAACCTTCGACCCGGCGATAGCCCGTCACCCGCTCGACACCGTCAACGATCGACCTGAGCGTGGCCGTACCCGCGTCGCCCTTGGGCAACAACTCGTTGAACAACGGGCTCTTGGCGAGGCTGGAACCGATATCCGCTTCCTTGAAGGGCCTGCGAATGACAATGCGGGCATTGTCGGCAATCAGGTTGATCACGCCGTTACTGCCCATGTCGATGCTGTCGTAGAGCTGCAGGAAATGGCTGAGGTAAATCGTCGCCACCGCCACCCCGGCAAAGCTGCCGTCGGGATGATTGAACCGGCGCGAAACCGTCATGATCCATTCACCGCTCGAACGGCTCTTGATCGACGGCCCGATGTGCGGCCCACGGCTGGGGTTATCGCGATGGAAGGTGAAGTATTCGCGGTCGGAATTGTTGACGCCGGTTTGGCCGGCGCCGTTGGAATTGGCGATCCATTGCCCTTTTTCGTCGAAAACGAACACGCCATGGAGCTGACTCAACTCACTGCGCTGGGCATTGAGCAATGCCGGCAGCCGGGATTGATCCACACCCTCGTGCTCCAGCCGATCGACCAGGGTGAACAACAGTGTGTCGGCCTGCTTGATCGTTGCCTGCGCTTGCGATGCCAGGGTCTGCGCAAGGTTGGACATCGTCACTTCCTTGTCATGCAGGTAGTACTGGCGCGAGCTCCAGGCTTCCCAGATCACGATAGCCACCATCGACAGGCACACTGCGAGCAGCAGGATCACCGCCGAGCGAACCTTGAGCCGGGGCACCGCTGGCCGGAGCATTTCAATATGATCGTTGATCGATGGATGTACCATGCTGCTCCCTGATTGTCTGTGACAGGGCGATTCTTCCTGATCGCCTCTTTTGCTGACTATGCCTGATACAGGCTCGCAATGATGTTAGCGCGACGCCTGCTTTACCGCCTCCAGCCACGCCGGATCCAGCCGCGTCTGTTCGGTGTCGATGCCCAGCGCTTGCATTCGTTCCTTGTGCTGATCCATTTCGCGGAGTAACTGGCCGTGGTCGCTGGAGTTGCCATCGAGTTGATGCATCTGGTTCAACCCCAAATGGTAGAAACGCAACAGCTTCATCGCAACCGGATCGCCCTTTTCCACGGCCGTCGTTACATGATGCATGACATTGGTAACGCTCATCAGGCTGCGCTTGAGTTGCCAACTGTAGACCGCCGGCGCCATCCATTCCTGGCGCCAGAACACCTTGCGCATCAACGCTGCCATCGCCAGCACCGCAACGAACACGCCACCGGCATTGAAGCGCAGATTGTCGCCTCCCGGCGTGCCGAACAGAGCCACCGCCGCCGTGGACAGCACCATCGCCAGCGCCAGAAAGATCAGGGCAATGATGACCGTGCTGCGCCGGGTCTGTTGCCGGTAGGTATCGGCGTTCATCGGCTGGATTTCGAACATTGCGTCGGGTTTCCTGAGCTTCAATGGTAAAAAGGGGTCTGAGGCAAAAAGACTGCGGGCCATTATCGCCTCTGCGCGGGATTTAGCTATGCTGGGGCTCCTTTTCATCTTTTCATCGTCAAGCGGGGACATGGCGAGACTGCGCAGTTCGTGCCATCTTCTTTCATGAGTACACATTATTCGGATGCCATTCGTTGTTGTTGTGTGAATGACATCGTTTTAAGGATCATTGAATGACCCAACGCCAAGTTATCAACGCCTCCGTCAGTCCCAAAGGCAGCCTGGAAACACTCTCGCAACGGGAAGTCCAGCAACTGAGCGAAGCCGGTTCCGGCAGCACCTACACCCTCTTCCGCCAGTGCGCCCTGGCCATCCTCAACACCGGCGCCCATGTCGACAACGCCAAGACCATCCTTGAAGCCTACAAGGATTTTGAGATCCGCATTCACCAGCAGGACCGTGGCGTGCGCCTGGAACTGCTGAACGCCCCGGCCGACGCCTTCGTCGACGGTGAAATGATCGCCAGCACCCGGGAAATGCTGTTCAGCGCCCTGCGTGACATCGTCTACACCGAAAACGAACTCGACAGCCAACGCATCGACCTGAGCAGCTCCCAGGGCATCAGCGATTACGTCTTCCACCTGCTGCGCAACGCCCGCACCCTGCGCCCTGGCGTCGAGCCGAAGATCGTGGTGTGCTGGGGCGGGCACTCGATCAACACCGAAGAATACAAATACACCAAGAAAGTCGGCCACGAACTGGGCCTGCGCAGCCTGGACATCTGCACCGGTTGCGGCCCCGGCGTGATGAAAGGCCCGATGAAAGGCGCCACCATCGCCCACGCCAAGCAACGCATCCACGGCGGCCGCTACCTGGGCCTGACCGAACCCGGAATCATCGCCGCCGAGGCGCCGAACCCGATCGTCAACGAACTGGTGATCCTGCCGGACATCGAAAAACGCCTGGAAGCCTTCGTCCGCGTAGGCCACGGCATCATCATCTTCCCGGGCGGCGCCGGTACGGCCGAAGAGTTCCTGTACCTGCTGGGCATCCTGATGCACCCGGGCAATGAAGGCCTGCCCTTCCCGGTCATCCTCACCGGGCCGAAACACGCCGCGCCGTACCTGGAACAACTGGACGCATTCGTCGGTGCGACCCTGGGCGAAACCGCCAAGCAGCACTACCAGATCATCATCGATGACCCGGCCGAAGTGGCGCGGCAGATGACCCAGGGTCTCAAGGCGGTCAAGCAGTTCCGCCGCGAGCGCAACGACGCGTTTCACTTCAACTGGCTGCTGAAAATCGACGAAGGCTTCCAGCGCCCGTTCGACCCGACCCACGAAAACATGGCCAACCTGAAACTGAGCCTCGACCTGCCGTCCCACGAACTGGCAGCGAACCTGCGCCGCGCGTTCTCCGGCATCGTCGCCGGCAACGTCAAGGACAAGGGCATCCGCCTGATCGAAGAACACGGGCCGTACCAGATCCGTGGCGACGCGGCGATCATGCAACCGCTGGACCTGCTGCTCAAAGCCTTCGTCGCCCAGCACCGGATGAAACTGCCGGGCGGCGCGGCGTATGTGCCGTGTTATCGGGTGGTGGCATAACCCTTTCGGTGTAATAACGCCGGCATGAGCTTTACCGTCGCGAGCCGCAGTGAAAGCTGCGGTTCGCGGCACTCTATGGAAAGAAAAAAATGCGCCAACGTAATTCCGCCAGACTGCTGGTGATCAATCCCTCGCAACAGGTTCTGCTGTTTCACTTCCAACACAAAAACGATGCCCTCGCTGGCCAAAGCCACTGGGCGACACCCGGTGGAGGTCTTGAGCAAGGTGAATCCTTCGAGGCTGCGGCGGTTCGTGAACTGTTTGAAGAGACGGGTTTACTCATCGACACGGTGGGGCCGAGCGTTGCAGAACGCAGTTTTCCGATGATGCTGCCAAGCGGCGAAACGGTGTTGTCCGTTGAGCGCTATTTCGTGGTTCGTACCGACAGTGAACACCTGTCCCGGGAGGGATGGACGGCTAACGAAGTCCGGGTAATGGCTGACCATAAATGGTGGTCGGTGGCAGAGCTGCAAGAGACCCGAGAAACGGTGTGGCCGGAGCAGTTGATCACGATGCTGGAAAACGCCTGAAGCGTGCAAGCGAACACAACCCCTGTGGTGAGGGGGCTTGCCCCCGTTCGGCTGCGCAGCAGTCGCAAATCCACTCAGCGCGGTCAGCCTGAAAAACCGCATTGCCTGATTTTGGGGCCGGTGCGCAGCCCAACGGGGGCAAGCCCCCTCGCCACAAAGGTTCTGTGTTTAGTCCAATGGGGCAACGTTATCCAGAGCGCGGTTGACTGCCAGGTCGGCCAGCATGATTACCTGCTGGATACCCAGCAGCATGCTGCGCTGGGGGCCGTCCAGAAACGTGGCGAAATCAGTCGCCATCACGCTTGCTGAAGCCAGCGATTCACAGGCGTGGGCCAACAGGGTTTCGGTGTCGATGTTCGGGGCGATGACGAACATCGTGCTGGGATTGTGGGGGGCGATGCTTTTGAGGATGGCAGGTTTCAGGTGGAGAGTTGATGCACGCTGACTGGTATCGGCTTTTGATTCGGGGGGATTTGGCGTGGGTTTGACCATGACGAAGCTCCTTGATTGATGGAGCCGCCACAATTCGCTGCGAAACGAAGAAGGTGGCGGCCATACGCGGGTTCGCAGACCGGGAATCAAGGAACCCGGCAGACCCGAAAGTCTCCCGCGCACAGCCGCCATAACGCAAAACAGTGGGCGAACAAAAGCGCCAACTGCAAGGAAACGGTGGCGCTGAGCGCCTTGATTAACCTGGGCTGCGAAACCCGATCGCTGAATTTGCAGCGACCCGGCAACGATAGAATCAGGGTCCAAGGCCCACAAGCCGGCGGATTCTGGCGTAGATGTAGGCAACGACGCAAGGCGGTGTAGCCTCACTCCTGGTCCTACAGCCGCCTCTGACATCCACAAATTCCTGTGGTGTGAGCCAAAGGATTATCGTTGGTTGTAAGACCGCCATCGCGAGCAAGCTCGCTCCCACAGAAGAGCAAAAAGCAGAGCATCCCGCACCACCGCGTCGCTTCTCACCACTCATCAGGCCGAGCGTTAGCTCGCCTGCAGCTTTTGATCTTGATCCACCCGCCCCCTCGGAAGGCTGAGTGGAGGTGTTTATCCGGGGGATTGGCGCGCAGCGCCGTTCGACGCAGTCGAACTCATTGCATGTAGGTCGAAGCGAAGCCGACCGGAGGGCAATGCCCCCGGATGAATACCGCAGCGAAGGAACGCCGAGCCTCAGCGAGGGGCCGTACGTAAGGGGCGAGACTTTTTGGTTCCTTTTGTGTCGTTTGACAAAAGGGACTCGCCGTAAGGGCGAAACCGCCAGCCGCCGTTACCGCAACAATGGATATGTACACGGTCAACAAAAGACAGGTCGGCTGTCAGGCCGCCTTCGCGAGCAAGCCCGCTCCCACAATTGGACCGGGTACATTTGGCGGAAATGTGTTGGCTGTTCAAGGTTCAAGGCTGCAATGCCTGGGGCCCGGTGGAATGTTCTTTCGGCGGCCCGTCGGTACCTTCGAAGGAGACTTTCTCGGCCACGAACTGCCAGTCCTTGTAGCTGGCCATGCCTTTGAAGTCCGCCCACTGGCTGGGAAAATTCTCCTGCTTGAGCGGCTTCTGCTCGGACGGGCAGTACACGCCGCTGATCCGCCCGTCAAAATCACGCATCAGCTCCCATTCGCCCCCTGTCATCGGCTCCGGGTACAACTGCCGCAGATGATGCCTGGCCGACGGGAAACGCTCGTCCTGCAACAGGTCCTTGAGTTCTTTCGGATACTGGGCCATACCGGGCGAACTGCGGTAATAGCTGCGCAGCGCCTGGGCATATTGCGTACCGACCCAGAGCAACTGGTTTTCGCGATCTCGGCGCGCAGCGGTGGCCCACAACTCGCCGGCACTGGCCAGACCCATGCCCAGCACGACGACCAGAAACAGCACACCCAAGTAGGTGAAGCCGTCCTGGTTCGAAGGTTTACCACTCGGAATACAGGCTGCCATCACGCGCCCTCCCGCTGGCCCCACTCTTGATATCGGCCACCCCGCCCGCCACGCCATCCGGTGGCGCGACTATGACCCAGGTGTCCTTGCGCTCGGCAATCGGGTCCAGAGGCTGGTTGCGCAGGTAGCGCAGTTCGACCAGCTGTTCGATGGAATCGGGATAACGCCCGGTGTCTCCATAGTAATGATCCAGCGCCTCGCGCATGGACGACAGGCTCTGATGCAAGGTGGTCTCTTTGGAAGCTTCCAGGCTGCTGAAGTAGCGTGGCAAGGCGATCGTCATCAGGGTCGCGATGATTGCCATGACCACCATCAGTTCAATCAGGGTAAAGCCCTTTTGCCGACGCATATGCTCACCACTCTCGGTAGGCGATGCCATTGAGGCCCTTGCCGCGGGCCTTGGAGTAAACGTCAAAGACGTCCTGGCCCTCGCGCGGGTTCTCAGCCGAACTGTCATAGGAACGCAGGCCCCAGCCGCCCTCGTCGTCACGCTTGACGGCTGCCAGCGGGTCACGGGGGATGCGCCGCAGGAAGTAGAACTTGGCGCCCTTTGCGCTGCGCGTGTCACGCACACCCTCGACCAGTACTTGCAGGTTCGGCGGGTAGCCGCTGCTGTCGAGCGACTTCTCGATGTAGCCCGCGTCGAAGGCTTGTTTGTAAGCGTCGATGGCATCGCGGATCTGGTACAGCGCGGTTCGCAGGTCCTGCTCTTTGCCCCGACGCACCACGGTCTCGGTCAGCGGTGCGGCCATGCCGGCCAGCAGGCCGACCAGGGCGAGCGTCACCACGACTTCGACCAGGGTAAAACCGCGTTGCGAGGCGTTCATGATCAAGGCTTCCCGACGGTAACGGTGGTGGCGATCGGGGCGGTCATGGGGTTGACCTGAACCGTGGTGCTCATCGAACGGTCCGGTGCCTGGATGTGCATGCTGGTTTCGGTACCGGTCGGGAATTCCATGTCCGACGGACTCTGGTACGGCAGATTGCGCACGATCCGCGGGGTGATCGACAGCACCAGTTCGGATTTGATGACGTCGTCCCTGTTGCTGCCGAACAGGCGACCCAGGCCGGGAATGTCGCCAAGGCCGGGAATCTTGTTGCCGGTGGCGCCGTGGTCGTCGCGCACCAGACCGGCGAGGATCTGGGTTTCGCCGTCATGCAGACGCAAGGTGGTCTGGGCGTTGCGGGTATCGACCTGGACCGGAATGGTGCCCTGAGCGGTCGGTGTCAGCGGCGTGGCGTTACTGACTTCCAGCGCGATCTTGATCGCCACTTCGTTGTTCAGGTGCACGATGGGCTGCACTTCGAGCTTCAGACCGACGTCGAGGTAGGTCACGCTTTCGGTGATCACCGGGCCCTGGGTCGAAGGCACCGAGGTGGCGCTGATGATCGGCACGCGCTGACCGATGTGGATGCGCGCCTGTTCGCGGTTGCTGACCCGAATCACGGGGCTGGCCAGGGTATTGATGTCCTTGTCCTGGGCATTGATCTTGGCCTGGGGCGATGGCGAGATCGTGATGCGGCCGGAGTTGATGCCCTTGAGCTGATCGAGAAGGGTCACCGCCGACCCATCGCTGTTGACCACGCCGAAGGTGTTGGGCCATTGCAGGCCAAGGTCGAGAATACGTTGGCGGGCGACTTCCATCACTTCCACTTCCAGCACCACTTCCGGGTTGGACTGGTCCTGCGATTGCAGGAGTTTTTCCGCCATGCGCACAGCGTCACCGGTATCGCGCATGGTCAGGGTGTTGAGGCGCTCATCGACGAACACGTCGCGGGTCTTGAGCATGGTCTTGATCATGTTCAACGCCGTGTTGGCATCGATGCTGGTCAGGTAGAAGGTGCGCATCACCAGCTCCTGGTAATCCTTGAGTTTCTGCGGCGAGTCCGGGTAGATCAGCACGGTGTTTTCATTGACCACTTTCTGATGCAGCTGGTTCTGTTGCAGCAACAGATCCACGGCGTCTTCGATACGCACGTCACGTACGAAGATCGTGGCTTTCATGTCCGGGCGCAGGTCCTTGTCGAAGATGAAGTTCAGGCCGGCAACCTGGGACAGCACTTCGAAAATGGTCTTGAGGTTGGCATCGCGAAATTCCAGGGTCACCGGCCGGTCAAGGCGCGTGCGCAGTTGTGGGTACTGCACCACGTTGCGGCTCTGCACCAGGCGGATGCTGCCTTGCAGTTCCAGGGCGCCTTCGTTCTTCGGGTCCAGTTCGAGAATCTGTCTGACCTGGCGGTCGGCACCGTAGATGTCACCGCGACGCAGGTCGCCACGGGCCAGTTCGAGTTTCTCATCCATGCTGCGCAGGTAGTCGAGCTGGCGCAGGGAATCCTGGGCACGACGGTTGTTCGGTTCGATGTTCAAGACCCGGCTATAAGTCATGCGGGCCCCGGCGAAATTACGCTGGGTGCGGTCCATGTCGGCCTGGGTCAGCAGCGCCGTCACGGCGCGGGCCCGTCCGCTGTTGAGAGCCATGTGCAGTTCGGTATCGCGAGGGTTTTCCCGCAATCCCTCTTCGATGCGCGCCAGACCGGCTTCATATTGGCCCGATTCGATCAGGGCCGAAGCTTCATCCCTGGCAACCTGCGCCGAACTGCATGCGGCCAGCCCCGCGCAGAGACAAAGGCTCATCAGCAAACGGGATTTGTTCATTCCGTACTCCCCACAGACAAGGTCTGCGCCAAATGCAGAGGCAGGTAGACCAGGCTCAGTTCCTTATCGGAAATCCGCTCGATCCGCCAGGTTTCGTCGATGACATCCCCTTTGCGCACGACGTATATTTTTTCGCCGCTCTGCAAAAACACCTGCAGATCGGAACGGTCATCCAGCCTGCCGACAAACTGGAAGGGCAACGGTGGTGCAGTGGGGACTTGCACCACAGGAGTAACGACTACCGGTTGTTCAGTGACGGTGCCAAGGGCCGGCGCCGCTATCCAGCTGCGGGCGGCGAACAGGTCGCCTGCCGGGCTCAGGTCCTTGATCGGCGCCAGCGCAGCGGCGCTCGATGCAGCCGTCGATGCGCCAGGGGTCTTGCCCTTGGCTGGCGTAGCCACGGTGGCCACCGCAAGGTCGCTGTCGTCGGCCTGATTGAAGTATTCGGGGAGCCAGGCGAGCGCAGCCGCTACACCGAAGAACGCCACCCAACCCGACACTCGTTTGGTATTCATCATGACCTCGACAGGTAAAGGGTCATGCGGATCCGCCCGGTCAGGTCGGTATCGGCGATATTCTTGCGCTGTAGCTCCACATCCTCGAGCACCACCGCCGGCAACTGGCCGAGCAAGGCGTGCAGGAAACGCCGCAGTTGCGGGTAGCTGCCACGTACCGGCAGCAGAATCTGATAACGGGCCAGCTGGGTCTTGGGGTCCACGCCCAGGGAGTATTCACCCCGGGACAAGGTGATGCGTTCCTGGGCGGCCAGGGCGTAGATCTTGTCGATGGCCACGGTGGCCTGGGGCTGGGACGGCAACTTGCTGCGAAAATCGTCGAGCTGGCGCTGCGGCACCACCGGCGCGGCCACGCTGCCGTCTTCGACCTTGGCCAGGTACTCGGTGGCTTCGCGAGTTTGCTGGCTGAGGCTTTGCAGCGACTCCCAGTTCGGCAGCAACCCCACCAGGCCATAGCTCAGCGCCAGCACCAGCATGACCATCCCTGCCAGCCCCGGAACGCCCAGGCCTTGCAGGTATTCGTGGACGATCAATTTATGGATTTGCATCGCCGATCTCCCAGGTAGCCGACAGGTTGAACTGCACCGGGTGTTCCGGCACGTTGGCGACAATTTCGTGGCTCAGCAGCGATACGTCGGACAGCTCGTCGCTGGCTTCGAGACGGCGGTGGAAATCGAGCATGGCGTCCAGGTCCAGCGCCTCGGCGCTGATCCGCACCTGGCCCTTGCGGGCGTCCGGGGTCAGGGTCAGCAGGGCAATGTTGTCCCGCGGCATGGCTTCGAGGGTGGCGAACAGGCGTTCCCAAGGGCGGCGCAACTGCTGGGAGACCTTGCGCATTTCCGCCAGGTTATGCGCCTGCTCGCGAATTTGCGCCGGGGTCAGGCTGAGCTTGCTGCCGGTATCGCCGGTGAGCACTCGCTGTGTGATTTGCAGATGACCTTGCTGTTGTTCGGCTTCGTGGCTCAGGTGCTGTTGCACCAGCAGGCAGGTCAGTGTCAGCACCACGCCACCGGCCAGCAGGCTCCAGCCCAAGGGGCCTGCACGGCGGCGCGGCTGAAAGTCGAGCATCAGGGGGCGCATGTCAGGCCACCGCCCAAGACATGAGGTACAGGCAATCGCGTACGGTTGTCCGGTCTTCTTCGAGGGTGCGCAGATGCACACCAGGCACGTCAGGAGGCGAATCGATGCGCGCCGGTGCATGCAGGTAGACATTCAACGGCCGTTCGCTGCTGGAAGCCTGCAACTGGTGTTCACGACCGATCAACGCGGTCAGCGCCGCATCGCTGTCGCTGCTGCCCACCGATCGCACCGAGGTCCAGCGCCCTTCCCTGGCCAGCAGCAACACGCTGCGCACCGGTTCGGCGACCACGAACAGGAAATCCCCGGCCTCAAAGCTTTTGTCGAAATGGTTGAACGCCGTCATCAGGTACGGCTGCACCGAACGCAAGCGCAAACCGCGAGCCCTGACCAGGGCGCGCAGGCGTTCGAGCAGGTCCTGTGGCAGCGCGGTGGCGATGCGGTCGTAACCGGCGGGTTCGGCCGAGAGTACCAGGCTCCAGGGTTGTGTCGGGGCACCGTAGAGGTCTTCGAAACACAGTTGGGCGAAGCCGAGCAATTCGGCCGGGCTACTGATCTGCTCACTCCAGGGCACCAGGCAATAGCGGCTGAAGTGCCCGGAGATCACCACCGTCAGTTCCGCCCTGGCAACGGTGTGTTCGGCCAACAAACGGTCGAGGGTATCGAGGGCCACCGTCCAGGCCTGGAAGCCTTCGTCAATGTAGCCGACGCTGCCCAGCCAGTGGGTTGCAGCGCCTTGCCGCTGCCCCAGGCCAACACCGCTTGCGCCGAGCACGGCGACAAATTGCTCACGAGATAAAAGTGACACGATTGATCTCCTCGAGAGTCGTCCGGCCTTGTTCCACCATCTCCAGCGCCGACTCGCGCAACAGGCGCAAGCCACGTTTGCAGGCGTGCGCCTTGATTTTCGAAATGGGTTGGCGCTCGACGATCATTTGCCGCAATTCGTCGTCCAGGTGCAGCAACTCGGCAATTGCGCTACGCCCGCGATAACCGGTGCCCCGACAATGCCCGCAGCCCTTGCCGTGGACGAACCGGTAGTGAGCGACCTTTTGCGGATCAAGCCCCGAGACCTCCAGCTCTTCTTGCGTCGGGCTGTAGGGGCTGCTGCAACTGGTGCAGACCAGGCGGATCAAACGCTGGGCCAGTACGGCATTGAGTGCCGAGACCAGGCTGTAGGGATCGATTTCCATCTGGGTGAAACGGCCGATGACGTCGAACACGTTGTTGGCGTGAATGGTGGTGAACACAAGGTGACCGGTGAGCGCCGATTGCACGGCGATCTGTGCGGTGTCCGGGTCGCGGATTTCACCGACCATGATCTTGTCCGGGTCATGGCGCAGGATCGAGCGCAGGCCCCGGGCGAAGGTCAGGCCTTTCTTCTCGTTGACGGGGATCTGCAGCACGCCCGGCAGTTGATATTCCACCGGGTCTTCAATGGTGATGATCTTGTCCACGCCGTGGTTGATCTCGGTGATCATCGCGTACAGGGTAGTGGTCTTGCCGCTACCGGTCGGCCCGGTCACCAGCACCATGCCGTAGGGTTCGGCGGCCAGCCGGCGCAGCTGGCGCAGGGTTTCTTCTTCAAAGCCCAGGGCCTGCAACTGCACGCCACAGACCTTGTCCGCCAGGTCCTGTTTGTCGAGTACCCGCAGCACCGCGTCTTCGCCGAAAATGCTCGGCATGATCGACACCCGGAAGTCGATCTGACGGCCGCTGATGCCGATCTTGAAGCGACCATCCTGGGGCACGCGTTTTTCGCCAATGTCCAGTTCGGCCATGACCTTGACCCGGGAAATCACTTGCTCGGCGAACTCGCTGCCCTGGATTTTGCTGATGTTGTTGAGCACGCCGTCGATCCGGTACTTGATCACCAGGCCGCTGCCGGTGGTGCCGAGGTGGATGTCGCTGGCGTGCATTTTCAGCGCGTCGTACAGGGTCGAGTTGACCAGTTTGACCACGACGCTGGAATCTTCGCTGATGCTGGTCAGGGACAGGCTTTGCAGGTTATCGGTTTCGGCGCCGGCGTCGCTCTGGGCGTTGAGCGACTCCACCGCATGGAAGCTTTCTTCGTGACGCGCCAGATAGGCCTTCAGGTCATCGGCATGCACCAGGTACAGCGGCGCACCTTGCAGGCACTCATCGATCCAGGCCAGGCGCGCACTGTCGAAGGGGTCGGCGAAAACACCGATGACCGCATCGTTGTGACGCAACAGGGTGAATTCGCGCTTGAGGCATTGGGCCAGGGTCACCCGGTCGAACACCGGCGTGGAATTGAACAGGCTGTCGGTGTCGAGCACCGGGTAGTGCAGGGTTACGCCGAGGCATTGAATGAAAGGCATGGGAGCCAGTGCGCACAGCCGCCCCAGGGCGTCCAGCATCCGCTCGCCGGAACTGGTGGCCAGGGCTCGGGCCTGGGCCAGTTGCTCACTGGTGAAACGAGTCGGTGAACATTCCGGTTGCGCCGGTTCTACGGCAAAGGATAGACGGTCCATGGCTTGCTCTCCTACGCCCGGGGCTTTGGGCCCTGTCGGCGCGGCGAGCCATTCGGCGGAGGCCGGAACGTCTTGTCGCGCCACTACTCCCCGGTGAGCAACTGTTCGTCGTCTGGCGCCTTGGAGGCCGATGTATTTTTTCGGCGATCTGCCAGCACCCAGCTACCGTCGTACAACTGCAGCGGGAAACTCTCGGTCCTGCTCTGGCGTCGTTCGACAAAGCCTTCGGAAGTGCTCACCCCCACTTTGGGTTCGCGTTGCCTGCCCAGAAGATCAAGCACGGCACGGGCCAATTCCGCCAATGGAAACGGTTTGAACAGGATATGGCTGACGCCCAGTTGCCGGGCCCGCTCGCAAACCTCTGCGGTTGGATGCCCTGTGATCAGCACGAAATGACACTTCCTGTTCTGGCGGACGGCATCGAGCACCTGAAAGCCTTCCATATCGGGCAAGCGGTAATCGAACACCATCACATCGGGCGCGAAATCATCGGCTTCAGCGATTCCTTTCGCACCGTCGTGGGCAATCCGGACTTCCAGTGCTTGCGCCTGCAGGTAACCCTGGAGGTTCTCCGCCAGCAACTGTTCGTCATCAACAACCAGTACTTTATTCAACAAGGTGGACTCCTTGAAACCGCAGGTCCGGATTTTGAACCTGACGGAGTGCGCGTCCTGATAGGACTAACGCACACTTCGTGCCAGGCTGGGCACCGGTAATTTGAGGACTTCATGTCCTTGAATTTAAAAAACAATGCCTTTTCGTAGCGCAGTTCCATCCCCCAAAAACGGGGAAAGCGACGTGATTGGCACTGGACTTTTCCCCCCACTGTTGGGGAAACCCCCTATTGATCGGCAATCCGTTCGATTCGATTGCGCGAGCGCAATGGCGCCGACGCCCTCATCCCGGTTAAGCGTAGCCCTGCGGTTTCGCCAGTGGAAGCGTCTGCACCGGGCGGTATCGAGTTTCATGATCGGCCTCCGGTCAGGGCTTGGCAGCAATGGGTTTATAGGGCGCGACCAGATAGAAACGCTGGTCCGGCAGATCCACCGTGACGATATGGGCACCGCTCAAGCCCAGGCGCCGGCCCGGACCAAAGCTGATCAGCGGTGTCAGCCCGGTATCGAAGTCACGCAAGCCTTCCAGGGCCCTGACCAGCTTCTCGCGACTGGCATTGCGCCCGGCCTGCTTCATGCCTTCGCTGAGCAGCATCATCGAACTGAACGCGCCCACTTGCAGCACCGCATGCTGGCCACCGAGGCCCTGGTGTTCGCGCAACTGGGTCAAGGCCAGGCGCCCGGCCTGGGTCCAGTCGCTTGGCACGAACGGATAGGCCAGGAACACCCGTCGGGAAAATCCGCTGGGCACCTGCATCAGATTGCCCGCCACCTGGTTCGAGGCGGCGAACAGGTAAGGCACCTGCCCCGCCGTTTGCAAACGCTCGGCCAGACGACTGAAGCCGCTGCTGCTGCCCAGGTAAAACACCGAGCGCGACCCCAAGGGAAAATCATCCCCGGCCGGGTCATAGGCTTGCAGGCGCACCTTTTGCCAGGCGTGCCCCTGCAAGTACTTGCTGAGTTCCTGCGCCGCCAGGCGTTGGCCGGGTTCGTCCGGGTAGGCGATCAGCGTCGGCCCCTGAAGCACCCGCAGGCTCGCACTGGCGTAGTTGGCCAGGGCGATCAATTGGTCGCGAAGGCCCGGCAGTGGCTCGAATATCTGCGGGCTGGTGTGGAGCGTGCCCTGCAAGGACAGCGGCCCGATCAGGGGAATGCCGGCCTGTTCCAGACGCATGGCGAAGTTCAGGTCCAATGCCGGCGCCATCGGTGCGATCAGGGCAAACACCTGCTCTTCATTGATCAACCGGTCCAGCGCCTTTTCGGCACTGGCGCGGTCGGCGCCGGGGTCGAGGATGGTCAGGCGCAACTGCCGGCCATGAATTCCGCCCGCCTCGTTGATGCGCGCCACGCAGCCATTGAGTACCGCCGCCACCGTGATGCCCTCTTCGCCCAAGGGGCCGGAACCCGGCAACAACGTACCCAGGTGCAGACTGTCGGGGGCCAGTCCCGGAACGCGGTCTTCGGCCAGGTGTTTGAGGTACGCCGTGAGGTTGCGTTGATCGATCATCGACAACACGAACCGTGGCATCGTCGGATCGAGCCGATTGTTGCCCGGGTCGCGCCCCTCCTGCACCGCCCGCGCCAGGGTGATTTCGCTGTAGGCCGGATAACTGCGGCCGTTGATGTGCTGCTGGCCTTGACTGCTGGCCAGTCGAGACCAGCGCAGGTCCGGCGGTCGCACCTCGCCTTCCGGGCGCCCGAGGCCATCCTCGCCATGACAATTGGCGCACGGCAGGCGGGTGGCCGGCAGCAGCACGCCCGCTGCGCCGACCCGGACCATGATCGGTTCGCCGCTGGCCGACACGCCTTCGTGGTACAACCGTTTACCGGCACTTTCGCTAAGGCTCAGCGGCAGCGCCTGGGCGGTGAGCGCGATGCTGCCGAAGAGCAGCAGGCCAAGGACGAGGGCAGTATTCATGGCCGTGGCTCAGCGACGGGCCACGGGCATTGTCAGCAACTGTAAGCGCTGGGCAATGTCGGCGGGACGGATTTTGTTCCAGCGCTTGTTCGCCGCGTCACCGACGATCAACCGTATGGAGTGCTGCAAGGGGGTCGGCACGATCTGGTCGATGCGCCCCCATACAAGGTCCATTTGCACCTTGTCTTCGGTAAGAAAAAACCAGTGGGGCCCATCGATGCCCTGTTTCAAGGTGCAAGCCTTGAGTACCGCTGGCGTGTTGTGCAGCGGATCACTGGTAAGGGAGATAAAGGTGCTGCCGTTCTGGTCCTGCACGGGTATGTCGGGGAAGCAGGTTTTCCTGTCGAAGGCGCTCATGGCTGGTGCTCCATGGCGATGGCGGTGTGCTTGGCGTGGGCGTTGCGTTCGCCTCTGAGCCTCTCGACGGCCCGGGCCAGCTCCGCCGGTTCGGTGAGACCGTAGTAGCGGGTCCAGTAGCGGTTGTTGCCGTCCCCCACCAGAATCAGTGGCGAGTGGTTCTCGAAGTTACCGCGGTAGACACCCAGGCCCTTGAGGGTGGCATCGACCGCCTGCGGCGAACCGGTCAGCCAGCTCCAGCCCGGCCCGTTCTGGAAGGTGCGGGCGTAGTCGTTCAGTCGTTGGGGATCATCACGCTGCGGGTCGATGCTGATGGACACCAATTGCACCTCGGTGCCGACCCGCGCGCCCAAATGTTTCTGTACCCTGCCCATGATCGAGGACATCACCGGGCAGACCGTGGTGCAACGGGTGTAAATGAAACCCATGACCACGATTTTGTTGCTGACCAGGTCTTTTTCCAGGTTGACGACCTTGCCGTTCTGGTCCAGTAAGGCCACGTCGGCAAATCTGATCCGGGCGTTCTCCGGGCTGGCGGTGCTGGCCGCCGTGTCGTGCCCGGTGTGCTCGTCCGCCGAGTGAGCCAGCGCCTGGTCGATACCGAAGGCCAACAGGCAAAACGTCAGCAGGCCGCAATGCGCGAATCGGTCCATGTCGGTTTCCTCGTTAGTGGGTATCACCGGGACTGACCCGAAATCCCGGCACGACGCCGGACAAGGGTTGGTCCTGTTTTCAGCAACATTCCTCTTTACCGATCTGTACCTGTCTTACCCGCCCCGTTGTGGGAGCGAGCTTGCTCGCGATAGCGGACTGACAGTCGACATCGTTGGCGACTGGAAAGCAGTCATCGCGAGCAAGCTCGCTCCCACAGGGGGGGTAAGCAAATCAATCAAGGACCAAGCGTGGGATATGCCGATCATGGACTCGGGCCTCGCTGCGGGTTATCGGGGAACACTTCTCGACAAATCGACCGGAGCAATCCGCATGCCACAAAAAAATACGTTATTAATCAGCTTGTTATGATCACGACTTGATAGGCCGGGGGATATTCCCCACCCAATCCCCCCCCTTTTTCGCCGGGGCCACTATTCCCCACTATTGGGGAAATTTCCCCGGGTGTTCGATCACAGCGGCGCATCCGCGGGCAACCCCTGCAAACGTCGATATTGGTTCAGCACACTGGGCACATAACGCTGGGTTTCGGCGAACGGCGGGACCACGTTGCCCCGGCTGAGCACCGCTTGCGGGCCGGCGTTATAGGCCGCCACGGCGAGCCGGATATCGTTGTCGAACATCGTCATCAGGCGCTTGAGATAGCGGGCGCCACCCTGGATGTTGGCCTTGGGGTCGTAGACATTGGTCACCCCCATTTCGCGGGCGGTGGCGGGCATCAATTGCATCAGCCCGCGAGCGCCCTTGGGTGAGGTGGCGCGGGCGTTGTAGCTCGATTCGGTCTTGATCACTGCGTGCAGCAGCGCCGCCGGCAGTTCGTTGGCCCTGGCCGCCGCCGCCACCAGCTCGGCATAGGGTTGCGCGGCGATCATCTGCGGTTGCTGATCGAGGCTGACCACCGGCGCATCGGGCTCACGAATCACCCGTACATATTGGCGTCCGGGGCGGTGGACATTGGACAGGACGTAGCCGCCATTGGCGTCCACGGAAACAAACACATCGGCCTGTGCGGCGCTGGCCAACACAAGGAAACCCAGCAATCCGGCGGTGAGTGTCTTCATTGTTATACCTCCCCTTTCCGGCCCCGAAAATTGGGGGTATTGCCCCAATGGCCAGTCGTGCACCAGCCATACGCAAGCACTGTGCCGTAAGCGAGAAGGCCCGTAGCAGGGGGGGCGCGCAAGGGTCAGCAACCGTGAGCATGGCAATTGCATGCAACTACATGGCAACTCTGCTGCCGACTGTTACGAGGTCATCATGAATCAGCGACTGTGTTATGCCCGGCGAACCCAAAGCGGGTTCACCTTGCTCGAACTGTTGGTGGTGCTGGTGGTATTGGGGCTGTTGGCCGGCATCGTGGCGCCGAAGTATTTCGCCCAACTGGGCCGCTCCGAAGTGAAAGTGGCCAAGGCGCAGATAGAAGGCTTGAGCAAGGCACTGGACCTTTACCGTCTGGAAGTTGGCCATTACCCGTCCACCGAACAGGGTTTGCAGGCGCTGGTCACCGCCCCCGCCGACGAACCGCGCTGGACCGGCCCGTACCTGCAGAAAAAACTCCCGCAAGACCCCTGGGGCCGCAACTACGCCTATCGCTATCCCGGTGAGAACAGCGAGTACGACCTGTTGTCCATGGGCAAGGACGGGCAGCCCGGTGGCGAAGGCGAGAACGCCGAAGTCACCAACTGGAACTGACGGGAATGGCGACCATGCGCTTTCATCTCAAGGCCGTCGGCAAGGCCGGTGTGGTCTCGATGACCGTCGAGGCACCGGGGCACAGCGAAGCCAGGCGCATCGCCGAAGACCAGGGCCTGCGGGTGGTCAGCCTGCACGCCGAGCGCCATTGGCGCGCATTGCGCCTGCACAAGCGCGAGACGTTCAACCTGGTGTTGTTCAGCCAGGAACTGACCACCCTGCTCAACGCCGGCCTGCCGTTGATCGATGCCCTGGAAAGCCTGGCGGAAAAGGAAAACGCGCCACAGGCCCGCAAGACCTTGAACGAGTTGGTCCGCCTGCTTTACGAGGGCAAATCGTTTTCCCAGGCCTTGAGCCAGCTGTCGGCGGTTTTCCCCCCGCTGTACGTGGCGCTGGTGCAGTCCAGCGAGAAGACCGGCGCCGTGGGCGATGCCCTGGGCCGCTATGTCAGCTATCGCCAACGCATGGACGAGGTTCGCCAAAAGATCATCAGCGCTTCGATCTACCCCTTGCTGTTGCTGGTGGTGGGCGGTGGCGTGGTTTTGTTTTTGATGGGGTATGTCGTGCCGCGCTTCAGCCTGGTGTTTGAAGGACTGGGGTCGAACCTGCCCTGGATGTCGCAGATCCTGATGAGCAGCGGCATGTTCCTGCACACCCACCAGGGCGAATTCTTCGGGGGATTGCTGGCCATCATCGTCGCCCTCACCCTGCTCCAGCGTCAGCCGGCCTTTCGTCGGGGGCTGGACCGCCTGATCGAAAAACTCCCCGCGGTGCACCGGCGCATCTTCATGTATGAACTGGCACGCTTCTACCGTTCACTGGGGATTCTGCTGCAAGGCGGCATTCCCCTGGTCACCGCCATGGGCATGGTCCGTGGCCTGCTCACCGTCGCCTCCCGCACGCGCCTGGACCAGGCCTGCGACCGGGTGCGCGAGGGGCAATCACTCTCTGCCGCGCTGGAACTCAATCACCTGGTGACCCCCGTGTCCCTGCGCCTGCTGCGAGCCGGCGAACAGTCCGGCAACCTCGGGCAGATGATGGAGCGCAGCGCCGACTTCTACGACGAAGAAATCAGCCGCTGGATCGAATGGTTCGTGCGGCTGTTCGAACCCTTGCTCATGACCTTCATCGGTCTGTTGATCGGGGTGATCGTGATCCTGATGTACATCCCGATTTTCGAGCTGGCCTCGAGCATTCACTGACTCTTTGACGCTGCCCCTTCAGACGCTGCTCCGGCTGAACGCTGCACTCTTTTTCAATGTTCCCGCCGAATAAATCGGCGCGCTGAACTGTTCATCAAGTTCCCACGGGGAAAAATCAGCACATTGCACTGTTCATGAAGGTTCCAATCTGAATTACAGGACGGAGAACGACATGCTCATCAATAAGCTTTTACTGGCAGTAGCTATTGGCGCGGTTCTGTCGGCGTCTACCGTATTGATTCCGGACAGTCTGTCTGGAGTTTCCAGCGCTCAGGCCAAGGATGGGGGTAGTGGTGGCGGTGGTGGCGGTGGTGGTGGTGGCGGAAGTGGTGGTGGCGGCAGTCACGGTGGCGGCAGTGGTGGTAGCGGTGGTGGCGGCGGCAGTGGAAGCGGCGGCGGCAGTCATGGTGGAAGCGGCAGTGGTGGTAACAGCGGCAGCGGCCACAGTGGCGACCATGGCAGCAACAGTGGCCATGGCAGTGCCAACAGCGGTTCGAGCCACTCCGGATCGGTCTCGTCCTCAGGACGCAGCGGCACCCATGATGAACCCGGGGACGACCATGGCGTTCATCGGTCCGGTGAAGTCGGCGACGATCATGGCGTTCATGCCAATGGCGAGCCCGGCGATGACCGTGGTGTCCATGCCAATGGCGAGCCCGGTGATGACCGTGGTGTCCATGCCGAGCCCGGTGATGACAAAAGGAGCTGATTCCCACTGATTCCCATGCAACACAAAACCCTGTGGGAGCGAGCTTGCTCGCGATGGCGGAGTGTCAGACGACTTCAATGTTGGATGACAGGACGCCATCGCGAGCAAGCTCGCTCCCACAGTGGCCGATGTGAGTCAGGCAATCCGCCGCTCTACAACCCACCCTCAGACTGATCCAGTTCCTCACGCAAGAACTCAACCAGCGCCTGCACCGGCCGCGAACTCTGCCGGTGTTGCGGATAGACCGCCGACAACGTCAGCGGCTCCGGCCGAAAATCCTCCAGCACTTCCACCAGCCGTCCATCCTTCAACGCCGAGCCGACAATGAACGTCGGCAAATACGTGATCCCCAGCCCGGCAATCGCCGCGTCCTTGAGCAATTCACCGTTGTTGACCCGCATCCGCCCGCTGACATTGACGCTCAATGGCTTGCCCTGCCCTGCAAACCGCCATTGCACCTGTCGACCATGGCCGTACGGCAGGCAGTCGTGACCGTGCAAATCTTCAGGCTTGAGCGGTGTGCCGCGTTCGGTCAGGTACGCCGGGCTTGCGCAGTACACCCGCTCAATGGAGGCAATGCGTCGGGCGATCAGTGTCGAGTCTTCCAGTGTGCCGATGCGCAGCGCCAGGTCGTAGCCCTCACCGAGCAAATCCACGGGACGATCGCTCAAATCCATCTCCACCGTCACGTCGCGATAGCGCTGTAAAAACACCGGCAACAGGCAGCCCAGATGCGCCAGCGCGAACGACAGCGGCGCACTCACACGAATGGTCCCCCGTGGCTCGGTGGTCTGGCCGGCGATGCCCTGCTCCACTTGTTCGACTTCGCTGAGCAGGCGCAAGGCTGACTCGTAATAGCTCTGCCCCAGCGGCGTGACATCCAGGCGCCGGGTCGAACGATTGAGCAAGCGCACGCCCAGGCGCTCTTCGAGTTGCATCAAGCGGCGGCTGACAAACTGCTTGGACAGCCCCAGTTGATCGGCGGCCGCCGTGAAGCTGCCGGAGTCCATGACCTGGCAAAAAATACGCATATCTTCGAAGGGGTTCATTGTCACTTCCCGGTTGACAGTCAAACACGTTATAGCCGCTTTTTCCCTTCCTGACACACCATTAATCTTCGTTCACCGCACTGAAATCACCTTCCCCGAAGGATCTGCGATCTGTTTGCCGCAAGCATTTAAATGGAGTTTCCCCATGTCCTTTCTCCTCGGTCACCTGCTCTCACTGAGCACCCTGCTGCTGGCCATCGACGCCCTGCTCTGGCACCTCGCGCCACTCAAGCATCGCGTCAGCCGGGTCGGTGTGCGCCTGGCGCTGTTTGTGCTGTTCAGCGCGGTGCTCATCAACGCCGGCGTCAGCCCGTTGCAGGCGCCGTTGTTTGCTGATGATCGCGTGGCACAACTGGGGGCCACGGCACTGGGGATTCTCTGGTGGCTGTACGCCGCGCGGGTGCTGACCGAAGTGATCGGCCTGGCCCTGATGCGGCGCATCGGCCATAGCGGTCGGCTGTTGCAGGATGTCATCGGTGCACTGGTGTTCCTGATTGCCGTGGTGGCCGCCGCCGGCTACGTGCTGGAGCTGCCGGTGAAAGGTTTGCTGGCGACCTCCGGCGTCGTCGCCATCGTGGTGGGTCTGGCATTGCAGAGCACCTTGAGCGACGTGTTCTCCGGCATCGTGCTCAATACCACCAAGCCGTATCAGGTCGATGACCGGGTTTCCATCGACGGTATTGAAGGCAAGGTGCTGGACATCGACTGGCGTGCCACCCACCTGCTGACCAGCGCCGGCAGCACCGCTGTGGTGCCGAACTCGGTGGCGGCCAAGGCAAAGATCGTCAATCTCAGCCGCCCGTTCAATATGCACGGCGTGTCGATCAGCATTCAGGTGCCCAACCACATCCGCCCGCGTCGGGTACTCGATGCCCTGGACCGCACCCTTCAGGGCAGTAGCAGTCTGCTGCTCGATCCGGCGCCGAAAGCCGTGCTCAAGGAGGCCGGCGAAACCATGTCCGAATACGTGGCCAGCGGCTTCATCGCCGAATTGGGCAAAAAGGGTGAAGTGCGCAATCAACTGTTCGACCTGGCCCATCGGCACCTCGAAGCGGCAGGCATTTCCCGGCAACCCGATGGCGTGATCGAGCCGTCGACCCGCGCACGGGCCTTGCTCGATGAAGTGAAAATATTCCGTTCCCTGAGCGCCGAGGAACGGGATCACCTGGCCCAGAACATGGTGGCGCAGCAATACGCGGCCGGTGAGGTGGTGCTGGATCTGGATGAAGTACCGGACAGCCTGTTCGTCATCGCCACCGGCGTGGTCAGCGCCACCGTCCCCAACGGCAGCACGCAGATCGAAGCCGGGCGCATGGGGCCGAGTGAAGTCATGGGCGAACAAAGCATCCTCGCCGACACGCCGTCCCAGGCACGGTTCACGGCCATGACCTCAAGCATCATCTACCGCCTCGACAAATCACTGACCCGCAACTGCATGGCGCAACGACGGGAAGTCGACCGGGCGTTGAACAAGCTGCAGGCGGTGCGCCAGCAGAACAGCCGGATGGCGTTGATGGCCAAACCGGTAGCGGTCAGGAAAGGTGGGTTTTTGAGTTGGTTGCAGAGTCGCTGATCAAGTGATCACACAAAAAATCTGTGGGAGCGAGCTTGCTCGCGATAGCTTTCTGTCAGTCAACATGTGTGTCGACTGATACGCCGCCATCGCGAGCAAGCTCGCTCCCACAGGTGTACTTCTTACTTGGCAGTAAATTTGGTGTAGCTGTTGATCAGGTTGCGATAGTTCGGCAGGCGTTCGGACAGCAGGTTGGCCAGGCCTTCCATGTCGTTGCGCCAGTCGCCTTGCAGCTCGCAGGCCACGGAGAACCAGTTCAGCAGTTGTGCACCGGCGGCCGACATGCGCGCCCAGGCCGCTTGTTGCACGGTGGTGTTGAAGGTGCCGGAAGCGTCGGTCACCACAAACACCTCAAAGCCTTCGGCAATGGCTGACAGTGTCGGGAACGCCACGCACACGTCGGTCACCACACCGGCAATGATCAGTTGCTTGCGACCGGTGGCCTTGATCGCCTTGACGAAGTCTTCGTTGTCCCAGGCGTTGATCTGGCCCGGGCGTGCAATGAACGGCGCGTCCGGGAACTGCGCCTTGAGCTCCGGCACGATCGGACCGTTCGGACCGCTGTCGAAACTGGTGGTGAGGATGGTCGGCAGTTTGAAGAACTTGGCGATGTCGCCCAGCGCCAGCACGTTGTTCTTGAACTCATTGGGCGAGAAATCCTGTACCAGCGAGATCAGACCGGTCTGGTGGTCGACCAGCAATACCACAGCATCGTCTTTGTTCAGGCGTTTGTAGGGAACGTTGCTCATTGGAAACTCCTTGGTGGATGGTTGTTGCAGTCAGCGCCGACCTGTTGGGCCGGCGCTTTTTTAAAAGAGTCAGAAGGCAAAACACGAGCAGCCAAAGGCGCCCCAGAAACCGGCGAAATCGCTGACCGGCGCGTTCGACAGGCGCGCCCGTTCATGACTGTGGGAATGCACCGCGCACGGGCCGCTGCAATGGTGAACCTGGGCCTGCATCGGCGAAGTCGGGCGCCAGTGGCCCGGCACCTTCACCACCGGCGACCAGTCCGGCAGCACCGGCACGCTGGCCGGCCCGAGCTTCTCGAAGTCACCGGCGCCGTACACCACCTTGCCGCCGACCACGGTCAATACCGACTCGATCCACTTGATCGCCTCTTCATCGACGCTGAAAAAATCTGCACTGAGGGCCGCGACGTCAGCCAGTTGCCCGACCTTGATCTGGCCCTTCTTGCCTTGCTCCGACGAGAACCAGGCGCTGCCGTGGGTGAACAGTTCCAGCGCCGTCAGGCGTGAAAGGCCTTCGGCGTGCAATTCCATACCTCCGACGGTGCGACCGCTGACCATCCAGTACAGCGAGGTCCACGGGTTGTAGCTCGATACCCGCGTGGCGTCGGTACCGGCACCCACCGGTACGCCTTCGGCCAGCATGCGTTTGATCGGTGGCGTGGCTTCGGCCGCTTTCGCGCCGTAACGCTCGACGAAATATTCACCCTGGAACGCCATGCGATCCTGAATCGCGATGCCGCCGCCCAGCGCCCTCACCCGCTCGATGTTCTGCGGGGTGATGGTTTCGGCGTGGTCGAAAAACCACGGCAAGCCGTTGAACGGAATGTCGCGATTAACCTTCTCGAACACATCGAGCATGCGGCTGATGGATTCGTTGTAGGTGGCGTGCAAACGGAACGGCCAGCGTTGCTCGACCAGATGGCGCACCACCGGCTCCAGTTCGGCTTCCATGGTTTGCGGCAGGTCCGGGCGCGGTTCGAGGAAGTCTTCGAAGTCCGCCGCCGAGAACACCAGCATTTCCCCGGCGCCGTTGTGTCGCAGGAAATCGTCGCCCTGGTGCAGTTTCACGCTGCCGGTCCAGTTCTTGAAGTCGGTCAACTCTTCCTTGGGCTTCTGGGTGAACAGGTTGTAGGCGATGCGCACGGTCAGTTGCTCGTCCTTCGCCAACTGCTCGATCACCTGGTAATCGTCCGGGTAATTCTGGAAACCGCCGCCGGCATCGATGGCACTGGTCAGGCCCAGGCGATTGAGTTCGCGCATGAACTGACGGGTCGAGTTGACCTGATACTCCAGCGGCAGCTTCGGCCCCTTGGCCAGGGTCGAGTACAGAATCATCGCGTTGGGCCGCGCCACCAACATGCCGGTCGGCTCGCCATTCGCGTCACGCACGATCTCGCCGCCTGGCGGGTTCGGTGTGTCACGGGTGTAGCCGGCGACACGCAACGCGGCGCGGTTGAGCAAGGCGCGGTCGTACAGGTGCAGCACGAAAACCGGCGTGTCTGGCGCCGCCTGATTGAGCTCCGCCAGGGTCGGCATGCGCTTTTCAGCGAACTGGAATTCGTTCCAGCCACCGACCACCCGCACCCACTGCGGGGTCGGCGTGCGGTCGGCCTGCTCCTTGAGCATGCGTAAGGCATCGGCCAGTGACGGTACACCTTCCCAACGCAGTTCCAGGTTGTAGTTCAAGCCGCCACGGATCAGGTGCAAGTGTGAGTCGTTGAGCCCGGGGATCACGCAACGCCCCTTGAGGTCAATCAACTGGGTGTTCGAGCCCCGCAGGGCCATGGCTTCGGCATCGTTGCCGACCACGACAAAACGCCCGTCGCTGATCGCCACGGCGCTGGCGAGCGGTTTTTCGCGGTCAACGGTATGGAATTGACCATTGAACAGAATCAGATCGGCGTTCATCACGGTTCCTCGTGCAATGTGGCGGGAGACAGCCAGGGCGCGAACAGACGCGTCGCCATGGGCATGAAGATGTAAACCACCGACAGCACGATGGTCAGGGTGATCAGGAACGTGGCCACCACGTAATTGGAGAGCAAGGCGTTGAGCCGCAACAACGGCCCCCAAAGCAGCGGCACCAGCAAGGTGTGCGGCAGGATCACCAGCAGCGTCACCACGGCCTGCTTCCAGCGCGGCGGTGGCGTACTGGCCTCGGCCTGGGGCGAGAACCAGAACTCGTTGACCGGATTGACTTCGGTCTGGTCACCATCGGCCAGCATCGGCGCGGCTTCATCGACCAGTTCCTGGCGTTGCGGTGAATCGAGCCAGCGCTGCATCGCCTCGGTCGAACAAAAGCGCAGCACGCAGGTGTAGGTGTCCAGGCCGGCATTCTTGCCACGCACCACATCCACGCCCAAGTGCCCGACGTTCTGCGCGGCCACCTTGACGATGTTGCGCAGCCAGGCTGCATAAGGCACTTCGAAACCGGCCTTGACCCGGTGCTTGACGATCAGGGTCACCACCTCATCAGGCCCCGGACTTGCCGGCTCACGGCGATTGGATTCAGACATAACGCAAGGCTCCGGCGAAACGGACATTGAGTGCCAGGCGTCCCGGCCCGGCGATGAAAATGCTGGTGAACACGATCAGCAACAGCCAGCCGAACTGGCCTTCGAAGAGCGTCCACTGCGGGTGCACGATCACCATCGACACCCACAGCAAAAACAGAATAGGCAAACACGCCAGACGCGCCAGCAACCCGGCGACGATCAGCAGCGGGCACACGACCTCGGCGAAAATCGCCAGCATCAGCGTCAGATTCGTGCCCAGGTGGAAAGGGTCTTCGATGCTTTGCAGCTCGGCACTGTAGTGAAGCAGCTTGGGCAAGCCATGCACCCACAACAGGAACAACCCGCCGCTGACCCGCAGGAACAGCAGCCCCCAGTCTTGCGCCCGATCATCACTTCGCGAAGTGTCCATGGCCTACCCGCACAAATGAAAAACCACCGGCGTCAATGCGCCGGGACAGGATTCGATAGTGCCGGGGCGGAGGAAGGAAAAATTGAATGTACGTGCTCTGTTTGCGTGAAGACCGAGATCGACCAAACGACATAGAACCCTGTGGGAGCGAGCTCGCTCGCGAAAAACGTCTGGACAACACGATCAATCAGGCAGCACGCGTTATCGTTGACGTCCATCGCGAGCAAGCTCGCTCCTACAGGGTTGCTCGTTGCTTGCTGCTACTGGACTAGTCTTGCGGGTCGAGATTATCCAGCGCCCGGTTCACCGCCAGCTCACCCAACATGATGATCTGCGCAATCCCCAGCAGCGCATTGCGATGAGGGCTTTGCAGAAATCCAGCAAGATCGCTGGCCATGATGCTGGCCGAGGCCAGGGATTCGCAGGCGTGGGCCAAGAGGGTTTCGGTGTTGATGTCGGGGGCGATGAGAAACATCGTGCTGGGATTGTGTGGTGGTGCCGGGGCATTCGGGGGATTGGGGGTGGGTTTGAACATGGTCAAGCTCCTTGATCAATGGAGCCGCCACAAGTCGCTGCTAAACGAATTGGGTGGCGGCTGTACGCGGGTTAGCAGACCAGGGATCAAGGAACCCGGCGCACCGAAGTGCCCCACGCACAGCCACCAAATTGCAGATCGGACTGATCTGAAGGTGACACTGGCGAGCCTTGAAATTTACCGAGCTGCTAAACCCGATCGCTGAATGGGCAGCGACGTGGAGAACGATAGAGATCAGGGCCAAGACTCACAAGCCGGCGGATTCTGGCGTAGTTGTAGGCAACGACGCAAGGCGGTGTGGCTTTCAGGAATTGAGGCTGACCGCTTTTAAACAGGGCTTTCAGAACACTGCACATTCCCTGTGGGAGCGAGCTTGCTCGCGATGGCGGCATTACATCCGGCATTGGTGTTGACTGATACACCGCTATCGCGAGCAGGCTCGCTCCTACAGTGGATCAGCGTATGTCTGTGAGAGATTGGTCGGCTGTCAGGCCGCCTTCGCGGGCAAGCCCGCTCCCTCAGGTGCTGAGTACATCTGCAAGTAATTGGGCGGCTGTCAGGTCGCCTTCGCGAGCAAGCTCGCTCCCACAATTTTATCGGTGTACATCAGCAAGAAATTGATTGGCTGGCAGGCCGCCTTCGCGGGCAAGCCTGCTCCCACAGGTGCTGAGTACATCTGCAAGTAATTGGGCGGCTGTCAGGCCGTCTTCGCGAGCAAGCTCGCTCCCACAATTTGATCGGTGTACATCAGCAAGAAATTGATTGGCTGGCAGGCCGCCTTCGCGGGCAAGCCCGCTCCCACAGGTGCTGAGTACATCTGCAAGTGATTGGGCGGCTGGCAGGTCGCCTTCGCGAGCAAGCTCGCTCCCACAATTTGATCGGTGTACATCAGCAAGAAATTGATTGGCTGGCAGGCCGCCTTCGCGAGCAGGCTCGCCCCTACAGTTGGGCTGGGTACACTCGTAAGAAAGTGGTCGGCTGTCAGGCCGCCATCGCGAGCAAGCTCGCTCCCACAGAAGAGCAAAGCAGAGCATCCCGCACCACCGCGTCGCTTCTCACCACTCATCAGGCCGAGCGTTAGCTCGCCTGCAGCTTTTGATCTTGATCCACCCGCCCCCTCGGCAGGCTGAGCGGAGGTGTTTATCCGGGGATTGGCGCGCAGCGCCGTTCGACACAGTCGAACTCATTGCATGTAGGTCGAAGCGAAGCCGACCGGAGGGCAATGCCCCCGGATGAATACCGCAGCGAAGGAACGCCGAGCCTCAGCGAGGGGCCGTACGTAAGGGGCGAGACTTTTTGGTTCCTTTTGTGTCGTTTGACAAAAGGGACTCGCCGTAAGGGCGAAACCGCCAGCCGCCGTTACCGAAGAAACGGATATGTACTCAATCAACCAAGACCCTGGTCGGCCCAGAGGCCGCCAAGGTCAACACCTAAGAAACATCCAAAGCCACAGACATGAACTGACCGATCCGCGACCGCAACCACCGTTCCGCCGGATCATTGTCATGCACCCCGCTCCAGGCCATCGACAACTGCGCCGCCTCAATCTCGAACGGCGGATCCTCAGCGCGCAAGCCACAGCCCTCGACCAACGCACACGCCGCATAATCCGGCACAGTGGCAATCATCTCGGTCCCGGCGAGCAACGCCCGCAACCCACTGAACTGCGGCACCCCCAGCACCACACGACGACTACGCCCGACCTTCGCCAGATCCAGGTCGATGTTGCCACTCAGGTCGCCGGAAAAAGACACCATCGCATGGGGCCGCTCGCAGTACTCATCCAGGGTCAGCGTCCCCGGCCGGGTGTCGCCGCGCAGCACTTTGCAGGGGATATCGCGCAGCTTCTTGCGCTTGGCATTGGCCGGCAGATCCGTGGTGTAGCTCACACCCACCGAAATTTCCCCCGACGCCAACAGCGCTGGCATCAACAAGTAATTGGCCCGCCGCACGACCACGACGATGCCCGGTGCTTCCTCTTGCAACTGACGCAGCAACGGTGGAAACAAACCGAACTCGGCATCGTCCGACAACCCGATGCGAAACACATCGCAACTGGTCGCAGGATCGAATTCCTTGGCCCGGCTGACCGCACCGGAGATGGTGTCCATCGCCGGCTGCAATTCCTTGAGAATCGCCAATGCGCGCGCCGTCGGTTCCATGCCGCGTCCATTGCGCAGCAGCAACGGGTCGTCGAACAGATCGCGCAAACGCCCCAGTGCGGCGCTCACCGCCGGTTGGCCCATGAACAGTTTTTCCGCGACTCGGGTCAGGTTCTTTTCGAACATCAGGGCCTCGAAAATCACCAGCAGGTTCATGTCGACGCGACGCAGATCGTTACGGTTCATAGGCACAGGTTCCTTGTGTGTGTTCGGCCGGGCGCGAGGATGAGAATTGTGTCTGACTTTACCCAAGACTTCCCGCGATGAGCGAGAAATTAACAACGATTAACTCGTAAGCCAGAGCCTTCGGGTCCAAGAATGAAGCCTACCGACACGGACATTCGCCATGGCTCACGTTCAGCAAAATGCCGCCCCCGCGTCATTCACGCCGGTGCCAAAGAAAAGCACCGGCTGCCTCAGCCCGCAGCGCGAAAAGCTGGTTAAACAACTGATCCTCGAACGTCTGGGCGACAGCCTGGAAGTTACTGAACTGGCGCAGGCCTGCGCCCTGTCGCGCAGTCACTTCTCCCGCGCGTTCAAGTGCAGCACCGGCCTCTCGCCACAGGACTGGATTCGCCAGCAGCGCATTGCCCTGGCCAAGCAATTGATCCAGTACACCAACCTCAGCCTCACGCAGATCAGCCTCGAATGCGGCTTCTGCGATCAGGCGCACTTCTGCCACATCTTCACCCGCAGCGAAGGCATCAATCCGTTTGCCTGGCGCTGTCAGGCGGTGCATGGCCTTAAAAGCAAAAGATCGCAGCCTTCGCCAGCGCCTACGGGTATGCACGTGTAGGCGCTGGCGAAACCTGCGATCCCTTGATCCGGCTTTTTAACCTTTCAAGAACGCCAACAGGTCAGCGTTGAGCTGGTCCTTATGGGTGTCCGTCAAACCGTGAGGGGCGCCCGGGTAAATCTTCAGGGTCGAGCCCTTTACCAGTTTGGCGCAGGAGACGCCCGCCGCTTCATACGGCACGACCTGATCCGCGTCGCCATGCACCACCAGCGTCGGCACGTCGAACTTCTGCAGGTCTTCGGTGAAGTCGGTTTCCGAGAACGCCTTGATGCAGTCATAGGCGTTCTTGTGGCCGGCCATCATGCCCTGCATCCAGAACCAGTCGATCATGCCCTGGGACGGTTTCGCGTCAGGCTTGTTGAAGCCGAAGAACGGGCCGCTGGCGAGGTCGATGTACAGCTGCGAACGGTCGGCCAGCGAGGCCTGGCGGATGCCGTCGAACACTTCCAGCGGCAGGCCGCCGGGGTTGGCTTCGGTCTTGAGCATCAGCGGTGGCACCGCGGAAATCAGCCCGGCCTTGGCCACGCGGCCGGTGCCGTGGCGACCGATGTAACGCGCCACCTCGCCACCGCCGGTGGAGAAGCCGAACAGCACGGCGTTTTGCAGGTCGAGCAGCTCGATCAACTGCGCCAGATCGTCGGCGTAATGGTCCATGTCATTGCCCGACCACGGCTGGCTGGAACGCCCATGACCGCGACGGTCGTGGGCGATGACCCGATAGCCCTTGGAGGCCAGGAAGATCATCTGCGATTCCCAGCTGTCGGCGTTCAGTGGCCAGCCGTGACTGAAGACAATCGGCTGACCGGTGCCCCAGTCCTTGTAGTAAATCTCGACGCCATCGCGGGTAATGAAAGTGCTCATGGGTGATGCCTCCTTAACGAGGGTTGGGGGTGAATCAAAAGGGTCAGTGGCGCAGGCGATCGGCCAGGCGCGCCACTCGCTCGCCCAGGTGCGCGGCGGTGCAGCGATCCTCGGGCGGAGGGGCATCGTCGGGGGATTGCTCGACATTCGACTGGGCCATGGCGCCCAGTGAGCTGCCCAGGCGATTGAGTTGGCCGTTGAACGCGCCGGTGCTGGAGCGTGCCGGCAGCAGGTCGAGGCCGACCCAGATCATCGAGTGCTGGGCGGCGAACACCGCCATTTGCAGCAAGGTGTTGAGTTTGTCGCCGCACAGGCAGCCGGAATTGGTGAAACCCGCCGCGAGTTTGTCGCGCCAGGGCTGGGTCAGGTAGAACGCCGCCGTGGCCTCCATGAACGCCTTGAAGGCCGCCGAGGCGCTGCCCATGTAGGTCGGCGCGCCGAAAATGATAGCGTCGGCGTTGTGCAGCCGCTCCCAGTGCTCGTCTACCTCTTCGACCGGGATCAACTGGCAGGTGCTGCCAAGGTGCCGTTCCACGCCACCGGCCACGGCTTCGGCCATGACCCGGGTGTGCCCGTAGCCACTGTGATAGACCACCACCACGTTGCTCATTGGTTTGTCCTTGAGATGGGTTGAAATCCCTTGTAGGAGCGAGCTTGCTCGCGATGGTGTGTCAGCCACATTGGTGTCGACTGATACTCCATCGCGAGCAAGCTCGCTCCTACAGGAAGATAGTTTTGGGTGCAGACCGGACGCAGGACGAGTTAAACGTTGTTAATTTTCCCAGGCGCGCAAAAAGCCCCGGCAGACGCTGTCCATCTGTCGCGCCCAACGATCACGGGGCCGACAGCCGCTGGCCGATACGCTAGAGTCAATGCCTGCCCCTTCAGTCACCCAAGCGACGCATTGCGCTCCGTAAAAAACCTGAGGAATATGCTCGAAAACCGCGTACCAGACGGATGCAGCAGGAGCGACTCGTTGACCCTTTCCCCCGAACAGGCTGTGCATTTCGGCCCCTACCGGGTCTACCCCGGACAACGCCTGGTGATGGAGGCCGACCAGCCTTTGCGCCTGGGGCGGCGCGCCATGGACATCCTGTTGATCCTGCTTGAGCACGCAGGCAACGTTGTCAGCAAGCAGCAACTGATCGCCCGGGTCTGGCCCAACAGCGTGGTCGAAGACATCAACCTGCGGGTGCACATGGCCGCGTTGCGCAAGGCGCTCGGCGACGGTCAGGCCGGCCAGCGCTACATCGTCACCGTGGCCCAGCGCGGGTACAGCTTCGTCGCACCGCACTCACTGGAACAGGCCGAGCAATCGCCAGCGCCCGAGGCTTGCGCACCGAGCCGGCATAACCTGCCGGTGCGCCGCACGCGAATGATCGGCCGGCAGACCCTGGTCGACAATCTGGTGGTGCAACTGCCACGCCAGCGCTTCATCACCCTCGTCGGTCCCGGCGGCATCGGCAAGACCACCGTGGCCTTGCGGGTCGCCGAACAAATGATCGGTCGCTACCGGGACGGCATTCGCCTGCTGGACCTGGCCCCGATCAACTGCCCGCTGATGATCGACGGTCATCTGGCGACGTTGCTCGAACTGGCCCTGCACAACGACGCCCCCCTGAGCGGTCTTGCCGACTCTCTGCGCGACAGGCAAATGCTGTTGGTCATCGACAACTGCGAGCACCTGGTCGACGCCATCGCCCATCTCTGCGAAACCATTCTGCGCAGTGCACCGCACGTACATATTCTCGCCACCAGCCGCGAAAGCCTGCGGGCCGAAGGCGAATTCGTCCAGCGCCTGGAGTCACTCGATTGCCCGCCGCCCATCGCCGTCCTCGACCGCGCCCAGGCCATGACCTTTTCCGCCCTGCAACTGTTTGTCGAGCGGGCCATGGCCAGCCATGACAGCTTTGAACTGACGGACAATGAACTGCCGCTGTTGATCGACATCTGCCACCGACTGGACGGCATTCCACTGGCCATCGAACTGGCGGCGGCGCAAGTGGGCAACTTCGGATTGCCCGGCTTGTTGACGCAGTTGCAAAGCAACTTCCGGGTGTTGACCCAGCCCTGCCAGACGCCCCTGGCACGCCATCAGACCCTGCGCGCGACACTGGACTGGAGCTTCGAGCTACTCAGCGCCTGCGAAAAGACCTGCTTGCGCCGACTGAGTGTGTTTCGCGGCGGTTTCACCCTGGAGTCGGCAGCGGCGGTGATTGTCGGCGAACACATCGAACCCCGCGAGGTGTTCGGCTCGATCACCCAATTGGTCGCCAAATCCCTGTTGAACGTGGAGGTGGGCGACGAGGATGTTTACTACCGCCTGCTCGATACCACCCGCAGCTATGCCCTGGAAAAACTTGCGCAAACCACCGACCTGCCCGGGACGCGGGAGCGGCATGCCGAGCGTTGCCTGGCAACGATGCAACAGGCGCAGGACGACTGGGAGAAAACGTCCACCGGCTTGTGGCTCGAACGCTATGGCCGGGCCCTGGAGGACATCCGTGCAGCCCTCGATTGGGGTTTGCACGGGCAAGGGCCGCAGGCACTGGCGATACGCCTGGCCGCGACGTCCACGCCGCTGTGGCAGGAGTTGTCACTGCTCAAGGAACACGGCGGTTATGTGCGCAAGGCGCTGGCCTTGCTCGAGCAGTCTGCCGAGCCTTGCCCGCGCTTGCAGATGGCCCTCAAGCTGGCTTTGGGCAGTGCCTGTTATCACGCTCAAGGAGGTAGCAGCGAAACTGTTGGCGCCTTCGTCAGCGCCAGAGCCCTGGCCAGCCAACTCAACGATGTGGCCGGTCAGTTGCGGGCGATTTCCGGGCACCTGGCGGTCAATCTCAGCTGCGGCCAATACCAGATGGCCCTGGAACAGAGTCGGCAATTCGATCACCTGGGGCTGCATGACGACGCCCTGATGTCCCTGAGCATGCATCGATTGCGGGTGCTCGCCCTGCACTTCTCCGGCAACCAGCATCAGGCAGGGGAGCATGCCGAACAAGTGCTGCAACGCATGGCCCACAGCGGTCATCTCAACCGTTTCACCCATGGCTTTGGCGTGCAATACGACCAGAGTGTGGCGGCGCTGACCCTCCACGCGCGCATCCTCTGGCTGCAAGGCCAGCCGGAACAGGCCTGGCGCACTGCCCGCCAGGCGCTGGACATCGCATTGCAGATCAACCACGGCACGTCGATCTGCTACACCCTGGCGCTCGCCGGCTGCCTGATCGCCCACTACAACGGCGATACCCGCAGCGCCCGCGAACTCCTGCGCCTGCTGCTGCAACAAGCGCGGAAGCACTCGGTCCTGCTGTTCCATGACTGGGCGCAACACTATGCGCGGGTGATCGGCGGTACCGATGTTCAGCCAATCGGCCGACAAAGCGTCGGTTTGATCAAGGACATCATGGTCACGCTGGATTCAACCTGTGTCGACGATGATTTGCTCGAACGTGCGCAAAGCGGTGTTTCGGACTGGAGCACGGCAGAGATACTGCGGGCCAGGGCCAGGACGTTGCTGGCAACCGATTGCCCGCTCCAGACCGCGACGGCCGAAACCATGCTGCTCAAGGCACTCGACGTGGCAAAGGCCCAGGGTGCCCTGGCCTGGGAGCTGCGTAGCGCCACCTCACTGGCGCAGTTGTGGCAGCGTCAGGGCGATCCCCAGCGGGCGCATCAATTGCTGGCCCCGATCTATCAGCGCTACACCGAAGGTTTCGCCACGCCAGACTTGATGACCGTTCGCCAGCTACTCGACGAGCTGCAATGCCACCTGCCCGCCTGAGGGCCAGCGTGTTTGACTGACGTAACCGGCATAACGCATTTCAAGGGCGCGCAAATCACCACTGAGTTCGAGTTTTTCCAGCGCATAGGTGCGGGTGGTGTTGAGGAAGCGGTAACGGGCCACTTCCCTCCCCTGTTCCAAGGTCAGTAGCGACTTGAGGGCCAGGCTTTCCATCACCTTGACCAGGTCGGCGGCGGGCAGCCTGTCGCAGCAGATCACGCCAATCGCTGCGTCCCGGGTGAAGGCCATTTTGAACACCGCCAGGCGCTGCAACACGGTTTGCTCCACGGCAGTCAAACGTTCGTAGCTCCAGTCCAGCGCCGCCTTGAGCGTCTGGTGCCGGGGCACGGCCGTGCGGCGGCCCTGGGACAGCAACTGAAAACAGTTATCGAGTTGCGCTTGCAACCCCACCAGCGCCAGCGCATCGATTTGCGCCGCCGCCAATTCAATCGCCAGCGGCAGGCCGTCGAGGCGCCGGCAGATTTCCCGTACGGTCTTGAGATCTTGTTCGCGCAGGGTGAACCCTTGCTGACGAGCCCGGCCACGGCTGACGAATAACTGCACCGCCGAATAGCCCATGACCTCGTCAACACTGCGCAGCGCTGACACCGGCGGCACCGCCAACGGTGGCAGACGCAATACGGTTTCGCCCGCTGCCTGGAGCGGCTCGCGGCTGGTGGCGAGGATCGACAGACGAGGCAGCGAAGCCAGCAGTGTTTCGATCAACGTCTGGCAGCGTTCGAGCAGGTGTTCGCAGTTGTCCAGAACCAACAAGGCATGCCGCTGCGCCAGCGCCTCCAGCGTGGTGCCGACCTCCAGCCCAAGGGTTCGTGTGAGGTGGTCGGTCACTTGCGCCGGGTCATCGATCGCCGCCAGGTCCACCAGCCACACGCCGTGCCGATAGTGCTGCAACAACAGTTCGGCCACGCGCAGCGCCACGGTGGTCTTGCCGATCCCGCAAGGCCCGACCAGGGTCATGAATCGGCGCACCGGCAACTGCCGCACCAGGCTGCCGACAACCGCATCGCGCCCGGTGATCGGCGTGAGCCGCGCCGGCAAGTTGTGCAGGGGCTTTTTTACGGTCTCGCTCGGGAACGAGACGGGCTGCGGCGAATGCTGTACCGGGGCGACAAAACTGTAACCGCGCTGGGGAATGTTGACGATGTAGCACTGGCCGTTCTGGCCGTCGCCCAGGGCTCGGCGCAAGGCGGCAATGTGTACCCGCAGGTTGATCTCTTCGACCACGGAGCGCGGCCAGACCTGCGCAATCAACTCTTCCTTGCTGACCACCGAGCCTGCGTGCTCGACCAGCACCTGCAACACGTCAAGGGCGCGGCCGCCCAGGCGCAGCGGTCGATCGCCTTCCAGCACCAGTCGCTGACTGAGGTGGAAAGCGTAAGGCCCGAATTGCAGCACCGCTTCGCTGTTTATATCTCTGAGGCTGTTCATGGGCTGTCACTCGCTGCAAGCCTGGCTTCCAGCCCAGGCTCTGCACCGTCCTTGCAATGAGTTCAGCGGTATCTTGGCAGGCCTCGGTGACGGTACAACTGCCGCGGGGGGAGCGTCACGGCCATTGCGGTGCGCACGACGGACATACGAGCTAGCTGAACTGCTCGCGGTATTGGGTTGGAGTCAGGCCGAGCTTTTCACTGAACAGAAAACGCATGTGCCGCACGCTGCCGAAGCCGCTTTTGAAGGCCACGGTCTTTTGTGGCAACTCGGTGGTTTCCAGCAGGTTCCTGGCGCAATCGATACGCGCGCTTTGCAGAAACTCCATTGGCGTCATGTTCACATCCCGGGCAAACACCCTGGCGAAATGACGCGGGCTCATGTTGGCCAGCCCGGCCATTCGCTCGATGCTGTAGGTTTCATCGAGATGTTCAAGCACATGGTTCTGCACCCGGGTAATCGCCGTTTCGTGAGGGGCCACCGCCGCCATCAACGGGCTGAACTGCGCCTGCCCGCCCTGGCGCTTCATCACCACCAGCAACACCTTGGCCACGTCCTGGGCGACTTTTTTGCCATGATCCTGGGCGACCACCGACAAGGCCAGGTCGATCCCAGCTGTGACGCCACCGGAAGTGATCAGGTTGCGGTCCTGAACGAAGATCTGATCGGTCTCGACGGTCGCCTTCGGAAAGCCCTTGATCAGCCGCTCGGTGTAGTGCCAGTGGGTGGTGACGCGATAGCCGTCGAGCAAACCCGCATGCCCCAACACGAACGCCCCGGTGCAGATCGAGCCATAACCGGCGGACCGGCTGACGTTGTGCCTGAGCCAGTCGAGCAATGGCGGATGCTTTTCGTTGTAGGCACCGGGACCACCGGGCACCAGCAGCAAATCAAACCCCTCGCAGGCCTGATCGATATGCCGGTCGGCGTGCACGCTCACCCCGTTGGACGCCCGCAGTGCGCCGGGCTCGGTGCCGATGGTCGTCAGCACATAGTGATCTTCGGGTTTCAGATAACGATTGGCGATGGAAAACACTTCCATGGGCCCGGCCATGTCGAGCAGGAGAAAGTCGGGAAACAGCACCATTGCCACGGTTTTCATGGATTGGAATTCACTGGGATCAAATAAGGTCGGTTTGTCGAGCGCTAGCCCTTTGTGGGAGCGAGCTTGCTCGCGATGGCAGTATCACATTCGACAGATGAGGTGACTGGAAAATGGCTATCGCGAGCAAGCTCGCTCCCACAGGTTTCGGTACTGTGCATTATGGACAAACACAGGCCAGGCATCGGAAAAGAATAGCTGATTGTCGCCCGCAAACTGTCAACCTGATCGAGACAGTATTTCAATTTTCATCTACTTATTGAACCATCAGGTAACCATTAACCTTCTCCTCACTCGGACGAATTCACGTCCCCAAAGGAGATTTCATCATGCTGACTCTTCGCAAAGCCTCGGATCGTGGCCTGGCCAATCACGGCTGGTTGAAGTCGTTCCATACCTTTTCCTTCGCCAGCTATCGCAACCCGAAAGAGCAGGGTTTTTCCGACCTGTTGGTGATCAACGACGACCGCGTCGCCGCCGGCAAAGGCTTCGGCCAGCACCCGCACCGCGACATGGAGATTTTCTCCTATGTGCTTGAAGGTGCCCTGGAACACAAGGACACCCTGGGCACAGGTTCCGTGATCCGCCCCGGCGACGTGCAACTGATGAGCGCAGGCAGCGGTGTGGCCCACAGTGAATTCAACCACTCCGGAACCCGGCCGGTGCACTTTCTGCAAATCTGGATCGTGCCCGACGTCAGCGGCGCCAAACCGCGCTATCAGCAAGAGCATTTCAGCCCCCAGAAGAAACGCGGGCGCCTGCAACTGATCATCTCGCCGGACGGCGCCAAGGGTTCGCTGAAGGTGCGTCAGGATGCACGGGTGTATGCCGGCCTGATCGACGGCAAGGAAAGCGCCACCCTGGAGCTCGCCGCCAACCGCTACGCCTATGTGCATGTGGCCCGGGGCAGCGTTGAGCTCAACGGTGTGTCGTTGCGGGAAGGCGACGGTGTGCGGGTTCGCGAAGAACAGGTGCTGACCTTGAGCAATGGCGTGGATGCTGAAGTATTGGTCTTTGACCTGCGGCCACAGGAACTGCCGGAAATGCCATGACAGATCCCTGTGGGAGCGGGCTTGCTCGCGAAAGCGCTGTGTCATTCAACAGAGATGTCGACTGGCACTCCGCCTTCGCGAGCAAGCCCGCTCCCACAGGTTGTGTGGCCCCCGGATTTATTCGCAGGTCCTGGCGCCCCCTGCGACAAGGGTAGCGATCTCTGCGCCCTGCTCCCCCTGATAACGGGCCCGATAGCGCCCGGGGCTTTCCCCGGTCCACTTCTTGAACGCCCGATGGAAGGCGCTGGGTTCCTGGAAACCCAGTTGTTCAGCGATATCGCTGATGCTCGCGTCGCTCTGACGCAATTGCTCAAAGGCCACGCCACGGCGGACTTCGTCCTTGATCTCTTGGTAGGAACAGCCTTCACGCTCCAGTTTGCGGCGGAAGGTGCTGGGGCTCAGGTGCTGTTCCAAGGCAAAGGCCTGCAACGTCGGCCACTGACTGTAATGACTGCCGCGCAAGCGCTGATGAACCTGGGATGCCAGGCCATGCTGGTTGCGGAAGCGGATCACCAGCCATTGCGGCGCGGTACGCAGAAACACTTTCAGCGACGCCAGGTCCTGAACCACGGGCAGGCGCAAGTAGTGGCTGGCAAATTCGATTTCGGTGCGCTCGGCACCGAAGGTCAGGTTGGGGCCCCACAGCAGGCGGTCATCACCCAGCGACAGGCGCGAATGGCGGAAGTCCGCACGGTCAATGGGAATGCGCCGCCCGCCCAGCCAGCACAGCAGACTGATCATCAACACCAGGAAAGTTTCTTCACCAAACCGGCTGGCATCGTTGTCCGTCGAACGGGTGTCGAGACTGATGACCGCACGCTTGCCACGCACGGCCAGAGAGCCGCGAAAGTCGCGCAGGAACAAGCCGAAGTTGGCCAGGCATTGACGCATGGCCTTGTGCAGATCGGGCTCCTGAATCAAGGCACGGCAAATCAGGGCGAAACTGCCCGGTGGCATGCCATGGGAATCGAGCCCGAAAAACTCATCGTCGAGCTCGCGGATCTGGATCAGCCACAACGCCGCAAACGCATTGGCCGGCACCCGCGCCGTGGGTTGGTGCATGACCGCCGGATCAATGCCCGCCTGTTCGAGCACGGCCGTCACGCGCTGCGGATCATCGCGCAGCCCATGGATCATTGCCTGCACGAAATAGGCGGCAACCGAGTCCTTTTCCCGCATTGGTTCGCTTCTCTCTCATCACCCGAATGGCAAAAAACATCAGTGCCGTTGAACAGTTTTGGCATAGGACAACCGCCCTGCCGGCTCTAGACTCGCGGCAATAGTACGCCTTCGGCCGCAATCGCGGCCAAGGTATCGCAGGGTTTGATCGAAGGATGGGAAGATGAATCTGCAAAACATCGGGGTGATCGGTGCGGGCACCATGGGCAACGGCATCGCACAAGTCTGCGCCATGGCCGGTTTCAACGTGACCTTGCTCGACATTTCCGAAAGCGCTTTGCAAAAAGCCGTCGCAACGGTCGGCAAAAACCTGGACCGGCAGATCGCCAAGGAAACCCTGACGCCGGAACAGAAACAGGCCGCTCTCGACAAAATCCGCACCAGCACCGACTACAGCAGCCTGCAAAATGCGCAGCTGGTCATTGAAGCTGCGACGGAAAATCTCGACCTGAAACTGCGTGTGCTGCAACAGATTGCCGCGCAAGTCAGCAGCGAATGCGTCATTGCCTCCAATACCTCGTCGCTGTCGATCACCCAACTCGCCGCCAGTGTCAGCCAGCCTGAGCGCTTCATCGGCCTGCATTTCTTCAACCCGGTGCCGGTGATGGGTCTGATCGAAGTCATCCGTGGCCTGCAAACCAGTGACGCGACCCACCAACTGGCGCTGGACATGGCGACCACCCTCGGCAAAACCGCGATCACTGCCGGTAATCGCCCGGGATTCGTGGTCAACCGGATCCTGGTGCCGATGATCAACGAAGCGATCCTGGTGTTCCAGGAAGGCCTGGCCAGCGCCGAAGACATCGATGCCGGCATGCGCCTGGGCTGCAACCAGCCTATCGGCCCGTTGGCCCTGGCGGACCTGATTGGCCTGGACACCCTGTTGTCGATCCTCGAAGCCTTCTATGACGGTTTCAACGACAGCAAATATCGCCCGGCGCCGTTACTCAAGGAAATGGTCGCCGCCGGTTACCTGGGACGTAAAACGGGGCGCGGCTTCCATGCCTATGCCTGAGCGTTGCTCGCGCTTTGCCGAGTACCGGGACAAGGTCCTGGAGCTGTTTGCCTGCAAGGGGTTCGGCCAGGTCGGCATGCGTGAGCTCGCGACGTGCCTGGGGCTCTCCCCAGGCTCGCTGTATCACCACTACCCCAGCAAACAGCATCTGCTGCTCGACCTGATCGAGGAGTTCTACGAGGAGCTGCTGGCCACCCTGGGACGTATCCAGCAAAAGGCCCCGGGCAAGCGCGACAAACTCAACAGCCTGATCCGCGCCCATCTGAATCTGCATCGGGAGATGCCCTGGCATTTCCGCCTGGTGGAGCGCGACAGCGGTTGCCTGAACGAAGAGCAACAGGATCGGGTCCGGCAATTGCGCGAGCAATACGAACGCACGTTGCTGAGAATGCTGGGCGCCAAGTCCCGTTTCAGCGAGCAAGGCCTGCTGGCCGCCGGGCATGCCATTGGCGCCCTGCTCAACAGCGCTCCCAGCTGGCTGACACCCCATGTGCTGGACGAGCAGGAACGTGATGAGCTGCTCGAGAGCATGGTCAGCGGCGCCATCGAACGCGTGCTTGCGCCACGGCGTGTGCCGGAGGCAATAAGCCTGGCGCGTCCTATTGAAAAAACATCTAACGAAACACAAGCTTCGACGAAGATTTAGCGCTTTGCTTGTCGGCTCGACACAATCGGAATTCGCCGAAAAAACCGGCGTCCAAACCGATGTATGTACTCGAGCACCTGGAGCCGACCATGAAAATCAATCCCTACCTTATCTTCAACGGCGACTGCAAAGCGGCCTTCACGTTCTACGCGCAGTGCCTGCAAGGCCAGATCGAAGCCATGATGACCTTCGGCGAAACGCCTGCCGGTGAGCATGTCCCCACGGATCTACACAACCTGATCATCCATACCCGCCTGATCGTGGGCGACCAGGCGATCATGGGGTCGGACACCACTCCGGATCGTCCCGTGGATAAAATGAGCGCCTGTTCGATTTCACTCAACGTCGACAGCATTGCCGAGGCCGAGCGGGTCTTCAATGCGCTGGCGGACGGTGGCGCTGTGCAAATGCCACTGGAGACCACGTTCTGGGCGGCGCGCTTCGGCATGCTGGTCGACCGTTTTGGTGTGTCGTGGATGGTCAATTGCGAAAAGGATCAGTGAAAGGCCTTGGTCGATCGAGAGTATTGAAGGCACAAAAAAGCCCGACCTGAAAAGGTTGGGCTTTCTGGCAACTCCCCGCCTGTCTGCTACCGTCAACTAGCCATACGGATAGCAGCAAACCTGAGGAGGATACCCACTATGCCGACCCACGACGCGTCCTGGCCCACTCGTTGCAAGCTCTTGCTACTGGCCGGTGGAATGATCGCCAGCCTGCTGACCCTCAATGGTTGCACCACTGTCGATGCACAGACCACCGCCTATGTCGGTGTAGAACATCCGGCACCGACATCGCCGGACCAGGTTGTCGTGCTGCGCTCGGAGCCTCTGCGCCCACATGTGCGCCTGGGTGAAGTGTTGATCGACGCCAGCATCGACCCTGCCCCGCCGATTACCGAAGTCGAACAGAAGCTGCGGGAAGAGTCCGCCAAACTCGGTGGCGACGCCGTGGTGGTCGTCTATGACCACATTCAAGCGGTGGGTGCCTATGCCAGCGGGCCGCTGTGGGCACGCGATGTGAGGACCATCGAGGGACGCAAGCTCAAAGGTATCGTGATCAAGTACCAGTAGATATCTCCCCTTGGGGGACAGCGTCAACGGAGGTTGAATTTGAATGACGTGGTGATCGCCCTCATCGTTTTCGCCTGCCTGTCCGCCAGCGCACTGATGGGCACGTACGTGAGGGAGCGATTACCGAGCCATCATCTGAGCGATGACTCCGTGGCAGTAGTGAAGCTGGCCACCGGCCTCATCGCAACGATGTCGGCGCTGGTCCTCGGCCTGCTCGTTTCCTCTGCCAAAGGCACCTTCGATACGGCCAATGCCGAACTGGAGGGCGCGGCGGCGAAAGTGGTTCAATTCGACCGCTTGCTGGCCCGCTACGGCCCCGACACCCAGGGCATCCGCACCGAGCTCAAGCACAACTACGCCGAAGTCATCCAGGTGCTCGCGACCCGCGATCACCGTCAGATTGAAAAACTCGATAGCCCAGAAGTGATCCGTCGCTCCGAAGGCCTGCAACGCCAGGTCGAGTCACTGACGCCCGGCAACGATGATCAGCGCGCGCTCAAAGCCAAGGCATTGCAAGACATGGACACCGTGTTTGCCGCCCGCTGGCTGACCCTGCTGCAGGCCAATCAATCGATTCCACCGGTGATGCTGGTGATCCTGGTGACGTGGCTGGGGATTATCTTCGGTTCGTTCGGCCTGTTTGCACCCTGCAACGGCACCATTGTCGCCGTATTGCTGATGTGTGCCCTGTCGACGGGGGCAACCATCCTGCTGGTAGAGGAACTCAATCGACCGCTTGATGGTTTTATCTGTGTGTCGCTGGATCCCCTGGAGCACACGCTGGAGCGGTTGGGGCAGTAATTTCATTTCCCGCGGACAAAAACAAAACCCCTACCTGCATACGCAGATAGGGGTTTCGGAATTTAATCTTGACGATGACCTACTCTCACATGGGGAAACCCCACACTACCATCGGCGATGCATCGTTTCACTGCTGAGTTC
>NZ_JAHUWM010000017.1:0-72570 GCF_019218985.1 Pseudomonas sp. PDM30
CTGGCAGCATGCAGCTTGAACTCGCGTGTATAGACCTTTCTTTCGTTCATGGAACCTCCAAGTTGGCGAAATCATATCGCCCTTAAGAGGTGTCCGGAATTATTAGGCCAGTTCAGCTTGCTCGCGAAAGCGGTATGTCAGTCGCCAGCGATGTTGGATGTGCCGGCCCCATCGCGAGCAAGCTCGCTCCCACAGTGGATCTGCGGTGAACACAAAGTCTGTGTACGACCGGGATCAACCTGTGGGAGCGAGCTTGCTCGCGAAAGCGGTATGTCAGTCGCCAGCGATGTTGGATGTGCCGGCCCCATCGCGAGCAAGCTCGCTCCCACAGTGGATCTTCAGTGAACACGAAGTTTGTGTACGACAGAGATCAACCTGTGGGAGCGAGCTTGCTCGCGATGGCGGCCTCATGACCGCTGCAAATCACTCAGTGCCGCACCGGCTCATCCACCGGTAAATGCAGCACCTCGCGCACCAGCATGGCAATGCTGGACACACCCATCTTTTCCTTGATCTTGGTGCGGTGCACATCAACGGTCTTCACGCTGATGTTCAGCTCCCGGGCAATCACCTTGCTGGCCTTGCCATCGATCACCAGCATCAACACTTCCCGCTCACGGCTGGTCAGCAGTGCCAGTTTGCCTTGCAGGTTCTGACGCTGCTGCTGATCGGCCTGGGCGTGTACGGCGGTCTTCAGCGCGGCCTGGATGCGGTCGATCATCTGCTGCGGGTTGTAGGGCTTCTCGACGAAATCCAGCGCGCCGTTCTTCATCGCCGTGACCGACATCGGAATATCGCCATGGGCCGAGACGAAAATGGTTGGCAGGGTGCTGCCGCGCTGGTTGAGGATTTCCTGCAACTGGAAACCGCTGGTCTCCGGCATGCGCACGTCGAGCACCAGGCAGGCGGGCTGCTTGGGGTCGTACTGGCTGAGGAACTCTTCGGCGCCGGCAAAGCACTGCGCCTGCACGCTCACCGACTCCAGCAACCAGGCCAGTGAGGTTCGCAGGTCCTTGTCGTCGTCAACGATATAAACAATCGGTTTACGGATTTCCATCGGGGCTGCCACGAAAGTTTTCTAATTATTGTTTTCGCACGCGAACGCGCGGCACGCATCGGCTCATCGTTCTGGAGCCTGTATGCAGAATACCCACTGTGGCCGGCCCTTGCGATAAAGAAACCACCTAGTCGACTAGCGGAAACCCAACCCTGCCATGGGGATCGTCAGAATGGTTGCGGCGCGCCCGCAGCCTTAGTCTTGTTCCATCACCTACGGGCCGCCAGATAGCGGTCCTCCTGAAGGAAGGGGCATCGACATGGCCGACCTGAGCCAGCAGCAAATCGACTTTCGCAACGCCATGGCGCAGCTGCCTGCCGCGGTGAACATCATCACCACCAACGGCCCCGGCGGTCGTTGCGGCATCACCGCCAGCGCCGTGTGCTCGGTGACCGACTCGCCACCCACCGTGCTGGTGTGCGTCAACCGCAACAGCGCCACCCACGACGTGTTCCGCACCAACGGCCATCTGTGCGTCAACGTGCTGTGTGGCGAGCAGGAAGAACTGGCCCGTCATTTCGCCGGCATGACCCAGGTGCCGATGGCCGAGCGTTTTGCCTGGGATCTGTGGGACGACGGCGCCGCCGATGTGCCGGTGCTGCGCGATGCCCTGGTGCAGCTCGAAGGGCGGATCAGCGAGTGCAAGGAAGTGGGGTCGCATTCGGTGATGTTCGTGGAACTGACGAAGGTGGGCGTGCGCGAGCCACGCGACAGCCTGGTGTATTTTAACCGGTTGTTTCATCGCGTTGAGCATGCCAGCGCGGCTTGATTGAGACCGCGTTATCGTTCTTCGCGAGCAAGCTCGCTCCCACAGGAATCTGTAGTGAACACAAAGTTTGTGTACGACTGAGATCAACTGTGGGAGCGAGCTTGCTCGCGATGGCGGTGCCAGTTTGGAATGCATGTTTAACGGCTGTAGGAGTAACTTCCTGCAAGCCACAACGCCTTGCGTCATTGCCTACAGCTAAGCCAGAATCCGCCGGCTTGTGCGCCCTGGAGGCCATCGGTAACTTGGTCCGCGTCACTGATTCCCAGTGATCGGGATTAGCAGCCCGTGGTATTTGAAGGTCGTACGAGTGTCCGTCAGGCAGGTATTCCATACCTGCATTTGATGGTGGCTGTGCGTAGGGCGTCCTTGGGCGCGCCGGCTTTCTTCTTTTCCCCGGTCTGCTAACCTGCGTACAGCCGCCACCCCCCTCGTTTAGCAGCGACGGCGTGGCTGCATCACAACGGAAAAGAACATCATGTTCAAGGTTACGCCTGATCCACCAGACAACGATTCCTGCCCCAACCCGGCCGCTCACATCATGGCCAGCCCGCACAAACCCTCCACACTCTTCACCATCAACCCCGACATCAACACCGAAACCCTGCTGGCCCACGCCTGCGAATCGCTGGCCTCGGCGAGTGTCATGGCCAATGACCTGCGGGTTTTCTGGAAGGCACGCACCGCAACACCCTGCTGGGCATCGCGCAAGTCATCATGCTGGGGGAGTTGGCGGTGAATCGGGCGCTGGATCAGGTCGATCGGCCCGGTTAACCACTAAACACTGTGGGAGCGAGCTTGCTCGCGATAGCGGAGTATCTGTCAGCAATGATGCTGGATGTGATGACCCCATCGCGAGCAAGCTCGCTCCCACAGTGGATCGTCGTCGAACACAAGTTCTGAGTTCACTGAAATCCAGTGTGGGAGCGACGGTGCGGCGATCCGACCTGCTCGCGATTTCGATGTATCAGGCCTGCAAATACTCCCGAGCCAACAAGCAAGCCCGCTCAATCAGCATCGGCGCCATTTCAATCGCTGTCGGCGTGCCCTGGCGGGTGTGAACCCAGCCCAGGTACGTGGTGCCACGCAGCATCAGGAACAACGCCAGTGTCTTGCGATCCGCCTCGGTCAGCGGCTTGACCGCGTTGTAGCCGTCGAGCAGCGCCGTCTTGATCTGATCAAAGCGCGGGTCATCCAGGCAGAAGTACAAGGCAGTGGCCAACTCGAACATGTGCCAGCCGAACCCGGCATCGTCGAAGTCGATCAGGCGCAGTTGCGGGCCCTCGATCAGCAGGTTCTCAGGCACCAGATCCGCGTGAATCATGCCGAAGTTGCCCAGGTGCCGACCGTACTGGCGCAAGTCCTTGCGCGCCGTACGCCGGGCCTGTTGCAGCAGATCCCGTTGCTCGTCGCTGAGCTGCTCCAGCTCCCAGAAACGCCCCCAGAACGGATTGGCGCCGATCAGGCCTTCTTCATCCCAGGCATGCCGGACAAACTCGTCCGGTTGCTGCCAATCCGCCGAATGCAGGTGGATACGCGCGGCAATGGCGCCGGCTTCACTGAACAGAAAATCGATTTCGGTATCGGCCTGCACCCCGTTCTCCGAGGTGCCGGTGGTCGCGCCGGGCAGCCAGGCGAGCATGTCGATGTGGCGCGGCTCGCCGATGGCCTGATGGGTGACTTCGACTAGGTGACATTGATTTTGCGCCGGGATGATTTGCGGCACGGTAATGCCGGCGTCGGCCAGCGCTTCCATCCATTGCAGCTCGGAGCGCAGTGCGGCCTCGCAGTGATAACCATTGCGATGGATGCGCAGGGCGACGCGCTGACCGTCGTGGCGGCGGGCCGAGAACACTGCGTTCTCGCGAAACTTCACCAGTTCAATGTCGGCGAATTCGCCTTCCCACTGTTGCAGGGCATGGCGCGCCAGTTCGTGCAGACGGGTGACTTGCTGGTCATGGGGCAGGGTGTGGAATTCAGTCATGGCAGGGCCTCAAATCGCGCTCAGGGCGCTGTCCAGTGTGTCGACGAACAAGTCAGCGTGGTCGCGGCTGAATACCAGCGGCGGGCGCAGCTTGAGAATGTTGTCGCCAGCGCCGATCTTGCTGATCAGCACGCCGTTCTCGCGCATGTCGTTGACCACCTTGCGCGCCTCCAGTCCTGCCGGTTCCTTGCTGGCGTGGTCACGTACCAGCTCCATGGCGAAGAACAGACCCTTGCCGCGCACGTCGCCGATGATCGAGTGCTTGCCGGCCAACACCTGCAGGCGTTGTTGCACATAGGCACCGACGTTTTGTGCGTTTTTCAGCAGTTGCTGTTCTTCGATCACATCCAGCACCGCCATGCCAACCGCTGCCGCGACCGGCGAGCCGCCGAAGGTGTTGAAGTACATGGCGTGGCGACCGAAGGATTCGACCAGCGCCTTGTGGGTGATCAACCCGGCCAGTGGATAGCCGTTACCCATCGGTTTACCAAGGGTGACGATATCCGGCACCACGCCGTGGGCCTGATGGCCCCACAGGTGATCGCCGGTACGACCGAAACCGGACTGCACTTCATCGGCGATGAACAATCCGCCTGCTGCACGGATCAGCGCTGCCGCCTTGTTGACGAAGCTGGCCGGTACCCGTGGCAGCCCTTCGTTGGCGAACAGGGTGTCGATCAGCAGCGCGGCGGGGCGAATGCCCTGGGCTTGCATCGAGGCAATCGCCGCCGCGATGTTGGCCGCGTACTGCTCGGCCAGTTGCGCTTCGGTGGTGCCGGCCGGTGCGTGGTACAGGCACGGAATCGGCACGGCGCGCGCATGGGCGGCGAAGGGTTCCGGCGAGGGCAGGGCGGTGGTGACTTCGGCCAGCGATGCCGAGTTGCCGTGGTAGTTGTAGTCGCTGACGATGATGCCGGTGCCGCCACTGGCGAACCGCGCCAGGCGCAGCGCCAGTTCATTGGCCTCGCTGCCGGTGCAGGTGAACATGGCGGTGTCCAGCGGCGCGGCGAAGGTCGCGGTCAGGCGCTCGGCGTAGCGCACCACGTGTTCATCCAGGTAGCGGGTGTGGATGTTCAGCGTGGTGGCTTGACGCTGCATGGCCTCGGTCACATGGGGGTTACAGTGACCGACGCAGGGCACGTTGTTGTAGACGTCGAGGTAGCGGCGACCGTCGACGTCGAACAGCCAGACGCCTTCGCCACGCACCAGGTGCAAGGGCTTGTCGTAGAACAGCGGCGAGGCGCTGCCGAGCACGCGATGGCGGCGTTGCAAAAGAGTGTCTTCAGGCATGGTCTGGAACCTCGATGACGGTGGCGCGACGGTTGCGCAACAGGTAATTGAAAATGCACAGGGTGAAGGTCACCGCCAGGGCGATCAGCATCAGCATGTCGAGCTGGAAGCAGGCGGCGATCACCACCAGCGTCAGGGCCAGACCGAGCCAGGCAACCAGTTTGCCGCCGACCAGGGTGAACGGCCGTGGCAGGTCCGGTTGGTTGCGTTTGATGTGCAGGTACGCGCCGAAAATGAACAGGTAGCAAACGTTGAGCAGCAACACGACCGCGAGCATCACCGTGGCCGGGTCCACTTCGGACAGCGGCAGGCCGATGGCACCGATCAGCAGCAGCGCCGGGTAGGGCGTGCCGCGCTTGCCGGTCTTGCCCAGCCATTGCGGGAACAAGCCGTCGCGGGCCATGGCGAACAGTTGCCGGGACGCGGCGTACACCAGTGAAAAGAAGGTCGCGATCAGGCCGAACACCGCGCCGCAGCCAATCACCCTGGCCAGCCATGAACCTTCACCGAAGGCGCTGTTGCTGGACATCGCGGCATACAGCGGATCACCTGCCGAACCGACGAGCTCGACACCACCGGCACCCGGTGCGCATACCAGCACCACCAGCGCGGTCACCAGCAACGTGCCAATGGCCGCCAGAATGCCGCGGGGCATGGTGCGACCGGGATTGTGCGCCTCCTCGGCGGCCGAGCCGGTTTGCTCAACGGTGATGAACAGCCAGATGGCGAATGGCACGCAGGCGAAGATACCGCCAAGGCTGACCGGTGTTGCGACGCTGGCGGGCAACTTCAGCAAATTGGCCAACTCGACATGGGGCGCCATGGCCACGCCAAACGTGAGCAGGGCGACGACGGCGATCACGCCGGCAATGAACGTCAGGCCCATGGCTTCGCCGACACCCCGCATGTGGATGCCGATGATCACGGCGAACAGGGCGATCTTCACCGGCCAGCCACCGAGGCCGAAAATCGATTCGGTATAGGCGCAGATAAAGGTCGCGGCTGCACCGGTGCCGATGGTCAAAGCCAGGGCACAGGCCACGCCAACGAGGTAACCCACGAACGGCCCGAACGCACTTTGCGCATAGACGAATACACCGCCAGCACTGGGCAGCGCGGTGGACATTTCCGCCACGCACAACGCCAGGCCGCCGCAGAGCAGGGCCATCAACAACGTAGCGATCAGCATGTTCAGCCAGCCACCGGCCGCCAGCCCGAAGTTCCAGCCGGAAAACTGCCCGGCCACCACCAACGCAATTCCGAGGCCGGCAATCTTTGGCCAGCCCAGCGCACTTTTCTTGAGCACAGAAATCTCCCACGACCCGAGGGTCGATTTATTGTTGTTAGTGAGAAATGGAGGGGTTCAGCGTTGCTTTGCAGGGCGCCCTGGAGCGGGTTGTGCCCCGAGGTCGGGTTCGATACTACGCCCGGGGGGCGCGGCGACATGTTTGCGCGCATGCCATGTGGTTGGTTGTGGGTGCCAGATTTGTGCGGGCTTGCCTTGATCTCTGTGGGAGCGAGCTTGCTCGCGATGGTGGAATGTCAGTCAACGATGGTGCTGGATGTGGTGGCCTCATCGCGAGCAAGCTCGCTCCCACAAGGGATCTGCGGTGTACACGGATTTTGTGTGCGGCAGAAATTCAAATGTGGGAGCGAGCTTGCTCGCGATGGCGGAGTGTCAGTCAACGATGATGCTGGATGTGGTGGCCTCATCGCGAGCAAGCTCGCTCCCACAAGGATCTCGGGTGACCACAAAGTTTGTGTATGGCAAAAATCCAGTGTGGGAGCGAGCTTGCTCGCGATGGCGGAGTGTCAGTCAACGATGGTGTTGGATGTGGTGGCCTCATCGCGAGCAAGCTCGCTCCCACAAGGGATCTGCGGTGTACACGGTTTTTGTGTGCGACAGAAATCCAATTGTGGGAGCGAGCTTGCTCGCGATGGCGGCATATCAGGCAACCAAAATCTCAGATCCGAAAACTCCCCACCAACTGATTCAACCGCCCGGCCTGCTGCTCCAGCTCGGTACAAGCCCTCAATGTCGATTGCAAATTCTCCACGCCTTGCCGGTTCAGGGTGTTGATCTGGGTGATATCGACATTCAGGGCCTCGACCACCGCGGTCTGTTCTTCGGTGGCGGCGGCGACGGACTGGTTGACGTTGTCGATCTCGCCGATGCGCTGGGTCACGCTGCCCAGGCGGGAGCCGGCGAGGTTGGCGATGGTGACGCTTTCTTCGCTGTGGCGCTGGCTCACGGTCATAGTGGTGACCGATTCCCGCGCGCCCACTTGCAGCTCTTCGATCATCTGCTGGATCTCCAGCGCCGAGGCCTGGGTGCGTCCGGCCAAGCTGCGCACTTCGTCCGCCACCACCGCAAACCCACGACCCGCTTCACCCGCCCGCGCCGCTTCAATCGCTGCGTTGAGCGCCAGCAGGTTGGTCTGTTGGGAGATGCCCTTGATCACCTCGAGGATCTGTCCGATGTTCACGGTCTTGTCGTTGAGCACTTCGATGTTGGCGCACGATGCACTGATCTTGCCGGACAGTTCGTTCATCACCTCGATCGTGCGCTGCACCACCTGGCGTCCATCCTCGGCTTGCTGCCGTGCGGACGAAGCCTGTTGCGAGGCATCGGAGGCGTTATGGGCGATCTCCTGCGCGGCCGCGCCCAACTGGTTGATTGCCGCCGCCACGCTGTTGGTGCGGGTGGATTGATCGTCGAAATTGCTCATCGACGAGTTTGAAGCATCCAGTACCCGCCGAGCGCCTTCGTTCACCCCCAACGCCGCCGATGACACCTCGCGGATCGAATGGTGGATGCGCTCGACAAAGCGGTTGAAGGCGGTCGCCAGTTGGCCGATTTCATCTCGCGATTGCACTTGCAGGCGACGGGTCAGGTCGCCGTCGCCCAGGGAAATATCCTCCATGACCCGGGTCAGCGCTTGCAGTGGCCGGGTGATGCGTTGCGCGGTGTACCAGATCAACAACAGGCCGAGCAGGGCCGAGCCGCCACCGAGCAGCAGTTCAAGCGCAGTGCTTTGCACGCCCTGGGCATCGAGTTCTTTCTGCAACGTAGTGACCGGTGCCAGCAACACGTTCTGCGGCACGCCGACCAACACGCCCCATGGCGCGGCACCGGCAATCGGTGAGAGCGGTTCAAGCACCTTGATTTGCCGGGCGTCGACAAACACTTTGGGCTGGCCCTGACGCAGGCTGTCCATCACATCGGCATTGTCCATCGGCTGACCGAGGCGACCGACGTCCTGGCTGTTGGCAGAAATCACCCCTCGGGGGCTGACGATGCTGATCTCGCCGTTGCCATCGAACAGTTCACGGGCGCTGGTTTCGCTGTTCTGCTGCAGGGCGGCGAGGTTGATGTCCAGTCCCACCACGGCGATGACCTTGCCGTTTTCCAGCAACGGGAAGGCAACGCTGGTCACCAGTTTGCGGCTTCCGGAGGCTTCATCGAAGTAGGGTTCCAGCACACAGGCCTGGCGAGTGTCGCGGGCGCAGGTATAGAAGGCGTTGTACGGCGCGCCGCTCGGCCCCGGCTCGGTGTTGGCGAGCAGGCTTTCGTCGCCGATCACCGCTTGCAGTTCGCCGGGTTTGCTCTGCACCCAATAGAGCGCAAAGCGCCCGGTTTCATTACTGCCAAGTTCCGCCTGGTTGGCGAAACCGGCGTCGGTGCCATCGAGTGCACCGGGTTCGAAAATGACATAAAGCCCGAGCAGGTCGGGCTTGTCGATCAAGGCTTGGTGAAGCTGGGTGCTGAGTTCCTGGCGCAGTTGCGGGCGAGTCAGGCTGCCCTGATGTTGCAACTGTCGCAGGTACAACAAGTAGCGCGATAACCCCTGGCCATATTCGTGGGTCTGCATGAAGGTGCGTTGCACTTGCATCGCCTGTACTTTGCCCAGGGCCTGCATGTGTTCCCTGGCCGCATTGGCGAGCATGTCGCCGCTGGCCTCGGCCACTTGCCGGCTGCTCTTGTGGGTCTGATAGAGCGACAAACCCATCAACAAGCCGACGACCAACAGCAGGCAGAGACCGGCGAGCAGGGCGATCTTGCTCTGGATCGTCAGGAATGTTCTGTGCATTGGAAATACCTTTTTCCACGCGGGCAATGGCGTGGCCACTGCCCGCGGCCGAGATTAGAAGCCGGTGGCGAACACCACCTGGGCGTAGACGTTCTTGTCGTTGTTACCCAGTTGGGTACCACCGTCTTCGGCGCTCTTGTCCGGTTGGTAGATGCCCACCAGTGGCATCACGGTCAGGTGGTCGTTGACGTGCCATTCGGCGTACAGGTCGACTTCGTGGCCATCGGTGTTGCCCAGGTTGCGGTCGATGGTGTCGAAGTTGAAGTACATCGCGCCGACGGTGAGGTTCTCCAGTGGCGAAACTTTCAGCGTGACGTTCTGGATGCGCGAGTTGCTGTTGAACGGCCCGGCGTAGTTGCCCGCCACTTCACCCTGGAACCAAGTGCCGTAGCCACGGCTGAAACCGTAGAACAGGGTGTCGTAGCCTTCCGAGAAGCGGCTGTAGCGGTAGCTGGCGCTAGGCGTCCAGACCGCGTCGGAGAAGGTCCAGCCGGCTTCCAGGTACCAGGCGTCTTCGCTGGAGGTGTTGGGTTTGTCCTGCTTGGCGTATTCACCGGACAGGAACAGGTCTTTCACCCCGGCGTTGCCCGCCGCACGCAGGCTGTAGGTCTTCATGCCGTCGCGTTCGAGCTGGATCGGCGAGGCGTACTGTTCATCGATATCGGTGGTCTTGATGAAGGTCAGGCCGACCGTGCCGGCCTCGGCCACGTGCTCCAGGGTGCCGACGTACATTTCGGTCTTGGCCTGGGCGCGGTTGTCGGATTTGAGCCACATCAGGTCGCTACGCCAGCCTTCCTTGCCACCCAGACGCAATACGGCGGTTTCGTCGAAGGCCTTGCGTGCCGCCAGGTAGTAGGCGCCGCCGCGGTTGAATTCGCCGTCGGCCAGGCCTTTGCCCATGTTCAACGCGTCGCCGTCGATCAGGAAACCGTCACCGACCACAATGTTCTGACGACCGAAGGACAGGTCGACGCCGTCACTGCCCAGCGCGCCGAACAGATCGGCCGAGCGCCAGCCGAGGTAGGCGTCTTCGAACTTGGTGGTGCGTTCCGAACCATCGGAGAAGCCGGCGGCATCGCCATCGCCCCAGGTGCCGGAGCTGAGCATGTTCGCCGCGCCGTACGCGGTGCCCACACCGCCCAGGCCTTGATCGAAGCTCAAGCCGTATTTGATGTAGCCCTCGCGCCACGACGAGCTGCCTTCATTCAGGCGACCGGACAGGGCGTAGTTTTCCTGACTGTGGAAAATGCCGAACACGGCTTCGAGGGTAGCGTTCAGATGGCTGTCGTCATCGGCGTAGAGTTCATAGGCACCGGCATTGCCGGCACTGATCATCAGCGCGAGCGTCGAGAGACGAAGCAAGGGGGACTTGAGCATGGTGTGGCATCCGTTCTTGTTCTTGAGCGCAGGTTTGCGGTCTGTCCGGATACTAAGGCGCGGCTATTGTTTGCCCTTTTCCCTGTTTGCCAATTAGTTGGTTGTGCATGCCAGATTGCATGGCGCGTTGCCACGACGCCGGTTCCTGGTGCACGAGACCAGGCGCTGCGCAGTAATCGCGCACGGATCGGCATGACCACCGCGGTATTTCTCGGTGGCGAGCGACAGGAACGAAAAGTGCAGGGCGCCTCGCAGCGACTAATGCGATGGATGAGGCTGCGATGAGCAATGCACCACAGGTCGAGCGCTTTGATCAATGGCTCGACAAGGTCAATCAGGTCTGCGGGCGCTTTGGTGCCAATGTGTTGGGGGCGAAGTTTGCGGGCTATATCGATGAGTACCGCAGCGGTGAGCTCAAGATGAGTTTTGTCGACGTGGCCCAGGCCCGACTGTTCCGCACCCAGCATGAGATCGATCAGGGCGAAGGCTCGCATTTCTACGCGGCGTTCCAGCTGGCCGGCGAAGCCGTGATGGAGCAGCAGGGCAGTTGCATCACCCTGTTGCCGGGGGATATCACGCTGATCGACTCCACGCGTCCGAGCAACTTTGTGTACCGCAACAACGCCCGTCAGTTGTCATTGATACTGCCCCGGGAGCTGGTCGAACAGCACCTGCGTTACACCACGGTCAAACCCGCGCAGCGCATTCCGGCTTCGGCGCCGATGGCGGGGTTGGCCAAGCGCCTGATCCTCGGTTCAACGGAGCAAGGCCTCAATCACGCGGAAAGCGAAGCGACGCTGGACGCGGTGATCAGCCTGCTGCGCCCGGCGATGGGGGCGAGCGAGTTGGACGACTCACCCCAGGCTCGCACCTTCCGCAAGGCCTTGCGCGTTATCGATGAACACATTGGTGACGAGGCGCTGTGCCCCGAATGGCTGGCGGCCGAGGTGGGCGTCTCCGTGCGCGGCCTGTACCGGCTGTTTTCCCGACACGGCCTGGTGGTCGCGCAATACATGAAAAACCGCCGCCTGGACCTTTGCGCCGAACAACTGCGCCATGCGCGGGGTGAGGGCAAATTGTGTGCGCTGGGCTACGAATGGGGCTTTAACGATTCGAGCTATTTTTCCACGGCGTTCAAGGCGCGCTTTGGTGTTTCGTCGGGTGAGTATCGCAAGCGCTACATGAATTGAGCGTGACCATTTCCCGGTAGGAGCTGCCGCAGGCTGCGATCTTTTGATCTTGCTTTCAAAAAATAAGCTCAAATGATCGTCCGAACGCGGCTCGAGCCTACGGTAGCTCCGCATCGCTTGAAGCTCTGTAGGCGGGTGCGTTCCTTTTCCTACTGCACGGACTGAGCAGTGCATCCCCAAACACCACTGCCAACAACGTAGCGGACACCATCGTCGCCAGTTAGAAGCTCACCACAGAACGGCATACGATCATCAAGGTTACCGTTCGTCGTATTTTTTTAAAATTTAAAATCAAACTTCAAAAAATATCCTTTGAAAAAGAAAGACATTTCTTACTCTGTCCTACAGATCTCTGAGTTCAGTGTCTTTCGGCTTGTTTCAGTTTTGAGTCAACTTTGGTTTTGGCTTTTAAGTACTTATAGATATCTGCCAGTGTGATGCCATTTTTTAAACAGAGAGTGAACGAAAAACGATCCGGAAATCTCGCACGAATTTTCCTTGGATGTTGAGTGAAAATTCCTACGCACAAAAAAATGGCCTCTTGCGTCAAGTTCTGGAAGTTACTAAATATAGAAGGGTCACTAACTTTGGTGGCGTTTTCTCTAATAGCGAGTAAACAATGATGAACAGCGAAAACTTTGGAGACGTTCTTTATCTTGGCGATGAGTTTGAATACGGCTCATGCCCACACATGGCTGGAGGGTCTGGCGGTCAAGGCGGATGTGGAGGTAGCGGCGGATGTGGGGGTGGCGGCGGTTGTAGTGGCGGGAGCGGCGGAAGCGGTGGGAGTGGAGGGAACGCAGTAACTCCTCAGGTATCGTCAGACAACGACTGACAATTCATCAAGTATGGCTTTTCTGGTGTTAGCCAGAAAAGCCATATAAAGGAACTGGATGATGTTAAATATACAAAGCTACGAAATACTTAATTTTCACTCTGATAATTTAGTAGTTTCAAGGAAAGGTGTTTCGAAGATCAGTTCGCCATCTTAGGTGGCGGCTCTGACTAAGTTAAAAAGTTATAAGAATATTTCAAAGGCTGAGTTTTTGGAGATGTTGTCGGAGCATGGCTTAAATCCAGAAGCCGCCTATGATTTTTTAGAAAAAGCGCTCTCAATTAAAGAAGACCCTGGTGAGATTTACTTTGAGAAAACAATTGTGGCCCATGACTGGGACAAAACCACCGACCTAGAGGCATTGTTAAGAAGTGAGATCGATACCCCGTTAGAAATAAGTGATATCTCAGACTCGCTTAAGGACATTGTTTTAAGTAAGAAATGCTACATCGTAATCGCTTGCATGAATTATGATTATGATTTTACAAAGAAAATATACTTCGATGTTGTAAATGCTGCGCCGGACAGTGCGATCAGTGTTTGTTATCGCTCGGGTAATTCGTTCTGTATCAGTCAGCCGTACTTGCCGAAAGTCGGAAATCCATGTCATTTTTGCAGCATAGACAGGCTGATAAACTATGAGGAATATCATAGTGGCAGGAATACTTGGTCAAGGCTGCTTAATTTTTGCAAAAATAAGCATATAGCCGTTCCTACCGATTCGCTAAATATCCTGCAGCGATCATTGGTTGTTGGGGCGATTGCAAAGAAAATAAAGCTGCTAACGAAACCTGGTAGTGAATATCGTTATCAGGATAATGTACTTCAAGACTCCTATGTTGATTTTAATGGTAACTTCGTGAGGGATGTCTCGGCCTCTCATTGGTATATGTGCGACTGTTTGAGGGTGCAGGGATGAAGTATATACCCCATGACTATTATCTGAAGTTCATGAGTTCAACTGTTCATGCGGAAACCTTGGACTTTCACGTAAAGGGGAATTATACGATCCATGATGCATTCAAGCATGCAACTCGTCTTCATAATGTCAGCAATGAGCAGCTTACTCAGTTAACCGGGAACGAACTGCGGCTTTACCCGGATCTAAATTTGGAATTCCCTGTTCGCTCTGAATTGAATTTGGATTCGGATGTTTGTCGTGATGAATCATGTGAAACCTTCTCCAGCACAAATATAGTTTTTTCGAAGCTAGAAAAGCTTATGTCTCCTGTGCTTTCCCCAAGAAAAAATAGTTATAAGCGTGGATATCCAAGCGGTGGTGCATTATATCCAGTTGAGATGTTTATTTGTTCTCTGATGGATGATGAGGAAAGTTGGCCATGTTCTGAAAAGATCTTGCATTTACTACCGCGGTCGAGGAGGTTTGAAGTAATGCAGGGTACACAAAATATCGATGATTTTAAGAGGGCAATTTTGTCATCTCCAGGCAGTATTGGCACACCTCGTATAGCGATAGTTTATGCCGTCTACATACCTAAAACACTATTTAAGTACAGATATCGAGGGTACAGACTTGCGCTTATGGAGGTTGGATCAATTTACATGCTGATCGAATTGCAAGCCAAAAAGCTTGGATTGCGATGCAGGTTGTGGTCCGCGTACACAGACACGATGCTGTGTAAGGCAATAGGTCTTAATCCAACTCTTTTCTTTCCTATGTGTGTGCACTTCATTGGTGAGCAATGTGATTCTATATAATTCTAGTCACTACTCAACGTTACCTGGTGCATTGATTTGTCAGCCAGCCTGCTTACTGTCTCTTCCGTCTTCTGTTGAAGTAGAAGACCCTTGGTTAAACGGAGGATCTGGAATAGGGAACGGTTCCTCCTCTATAAAAGCGGCGCTAGGTGAGTACTTTGAAAGACGGCATTTCTATATGGAGGTTAAGCCCGACGTAGTAGGGGGTATCACTCATACATTGTCGAGATTTGAAGCTGGGAAGTTTATTTATGCTTTTTCTCAAACTAATGAGAGTAATTTGACATCCGCGCAGCTTGCCAAACATTCATATAATTTGACGGAGGTGTTGCGTGTATCGGATTTTTCTTGCTGTCACATACCTACCGCATGTGTTTCTCTTAACTATAATAAAATTGAAAGTGAAAATTCAATATATCCGCTGCGAGATACATGCGGTTGCAGTTTTCACTACCGATTTGAGGATGCAGCTTTTGGGTCGATAAAGGAATATTTGGAAAGGCAGTTTCTAGCAAGATTTTGGCTCACAAAGGAATGCACTCAGCTGGTTCTTGAAACTGACATCAAAATAGCCCTGAGTGAAGGTCGCGCTCAAACGTTATACGACGCACTATGCAAGTCAGGTGAGATTACGGTTATCGATATAACAGATTATGATTACCCAGGTGTATGTTTGTTGGCTGTTTACGGTCAAAAGGATAATAAGCGTCACGTTAGGTATTGCGCCGGAATGTCGTATGCGGAAACGCTAAGCAGCGCACTTGAGAAATCAATCTATGAGCTGTGGCAAACCTACAGATTCATTGATTTGTTTCGAGCTACTGAGGGTGACGTCGAAGAGGTTAAAGATTCATATTTGAAGTATTTTTTAAGCTGTAACATCTATGGAACATACAAGGAGATAACTTCGGTAAATTTCCGTGGTTCCGACACATCAGAGTCTTCGCTTGAGTTTAACTTGTCTGGACTTTTGGCTGCGCTCAAGTCTCAGCGGATTGATGGTTATCTCTACGTTAATTCTCTTGTGATGCAGAGCGGCTTGTATTTTTTCTGTAAGTTTGTTTCTCCCGATTTATTTTTGCATATGAATAACTCTAGGGGGATAAATTTCCGCAATAAATACTCTGAGAGATTTATGGGGCAGATATTTTCTGAACGGAAGAAAATTATGGTTCCATTTCCATGAAAGGGTGACTCATGACAGCTTTTACAATATCAAGATCTTTCGAGCTTACGTGGTTGTTTGTGAAGGAACAGCTAAAAGAACCTGTTGCGCTTTTTTGGATTATTGTTTCGCCGGTAGCGACCTATTATTTGCTGGCATACTCCAGAGGAGAGCTTTCTCCTTCGGGTATGAGCTATTTAGAAAGCACTTCTTGGTTTCATGCTTATATTTCTTCAAGTGTCGCTTTTTTTGGCTTCTCCTTTTACATCGTAGGTAGAAGGGAAAGTGGATTCATTAGATCGTTTGTATATACATCCGAAGCCAAGCTGATATTTATGTTGGCGCAGTTTTTTGCTTGCTCACTTATTTCTTCGATTTACTGTGCCGCTTTCTATGTGTTGACATGTTTTTCTTTTGGAGGCTTTGATGTGGCTGAGTTTTTATTGGTTTTTTCTCGGTTTTATATCTGCTATGTATTGTTTTGTGTGCCTGGAGTTCTGTTGAGCTTGTTGCCTGTTAGTTTTCAGAATGCCAATACAATTTTCTCCGTGACGTCATTTGGAATGCTTGTGTTGGGTGTTCTAAGTGTTCGCGATTTGCATCCTGTATTGGATATTATCAAAAGGTTTAATCCTTTGTATATTGCAAATCAAATAATGATTGGGGGGGGTTGAAAGGCACCCGGTTTTGATATTGGGGGTTTTCTTTTCTTTTATTACTGTATTTTTGTTGTCCTTGCGATTTTTGCGCATAAATCCAGTGTGGAGTCGGTATTGATGGGTATTATAAAAGCTAGTTCGCTTTGTTTTGAGTATTCTGAAAAAACAATATTCAATGACGCATCTATCAGTGTGATTCCAGGCTCTATTACCGGTCTGCTGGGTCCAAACGGCTCTGGAAAGACTACGTTTTTCGATATTGTATGCGGCTTGAAAAAGGCGAAAGAAGGGCAGCTTGTCAATAGGTTTGTCAGGCAGCTTTATTTATCACAGACGATCATGACGCCCCCCGTGCTGCGTATGTTCGATATCTTTAAAATGACTACATTACTTTGCTCTCCGATCCGAATGTCGCAAGAGCATGCTTTGAAAAAGCTCGCTGTCTGGAGCCCGGAAATAATTGAGCGATATAAGGAAATCTGGAGCAAAAAGTCTTCTGTTTGCAGCTATGGCGAAAAGCGTTGGTTCTTTACTCTATCATTGCTGGCTGTAGAGGCGGATCTGGTGATACTGGATGAACCCACCGCTGGAGTTGATCCTGAGTTCAGACACTACATTTGGAAGTGTTTGCGTGGAGCTGCTGCTGAGGGAACGGCAATTCTAGTGTCTTCACATAACATCGAGGAGGTTGTGAGCAACTGTGACAACTTTTATATGATCAGCATGCGACGGTTTGTACCGTTCAGCTCCGGTAAAGAGTTCTTGGACTCTTACGGTGCAAGCACTCTGGATGAAGCTTTTATCCGCGCGGCGGCTGCACCCGTGTTCACGGCGCCTTCTACTCAAAAAAAATAACGAGGTCACCGCCTTCTCAGCTCAGCTAAAACGAGCTCCTGATGTCGCATACCTGCACGTGCTGTTTCTAATACGCAATCTGGCACAACCGCCAACACAACTGGCACGCAGGGCAAAACCTGCGTGCCGGCGACCACCGACAATCCCTACCAACCTGCCGAAGCACCGTTGCCTCGGCATTTTTAGTGTTGGCGTTCGCCTGCTGGCGGGCGCGTGGATTTTCAAGGTCGTTTTCCTATGTTCACTTCGCTGCGTTTGCCCGTGATCGGTTTGCTGTCTTTCACCCTGGTTCAGGCGGTGTCCGCCGCCGAGTGCGCCCCGGACACGCGCCGTGGTGCCGAAGTGTTTGCCACTGAGTGCAGCGTCTGCCACGCGGTGACCAAGGGCACGACCGGCATGATGGGGCCGAACCTGTTCGGTGTGTATGGGCGCAAGTCCGGCTCGCTGGTGGGTTTCAGCTACTCCCAGGCCATGCGCGACAAAGACGTCGACTGGCAGGCCGAGAACATCACGCAATTGATCACCCAGCCCCAGGCTTTCGTGCCGGGCACCTACATGCCCTACATGGGCCTCGCTTCCGCCGACGACCGCCAGGCGGTCGCGTGCTTCCTCAAAGAACAACACTGATCAGGCCGGATTTGCGCCTGAACACATCGTCTGAATGAAAGGTGAATTATGAGCAACGTTGAAATCCTGCCCCAGGTTGCTGCATTCCTCGAACGTCGTCACGGCTGCTTCATTGACGGCCAGTGGGTGCTTGCCGAGGGCGACAGCATCCCCGTGGTCAATCCGGCCACCGGGCAAACCCTGTGCGAAACCCTGGATGCGCCGCTGGAACTCGTCGAGCGTGCGGTGCAGTCGTCCCACAAGGCTTTCAAATCTGGCGTGTGGTCGAGCCTGCGCCCGGCGGACCGTGAACGCATCCTGCTGAACTTCACCCGCCTGGTCGAAGAACACGCCGAAGAACTGGCTCAGTTGGAAACCCTGAGCCAGGGCAAGTCGATCAACATGGCCCGCGCCCTGGACCTCAACGCCACGGTGGAGTTCATGCGCTACATGTCCGGTTGGGCGACCAAGATCGAAGGCCAGACCTTCGACGTGTCGATCCCGTTGCCACCCGGTGCGAAGTTCACCGCGTTCACCAAGCGTGAGCCGGTGGGCGTGGTGGTCGGCATCGTGCCGTGGAACTTCCCGCTGTTGATCGCCGCCTGGAAGCTGATGCCAGCCCTGGCCACCGGTTGCACGGTGATCATCAAGCCGGCGATGGAAACCCCGCTGACCGCCATGCGCCTGGCTGAACTGGCGCTGGAAGCCGGCATCCCGGCTGGCGTATTCAACGTGGTTACCGGTGGCGGCGCCTCCGTTGGCGGCGTGCTGACCCAGCATCCTTTGGTGAGCAAAGTGTCGTTCACCGGTTCCACCGCCGTGGGCAAGAGTGTCGGCGTGGCGTGCATGGAGAACATGACGCGCTTCTCCCTGGAACTGGGCGGCAAGAACCCGATGATCGTGCTCGCCGATGCCGACATCGAAAAAGCCGTGCAAGGCGCGATCCTCGGCGGCTTGCTGAACAATGGCCAGGTCTGCGCCGCGGCCTCGCGCTTCTACGTGCACCGTTCGATCCACGACCAATTCGTCGAAGCCCTGGCCGCCGCCGTTTCTTCGATGCCGATTGGCGCTGGCATGAATTGCGACGCGGCAATCAACCCGCTGGTATCGCGCAAGCAACAACAAAGCGTGCTCAAGCACATCGAACTGGCCCGCCAGCAAGGTGCGCGGGTGGTGACTGGCGGCGAGTTGCTGGAGGGTGATGGTTTCTTCGTGCAGCCAACCATTCTGGCGGACATCGACCACAGCATGGCCGTGGCCCGCGAAGAAGTGTTCGGCCCGGTTCTGGGCGTGATGCCGTTCGACGACGAAGACGCCGTGATCGAACTGGCCAACGACAACCGCTACGGCCTGGCGGCCAGCCTGTGGACCAATGACCTGGGCAAAGCGATGAACCTGGTGCCTCGCATCGAAGCCGGTACGGTCTGGGTCAACGCCCACGTGCTGCTCGACCCGGCGATGCCGTTCGGTGGCGTCAAGCAATCGGGCATGGGCCGTGAGTTCGGTCGTGCGGTGATCGAGGCTTACACCGAGCTCAAGTCGGTGTGCATCGCACATTGATCAACCTGTAGGAGCGAGCTTGCTCGCGAAAAACGTCAAGATAATGCGGTCTGTCAGTTAGTTCGCGTTATCGTTGGCGACCATCGCGAGCAGGCTCGCCCCCACATCACGCTGCAGGCGGTTTCGCCAGTTCAATCCCGGCGGCCCCCAACCGCTTGAGAATTTCAAACAGCAGCTGGCTCTTGATCGCGCCGACCGTGCGTGGGCTGCCGACATAGCCGGTGATGGTCAATGTGATTCCTTCGGGTTTCAGCTGACTGAAGCGCAAAAACGGCGCTGGTTTATCCAGAATGGATTCATGCTCGGTGTAGGTGTCCATCAGCAGGTTTTGCACCAGCTCCGGATCGATATCCAACGGGAACATCAGCTCGAGTATCACCACGCCCTGGGCGCTGCCGCCGAGGGTGACGTTGCGCAGGTTCTGCGAAATCAGGTGGGAGTTGGGCACGATCATGATCGAGCGGTCGGCCAGTTGTATTTCCGTGGCCCGTACGTTGATCCGGCGGATGTCGCCTTCGACGCCGCTGATGCTGATCAGGTCGCCGACTTTCACCGGGCGCTCGGTCAGCAGGATCAGGCCGGAGATGAAGTTCTTCACGATCTCCTGAAGGCCAAAGCCGATACCCACCGACAAGGCACTGACAATCCAGGCCAGGTTGGTCCACTTGATCCCCAGCGACGCCAGCGTGAGCAGGACGACGGACACGTAGCCGATGTTGGCGAACAGGGTGCTCAGCGAGGCGCACATGCCCGGGTCCATCTCGGTTTTCGGCAGGAATTCGCGATCCAGCCAGCGGCGCAGGGTACGAATCAGGTAGACACCGATCATCAGTGTCAGGAGGGCATGCATCAAATTGTCCGGGACGATGTTCAGCTTGCGCAGCCCTTCACCGCCGAGTACGGCCACAGTGCCGGTGAACAGTTGCCCGAGTGTCGTACCGATCCCGCCGACAAACAGCGCAATGAGGCCAATCAGTATCAGGATGGCGCGGCCGGCCCCGGATAGCACGGTGCAGATCTGTTCCAGGCGCGGATTGCCGATGCCCAGCAGCTGTTTGATGGTCTTGCCGGTGGGTTGCCGGGGCGAAAAAACGTAGTCGCAGGTGTCCTGATAGACCTGTGTGAGCAGGTAGAAACCGGCGCAGATGATGAATATCCAGACCATTTCATAGGTGATGAACCGGGCCATCGTCACGTAGCCGATCAACAGGGCGAACAGGGACACCACCACGGCAGCGCCCGTGAACGTGTAAATCAGGCCGGCGAAGGTGGTGACGCCTTCGGGGGCTTCTCCGGCAACGATCAGGTCTCTGCGCGTCTTGCTGACGCGCAACAGCAGCGCACCGATCACCAGTGCCGCGACCAATGCCACGATGCCCCGACCGAACAACACCACTTCGGCGCTCATGCCAGTGACATTGCTCATCTGCACCAGGGTCACCAGCACCAGCAGCAGGCTGGCCAGCAACCTCGGATAGGGCTCCATCGCCAGCGCCACCGGATCGGCAATATCGGGCAGGCGCCAGGAAGGATGTTTGGTGGACAACAGTGCGCGGCTCAATCCGGTGATCAGTACGCAGGTATAGGCCAGCTTTTCCAGATATTGCGCCAGGTCGGCCAGCAGGGGGGGGTAGGGCAGTTGCCGGGTCCCGGCAAAATGCAGCAGTTGCAGGGCGATGCCAGCGGTCAGCACCGTCGCCATCACCGACGCCAGCGCAAGGGAGCTGCGTCGCAGCCGACCTGCAGGCATTCGATGAAAGCACAGCCACGCCAGAACCCGGCCGGCGAGGTTTCGACCCACGGTCCATATGAGCAGGGCCAGGATCAACAGGATGGCCGTGATCCCGCGTTGTCCGGGTTGCCAGGCGGCCCGGTGCGTGGCCTCGAGTTGCTCGATGAGGACGCTGAAACGTTGGCGGTCCTCGATCGGAAGAGCGAACAATGGCGACCAGAATCTCGGGCTCAGGATACTGCTGGTCTGCTGAGTCACTTCCGCTTCCAGCAAGCTGCGCCGAATGCTGGCAATCTGGGTGATCAGCTCGGCGGCACTTATTTTAAGCGCGGCCAGGGTTTTGAGTTGGCTGTCGATCTTGTTTTTTTGCTCGCCGAGGGCGTCTCGTTGGGTAGTAATTGCAGATGTCACCTGTGCGTTCTCGTCAAGCGGCACGGGCCCCAGCACGTTCAGTTGCGCCTGCAATTGCGCCTGGCCAGGCAGCAGCGATGTGGACAGGCGTTCAATCTCCTGAATCAGTACTTGCACCTGGTCCTGTGAGCTTTCCAGCTGGGTGTAATTGCTGGCCTGGGAAACCTGCTGCTTGAGGCTGTTGAGCTGGTTTTGCACCCCCAGCAATTCGCTGTCGGAGATGCTGATGATCGGGGCTGCGGGGGCGGGGGCGGGGGCGGGGGCAAGAGCAGGCGCGTCGGCCATATCCCCCGCCAACAGCCATCCCGGGCTTGCCACCAGAACCGCGAAGGCGACGTAAATCATTGACTTCAAGACATTGCGCATCGGCGAGCTCGACGGATTGTTGGTCACTTAGCCAATGAGGTTAGGCTCTGGACATTGTTTTGTCGCAATGGAACCCGAGAACCTGTGGGAGCGAGCTTGCTCGCGATGGCGGTGTGTCAGACACCGAAAATGTCGACTGACACTCCGTCATCGCGAGCAAGCTCGCTCCCACAGGGGGCTCCTACAAGGGGGGCGGCGCCTTTGGCGGGTGGTTTCAGCAAAACAAGTCAACCCATGAATCCATGGCCTAAGCTTGTTTGCAGGCCCCGGTCCATCGCACACCTCGATGGGCAAGCGGCACCGATAAAAACAATGCAATCAGGAGATCCCATGTCCGCCTTGATCCGTCGCTTCAGTCGCTGCATGGCCGCCGGTTTGACCGCTGCCGTGCTGGTCGCACCAGCCTTCGCGTTGGATACCGTGAAATTCATGGCCCCGGGTTCGGTGGGCGGTGGTTACGACCAGACCGCCCGGGTGCTGGGCAAGGCCATGGTCGAGGCCAATACGGCCAAGTCCGCGACCTTCGAGAACAAGGGCGGGGCGGGCGGGACCCTGGGGCTGGCGCAATTTGCCAACAGCACCAAGGGTGACCCGAACGCATTGCTGGTGGTCGGCGCGATCATGGTCGCGGGGATCGAACAGAACAAACCGCAGATCAGCCTTAAGGATGTGACGCCCATAGCCCGGCTGTTCACCGAGTACAACGTGATTGCCGTGCGCAAGGATTCGCCATACAAGACCCTCGATGACCTGATCAAGGACTTCAAGGAAAAGCCCACCGGCGTCACCTTTGGCGGTGGTTCCAAGGGGTCGATCGACCACATCGGCATCGCCGAGCTGGCTGGCAAACTGGATGTCCCGGTCAACAAGGTCAATTACATCGCCACCGGCGGCGGGGGTGAAATCGTGGCCCAGACCCTGGGCGGCCAGATCAAGGTACTCACCGGGGGCTACGCCGAACTGGGTCAATACATCAAGAACGGCCAGATCCGGGTGCTGGCCATCGGTGCGCCCGAGCGTGTCCCGGGGATCGATGCGCCGACCCTCAAGGAAAGCGGCTACGACGTGATCATCGGCAATTGGCGCGGTGTCTACGGTGCTGCGAACCTCACAGCCGAGCAGCGTAAAGAAGTGACCGACGCGGTCGTGACCGCCAGCAAAAGCAAAGTCTGGCAAGACAACATTAAAACCAATGCCTGGACCGAGAGCGTGTTGACCGGTGATGACTTCGGCAAGTTCGTCGACGAAGAGCACGTGCGTCTGCGGGCGATGCTGGTCAAGGTCGGGCTGCTTTGAGATGGCCGGGTCACGCGCAATCGTACCGACGCAATTGGCGATCGGCCTTGGACTGATCACCCTTAGCGCCTTGCTGGCCGTGGGGGCCAACCGCTTTCCAGCCGAGATGGGCTTCGTGATTCTGCCGGCTTACGTCTATCCCTGGATCGTCGCCGGCTTTCTCGGCGTGGTGGGCCTGTTGCTGAGTTATCAGGCGCTCACCGGCGGTTTTCGCGAACTGGACAGCGGCAATGGTGCGATCCCTGGCGGTAGATCCGGAGCCGCCTGGGTTACTGGAGGGTTGGTGGGGGTGGCCCTGCTGATCAACCTGATCGGGTTCGTGCTGGCTGCCGGGTTGCTGTTCGCCTGTTCGGCGCGGGGTTTTGGCAGCCGTCATCCCGTGCGGGACCTGGCCATCGGCATTGCCTTGACCTTGCCGATCTATTGGCTGTTCAACGCCGGGCTGGGGGTTTCCCTGCCGTCGCTGATCAACATTTGGCTTTGAAAGGAGATCGACACCGTGGACATTCTTTCAAGCCTGGCGATGGGGTTTTCCTCGGCACTGACGCCGATCAATCTGATGTGGGGGTTCATCGGCTGCCTGCTCGGCACCGCCATCGGCGTATTGCCGGGGATCGGTCCGGCGCTGACGGTGGCCCTGCTGTTGCCGATCACCGCCAAGGTCGACCCCACCGGCGCCTTGATCATGTTCGCCGGTATCTATTACGGCGCACAGTTCGGTGGCTCGACCACCTCGATCCTGCTCAACACACCCGGTGAATCGTCCTCCATGGTCACGGCCCTGGAAGGCAACCTGATGGCGCGCAACGGCCGGGCGGGACCTGCGCTGGCAACGGCGGCGATAGGCTCGTTCGTCGCCGGCACCATCGCCACCGTTTTGCTGACCCTGTTCGCACCCGTCGTGGCCAGGCTGGCCCTGAATTTTGGGCCGACCGAATATTTCGCGATCCTGGTGCTGTCGTTCACCACCGTGTCGGCAGTGCTCGGCGCTTCGATGCTGCGCGGGTTCGCTTCGCTCGGCGTCGGGCTGACCATCGGTTTGATCGGCCTGGACTCGACCTCGGGCATTGCCCGCTACACCCTCGGCGTGCCCGAACTGGTGGACGGCATCGAAGTGGTGCTGGTGGCGGTCGGCTTGTTCGCGGTGGGCGAGGCCTTGTACAGCCTGCTCTATCAAGGGGAATCAAACGAAGGGCGGCATCGCCTGACCTCGTTGTGGATGACCCGCGCGGACTGGAAACGCTCGGTGCCCGCGTGGCTTCGGGGCACGCTGATCGGTTTCCCGTTTGGTTCGATTCCGGCCGGTGGTGCCGAGATTCCAACCTTTTTGTCCTATTCCGCCGAGCGCAAGCTCAGCAAGTACCCCAAGGAGTTTTCCGCCAACAAGGGCGAGGGCGCCATCGAAGGCGTCGCCGGCCCGGAAGCGGCCAACAACGCCAGCGCGACCGGGTCTTTGGTGCCGTTGCTGACCTTGGGCATCCCGACGTCCGCTACCGCTGCGATCCTGCTGGCGGCGTTCCAGAACTACAACCTGCAACCGGGGCCGATGCTGTTCGAAACCTCCGCCGACCTGGTCTGGACATTGGTGGCGTCGCTGTATATCGGTAACGTTATCCTGCTGGTGTTGAACCTGCCGCTGGTGGGGCTGTGGGTCAAACTGCTGCAAATCCCCCGGCCATACCTGAATGCCGGCATCCTGGTATTCGCCACCATTGGCGTGTACGGCATGCGCCACTCATCCTTCGACCTGATACTGATGTTGGCGATCGGCTGGGGCGGGGTGTTGATGCGGCGTTTCGACTTCCCCGTCGCCCCCGTGATCGTCGGCATGCTGCTGGGGCCGATGGCCGAGAAACAACTGCGTAACGCCTTGTCCATCAGCCAGGGCGACTGGACGGTGTTCGTCACGCAACCGATCTCGGCATTCTTCCTCGCCCTGACGCTGCTGGTGCTGCTGGTGCCCTATGTGTTGCATAAACGCGGCATCAAGTTGCATGAGGATGATTGAGTCCTGCGATGTGCAACTCCTGTGGGAGCGAGCTTGCTCGCGATAGCGGTGTGTCAGACACCTGTGATACCGACTGGCACGCCCTCATCGCGAGCAAGCTCGCTCCCACAGATTCTGGGGCTTAGTTGACTGGCGGTGTTGTGGTTTGCGCGGCAAACCATTGCATGACCGGTGCGCAGGCTGGGTGCGATGCCGCCGAGGGTTGCAGGCACAGCGAGTAGATCCCCCGTGTCTTCAACGGCTCCCCGAACGGAATCACCAGTTCGCCCCGTTGAATCGACTCACCCGCCAGGGTCATGTCGGTCATCGCCACGCCCAGGCCCCGGGCGGCGGCATCGAGTGCCAGTTCGTCGAGGTTGAAAGGGATGTGCCGGTAGTCATGCAGCGACATGCCACCATGGGCTGACAGCCAGACCTTCCAGTCATGTTGATCGGAGGAGCGGTGCAGCAACGCGAAACCCGACAGATCTTCTTGCGAAGCCAATGGCCGGTCGTTGGTGCCGAGCCCTGGCGCGCACACGGGCACCAATGCCTCTTCGAACAGGGTCAGGCAATCGGGCGCTGTGGACGGCTCAGGCAGATAGAGAATGTAGGCGTCACTGTCGCTGGCCGGCTCGACCACTTCGGTGGCCACGGTTTCGATTGCCAGGGATACGTCCGGGTGATGCCGGTAGAAATCGCTCAGTTTGGGCAGCAGCCAGCGCACCGCCAGTGACACGTGCATGCGAATGCGGAACGGGCGTTTTTGCGGCGCGAGCCGGTCTTCGAGGGTGCGCAACTGTTCAAGGATGCTGCGGGCGCTGGCCAGTACCTGTTCGCCCTCGGCGGTCAGTTGAAGGCTGCGGCTGCTCCTGACAAACAGCGGCAGGCCAAAGTGGCTCTCCAGTTGCTGAATCTGTCGGCTCACCGCGCTCTGGGTCAGGCAGAGCTTTTGCGCCGCTTGGGTGAAGCTGCCTGACCCGGCAACCTCGACCAAAGCCTGCAAGCCCTGCAGCGAGGGCACGTGGCGAATCTTGTCCATGCGTTTTCAGAATACCTCGATGATTTAATAACGTTGGTTGCCTGCGTTTTGAGCCTTTAGATTCTAGTCATCGCCACCGTCCTCGAAAACAGCTTATGCAAATTCTGCATGCAGTGCTGTTTTGGATCGAGACGGTTCGCAGAACAAGAACCTGAGGTGACACATGGAAAATATCTGTGGCTGGATTGCGCAAGCGGGGAGTTCCCCCTTGCGCGAGCCGCTCAAAGGCGCGCAGCAAGCCGATTGGCTGGTGATCGGTGCTGGCATCACCGGCCTAAGTGCGGCGCACGCTCTGGCGCAAATGCACCCCCAGGCACGTATCGTGGTTGTTGACCGCCAGCGTGCCGCGCAAGGCGCTTCGGCGCGCAACTCCGGTTTTGTGGTGGCTCATGAGCATCCCGCTGCCGGGGAGCTACTGGGTAGCGACGGATTCGCCGGGTATCAAGCGGATACGGCAATCGGCCGCGCAGCCGCCGACGAAGTCCGCAAGCAGATCACCCGCCATGGCATCGAATGCGACTTCAGGGAATCGGGCTACTTCTTCGCCGTCAGCGACCCACGCAAGCTGACTCACGTCGAGGCCAAGCTGCAGACCCTGCGTACCGTTGGCGCCAGCGCGCAATTTCTGCAAGGCGAGCCATTGATCGAAAAACTCGGCAGCTGGCACTACCGCGCCGCGATCTGGTGCGGCAACGGCAATGCGCTGCTGCAACCGGCGAAGTACGTTAGGGGCTTGCTCGATGCCCTGCCGCCGACAGTGACGGTCTACGAGAACACCGATATCGCAGGTCTTGAGCGCCTGGGTGACGGCCGGATTCGCGCCCGGGGCCAAAACGGCTGTGTCGAAGCCAAACAGGTTTTGGTCTGCCTGAACGCCTTTATCCCTCGCGCGGGCATCGATGACAGCGGCACCTTCGCAATGGAACTCAGCGCCAGCCTTACGCGGCCGCTCAGCGATCAAGAGTTTCAAACCCTTGGTGAGCCAGCGTCCTGGGGCGTGCTGTCGACCCGCCCGTTGGGCGCCACGGTGCGCCTGACCCCGGATCGCCGGGTGATGATTCGCAACACCGCGGAATACCGCTCGCGGGATCTTTCATTGAGCGAATTGTCGATCCGCCGCCAGCACCATGTGCTGGGGTTGCAACGACGTTTCCCGATGCTCGGCGAGCAGGACATCGAATACACCTGGACCGGTCATCTCAGCGCTTCGCGTTCCGGGCAGCCGTATTTCGGCAAAGTCGAGGAGGGCGTTTTCGCCGTGGCCGGGTGCAATGGTTCCGGCGTGGCACGGGGCACGCTGTGGGGCCGCTTGCTGGCGGAGTTGGCCTCGGGTCGTGATTCGCCGTTGCTGCAATCGGTCATTCAACGGGCACAACCCGGCTGGCTGCCGCCCAAGCCCTTGCTCGACATCGGTGCCATGCTGCGTATGCGCGTGGAGACGGTCCGGGCCAGAAGCGAAATCTGAAAACACCCATTTCACAACAAGAACAAAAGCACTTCCCATCGAAGGTGATTCAACATGCGCGTCAATACGCTTTCCCTTGTGGCCCTGATCTCGACCTTTTCCGCCGTGACTCATGCCGACGAAACCGTCAATATTTCCAACTGGAACGGCTACATCGCCGACGACACCCTGGTCAACTTCAACAAGGAAACCGGGATCAAGGCGACCTACGACATCCACGACAGCAACGAAGTGCTGGAATCGAAGCTGATGACCGGCAACACCGGGTATGACGTGGTCAGCCCGTCGAACCACTTCCTGTCGCGCCTGATCAAGGCCGGTGCCATCCAGAAACTCGACCGGAGCCAGTTGCCCAACTGGAAAAACCTCGATCCGGCGTTGATGAAAAAACTTGAGGTCAACGATCCGGGCAACCAGTACGGCTACCCCTACATGTGGGGCACGGCGGGCATCGGTTACAACGTCGAGAAGATCAAGGCGATCTTCGGCAATACCGACGTCACCCGGTCCTGGAGCCTGTTTTTCGACGAGAACAACATCAAGAAGCTCAGCGAATGTGGGGTGGCGATCATCGACAACCCGACGCAGATCCTGCCGATCACGCTTAACTATCTGGGCCTGCCGCCCCACAGCCATGAGCCTGCCGACTACAAGAAAGCCGAGCAGGCGCTGCTGAAGATCCGGCCTTACGTCCAGTATTTCCATGCGTCCAAGTACATCAGCGACCTGGCCAACGGTAACGTCTGCGCGGTGATCGGTTTCAACGGCGACATCGTGCAGGCCGCCGCCAGTGCCAGGGAGGCGAAAAACGGGATCGATATTGCCTACTCGATCCCGGACGAGGGTTCCACCTTGTGGCTGGACATGGTGGTCATGCCCAAGAACGCGCCCCATGAGCGCAACGGCTACGGCTACATGAACTACCTGCTGGAGCCGAAGGTGATTGCCAACATCAGCAACAGCATCCATTACGCCAACCCCAACAGTGCGGCGGATGCCTTCGTTGACCCGGCGGTGAAGCAGGACCTGGCGATCTACCCGCCGAAAAACGTGATGGACAAGCTGTTCACCGTCGAGGACTTGCCCGCGGCCATCGCACGGTTGAGCACGAGGCTGTGGACCAAGCTGAAAACCAATACCTGATCGTCTTATGATCGCGATCAATCTGAAGTGACGCTCCCACAGGTTTTGGTTCGCTCCGACAGGTTTTTTCAGACTGGATTTACGCTAGATGGGCTCAGGCATCGATGGCCGGGAAGTCGATGTCGGTCAGCACTGCGTTGTTCAGGTAGTTGGTCAATGTCTGCGAAGCTACATGGGCGATCACTTCGATGATCTTGCCGTCGTCGATACCGGCGGCACGCGCAGCGGCGATCTGTTCGACGGTCAGGTGGCCACGGCTTTCGGTGATCTGGCGGGCGAGGGTGGCTATGGCGTTTAGTTCACCGTGTCGTGCGCTGAGGATGTCCTGCTTCGACAGCCCGGCCTTGCTGGCGAACAGCGTGTGAGCGGCCAGGCAGTAGTCGCAGCCGTTGACCTGCGAAGTAGCCAGGGACACCGCTTCTTTTTCCGTGGCGCTCAGGGACGTCTTGCCCAGTGCGGCCGAGTTTTGCAGGAACGAGGCCAGCACCGCCGGGGCGTGGGCCAATACCTTGAAGACGTTGGGCAAAAAGCCGATTTTTTTCTGCACGCCTTCCAGCAGCGGGCGGGTGGCGTCGGTGGCGTGTTCCAGACTGATCGGGGTAATGCGGGTCATGGTGATACTCCGTGGTGTGAAGCGCGGAATGCGCTGGGTACGGAGCTGATGTTAGGGAGAACGCCTGGCTTGTTGGGTGCAAATCGTCGAGGATATGCGACAGATCGTCCAGAACTGCCTTCGGGAGCCTTGTCATGGATCGCTTGTCTACGTTGCTCACACACTTTGGCGTCAATGCCGGCACGTTCCATAGCGGCACGTTTTGCGGTACCACCGCCTTCGACGGCCAACAGGTCAGCGGTCATTTGCACCTGCTTCAGGCGGGTGAGTTGCTGCTCAGGTTGGGGGATCAGCCGGATCTGCAACTGACCGAACCGACCCTGATATTTTTCCCCCGACCCTATCGGCATCGCCTGTTCGCTTCAGAAGCGTCCGGCACGCAACTGGTCTGCGCGACCCTGGATTTCGACGGCGGCGCGGGCAATGCCCTGGCGGCGGCACTGCCTGATTACCTGGTGCTCAAGCTCGATGAAATCCCGGCACTGGCCGGGACTCTGGAATGGCTGTTCAACGAGGCGTTTGACGGCACATGCGGGCGTGAAGCCGTAATGGACCGGTTGTTTGAATTGCTGGTGATTCTGTTGCTGCGGCACATTCTGAGTACTGGTGGCCAGCAACCGGGAATGATGGCCGGCCTCGCCGATGCGCGCCTGGCGCGGCCTCTGAGCCTGATGCATGAAACCCCGGCCAAGGCCTGGAGCGTGGCCGAACTCTCGGTCGCCGCCAACATGTCGCGGGCCAGTTTCGCCGAACATTTTCGTCGGGTGGTCGGGCAGACGCCGGTGGATTACCTGGTGAGCTGGCGCATCAGCCTGGCACAGAAGCGCTTGCGCGAGGGCCGGCCGATTGCGTTGATTGCCGAGGAAGTCGGTTACGAAAGCCCCTCGGCGCTGGCCCGGGCGTTTCGTCGCAAGACCGGGCTCAGCCCGCGGGAATGGAGGGGCAACTGATTCACCCGAAAAACCTGTGGGAGCGAGCTTGCTCGCGATTCGGTAGTCCATTCAACATCAATGTCGACTGGCATGACGCTATCGCGAGCAAGCTCGCTCCCACAGGTTAAGGGGTGGTTTTAGCTGTGCATCAGAACTTGAACGCCTGCCGTCCTACCAGCAGCCATTTTCCGTCCTGCTTTTGCCAGATCTGGAAGTTTTCGATTTCGGTGGGCACCACCTCAGTGCCTTTGAGCGCTTGCGCCGAGAAGTGGTGACGGACCAGCGCGACATCGCCGGAGACGGTAATGCTCTGGTTTTGCATCTCAAGGGTCTTGAACGCGCTTTTGCCGGTTTCGATGTCGGTGATGAAGGCCTGCTTGTCCTGGATCTTGCCGCTGGAATGCCCGTAGGTCAGGTTCTCGGCGGTCAAGGCGTTCAGCTCCGGGATGTCTTTGTGCAGCATGGCCTGGGTCAGGTGGTCGACCGCCTGGGCCACGTCTTTGTCCGCGGCGGCCGGGGTGGCGGCGACGTAGCCGCTGAACAGGCACAGAAAACCAATCAGCACTGTTGCTTTTTTCATGGGTGTTTCCTTGTTGTTGTAGGGATAGCGCGACGACTGCTCGAGTATTCATCAGTCATCGTACAACGTAGCATGCGATGGAGGAAAAAAGCGAACTTGCCCGGTGACCGTACCTCGAAGTTAAAAGGGCGATGCCCTGACTTCGAGGTATTGCGCCATGCAGCCTGACCCGCGTTTACGGCACGACCTGACGTTGCTCATGGTGTTTTTGCTGGTTGTCGTGGTGTCGGGTTTTGCTCCCCGCAGCCGGGTGGACTGGGCGCTGGAAAACCTGCTGGTGCTGTTGCTGGTGGGGACGTTGGTAGCGGTTTCTCGCCGGTTTCGCTTGTCTGCGGTGTCCATCACGCTGGTGTTTGCGTTTCTGTGCGTGCATGAACTGGGCGCCCACTACACCTATTCCCTGGTGCCTTACGAACAATGGTCTTCGGCGTGGTTGGGCTTCAGTTTCGACCGGGCGACAGGTGCTCACCGCAATCACTACGACCGCCTGGTACATCTGAGCTATGGGCTGCTGCTGGTTTATCCGGTGCGCGAAGTCCTGTGGCGACTGACGCCGCTGCGCGGGTTCTGGCTGTTTTTCGTGACCCTGAACATCATGCTGTCGACATCGGCCTTGTACGAACTGGTGGAATGGATCGGCGGTGCTTTCCTGGGCAAAGACACGGCGAAGGCCTTCGTCGGTGCGCAAAACGATCCCTGGGACTCGCAAAAGGACATGGCCATCGCGGTTGCCGGTGCGTTTGTCAGCCTGTTGCTGGTGTCTTTGCGGGGCATGGCGCAAAAGCAACCGGTGACGACTGCAAGGTGATCGGGTGGACGGCTTCGGCGGGGCAGCTGTCGCGGTCGGTTGATCGGTTCAGGTTTTGAGGTAGAGGTTGCCTGACAGGACGCCATCGCGAGCAAGCTCGCTCCCACAGGGGATCTCCATTTGCCGAAGATCAACTGTGGGAGCGAGCTTGCTCGCGATGGCAATAGCCCAGAAAACGCAGGACCAGTGGCCTAAAGATACTTATCCGTCACAGCCCCCTCCGAAGCACTGGACACCGTCTTCGCATACTTGGCCAGCACCCCGCGCTTGTATTTTGATTCCGGCCGCACCCAGCGCGACTTGCGCTCGGCCAGCACGGCGTCGGAGACATCCACCGTGATCAGCCGGGTTTCAGCATCGATGATGATCCTGTCGCCATTCTCGACCAGTGCAATCGGTCCGCCCTCAAAGGCTTCCGGCGTGATGTGACCGACCACGAAACCGTGGGAACCGCCGGAAAAACGCCCGTCGGTGATCAGCGCAACCTCCTTGCCCAGGCCCTTGCCCATGACCGCCGACGTCGGCGAGAGCATTTCGCGCATGCCCGGGCCACCCTTTGGCCCTTCGTAGCGGATCACGATCACTTCGCCGGGCTGGACTTCGCCATTGAGAATGCCGGCCAGTGCACCTTCTTCGCCGTGATAGACCCGGGCCGTGCCTTCGAAGCGCAGGCCTTCCTTGCCGGTGATCTTGGCCACGGCGCCGGTGGGCGAGAGGTTGCCGCGTAGAATGACCAGGTGGGAGTCCTTTTTGATCGGCTGGTCGAAAGGCCGGATCACGTCCTGGCCGGCCGGGTAGTCGGGCACGCTGGCCAGGTTTTCCGCCAGGGTCTGGCCGGTGACGGTCAGCACATCGCCGTGCAGCATGCCGGCATCGAGCATGCGCTTCATCAGCGGTTGAATGCCGCCGATGGCCACCAGCTCGCTCATCATGTATTTACCGCTGGGGCGCAGGTCGGCGACCACCGGGGAAACCTTGCCCAGCTCGACGAAGTCATCCAGGGTCAGTTCGACATCCACCGCATTGGCCATGGCCAGCAGATGCAGCACGGCGTTGGTCGAGCCGGCGAGGGCGATCACCACGCGGATGGCGTTCTCGAAAGCTTTGCGGGTCATGATGTCGCGAGGCTTGAGGTCGAGCTTGAGCAGCTCCATGACCTGCTGGCCGGCGCGGAAACTGTCCGAGGCCTTGTCGGCGCCGATGGCGTCCTGGGAGCTGGAGCCGGGCAGGCTCATGCCCAAGGCTTCAATGGCCGAGGCCATGGTGTTGGCGGTGTACATGCCGCCACAGGAACCGGGGCCGGGAATCGCCACTTCCTCGATCTGCTTGACCTGAATCTCGCTGATGTCGCCCCGCGCGTGTTGGCCCACGGCCTCGAACACGGAAATGATGTCGGTGTGGCCAGCCCCCGGCTGGATGGTGCCGCCATAGACAAAGATCGACGGTCGGTTCAGCCGCGCCATGCCGATCAGGCACCCCGGCATGTTCTTGTCGCAGCCGCCGATGGTCACCAGGCCGTCGAAACCTTCGCAACCGGTGACCACTTCGATGGAGTCGGCGATCACCTCGCGGGACACCAGCGAATACTTCATGCCTTCGGTGCCGTTGGCGATGCCGTCGGAAATGGTGATGGTGTTGAATATCACGCCCTTGGCACCGGCGGCATTCGCGCCTTTTTCGGCTTCGAGCGCCAGCTTGTCGATGTGCATGTTGCAGGGCGTGACCATGGCCCAGGTCGAGGCGATGCCGACCTGCGGCTTGGTGAAGTCTGCATCGGTAAAGCCCACGGCCCGCAGCATGGCGCGTGCCGGTGCGGCCTCTACGCCGTCGATTACCTGAGAGGAGTACTTGCGCAGATCGTCTTTGTCGCTCATGACTGCTCCTATCGCTGATGGCTGTTGCTCACACACTCGTTGAGAAAAACAGGATGAGTATAGAAGGCCGGGCGCCCGGGCCCGGGCTAACCGGTCGGGAACAGACGCGCGGGTAAGCCTTGTCGTGATATTCTTCGCGACAACTTGGTTTGATCTATTCAGTTTTCCTGTCCTTGAGACGGGCGAGCAGAATCACTGTCGCTCAAGTAGCTGAAGCCAATAAAGATAAAAAGTCAGTTCAGAAGGGACATTAAAGTGGGGTCGATGCGGTTCGTCGGCCTTGTGTGCCCACCCTGCAATCCTTGAGTGCCGCACCCGTGACTGCCGTGAACCACGGGGCTGTGCGCATGAGGATGGAAGGGCGGATGGCGTTTTATCATAGGTGCTACAGATGTTTAAGAAAGTGAACACAGCCCTGCTGGGGCTGGCCTTGTCGTTGGGGATGACGACAGCCCAGGCCGAAGAAGCCAAGAAAGTCGACGTACTGCTGATCGGCGGCGGCATCATGAGCGCGACCCTGGGTGTGTGGCTCAATGAGCTGGAACCCGGCACTTCGATGGAAATGATCGAGCGCCTCGACGGCGTCGCCCAGGAAAGCTCCAACGGCTGGAACAACGCCGGTACCGGTCACTCCGCCCTGGCCGAGCTGAACTACACCCCTGAAGACGAGAACGGCAAGGTTTCGATTCCGAAGGCCGTTGAAATCAACGAAGCGTTCCAGATCTCCCGTCAGTTCTGGGCCTGGCAGGTTCAGCAAGGCGTGCTGAAGAACCCGCGTTCGTTCATCAACTCCACACCGCACATGAGCTTCGTGTGGGGCGATGACAACATCAAGTTCCTGAAAAAACGCTACGAAGCCCTGCAAGCGAGCCCGCTGTTCGCTGGCATGCAGTACTCCGAAGACCCGGCTGTGATCAAGCAGTGGGTGCCGCTGATGATGGAAGGGCGTGACCCGAGCCAGAAGATCGCGGCCACCTGGAGCCCGCTGGGTACCGACGTGAACTTCGGCGAAATCACCCGCCAGTTCGTTGCGCACCTGCAAACCACGCCGAAGTTCGACTTGAAGCTGTCCAGCGAAGTACAGGACATCACCCGGAACGAAGACGGCAGCTGGCGTGTCAGCTACAAAAACCTGAAAGACGGCAGCAAGACCGAAACCGACGCCAAGTTCGTGTTCATCGGTGCCGGCGGCGGTGCCCTGCACCTGCTGCAGAAGTCCGGCATTCCTGAAGCCAAGGAATACGCAGGCTTCCCGGTAGGCGGCTCGTTCCTGGTGACCGAGAACCCGACCATCGCCGAGCAACACCTGGCCAAGGCCTACGGCAAAGCCTCCGTTGGTGCACCGCCAATGTCGGTTCCGCACCTGGACACCCGCGTGCTGGACGGCAAGCGCGTGATCCTGTTTGGCCCGTTCGCGACCTTCAGCACCAAGTTCCTGAAAGAAGGTTCGTACCTGGACCTGCTGACCACCACGACCACCCACAACGTGTGGCCAATGACCAAGGTCGGCATCAAGGAATACCCGCTGGTCGAGTACCTGGCAGGCCAGTTGATGCTGTCTGACGAAGACCGCCTCAACGCCCTGAAGGAATACTTCCCGAACGCCAAGGCTGAAGACTGGCGCCTGTGGCAGGCCGGCCAGCGCGTGCAGATCATCAAGCGTGACGAAGCCGCCGGTGGCGTGCTGAAACTGGGCACCGAAATCGTCGCTTCGCAAGACGGCAGCATCGCCGGCCTGCTGGGCGCCTCCCCAGGCGCTTCGACCGCCGCACCGATCATGCTGACCGTGCTGCAGAAAGTGTTCAAGGACAAGGTCGCGACCCCTGAGTGGCAGGCAAAACTGCACCAGATCGTACCGAGCTACGGCACCCAGCTGAACGCCAGCCCCGAGAAGGTTGCTGAAGAATGGGCCTACACCGCCAAGGTGCTGGAACTGACTCCGCCACCAGCGGTGATTGCGCCGGCTGTGAAGCCAGTGACCGTCGATACGGATGCGAAAGCGCCGAAGGCTAATGCTGCGAGTGATATGGCTCTGTAACTAGAAGCTAAATCAAAAAAAGCCCACTGAACCGGCGACGGTCAGTGGGCTTTTTTGCTCTCGGATCCCTCGAAATACCCCTGATTCCCTGTAGGAGCGAGCCTGCTCGCGAAAAACGCCAGGACAACGCGGGCACTCAGGCAGCACGGGTTATCGTTGACGTCCATCGCGAGCAAGCTCGCTCCTACAAGCTGGCGTTTATGCAATTTGGACAGACCATTGCCTTGGCGGCAGCAGGCGAGGGCAGTTTTTAGACTGATGTGAAAAAACCCACTGAACCGGAGACGGTCAGTGGGTTTTTTTGTGGGCGATGGCACAGGCAGCGCTTTGAACTCGGAGCGTCTACGCCGGCCGTAACGGGGGTTCCTGTCATCAATTGTCAAGTCACTGACGCTCAATGAGAAGCAGACAGTTCGGCCCTGACGATACTGGTTTGTTTTCCGACCTCGGTAAGGCGAAACCGTAAGCCTGATACCTCTCCGCCCTGGCGGGAATTTGTAGGAGCGAGCTGGCTCGCGATGGACTCAAGTGCGCCGCGTTTAGTCAGTAAGCACGCGTTTTCGTTAACGACCATCGCGAGCAAGCTCGCTCCCACAGTCAGTTGCATCTCAATAAAACAATCATAGAGAGCGCAGAATGAAGTTCAGTTTTGTAGACAGCAGCCAGCCGAGCCGCCGGCGGGTTTTACGCGATGCTTTCACTTTGGCTTTGGCGACCTCGCCGTTGGCAAGCCTGGCCAGGGCATCCGACGAATCCGCAGCGGCCAGTGAATCCGTCGAAGACGTGACCTTTGCCGCAGGCCCACGACCGCTGGTGCAATACCCGCAAAAACGCCCGTTGACCCTGGTGACCACTCGGCCGCCGCATCTGGAGACGCCGTTCCCGGTCTTCAACGAAGGACCGATCACGCCCAATGACGCCTTTTTCGTGCGTTACCACCTGGCCAATTTCCCTACCAGCATCGATCCGGACAGCTACCGCCTGACGATCAGGGGCTCGGTCGACACGCCGCTGTCACTCTCCCTTGCCGAGCTCAAGGCCCTTGCCGCACCGGTGGAAGTGGTGGCCGTCAATCAGTGTTCGGGTAACAGCCGTGGCTTCTCGATGCCTCGCGTGTTCGGCGCGCAGTTGGGCAATGGCTCCATGGGCAATGCGCGCTGGGTAGGGGTACCACTCAAGGCGGTATTGGAAAAGGCCGGTGTGAAAGCCGAGGCCCGGCAAGTGACTTTCCGTGGGCTCGATAAGCCGGTGTTGCCAAGCACGCCGGAGTTCATCAAGGCGCTGGACATCAGCCATGCCATGGACGGCGAGCCCATGATCGCGTGGTCGATGAATGGCACCGACCTGCCATTTCTCAACGGATACCCGATTCGTCTGGTGGTGCCAGGCTACTTCGGCACGTACTGGGTCAAGCACCTGAGTGAGATCGAAGTCGTCGACCATACCTACGACGGTTTCTTCATGGCCAAGGGTTACCGGGTTCCGGATAACGATTGCTTCTGTATTGCCCCAGGCACCACGGCGGCGAAAACCCAGCCGATTTCCAGATTGCCGGTCCGCAGTTTCATCACCAGTGTTAAACACGGCGATGTATTGCCGCTGAACAAAAGCGTGGTGCTCAAGGGCATCGCGTTCGACGGTGGCGTTGGGGTCAACAAGGTGGAAGTGTCGATCGACGGCGGAAAAACCTGGCGTGAATCCACGCTCGGGCAGGACCTTGGCCGTTACTCCTTCCGTGAGTGGACGCTGCCGATCACCTTTACCGGCAAGGGCGCCACACCGTTGATGGTGCGGGCCAGCAACAGTGCTGGCGAGACGCAACCGCTGCAGGCCGACTGGAATCCCGCTGGCTACCGCCGCCACGTCGTCGAAACCACCCACGTGACCGTCGCCTGAGGAGGGCCGCATGAAACTTGTGAAATGCATGACCGCCTTGCTCTGCGCGGCTCAGGTTTGTCTGGCCACCCTGGCTGTCGCCGCGCCGCTGTCCATTACGCTGCCGCCTGAAACGGCTGCGTTCAAGCCCAGCACGATGCCTGGCTACGCTTTGGCGCAGCAGAAGTGTTCCGTCTGCCATTCGGCCGATTACATCAACTTCCAGCCGCCTGGTATGAGCCTGGCGCATTGGACCGCTGAAGCGGGCAAGATGCAGCACGTGTACGGTGCCCCGATCAGCGACCGGGATGTGAGTGTTATCGGCGCTTACCTGGCGGTGACCTACGGCAGTGCGAAGGCCAATGATGCCGATGTTCTGGCGGCCTCGAGCGCCCCGGTGGTGGCTGGGGCTGGGGCAAAAGTCGATGCCAAGGTCTTGCTGCAGAACAATGCCTGCCTGTCCTGCCACGCGACCGATCACAAGGTGGTAGGCCCGGCCTACCGCGATGTGGCGGCCAAATATGCCAAGGACCCGCAGGCAATGGACAGGCTTATGTCCAGCATCCAGCACGGCGGCAGCGGAAAGTGGGGGGATGTGCCTATGCCGCCGTTCGCGCAGTTGAGCCCGGACGACCTGAAAAGCCTGGCGACTTTTATCCTGCAGCAGTAGGTCAGTCTCAGCCTGCTGCGAAAAGCCCACTGAACCGGCGACGGTCAGCGGGCTTTCTTGTGGGCGCTGGTTTATTCAAGACATCGAGGAGTGGGTTGCACTGAAGCGCTTGAGAATGTCCTGGTACATTTTCGTCCGTCGATGACCTTGGCCATATCCGCCCGCAGCAGCGACGGTGCCAGACTGGACGTGGTCCAGGTACTTGAAGATTTTGCCGGGCGAAAGGAACACGACTTTGTAGCCAAGCCTGATCACGCGGTCTTGCAGCTCATAACCGGGCACGCGGTCATCGATCTGAAAATGCAAACCCTGCTGCTTCATCAGCCTGCCATTCCATAGCGTGCAAAAGCTTTTCAAGTGGGTTTCCTTGTAGGGCTTCGGGTCCTTCGAGCGCAGGCCGAGCGATTGCTTCAGGCGTCGGTAGTGGTGCTTGATCAGGCGTGAAGTGAAGCGCCAAACGGTCCTTGGCAGTCCGCGGTTGAGTTGCTCCGTGCAACCGACCGCGATGACGTTTTGATCCTTGGTGCAGTGGTCCATCATCATCGCAAAGACGTTTGCATCGAAGACGAACGTGTCGGTGTGCATCAGGAACAGGTAGTCGGTATTGACCCTGGCCAGCGCCATGTCCAGCGCTTTGCCATGGGCGATGTGCCCCGGTTCTTTGGTGGGGGCATCGCGTTCGATCAGGTTGATCCAGTCGAGCGAGCGCAAATACTCGACGCTGGCGTCCGCCGAACCGTTATCGACCACCCAGACCGCAATGCCTGATTTTTGGACATGCTCCTGCAACAGTTCCAGGCAGATCCTGGTGAGCTCCGGGGTTTTGTAATTGACCAGAACGATGCTGAACGGTGGCTTGGCGTTTGTATCGACACTACCCATCTTCGAAATGCTCGACTACCCGAAAGTGTCGAAGACTAAAGGGGCAACCTTAGCTCAAGCTTAATTTCACCTGGGCGACACTGATGCGGGCTATCGCTGCCTGACGCCTTCGAACGAACCTGTACGCACTTCGCCACTGCGGATGTAGCGGGCGATCAGCACACCCCCGGGTGAGTTGATCGAATTCACCAGGGTGAAGGCAGACGCTTGTGCGTTGTCGTCGAACAGGCGCTTGCCGCGCCCCAGCAGGATGGGATGAATCATCAGTCGCAACTCGTCAACCAGGCCGGCGGCAAGCAGTTGGCGCACCAGATCGCCGCTGCCTTGGGTCAGTAGCGGAGGACCGTCCAGGCGTTTAAGCGTGTTGATCGCGTCGACCAGGTTGCCCTTCAGCGCATGACTGTTGTGCCAGGCCAGCGAGTCGGCGCGATGGGTGGCCACATGCTTGGGGACGGCGTTGAACAGGTCCGCGATGGTGTGATGGGTTGAATCGGCCTGAATGTTCGGCCAATAGGCGGCGAAGATGTCGTAGGTGCGACGCCCCAGCAGCAACTCGAATGGCTGCGAGAACAGGTCCATTACGGCCTGGCCGGTGGTTTTGTCGGCGTAGGGCACGATCCAGCCACCGAAGCGGAATCCGCTACTGGAATCCTCTTCGGGCCCGCCAGGCGCTTGCATGACGCCGTCCAGACTCACGAATGCGGCAACGGTCAGTGTGCGCATGCTCTTCTCCTGATTCATTCCGGTTTAAGCGTTTAGACAGGGAAGTCTGCAATTCCTTGAGACCGTTCCCTGAAAGGTAGTCGAACCAGACGCTGTGAGATCGACAACAAAGTGCGCGGCCCATATACGACGAAGGTCGTATGGTGGTCTGTGTGGGTGCGTGTTAGCGAGGATTTGTCTTGAAGGTGCAATTGCAAATTTGTATCATTCGGTTTCAATTCAGCGAAGCAGGGAACGCAGCGCCAAAACAATAATAAGGTCAAGGCAATGCTCAAAATGCTTCTCGTGTACGGTCATCTGCTCGCTACGTGTATTGCCCTGGGGAGGGTGTTGCAGGCGGATCACAAGCTTTGGAGTTGGCGCAAGGAAGTACTGGACCAGGCGAGGCTTGAATACCTCGATGAAACTCAGAAGATCGTCAGCCTTGCACTGCTGGCCCTTTGGGCAAGTGGACTGTTGCTGGTGCTTCAGGGTTACCTCAATGAAGGCGACGCGTATCTGCTCAATCAGAAACTCTGGGCCAAGGTGACGGTCGTCGCGCTGCTGAGCCTCAACGGTGCACTCTTGCATCGAGTCGGCTTCCCGCTGCTGCAAAAGGCTCCATTCGTCGCACTGCGCAGTGCAGGCCGCACGCGGCTCGCCTTGTTGGGTGCGCTTTCCATGAGCGGTTGGCTATTCGCCGCTTTCCTGGGCGTGGCTCGAGCCTGGAATCACGTGTTGCCTTACCTGCATGTGATGGGCGCATTCGTCGCATTCTCGTTGCTGGCCTGTTGCGTGGCACTGGCAGTTGCCGGCAGGGCGGGCAGTGTCGATGCGCCAAAATCCTCGGTACCGGGGTAGCGATCAGCACGGCGTATTTCATACCTGTAAATTCGGGTCAGCTTCATTGCGCGGGAAAAGTTCCCGCGCATAAAATTCAGGCGAAACTGTAAGACTGACGAATTGCTCCCAAGCTGCTCCCGGATAGCAACGGGTATTGCGTTGGCACGGCTCTCGGTAAATTCATGGGATTATTTCCCACGCGGCTATACTGGGGTTATCTACCCAGGAATTCGCTGAATGCAATCGTCAACGCTGCCCACCTCGCTCCTCAAAGCCTTGCGACATGTCATGCGGCCGCTGGTGCGCCTGATGCTGCGCAAAGGCGTCACCTACCTGGTGTTTGCCGACCTGCTCAAGGAGGTTTTCGTCGAAGTGGCGGACCGTGAGTTCCGCCTGGGCGAGAAGGCACCGACCGACAGTCGCATCAGTCTGCTCACCGGCGTGCACCGCAAAGACGTACGGCGCTTGCGCAATACCGGTGATCCGGCTGCTTCCACGCTTCCGGAAAACATTACGTTTGGTGCGCAACTGGTCAACGCCTGGGCCAGCGCGCCTTTCTGCAACGACGCCGGCCAGCCACTGCCGTTGCCTCGATTGGCCAGTGTCGGCGGCGACCGCTCCTTTGACGCCTTGGTGGCGAAGGTCAGTACCGATATCAGGGCGCGGGTGGTGCTGGACGAGTGGCTGCGCCTGGGGGTCGTGCGCCTTGACGAACAAGAGCGCGTGCACCTTGAAGCCCAGGCCTTCGTGCCACAAAAGGGCTTCGATGAGAAAGCGGCTTACCTGGGGCACAATCTGCACGATCATGCTTGCGCTGCGGTTCACAACCTGAGCAGCGAAGCCCCGGCCTTTTTTGAACGCAGCGTCCACTATGACGCACTGGCCCCGATGAGCGTCGAGGCGTTACGCGAGGCCGTGGCCAGCGAGGGAATGCAGGCACTGTTGAGCTTCAACCGACTCGCCGCCGAACTGGAGTCCCGGGACCTGCCCAGCCTTGAACCGCGCCAGCGCATCACAGTCGGCTTGTACTTCTACACTGAAGCTTCCGATCCCAACTCGCCAACAGCCCCTGAACCATGACCGTCAAATTGCGCCTGATTCGTGCAGTCGCCCTCGTTCTGGGCCTCGGGCTTGCAAGTGTGTTGCAAGCCGCCCCAGCCTGTGTCAGCCAGAATGATGCGGGCACCAGCGAAGTGCCGGTCATCGAGGCACCTGGTGGCACCGGCGGCACGGGCGCAACACCTGGCGGCATGGGCGGTACCGGCATCGACACCGACAACGGTGGGATCGGTGGTACCGGCGCACCACTGAAAAAGAGCCCAGGCGGCATTGGCGGCACCGGTGCCGTTGCAGGTGGAGTGGGTGGCACGGGCATCAGCAACGATAACGGAGGAATCGGTGGCACCGGCATTGTCGGCACCATCACCGGGTTCGCCTCGATCTGCGTCAATGGCGTGGAAGTGCACTTCAACAAAAACGTTCCTGTCAGCGAGAACGGCATCGCCAGCTCCAGTACCCGCCTGGCGGTAGGCCAAGTGGTTGCCGTGGAAGCGTTCAATTCCCGGCGCGGTCTGGAGGCCGGGCGCATTTCTATCCTGCACGCCTACGAAGGCCCTTTGACAGCCCTGCCGCGCGACTCCATGCCCATGCGCGTCATGGGGCAACCGGTACGCCTGGCCAACGGTGCCCAGGTCGCTGCCGGCCTGCGTCCGGGGGATCCCGTGCGGGTCAGCGGGCTGCGCGATGCTCGTGGCGAGGTTGTGGCCAGCCGCATCGATCGGGCGCCCGGCCTCAAGGAGGCCAGTGCCATCGGCCCGGTGGATCGCAGTGGCTATCTCCAGGGGCTCAAGCTCAGCAATCACCCAGGCCCGGCGCAGGAAATGCTGGTGCGCGGCCATTGGTCCGGCCGCGAGCTGGACGTGAACCAAAGCCGCCCCGATCCGAGCCTGCCTTTCATTGGCCGGGCACACAATGCGGTGATCGAGGGTCTGGTACAGGGCCGGCAGGACCGCCATTTGGTGGTGGGCGGCATTAATGTGACGCTGGCGCACGACACCGTGTTTGTCGGTGTGCAGGCTTCGGAGCTGGCGCTGGATCGACGGGTGCGGATCAACGGCGTGTTCACCGGCGCGCGGGAGGTGCAGGCAACGCGTATTGAATTGCCCCGCGATCGCTCCGATTCGCCAGCGAGCAACCGGCACGGACGACACGGCACCAGCGAGCAAGACACCGACGACTCAAGTGGCTCGGGCAACTCGATCGACTCAAGCGACTCCGACAACTCCGGCAACTCTGACAGCTCGGGGAGTTCAGGGAGTTCAGGGAGCTCGGGCGGTGACAGGAGCGGCCGCTCCGAGAGCGAAGGCCGCGTTGTCGACGATGCTCGCCACGGGGGGAGTGACAGTCATGGCGGTGGCGACAAGATTGAACGCGTGGACGTGGATGTGGACAAGTCCGGCAAGTCAGAGCGAGTCGAGAGGGTCGAGAGGGTCGAGCAATCCGGCAGAATCGAGAAAGTGGAGAGGGTAGAGAAGGTAGAGAAGGTAGAGAAGGTGGAGAAGGTGGAGAAAGTCGAACGTCCGGAGAAAGTCGAGAAAGTTGATCGGCCAGAAAAGGTTGAGAAGATAGACAAAGTTGATCGGCCAGAAAAAGTTGAGAAGGTCGAAAAAGTCGAGCCGGTTGAAAAAGTCGATCGCTCTGGCAAGTCGGGTTAAGCAGTGCAGTCATGATGCACTTTCGTCATAAGTAACTAGGCTGGGTAAGTCACGCAACAAATCATGCGTGTGAACTTCGATGACGTCAGACACGAGGTGAACATGGATCCCAAGCGCATCCTGCTCGTCGGTTGGCTTGCCAGCCTGGCTTTGCCGACCTTGGCCGATACCTTTACGACCTCGATCGGAACCGACTACTCACGAGGCGACTATGGCACCGGTACGACTTCCGAAACATGGTACGTCCCGCTGGTGGGCAGATATGAAACCGGCCCCATGACCTACAAGCTCACCGTGCCCTGGCTGCGCATCACCAATCCTTCGGTCGGCCCTGACGGCGAGCCGCTGCCCGGCGGCTGCGGCAAGGTGGAAAGCGGTCTGGGCGACACCGTTGCCGGTGCCGACTATGCTGTGCTGGACGGCAGCGTTGGCGGGCTGTTCGTGGACCTGATCGGCAAGGTCAAGTTGCCAACCGCCGACGAAGACGAGTGCCTGGGCACCGGCAAAACCGACTATTCCGCCCAGGTCGATGTCGCCAAAGCCTTCGGTCCTGTGACCGGGTTCGCGACCCTGGGCTGGAAAAAGTTCGGCGACCCGTCGGGCTCCGACTTCGACAACCCGATATTCGCCGGCCTGGGCTTTGCCATGCCCGTGTTCGTGCGCACCACGGCGGGCGTGTCCTACGACTGGCGGCAGAAGGTCGTTTCCACGGGTGACGAAATCAAGGAGCTGACGCTCTTCCTCACGCACAAGCTCAATCAGGAATGGAAGTTTCAGTTATATGCCGTCAAGGGCTTTTCCGACGCCAGCCCGGACGGCGAGGCCGGGCTGTTGCTCAGCCACGCTTTCTGATTCCTGGCCATTGCCTGTCAGGTAACTTCCAGCATTGATGCGTTTCACCGCCTCGACTCAGGCCCTTGCCTCACTCCCGGGCGTTTTGCAGTTCAGTTTTTCTTCTTGATCAGTTTATTGATGTAGTACTTCAGGCTCAAACGATCCTTGGGCCTTGGTTTGTAGTGGGTTTTGTTTCTTTGTGCCGGATCGATCGCCATGGTTCCCGCGGTGTAGTAATAAAGCGCAATAGACCTGCGGGTGATGTGTTCCGGAGTCGTTAAAGGCTCCGGGTGCCCATGATTGCTGTCCTTGTCTGTGTTGAAAATGACACAGCGATTGTAGATGGGCAGGACTTTTTTAAGGCAGGTCTTCATGCCGACATCCCAAAGTTCCAGGTTGCCGCCGTATTCCTCTTGCCAGTCTTCATTCAGATAAATGATGATGTTCAGTCTGCGTTCAACATTAAGTTTTTTGTTGAGCCGGAAGTCCGAGTGCACCCCCAGAAAACCACCGCTTTTTGTTTCGTGCAGGCCGCCACCGGTAAAGTAGGGGTCGGGTATCAAGCCTTCGATGCCAGTGAGCTTTTCAAGAAACTGCAACATGGGGGCCGAGTTAAAGGCGTTGAAAACAGTCTTCAAATAGGGGTCGCATTCGTTGGGACTGATTTGACGTTTTCGTTGACCTTTATAGCCGCGCTCGTAGAGCATTTCGTTGTTGGTTGGCTCGACCGGGAAATGCGAGCAGATGCTTGCAATCAGGTCTTCGTGCAAGAAGTTGTCGATGACTATGTGCGGAAATGGCGTAGCCTGAACATAGCTATCGGTCAATGAGGCACCAAAGGCGCTGGCGGCATTCTGGTCGAAATCAAGCTCCGGGGACAGGGTGATAGGTAGTGCCTGAGTGATGGGTGCCATTACCGCTCCAATGACCTGATATAAAAAACCTGTGGGTGACTTCATGCACCGTTGAATGCACTGCTCGTTGCGTCTATTCGCAACTCAATTTGTTCTGTCGTCCTTGTTCAGACGCTTAAGGATGTTGTTGTACATTTTGGTTCGTCTATGATTTTTAGCATAGCCGCCAACCGCTGCAACAGTGCCGGACTGAATGTGATCCAGATAGCTGAAAATTTTACGCGGTGATAGCATTTCAACGGCATAACCCAGTTCGGTCATGCGGTCCTGAAGCGTATAGCCTGGCACGCGATCATCCATCGAAAAGTGCATGTTGTGCTGTTTTACAAGTTTGCAGTTCCACAATGTGCAGAAGCTTTTCAAATAGACTTCTTTGTACGGCTTTGGTTCTCTGGAGCGCAATCCCATGGAGATTTTCAGGCGTCTGAAGTGATGCTTGAATAGTCGTGAGCTATAGCGCCAGACAGTTCTGGCGGTGCCGCGGTTAATTTGCTCGACACAACCGACGGCCACGACTTTTGGGTTTTTCAAGCATTTATTCAGCATCATCGGAAAAACATTCTTGTCGAATACAAATGTATCGGTGTGCATCAGGAATAAATAATCGGTGTCAATACGCTCGAGAACCAGGTCAAGTGCCTTGCCATGGGCAATATGGCCTGCTTCTGGTTCAGAAACAGAGCGTTCAATCAAATTGATCCAGTCAAGCGTTCGTAAGTACTCAGTGCTCTCATCGGCGGAATAGTTGTCAACCACCCATACCGGGACGCTGTTGCTGCCAAAATGCTGGTGTAATAAGTCCAGGCATATCTTGGTGATTTCAGGTGTTTTGTAATTTACTATAACTACGCTGAAGGTTTTGGAGTTTTCAGTCAGTAAATCAGGGTTGTTCATCGTTCAGGTGCTCAATGTTATTCTATTTAATTGTATGAATTAACTTGTATACAATTTTTTCTTGTTCGCCGCGCAAAATCTTGCATGGCCATAGAGCACAATTTGTTAAGTCGCTTTGTCATGCATAATAACCACGGGCTGCTCAGACCCGATGGAGAGCGGTAGAAGCGGACTTCATCGTATAAGGATCTGCTCTGCAGGTAAACATTTTGACTTGATTCGTTACATCAGGAGGCTGGCCGGGCCAGCATCCCGGGACGGTGTGAACTGCTCTTGCGCAAGGCATTCAGGTAATTTGTAACGTCATGTGGTGCGCCAGCACGTTCTGCAATTCACTGCTTGTAGCCAATCTGCCGCAACAGGTTCTTGCGCCACAGGATGTCTTCATCGCCTTCGATGTCATTGGCACAAAAGCCATCCACTACGCCAAGGATCGCTCGCCCTTGCTGCGTCTCTGCGAGAATCACTTCGGTTGGATTGGCTGTTGCACAAAAAATACGGCATACCTCTGGAACCATTTTGATGGTGTTCAACACGTTCAGCGGATAGAAACCGTCGCCCAGGAAAATGATGAAACTATGGCCGGCGGCGATGGCTTTCGCATTTTTCTGTGCAAGTTCAATCATTGAGCTATCGGTGCCAGACCATCTCACCAGGCATTGACCAGAGGCTTCACAAAAGGCCACGCCAAACTGGATACCTGGCACGGTATTGACCAGCGCTTCGTGGATGTCCTCGACGGACTTGATGAAGTGCGTCTGGCCCAGAATGAAGTTCGTCGCATCCGGCTTTTCGATTTTCAACGTGATGAGTTGCATCTCAAACGCCTCCTTTCACGATGTTGCCAGGAGAGCCTGGCCACAAATCAAGCATAGCTACTCATTGGTTATTGCTGCGTCCTCTGTCTGTTTTTGGCCAATTGCTCAACGCGTGCCTTGGACCTGATATGTGGTCGTTGACACTTGGGCTGAGGGTACTAATCTAAGGTGTGTGGGAATATTTCCCACGCATAGATACCAGCTGGCTTTGAGGGACCGTACGGATACCGCAGTGGCTCGCTATTGCTGCAGATTGATGGCCGTGCCGGTTGGCGGGCCGCTCCAATGGGCGGTCGGGAACTCACTGGACATTGCGTTCGATACGGAGGTGAAAACGCAACTCCAATCGGAGGTGCATCATGCTGCTCAAGAAATGTTTGTTGGCTCTGGCAATAGGCGGGGTACTGTCGGCATCGACTGTCCTGGTGCCCGATTACATCAGTAGTTTCTCCAGCGTGTATGCCAAAGATGGCGGCAGCGGCGGTGGTGGTAGCGGCGGAGGCGGTGGCGGTCACGGCGGTGGCGGCGGTTCCGGAGGCGGCGGTCACGGTGGTGGCGGTGGCTCCGGAGGCGGCGGTCACGGTGGTGGCGGTGGCTCTGGAGGCGGCGGTCACGGTGGTGACGGCGGCGGTGGCGGAGGCGGCCACGGTGGTGGCGGCAGCGGCGGTGGCTCCGGTAGTGGAGGCTCCGGAGGCGGTGGTCATGGTGGTGACGGCGGTGGCGGTCATGGAGGAGAGGGTGGCGGTCATGGTGGTGACGGCCACGACGGTGACGGTCGTGGAGGCCCGGGACGCGGCGACGCTGACCATGGTGGTATAGCCGGGAACAAAGGCCCGGGCAATGCGCGTGACAACGACAACGCCAAAGACAATGATAACGATGCCGCAGATGCTGCCAGGGACGCGGCCAGGGCTGATGCCAATGCAGCCCGGGACGCTGCTCGGGCTGATGCAGATGCAGCCCGGGATGCGGCAAAAGCGACTGCGGACGCCGCCCGTGACGCCGCCAGAGCTGAGGCGGATGCAGCCCGGGATGCCGCAAGAGCTGCTGGCTTATCGCGCGCAGAAGCGGATGCAGCCAGAGACGCTGCCCGGGCCGCTGCGGATGCAGCCCGGGACGCTGCCAAGGCCGAGGCAGATGCAGCCAGAGATGCTGCTCGGGCTACTGCGGATGCCGCGAGGGACGCAGCCAAAGCCGAGGCGAACGCAGCCAGAGAGGCTGCCAAAGCTGAGGCGAGGGATGTAGCGGATGCCCCGGATGCACCGGATGCTCCAGACGCACCGGATGCACCGGATGCTCCAGACGCACCAGATGCACCAGACGCGCCGGATTTCGACACGGCTGAGGTGCAGAACTAGGCCTGTATGTTCGGCATTGAACACTGCAGGCATCCCGTAGATTACGTCCGGGGAGTTGGAAGGACGTATCGGCAATGAGTCGCAAGCCCTGAAGAATCTCGGGGCTTGCGACTTTTTTTCGAAGTCTGTTGCAGGTCCGAAACACTGACGAGGAAGACGCAAAAGAAGACGGAACTGGACGGGAAAGCAATTGCCAGCCGTTCAAAATCCCCCGAACCCTCCGTTTTTCCTGAACCAGCCGATTTAACGGGGTAGTCAGGCACGACAATATGTGCCGGACACTTCCACCACCGGAATTTACTTGTTAATCGACACGATCGAGGCGCTGTTACCCTCTAGCCGGAAGGAAAACGATACCCGGTCTCCAGGCGCCAACCCTGACAACTGATCTTGCGTCACGGAAAACGCCATCGTCATCGGTGGCCATTGCAGGGCGGGAACGGCGCCGTGGGAGATGGTCACCGTATGCTTCGCAGTATCGATAGCCTTGATCGTGCCTTCGGCATTGGATACCGGAGCCTGTTTTGTTTCCTGCTTCATCGGCATGCCTTCCATGCCGTCCATTTTCATGCCCGGCATGTCCTGCGCGTGGGCAGAAAGTGAAAGCGCGAATAGGGTGCTTGCGACTGCGGTCAGGGTGAGTTTCATATGACTTTACCTTGAGGTGTGGTGGGTGCAGGCAGGAGGTGCCGGCGGCGCATCAATCGATAGGCTGCCGGAATGACAAACAGGGACAGCAAGGGTGCCGTGACCATGCCGCCGACCATGGGCGCGGCGATACGGCTCATCACCTCACTACCGGTTCCGCTGCCCAACAGAATGGGCAGCAGACCGGTAATGATGACGGCAACGGTCATGGCCTTGGGTCGAACGCGCTGCACGGCGCCTTCACGAATCGCCGCCACCAGCCCGCGTTCAGTGCTGTCACCGAGGTCTTCACGTTCGGCCCAGGCGTTTTTCAGGTAGAGCAACATAATCACGCCGAACTCGGCAGAAACGCCGGCCAAGGCGATGAAGCCGACCCCCGTGGCGACCGACAGGTTGAAGCCCAACAGATAGAGAAACCATGCCCCCCCAGTCAGTGCGAATGGCAGAGTGGCCATGATCAGCAGGGCCTCATCGAATCGGGCAAAAGTCAGGTAGAGCAACACGAAGATGATCAGCAGCGTGGCAGGCACCACCAGTTTGAGTCGTGCGTTGGCTCTTTCGAGAAACTCGAACTGTCCCGAGTAACTGAGGCTCATGCCTGGCTGCAACCTGACCTGTTCATTGACGACCCGACGAAGATCGGCAACCACCGAGGCAATATCCCTGCCTCGAACATCGATGTACACCCAGCCTGAAGGCCGTGCGTTCTCGCTCTTGAGCATCGGTGGGCCGTCACTGACCTTGACCTTCGCCACTGTGCCAAGGGTGATCTGACTACCCAGCGGGGTGTAGATCGGCAGTCGTTCCAGGGCGCCGAGCGAGTCGCGCCACTCCCGTGGGTAACGTACGCTGATCGGGAAACGTGCCAGACCTTCAATGGTCTCCCCGACATTTTCACCACCGATGGCACCGGCCACGATGGACTGCACATCGGCGATGTTCAGCCCGTAACGAGCAGCAGCCTTGCGGTCGATATCCACATCGATGTAGCGGCCACCGGTCAGCCGCTCGGCCAGGGCCGAACTGACACCGGGCACGTCCTTGGCCACTCGCTCGACCGCCTGGGTGACCGCATCGATTTCCGCCAGATTGGTGCCGGCAACCTTCACACCGATCGGGCTCTTTATACCCGTCGCCAGCATGTCGATACGGTTACGAATCGGCGGTATCCAGATGTTGGTCAAACCGGGAACGCGCACCACGCGATCCAGTTCCTCCACCAGTTTTTCCTGAGTCATGCCTGCACGCCATTGCTCATGTGGCTTGAACTGGATGGTGGTTTCGAACATTTCCAGCGGTGCCGGGTCGGTAGCGGTTTCGGCACGACCGGCTTTACCGAAGACGTGTTCGACCTCTGGTACGGTCTTGATCAACCGGTCGGTCTGTTGCAGCAGTTGCGCCGCTTTCTGCGCCGACAATCCCGGCAGGGCAGAAGGCATATAGAGCAGGTCGCCCTCGTCCAGCGGGGGGAGAAACTCACCACCCAGGCGAGACATTGGCCATAGCGCACTGACAAAAACCAACAGCGCAACCAGTAGCGTGATCTTTGGGCGGCGCAAGACCGCGTCCAGGGCCGGCTGATAGATTCGAATCAACCACCGGTTCAACGGGTTCTGTTGCTCACTGGGAATTCGCCCCCGAATCCAGTAGCCCATCAGCACCGGCACCAGGGTCACCGACAATCCCGCCGCTGCGGCCATGGCATAGGTCTTGGTGAAGGCCAAAGGGCCGAACAACCGTCCTTCCTGAGCTTGCAGCGTGAACACCGGAATGAACGACAGGGTGATGATCAGCAAGCAGAAGAAAAGCGCCGGGCCTACCTCCACCGCTGCTTCGGTCATTACATGCCAATGACGCTCGCCCTTCAATTCCTCCCCTGGATTGGCTACGTGCCAGGCCTCAATCTTTTTGTGGGCGTTCTCGATCATCACCACGGCGGCATCGACCATGGCGCCGATGGCGATGGCAATCCCGCCCAAGGACATGATGTTGGCGTTGATGCCTTGGTAGCGCATGACGACGAAGGCAGCAAGCACCCCCACCGGCAGCGAAATGATCGCCACCAGCGATGAGCGCAAGTGCCAGAGAAAGATCCCGCAGACCAACGCGACGACGATGAACTCTTCGATCAGTTTGTGGCTGAGGTTTTCCACCGCGCGGTCGATCAGCTTGCTGCGGTCGTAGGTGGTGACGATTTCCACCCCGGCCGGCAGACTGCTTTTCAGTTCGTCGAGTTTGGTCTTGACCGCTTCAATGGTCTGGCGAGCGTTCTTGCCGCTGCGCAAAATCACCACGCCGCCGACGGTCTCGCCTTCGCCGTCGAGTTCGGTGATGCCACGGCGCATTTCCGGTCCCGACTGAATCGTGGCGACATCGCCAAGGGTCACCGGCACACGATCCGAACCCAGCTTGAGCGGAATCGCCCGAAAGTCATTGAGCGTCTTCAAGTAGCCGGAGGCCCGCACGATGAACTCGGTCTCGGCCATCTCCAGCACCGCGCCACCGGTTTCCTGATTGGCCTTGCCGATAGCGTCGGTCACCTCAGCCTGAGTGATGCCGAAGCTGGCCAGTTTCAGCGGGTCCAGCTGCACCTGGTACTGCTTGACCATGCCACCCACTGTGGCCACTTCCGCCACGTTCGGCAGCGTCTTGAGTTCGAACTTGAGGAACCAGTCCTGAAGCGCGCGCAGTTGCGCCAGGTCGTGGCCACCACTGCGATCCACCAGTGCGTACTGGTAGATCCAGCCCACTCCCGTCGCATCCGGCCCCAACGCCGGATTGGCGCCGGCCGGCAACCGGCTTTGTACCTGGCTCAGGTACTCCAACACCCGCGAGCGAGCCCAGTACAAGTCCGTACCGTCTTCGAACAGCACGTAAACGAAGCTGTCGCCGAAGAAGGAGTAACCACGCACGGTTCTGGCGCCCGGCACCGAGAGCATGGTGGTGGCCAACGGATAGGTCACCTGATTCTCGACAATCTGCGGCGCTTGTCCTGCATAAGGGGTGCGGATGATCACCTGCACATCCGAGAGATCTGGCAGTGCATCAATGGGTGTGCTCAGCACCGTCCAGATACCCCAAGCCGTGACGAACAACGTCGCCAGTAGTACCAGGAACCGGTTGGCCACTGACCAACGAATGAGGGCAGCGATCATGGCTGGCCCCCCGATTTGGCCAGGCGCTCGACACGCAAGCCATCGTCGGTCTGGCTCACCGCGACCTGAACCTTGTCACCCGCCTTGAGGCCCTGCATCAGTGCCGGGCTGGCGAGCGGGAAAGTCATCGTCATGCCAGGCATGCCCAGCGTCTTGAAAGGACCGTGGGCGAGCGTAACTTCTTTGTCGTCGATCTCAACGATCTGCCCATCCGCCTCATGCAAACTGGCGGCTGCTCGACTGGCGGGTGACTCTTGCTCGGAGGTAGCAACAATGCCCTTGAGACTGGCCTCGGAATCGAGGAGGAACTGGCCAGACGTAACCACCTTCCGGCCTTCTTCCAGACCTTTCAAAATCTCCGTCTTGCCATCGCTTTCCTGCCCGGGTTGCACCTCCACCGGACGGTAGCGGCCGGCGTCTTCGGCGAGCATTACCAGGGCACGTCGGCCAGTGCGGATAACCGCCTCACTAGGCACCCACAACACACTGTGCCCGGTCGAGTGGCTGAGGCGGACCTGCGCGGTCAAACCTGGTCTCAGGCGTCCTTCGGGATTGGGTAACTCGACACGTACGCGAAGGGTGCGACTGTCCGGATTGGTCTCGGGCAAAATCGCGCTGACCTTGCCATTGAACATTGTCCCCGGGAAGGCGGGCAGTCGCGCTTCGACTGCCTGCCCCACGGTGATGGCTCCGGCATCCGATTCCGGAACGGCCACGGCGAGCCAGACACGGCTCAAGCCATTGACGCGTGCCAGAGTCTCGCCAGCCGCGACGGTCATACCTGCACGTACGTTCAACTCTTGCAGCACACCGCTGATGGGGCTGGTGATCGTCAGGTTCGGCTGGACTTTGCCACTGCGCTCTACCTGGGTGATCAGCGCCGCCGGCATCCCGGTGAGCCGCAGTCGCTGGCGGGCCGCAGCCAACAGGTCGGCATCAGCGTTGCGCTTGAGGGCAAGGAACTCTGTCTGGGCGGCCGCCCACTCCGGCACCAGGATATCCGCCAGTGCCGCATTGGCTTTGAGCAGGTCGCCTGGAGCATGGGCATAGACTCGCTCCACGAAGCCGGCTGTACGTGCCTGTACCACCGCCACATCACGTTCGTTGAATGCCAGGACACCTGTCACATCGAGGCTGGAGTCAAAGACTCCACGGGTGACGGTCGCAAAACGCAGACCGAGATTCTGGGTCAGACCCGGATCGATGCTCACGGTCGCACGATCCTCGTCACCGCTGGCGTACCGGGGTACCAGTTGCATGTCCATGAAGGGGGACTTGCCCGGTTTATCGAACTTTTGCCGCGGATACATGGGGTCGTACCAATACAGTGCCTTGCGTTCGTCCGGCGAATTGAGTTTCTGCTCCCGGGCGGTAACAGGTACCGCGCTCATGCGCGTGTGAGCGAACCAGTAGCCACCGGCAACACCCAATGCCAGCGAGATGCCAACCAGCAATGCTCCGTTCCATTTTTCAAGGATCATTGGCCGGACTCCCCATAAGCAAAATACAGACGCGCACTGGTCAGCGCTCGCTGCTCCTCCACGTCGATCTGTTTGAGTCGGGCTTCGATGAGTTCGCGTCGGGCGGCGACAACGGCGTTTAAATCGCCTGTGCCGGCACGGTAGCTGGCCATGCTGAGTTCGACCTTTTCCCTGGCCAGCGGCAGCAGGCTTTCCTGGTTGCGGGTTACCGCACGATTGAGGCGCTCATAGTCAGCCAGTTCGTTTTCCAGTTGCTGAGTGTGCTCCCGTGACAGGGCTTCGCGCTCAGCCTCAAGCTGGCTGAGTTCAGCCTGTTTGGCTGCGATTTTGGGGTTTTGCCGGGAGTCAGGAAACAGTGGCAAGTCCCAGGACAATTGCACGCTGACCATGTCACCGAACTGGCGATCGCGATGTTGATAGTCAAGCTCCCAACTCCAGTCTGACTTTTTCTCCGACTCGGCTTCACGAACCTTGGCTTGCGCCTCGCGGGTCATCGGCGCAAACGCTGCCAACTCGGGGTGGTGTTGCAGTTTATGGGCGTAGCTCGAGGAATCGACAGGCCACTGCGGCAAGCTGCCCACAGGCTTGTCGTTGGCTGCGGAGCCAATCCAGCGTTTGAGGGCCGATCGGGCCTGCGCTCTCTGAAGCACCAGATCGTCCTGCTGCTCCGCCAGTCGAGCCGCTTCTTGCTTGGGCGTCACCGCATCGGCGGGTTGAGCGCGACCACCGGCAATCCGGGCCCGGACGGTATCGGTCAGCAGGCGGTTTTCTTTGTAGAGGTCCTGGAACAGCGCATCTTTGCGCTCGACTGAGTAGCTGTTGATCCAGGCCAATGCCGTGGACTGGCGTACGTTCAGTCGTGCAACCCGACGCTCGGCGGCAGCGCGATCAACGGCGGCGTTGGCGACCTCGATGCGAGCTTTGCGTTTGTCACCGTTGGGCATCTCTTGCCTGACCCCGACCATTTGCATGGTCATGAAGTCGTCGTTGATGCTCCAGCGATCCGGGTCGCCGATGGGGTAGTTCTGCACACCTGCCAGCAGCTTGGGGTCAGGTAATTCACCCGCTGGAATAGCCGCACTGCTGGCAGCCTGAATCTTTGCATCTTGTGCCGCCAGCGACGGCGCATTGTTTTCGGCCAGCCGCAGCGCTTCATCGAGGGTCAGCGTGGCAGCGAAGCTCGGCAATGCCAGTACGCTTGCCGCCAGACCGGCCACGAGGGACCAGCCTGTGCAATAGCACTTGGAGTTCATGTTTACGATTCCTGTGATCATCCACTGCACGCGTCAAAAAGACATGCGCACAGCCAGTCCATCCCGCTAATACGGAATGAGGCTCAATGTTGGACAGGAATCAAACGCGAGGCGGTCGCCATACCCCGGACGGGGTTTGTACGGGCATGGAATCACTGAAGAAGGAAACCACTACAGGGCTGAACACGGTTACAGGAGGCTTGAGGATCGAGACTTGCAGCATACCGCCTGTCTTGCATTCCTGGCCCGGCTTGCAGGGCTTGCCATGCTCTGTCGGGCTTTTCATGTCGTTGCAGCAGTCCATTCCCATGTCATCCATCATCGCCATGCCCATCGTCTTCATCGGGCACGGTTCTGTGGGCGCCTGGACACCCGCCATCCCGCTGAGGGGAAGCACCAGGCTAATCACGAAAATGAGGCAAAACCGCAGGTAGCGTTTCATGGGCTGGAGTGTAGAGGCTGAAATGGACTCTTTCAATTGGATGAATGTTCTCACAGCCTGCCGGCAAAAAGCGGGCGCTGGATTTCCATCGCTCACTTTTTCGCTGGTTTACCGCTGGCAGGGATGTGCAGGTACGACATCACGCTTTCAGTCAGTTCGGTTGCCAGTTTGACCGCTTCTTTATTGCGTGCCATCACGCCGGCGACCAAGCCTTCGATCAAGGCCAGTACGGCGATGTTGGAACTGGTCAGCACCGGGTGATCGCAAGGCGCAAACAGCGTGTGCTCGGCAATGCCGGTGAGCGGCGAGGCGGGTGAGTCGGTAATTGCCAGCACTGATGCGCCACGTTCATTGGCGAAGCGTGCCAGTTGCAGGGTGTCGAGGGAGTAGCGTGGCAGGGAGATCGCCAGCAGCACGTCCTGGTCGGTGATGGCGGCCAGACGGTAAGCGGCGTTTTCGTTACCGCCCTCCATGCTGATGGCAGTGGCGTCCGCACAAAAGGGCATCAGGGTCGAGGCGGCGAGACCGGCGAAGTAGACACTGTTGCCAAAGCCCAGAATGTAGATTTTGCGCGCTTTGGTCAGGCGAGTGACGAAGGCTTCAAAGGTGTCGGCGTGGTTGTTGCTCGCCGCGGTGGCCAGGTTGCTGCTGGCGCTCTGGAGTTGCTCATGCAGACCAAACGCGCCGCCCGGGCGATGGGCAAGTTCGTTGCGCAGTTTGTCGACCGGCGACACCATCTGCTGCAACGTTGCGACCAGTTCGGCCTTCATGCCGCTGTAGCCACCGAGGTCCAGTGCTTTGGCCAGACGGTTGACGGCGGCGGGTGAGGTCAATGTTTCGTGAGCCATCTCCTCGATGGTCAGCGTCGCGGCTTTGAGCGGGTGACGCAGGATAAAGTCCGCGACCTTGCGCAATGACGGCGGCAGTTCGGAAACGATTTCCGTCAGTTTGCGCATGACCGGCGCGGCATAGACAGTGGTGTCTTTCGATGGGGTGGGCATATCCGGCTCAACATTTCCTGAAGGTGAGAGAAGGGCTGTGCCTGATGCCCTGACAAGATTGGCTGGAGTGTATCCGAAGCCAACCTTGTCAGGGCAGCGCCGAGCAGTCGATGGGTAGGCGGCGGACTTACTTCAAGCTCCCGGCCAGAAACTGCCGGAGGCGTTCGGACTGCGGGTTGACCAGCACTTCGCGCGGGTCGCCGCGCTCTTCGACAACGCCCTTGTGCAGGAACACCAGTTGGTTCGAAACCTCGCGGGCAAAGCCCATTTCGTGAGTCACCACCACCATGGTGCGGCCTTCCTGCGCCAGATCCTGCATGACTTTAAGCACTTCGCCGACCAGTTCGGGGTCGAGCGCCGAAGTCGGCTCATCAAACAGCATCACTTGCGGTTCCATCGCCAGTGCGCGGGCAATGGCCACGCGCTGCTGCTCGCCACCGGACATATGCGCCGGCCAGGCGTTCATGCGGTGCGCCACACCGACTTTGTTCAGGTAGTGCTCGGCCTTTTCCCGTGCCTCTTTCTTGCCCAGGCCCAGCACATGCACCGGGGCTTCCATGACGTTTTCCAGAGCGCTCATGTGTGACCAGAGGTTGAAGTGTTGAAATACCATCGATAGCTGCGAACGCATGCGTTGCAACTGCCTGGGTTCGGCCGCCTTCAGCCCGCCAAGCTTGTTGGCCACCAGCTTGAGCGGTTCGCCATTGAGTACGATATTGCCCGCATTGGGTTGCTCCAACAGGTTGATGCAGCGCAGGAACGTACTTTTGCCAGAGCCGCTGGAGCCGATGATGCTGATCACGTCACCGGCCTGTGCTTGCAGGGACACGCCGTTGAGCACCTGGTGCGCGCCGTAACTTTTATGCAGGTCCTGAACTTCAAGTTTGTACATGGTTTGAACTCTCTGGAATCAGTCGCTGAGCAAGCGACCCTGGCGAATGGGGGTAGAACCGGCAACTTTGGCCAGCCACAATCCAGGCTGGGCAAAGCGCAGCCGTTCGCGGGCATAGAGAATGCCGTCGGTGCTGGCGCTCACTACGCTATGGCGGTCGGTCAGCGGGTCGATGACCTCGAACAGCGGATCGCCGACCTTGACCTGCGCGCCCAGCGGTTGCAGAAAACTCACCACACCGGGATGGGGCGCACAGGCGTACTGCGCGCCGGCGAATGGCACGGCCTGGCAATGGCTCGGCGGTGCCGCTGGCCAGTCACCGCTGATCAGGCCTTGTTCGGCGAGATACCCGAGAATGGCTTGTGCACTGTCGACGCATTGCTCGCGTTCGGTGTCTGCCATGCCACGCAATTCAATGGTGGTGGCCACGCACGCCAGGGGAATGTTGGCTTGGGGAAACACCTCGGCCAGGCGTAGCCATGCAATGGCGCAGGCTTCGTCGAAGGCACTGCCGCCCGCATTTTCGGCCAATAACGTGACCCCGGCACCGAGGCGAGCGGCCAGTGACTGCAGGCGTGGCCAGTTTTGCGGCATCGCATACAACAACATGATCGATTCGAAATCGCAGTGCAGGTCCAGCACCACATCGGCGTCGCAGGCATGCTGCAGCAACAGGCGGCGCAGGCCGTCGAGTTCCGAGGTTGGTGCCGGCATGGCGGCGAGGGCATCGTCCATGGCGCGGCGTATGAGTGCGATGTTGGCGTCGGCATCGCTTCCCAATCGGCCCTCCAGCAGCGGTGCAACGGCATCGACCAACTCCGGGAAGTCGCGATTGAAGTTCTTGCCGCTGGAGAATTCGAAGCGCCCCTGATGGGTGGCCTGGAACATCTGGGCGATACCGATCGGATTGGCCATTGGCACCAACTCGATCACCCCGGTCAGGCGGCCTTGTGTTTCCAGTTCCAGAAGACGGCGCTTGAGCTCGACGGCGACGCGCATCCCTGGCAATTCGTCGGCATGCAATGACGCCTGGATGTACGCTTTGCGTGCTCCACTGCCAAAACGAAACAGTGACAGTGTTCGTTCGGTGCCCGAGGCACTCCACGGCAACAGGTATTGAATGTGCTCCATAGCAGCTCCTTAGTGCTTGCGCGGTGCCAGATACGCCAGCCAATGGCGCTCGGCCAGCTTGAACAGGCGCACCAGAATGAAGGTCAGGGCGAGGTAGAAGAGGCCGGCGGTGATAAACGCCTCGAACGGTAGATAGAACCGTGAGCTGACAGTACGCGCGGCCCCGGTGATGTCGACGAGGGTGACGATGGAGGCCAGGCTGGTGGTTTGCAGCATCATCAGCACCTCGTTGCTGTACTGCGGCAATGCCCGGCGCAAGGCCGACGGCATGAGAATGCGGCGATACAGGGTCAGGCGTGACATACCCATGGCCCTGGCGGCTTCGATCTCGCCATGGGGGGTGGATTTCAAACTGCCGGCCAGCAGCTCTGCGCTATAGGCACTGGTGTTGATCGCGAAGGCCAGGCAGGCGCAAAAGGTGGCGCTGGAGAGGTAAGGCCAGAGCGCGCTTTGGCGCACTGCTTCGAACTGCGCCAGGCCGTAATAGATCAGGAACAATTGCACCAGCATCGGCGTGCCGCGAATCACGTAGGTATAGAGCCAGGCCGGGAAGTTGATCAGCGGTGATCGCGACACCCGCATCAACGCCAGTGGAATAGCCAATACCAGACCCAGGGCCAGGGAAATAAGCAGGACTTTGAGGGTCAACAAGGCGCCATTGAAGTACAGCGGCAGGTTTTCCCAAATCAGGTTGTAGTCGAGAATCATGGGCCGCTCCCCTCACAATTCGGCGGCTTTGATGCCGACCGAGTAGTGTTTTTCCAGATAGCGCAGCACCAGCAATGACAGGCTGGTGAGCATCAGGTACAGCGCCGCCACCGCGAGGAAAAACGTGAATGGCTCGTGTGTGGCATCCGCTGCGTTCTTGGCTTTGAACATCATGTCCTGCAAGCCGATCACCGAGATCAGCGCGGTGGATTTGGTCAGTACCAGCCAATTGTTGGTGAACCCGGGAATGGCGAAACGAATCATCTGCGGTACCAGAATTCGCCAGAACACCTGCGCACCGCCCATGCCATAGGCCACGCCGGCCTCGGCCTGACCTTTGGGGATTGCCATGAAGGCGCCGCGAAAGGTTTCCGAGAGGTAGGCACCAAAAATGAAGCCCATGGTGCAGACGCCGGCGATAAAGGGGTTGATGTCGATATAGCGGGTGTAACCGAGCGCCAGGGCAATGCGGTTCACCAGATCCTGGCCGCCGTAGAAGATCAGCAGGATCAGCACCAGGTCTGGAATGCCGCGAATCAGGGTGGTGTAACTTTCCCCGAGCAGGGCCAGCCATTTGAGTGGTGACAGGCGAAAGGCCGCGCCGACCAGGCCCAGGGCAATCGCCAGGGACATGGAAGTCAGGGCCAGGTTTATGGTCAGCCAGGCGCCATCGAGAATGCTCGATCCGTAGCCGTGAAGCATGATGAAGTTCCTCAAGCGAGCGCCGCGAGGCGCGCAAGACAAGCCCGAATCGGCGCCTGCAATAGGCCGGCACCGGGGCTATGGGTAAGGCTTACTCGCCGTAGATATCGAACGCGAAGTACCTGGCCATCACTTGCTGGTACTTGCCATTGGCGCGAATGGCGTCGATCGCGGCACTCAGGCGCGCAACGTTGGCACTGTCGCCTTTGCGCACGGCGATCCCGGCGCCACGGCCAAAATACTTCGGGTCGTTGATGTCGGGCCCTGTGAGGGTGAAGCCCTGGCCAGCCGGTGTTTTGATGAAGCTCTCATCGGTGTTGACGATGTCGGCGAGGGTGGCGTCCAGACGACCCGAGGCAAGATCGAGAAAGGCTTCATTTTGTGAGGAGTAGCGCACCACGACGACGCCGGCTTTTTCCAGTTGCTCGGTGGCAAAACGATCGTAAGTCGAGGAGCGTTGCACGCCGACTTTCTTGCCCTTGAGGTCCACCAAAGGATCATTGATCACGTTGCCGGCCTTCATCGCGAACTTGCCCGGTGTGTGGTAGTACTTTTTGCTGAAGTCCACGGACTTCATCCGGTCTTCGGTGATTGACATCGACGACAGCACGGCATCGATCTTGCGCACTTTGAGCGACGGGATCATGCCGTCGAACTCCTGAATGACCCACTCGCACTTGACCTTCATTTCTTCGCACAAGGCGTTGCCGATGTCGTAATCGAACCCGCTGACGTTGCCCTCCGGTGTCTTGAAGGAGAAGGGCGGGTAGGCGGCTTCGATACCGATACGCAGGCTGTCTTCGTCGGCATGTGCCAGGAAGCTGAAAGCGCATAGCGCCAGAGCACCTAGAAGTTCTGTCTTGTTCATATTGTTGACTCCTTGGAAGGCATTTGGGGGAAACGGGTGCCCGCCATCCAGGTTGGCGTGGTGGATCAGTCCTGTGATCGGCGAGCCTATAAATGACACAATAAAATTCTATATGCAAATAAACTGAAAATAAACATATCAGTTTTGATCGCGACGATGCTCCATTGAGCCAGGTAGACGTTTTTGCTCAACCCATGCATAAGCCCTGATGCTCATTTTTTGAACTCGGGCTGAAAGCACTTATCCAAAAAATATGGGAATGTTTCCCACGCAACGATGCCAACTGGCTTTCAGGGATCGTGCGGATACCGCAGTAGCTCGTTCATGCTGCAGATTGATGGCCGTGCCGGTTGGCCGGCCGCTCCAACGGGCGGACGGGAACTCACTGGACATTGCGTTCGATACGGAGATGAGTACGCAACTCCATGCGGAGGTGCATCATGCTGCTCAAGAAATGTTTGTTGGCTCTGGCAATCGGCGGAGTTCTGTCGGCATCGACTGTCCTGGTGCCCGATTACATCGGTAGTTTCTCCAGCGCGTATGCCAAGGATGGCGGCAGCGGTGGAGGCGGTGGAGGTCACGGCGGTGGCGGTGGCGGTGGCTCTGGTGGCTCCGGCGGTCACGGTGCCGGCGGCCATGGAGGAGAGGGTGGCGATCATGGTGCTGCAGGCCATGACGGTGACGGTCATGGCGGTGACGGTCATGGCGGTCCGGGGCGCGGCGACGCTGACCATGGTGGTGTAGCCGGGAACAAAGGCCCGGGCAATGCCCATGACAACGATGCCGCCGATGCAGCCAGGGACGCTGCCAGAGCTGATGCCAATGCAGCCCGGGACACCGCCAGAGCGACTGCGGATGCAGCCCGTGATGCGGCAAAAGCCACTGCCGATGCCGCACGGGATGCCGCCAGGGCTGAAGCAGATGCCGCCCGGGATGCCGCAAGAGCGGCTGGCGTACCGCGCGCAGAAGCGGATGCAGCCAGGGACGCTGCCCGGGCCACTGCAGATGCAGCGAGGGACGCCGCCAAGGCTGAAGCAGATGCCGCCAGGGATGCTGCCCGGGCTACCGCGGATGCTGCCAGGGACGCCGCCAAAGCCGAGGCGAACGCAGCCAGAGAAGCTGCCAAAGTTGAGGCGAAAGACGCCCGAGAGGATATGGCGGACGCCCCGGATGCCCCGGACGAACCGGATTTCGACGCGGTTGAGGTAGAGAACTAGACCTGCACGTTCGGCAATGAACACGGCAGGCATACCGTAGAAAACGTCCCGGGAGCTTGAGGGACGTATCGGCAAAGAGTCGCAAGCCCCGAAGCATCGTGGGGTTTGCGACTTGTTTCGGCTATCGAGCCAAGGCGAACATTTCTACAGTCAGATCGCCCGCTGATTCACGCGCTGACTCAGTTCCTGCGCGGACTCTTTGCGTTCCGAGTAGCGGTCAACCAGATCGGGGCGATCCCGTAGCAGCAGGGTGAATTTCACCAGTTCCTCCATGACGTCCACCACCCTGTCGTACAGCGACGAGGGTTTCATGCGATTGGTGTCGTCAAACTCCAGAAAAGCCTTTGGCACGGAGGATTGATTGGGGATGGTGAACATGCGCATCCAGCGCCCCAGCACACGAAGCTGATTCACCACATTGAAGGACTGGGAGCCGCCGCAGACTTGCATGACCGCGAGGGTTTTCCCTTGGGTTGGGCGAACCGCCCCCAACGCCAACGGCACCCAGTCGATTTGCGCCTTGAACACCGCAGACATGGAGCCGTGGCGCTCTGGCGAGCACCAGACCTGTCCTTCGGACCATTGCATCAGTTCGAGCAGCTCCTGGACTTTCGGGTGATCGGAGGGCGCGTCGTCCGGTAGCGGCAGGCCTGATGGGTTGAAGATCCGTGTCTCGGCACCGAAGTGTTCGAGCAACCGGGCTGCTTCCTCGACCAGCAGGCGACTGAACGACCGCGCACGAGTCGAACCGTATAGCAACAGGATGCGCGGTTTGTGCTGGTCGTCGCGCCCACTGTCGATGGGCTGGGTCAGTGATGTGTCGAGATTGGGCAGGGGATGAGTCATGGGGGCTCCGGTCATAGCGTGCCGATGCGGTCGAGTTCCCGCTTCAGCGCATCGCGGTCGAGTTGTGCAAAAGGCAGGTCGAGGAATGCCCGGCAGCGCGTTTCGATGCGCGCCAGGGTCGAGTGGAACGCCGCCGATACCGTCGCGTCATCTCCCTTTATGTCCGATGGGTCTTCCAGGCCCCAATGAGCTTTCAACGCCGGCCCGAAGTACACGGGGCACGCCTCACCAGCGGCCTTGTCGCAGACCGTGATGACGATGTCCGGCGGGTTGGCTTCGAAAGCCTCATTGCCTTTGCTGCTCAAGCCTTCGATGGCGATGCCGGCTTCTTGCAACGTGCTCAGGCTGCGGGGCAGCACCTGTCCCTTGGGGAAGCTGCCGGCACTGATCGCCTCGAAACCTTGCGGGGCGAGATGGTTGAACATGGCTTCGGACAGGATGCTGCGACAGCTATTGGCGGTACACATAAACAGAACGCGCATGGTGATTCCTCTTTGCAGTCGCACAGGGCTAAACGCTCAGGCGCAGGGCCAGGGCAGACAAGGTGATGAACAGAATCGGCAGCGTCAGGACCACGCCGACCTTGAAGTAGTAACCCCAGGTAATGCGGATGCCCTTGCGCTCCAGCACATGCAGCCAGAGCAAGGTGGCAAGACTGCCGATGGGGGTGATTTTGGGACCGAGGTCAGAACCGATGACATTGGCGTAGATCATGGCTTCACGCACCACACCGGTGGCGTCACTGGCCTGAATCGACAGGGCACCCACCAGCACCGTGGGCATGTTGTTCATGGCCGATGACAGCAACGCCGTGAGCAGGCCAGTGCCCAGCGCGGCACCCCAGATGCCGAATTCGGCCATGTGGTTCAGCGCCATGGTCATGTAGGTGGTCAGTCCGGCGTTTTTCAGCCCGTACACCACCAGGTACATGCCCAGCGAAAAGATCACGACCTGCCAGGGCGCCTCGCGCAGCACCCGTCGCGTTGAAATCACATGCCCACGTGCAGCCACGGCGAACAGCATCGCGGCACAGACCGCTGCAATGGCACTGATGGGAATGCCCAAGGGTTCCAGAGCAAACAGCCCGATCAGCAACAGAGCCAGGACAATCCAGCCGACGCGGAAGGTCAGGGGATCACGCACGGCGCGTCGCGGGTCCATCACGTCATCGAGAGAGTAGTGCCTGGGGATGTCACGCCGGAAAAACCAGTACAGCACCACGAGCGTGGTCGCCACGGCAACGAAATTGACCGGCACCATGATGGCGGCGTACTCGCTGAAGCCCAGGTCGAAGTAGTCGGCCGAAACGATGTTGACGAGGTTGGACACCACCAGGGGCAGGCTCGCCGTGTCGGCAATGAAACCGGCCGCCATGACGAACGCCAGGGTAGAGGCTGGCGAAAAACGCAGTGCGAGCAGTATTGAAACAACGATGGGGGTCAGGATCAGGGCTGCACCGTCGTTGGCAAACAGCGCGGATACGCCGGCCCCCAGCAGAATCGTGAAGACGAACAGGCGACGCCCGTCACCCTTGGCCCAGCGCGCCACATGCAATGCCGCCCACTGGAAAAACCCGGCCTCATCGAGCAGCAGACTGATGATGATGAGTGAGATGAAGGTCGCGGTGGCGTTCCAGACAATGGCCCACACCAGTGGAATATCGTCCAGCGTCACGACGCCTGCCAGCAGGGCCAGGATGGCTCCCAGGGAGGCGCTCCAACCGACGCCCAGGCCCTTGGGTTGCCAGATGACCAACACCATGGTGAGCAAGAAAATGATAAACGCAGTAAACATGCGGAGTCTCGATGAATGAAGGGTCAGCAGCAGGCGGAAGTGTTGAGTGGACGGTCGCCCATCGCGGCAAGACGAGTGCTGTCGTCCGCAAGCCAGTCGGCGTTTGCCAGCAACGTTGTCTCGAGAACGTCGCGAACCCACGCGGGCAGATCGGGATTGAGCCGGTAATACACCCACTGCCCCTGACGGCGGTCGAGAAGCAGGCCACAGCCGCGAAGCTGGGCAAGGTGGCGGGAAATTTTGGGCTGACTGTCGTCCAGGGCGCAGACCAGCTCACACACGCATAACTCGCCTTCACGAGTAATGAGCAAAGTGGCCCGGGCGCGGGTTTCGTCGGACAGACATTTGAATACGGCGGCAGGATTGAGCATTGGCGTGGCTCGATACATATGGTTATTCGAATATACGATTTTCCATATGTGTTGTGCAAGCCGCTCGGGCTCGCGAAGGGAAGGCTCGGCCCGACCAGGTTGTTCAGGTATGAGATAGACTCGAGCCGATTCGGCACAAGGCACAGGAGAGGCGGTGAATGGAATCATTTAGCGTACGCGAGCTGAAAATGACTGACGCTCAAGCGTTGCTGGCTTTCGAAATCCAGAACCGTGAATGGTTCGAATCCCATATCGATGCGCGCGACCCTGCTTTTTACTCGTTGCAGGGTGTCGCCGATCATATCGAAAGCTATTTGTCCGATTTCGCCATCGGCGCCTGGCACCCCTTTGTCATCGAGGATTCCAGTCAGAGAATCGTCGGTAGAGCCAATCTGAAAAGCATCGACTCATCGACGGGTTCTGCCGAAGTCGGCTATCGGATCGATCAACGCGTGTGCGGGCAGGGGCTGGCAACACTGGCGCTGAGGCACCTGATCCAGGAGGCCCGGATACGCTGGGGACTTGCGCAACTGGTTGCGTATGCCTTCAGGGAGAACGCCGGCTCCAGAAAAGTCCTGGATCGGTGCGGATTCAAGCTTGAGCAACCCTCCTGCAACGACAACACGGGGGGCGAAGATCGATTCGTCCTGTCGATCAGATAACTGCGTTCAACCATTCTGAAGGCTTGTAGCAGGTCATGCCTGCTACTCCTGATCTTCAGGCACCTCTTTCCAGCTGTCATCCGGATCAAAGCGTTTCATCGCCAGCGCCAGTTTTTCACCTTCGGGTCCCAGGTCTTTTTCGAATACCTGTCCTTCATGACTGATCATGAAACTCATCACGCCGGTGTCGTTGTATTTTGCCGGCCAGGCGATCAGCGCAAAGCCGCGGCTCATCTTGTCACCGATGAGGTAGCTGTAGGCGCCACCCGGTGCCGAAGGACCCTGGCCATGAAGGATGCGGAAGCGATAGCCATGCCACTCTTCGTCGGCAATGGCTTTGCCGAACGAAGGCCCCAGCGGGCTGATCTGGCCACTGTCGTCTTCGGCCCAATAGAGTCCGTCGTGCATGCCGGGGGTGCTGAAGATTTTCTGCGCATACTCGAGTGCGCCATCATCGTCCCGATCCACTGACGCATAGTCCATCTGGGCGTCGTGATAGGCCAGCACCGATTGCACCGCGGCAAGTTCATTGCGGCCGATTTGACGTGCACGGATCTCTGCACTGCCGGCCTTCATGTCGAAGCGCCAACCGTTCTCGTTCTTTGTAAGGGGGATAGGCAGTGTCCAGTTCTCACTGCCGACCGCCAGGACAGCCTTGCGGTCACTGGTGTTTTCAAAGTGGTGTTGCTCGCGGTACTGCTGCAAGAACGCATCCACATCTTTGCGCTGCACGCCTTCGCGGGGGATGTAATTGTGCCAGTCATTGCCCAGCAGTTCGGTCAGGCGTGCCTGGTCGGCGTGTTCCGTGCCCAGTGCTTCGACAAAGGCTTCCGCGGCCTTTTCCGGGGTTGGAAAGGCCTGCTGTGCCGTCGCCATGCACGACCACAACAAGCCGGTGGCTATAACCAGGACATGAGGGAGCAAGCCCGTGAGTCCCTTCAATCGAGGATGGTTGTTCAACGACGGCCCCCCCTTTGACGCGATGGTGGATTGGACGGCCGGCTGACCTGGTGGCCGGCTGATCGCGAAGCACTGGGGCGTTGGGCGGAAACCTGGCTGGCCCGGCCACGATTGGCCTGGACGTTGGCCTGGGATGGTGAGCGTGCGCCGGCGAACGCATTGTTGCGGGCACTGCCGGCACTGGCGGCAGGCCGTTTATTCGTCGCTTGCCGCGTCTGCGCGGAGCCTTCTCTGCGCTGATTCAACTGGGCGCTCTGGTTCCTGGGTTGCTGGGTCTCTCTCCTGGGCTGCTGATTCTCCCGGGTGTTCCTGGCTGTGCCCTGGCTTCTGTCCGCCGCCTTCGGCCTGTCTGCACCGGCCTGTAACCGGTCGCCGCCCGAGGCCCCGGACTGGAGTTTGCGTGTTTGATCACGGGCTTCGCGGTTGCTGGTGGCAGGTCGTTCGATACCGTGCCTGTCCATTGAGGTGCGGGCATTTTCACGGGCCTGGGCGCGTTGGGCATTGTCCCCGCGATAGGCTTCACGCTGGTTGGCACCGTTGAGTTGGCGGCCGTACTGTGCGCGGCTTGCGTTGTCTCGATAGGGCACGCCATTACGGTGCACCGGGTTGTGTTGCCATTTGTTGTTGGTGATCCGGTTGTTGGCATTGATGTTGTTGTAGCGATTGACGTCGATGTCGATGTCGTTATTGCCCCAGTCACATTCACCCCACAACGATCCAATGATCGCCACTCCGGCACCAAACGCGAGTCCGGCCATCAGGGCCTGACCAGGGTAATAGGCCGGTGGCGGTGGATAGTACGCGGGCGGCGACGCCGGGTAGGGCCAGGTGCCGTAGGTGGTGGTCGGGTTATAGGTGGGGACGTACACCACCTGCGGATCGGCAGGCTGAATGATGATGGTGGAGTTGCTGGCGGGGGCCGATTCAGGGGCTGGAGCCGGTGCCGCAGTCGTGGTCGCCGGAGCCGGTGCCGGTGCCGCGACATTCTGGATCGTCACGTTCTGATATTGGTTGCTCTGCAGATTGCCGGCTGCCTGTGCCTGGCGCCGCAAGCGTTGCGCGCTTTCCATGACATCGTCGGGCTGTGCCAGGAAGGCATCGCCCAGGCGCTGGACCCAGACGGGATCCTGTCCGAGCAATGCCAGCACCTGCGGGAAGGCGACCAGTGCCTGCACGCTTGGATCCCATGGCTGGTTCGCCACCTGTTTGACCGCGTCGTCACCCTTGGCGTCCGGGTGCGCTTTGGACCAGTTGACCGCCTCGCCGACTTCCCCGGGGTAGGTGGTGGCCATCAGCACCTGAGCAAACAGTGGGTCCGGGTAAAGCGCAATGGGCGCCAGCATCTGATCCAGTTGTTCCTGGGTGAATACCGGGTCCTTGGCCACCGGGGCGACGGGCGCTGCATTGGCTGTGCTTGCCGGTGCGGGGGCTGCGGCGGGTGCCGGAACCGGGGCCGGTGCGGCAGCGGTCCCCTCCGTACCCAGTGCCAGGCAGGACGATCCGCTCAAGAACAGTACGGCCGACAACGCGTAAAGTAATGGATTGTGCATTGCACCCCCCATGGGGTCAGGCAGGCTTGAAATGAGTGGATCAATCCCTGGCAGGTGAAGCCGACTTTGCAAGCCACAGAGCCTAGCCTCGACACCGCTTCCTAATGGTAGCAGTTGATTTTAAAAAGCCAGGTTGACTTTCAAACGGTGTGATCCTGTTCCTGGTCAATGTGCACTGGCATCGCTTTCGTGTTCTTCGGCGAATGCCATGAACACATCCAGGTCCAGCACCTCCAGCTTGATCTGGGCGATGAACGCCGAGAAGGCCAGGTTGGCGGCCAGCAGGCGCAGGTCGCTGGCCCAGGCCGGAAGATAGACCGGCCCCTTGAGCCAGCCAGACTCGAACAGGGGCGCCAGGCGCATGGTGTCAGCCAGGCTGAGGCGCCCTGCAAACAGATGCCCGATCAGTTCCGGCCGGTTGTCGCGGATAGCAATGCGCAGCAGGGTGTGGACGCCGAGCAACCCGGTCAGGTAGGCGGCGTCCTTGGTGAACGCCGAGCCGCCCCGCAGGTCGGCACCGCGGAACACCCGTTGGGTTGAGCGGAAGGACTCCTCTTCTGTCTGTCCGGCCGCCAGAAAACCTTCGAACACCTGGATGAAATCCGCACCCTCCAGTGCCTGCTGGACGGCGAGCACGCGCAGGGCCAGGCGCCGCAGGCGGTTGATGTCCATGCTGCCGGTGAACAGTTCGGCCAGGGTGGCAATACCTTCCTGGGTCTGGGTGGTGCGGGGCGCCCCCAGGCCCAGGCTCGTGAGGTTGGGCTGGCGCGCGCCGTTCTGTGCCGTGGCGACATGTACGAACGCCTCGTGTTGCAACAGCTGATGCTTGTCCAGTTCCGAGAACAGCGCGCTGGCCCGCAGGCGAATGCGGCTCGATCCGGCGATGGCCTTGGCGGCCAGGTTCGGATCGAGCACGACCGTGATTTGTCCGACGCCGAAGAATCGGTCCAGTTCCGGTTGAATCCAGGCGGCGAACGCCTTGGCCGGGATCTCGGCCGGGCAGGGTGGAATCCGCGCACTGCCCAGCAGGGCGTCGGTGGTCTTGAGGAAGAACCGGGCCGCGTCAAGCATGCTCAGTTGCAGGCGTGTGTAATAGAAATCCGGGCGCCGGTACAGCGCGGATGAATACTGCGTAAAGGCGGGAGTACCGATGGCTCCCAGCATGTGTCCGGCCGTGGCATAGCTACGGGCGGTCATGGCCAGGTAATTGCCGGCCGGATGCCCCACATCGCAACGGCTGATAAAGGTTTCCAGGGCCGCGATGTCGGCGCTGTGGTCGCGGGGCTGCAACTGGACCTTGGGTAACTCGGCCCGCCCGCCGCGCCATTTCGCCAGGAAGTCTTCCTCGACACCGTCCGGCCAGGACAGGGCATCCAGCACGCGGATCTTGCGGGTCAGGCCGGGCAGGGCGGCATCGAGTTCGGACAGGGCGGCGGCGCTCATGGATAGCTCCTTGAGGGACGAAGTGACGTTACAAAAGCTTAGTCGTCGCGCGCGGTTGTGTGCGTTTACGAAGTGAGGTAAACGGCCTCAGAGCAGGCTCCACGACACCCCGATGTACATTGCCATGCCCTCACCGGGGGTGGATCGTGCCGCGTCCAGCCCTTTGTCGTCGTAGCCCGGCGTGACCGTGGCGGCATAGTGCTTGTCGGTCAGGTTGCGCAGGTCCAGCCAGGTCTGCCAGTCGCCCTTGGGCGCGTTGTAGCCCAAGGTCGCGCCGAATATGGCATAGGGATCGGCGTAGTAGCTGTTGGCGTAATCGACGGCCACCTTCGACACCCATTGCGTGTTGACCGCGGCGAAGAAGCCTTGTGGCCAGTCGTAGCGCAGTTCGCCCTGGTAATAGTGCATCGGCAGACCCGGCAGGCGGTTGTCGCCGAAGCGCTCATCGTCGCGGTAGTGGAAGTCACTGAAGGTATAGCTCTGGCGCAGGCTCAATTGGCCGCCATCGCCCGGCGACCAGAGGGGGCTCAGCAGGCTGGCTTCCACGCCCTGGTGCACGGTCGGGCTGGCGTTGAGCTCGTAGGGCGTGGTGGCGTTGGCGTCCGGCAGCACCGAAAGCAATTCGTGGCGCACCTGGGCGTAGTACCAGGCCAGGCTCCACTGCCCCAGCGTGCTGTCGCCACGGCCGCCGATTTCCAGGGTGGTGGCGGTCTGGTTTTGCAGCGTGACCGGTTCGCGCTGGGCGCCCGTGGCGACGCCACTGCCGGCGGGGAATCGGATGTTCGAGCTATAGATCAGCGACCACGGATGTGGCGCCTCGACCGAGCGGCTGAGATTGCCGAACAGTTGCAGGTCCGGTGTCAGTTGGTAACGCAGGCCCACGCGCGGGGCGTAGTCCCAGTCGTGCAGGCTGGTCTTGCCACCTTCCTGCGGGTAGGTGACAGCGCTTTCACGGCGGGTGTAGATCGCGGCGAGGCCGGTGGTCAGCCACAGGTCGTCGGCGATCTCCAGGTCATTGCCGACATGCAGGACCGTGTCCGAGCCCTGGTAGGTGAAGTTGCGAATCAGCGTGCCCGGTGCGTAACCGGCGGTGTTGCCGGTGGGGATGCGCACGAACTCGCTGGCACCGGCGTTGGGCAGGTGTTTGGTCACTCGCAGGCCCAGGGTGCTTTGGCTTTCCAGCCCCCAGAGCGTGTCGCGACGCTTGTAGTCGAACGTGCCGCTGACATCCGTGTACGCCACCTTCAGGCGGTTGGGGCCCTCGCTCAGGTCCATGGGATAGTCGTGGTAGACAAGGCCGGTCTGGATGCTCGAATCGTCATCGATGTACCAGGTGGTCTTGTTGCCGATAAAGGTGCTGCCCGGCTCGTCGCGGCGGTCGTCCCGCGCCACGTAGGCCGGGTTGGCCGCCCGTGGGTTGTGCTCGATGGAGTGTTTGGTCACCCGTCCCGCGAGATCGTTGTCGGTCTGGCGGTGACGCAGGTAGAAGCGTGTTTCCAGATTGGGGTTGAAGCGATAGCCGAAGTTGGCGATGACACCCTGGCTCTCGCTGGCCGTGTGGTCCTGATAGCCGTCGGCGTTGGCGTCGGTCATGGCCACGTAGTAATCGAAGGCGCCGAGCACCTGTCCGGAGCTGACTTGGCGCTGCTGATAGCCGTGACTGCCCGTTGCGTAGCGTACCTGCAACTTCGGCGCGTTGTAGCCGGTATGGCTGACGTAATCGATGGCCCCGCCAAGAGCCAGGGCGCCCCGGTCGAATCCGTTGGCGCCGCGCAGCACTTGCACATGGTCGAGCCACAGCGGTTCCAGCAATTCATAGGGCGTGCCGCCGGGGCCGGTCAGCGGCAGACCGTCGAGCATGGTGTACAGCCCGGAGGCGTGGGCGCCCGGTGCACGGTTGATCCCCGATCCGCGGATCGAAATCTTCACCCCTTCGTTGCCCGCCGACTGGGCATAGATCCCCGGCTGGTAAGCCAGCACATCCTGATTGCTGGCCACGCGGCCCTGCAACGGACGGCGCATGTCGACCACGTTGGTGCCGCCGGGCACCTGGGCCAGCCGGGCCCTGGCGTCCTCGATCCCCTGGTCTTCGTCGCTCTGGTCCTCAGCGCCAATCAGCACTTGTCCCAGCTCCAGGCCCTGAGCCTCGGTCATGGCCGGATAAACAAGGGCCAGGCCCAGCAGCGCAGCGGGCAAGGAATGAGGCGAGGGCATTGGGAAAACTCCAGACGTACGGGAACGGGCAATGAACAGTGCGACGCAAGAAGGAACGAAGGGAGCACATGGCAATTTTGTTATTTTTTTGCCCGCCAAGGGCTGGCGGTCGTTTTTGGCCGTGTGCTGCTGCAGTCGACCCAAAGCAACCTCTGACCACCGGCCGTTATCGGTCGATTGAAAGTCATTGGCTATCCAGTTCCGCTTTGCACATCACCGCAGCTCCGTAGCCGTTGGCAAACACGGTCTCTCGAGCGCGAAGCTGTGGTCCCTTTGTTCATCCACGATTTAACGGTATGTTGAAGCCCTTGACTCAAGGACGACCCATGGCCATCCACGCATCCACCCCCACGCAAAAACGCTTGGCAGTGTTAATCGACGCCGACAATGCCCCCGCAGCAATTGCTGAAGGTTTATTCGAAGAAATCGCCAAGTACGGCGTCGCCAACGTCAAGCGGATCTATGGCGATTGGACTGGTCCTCAGTTGGGTGGATGGAAAAAGGTGCTGCTCGACCATTCGATTCAACCTATCCAACAGTTCGCGTACACCAAAGGTAAGAACGCAACAGACAGCGCCTTGATCATCGACGCGATGGACCTGTTGTACACCCGACGCTTCGACGGTTTCTGCCTGGTTTCGAGCGACAGTGACTTCACCCGCCTCGCTTCGCGGTTACGAGAAGAAGGTTTGACCGTCTACGGGTTTGGTGAAGAAAAAACCCCAAGACCGTTTGTGTCGGCCTGCGACAAGTTCATCTATACCGAATTGCTGCGCAGTGAGGTGCTTGTAGCTGCCAGCAATGGACATGAGCGACCCGAACCCGAGCCACCCGTCGCAGTCGAGGCCGTCAAAGTCGCCAGTACGCTCGAGGTAAAAAAGCTACCCAAGGCACTGGTAAGTTTCATCGCAAAGATCCTGGATGACATTGCCGACGAGGACGGCTGGGCCAACTTAGGGGCGCTGGGCACCAACATCAGCAAATTGAGACCTGAATTCGATCCTCGCACCCATGGTTATAAAAAGCTCAGTGAGCTGATCAAGGGGTATCCGGATACGTTTGAACTGCAATCGAGAGGACCGTCGGGAGTGGGTAGTTCAATCCTCTATGCCCGGCACCGACAGCCGAACTCGTTGCACTTGTCACCAACGACCGCTCCTGGCCGATTCTGTTGAAAAAGTAGCTCCCCTGTCTGGCCTGCGGCAAAATCTCTGCATTGGCCAGCAGGGAAGCACGCAGCATGATGGGACAGTTATCGAGTGGGCAGGAACGGCTGTTTTACTCGTT